>CAMLLU010000001.1 GCA_946480925.1 uncultured Rivibacter sp.
GCGCGGAACTGGCCCAGGTGGGCTTCGTCGGCGAACTTGTAGGCCTCGCGGACCCGCTTGATCTCGCCGTCGTCGAGGTAGTCGAGCTTGTGGGTGAGGGCGGCGAACGAGGCCGCGGCGGCGTCTTCGGCCTGCGCATGAACGACCGCGGGCGCCACCCGGGGGGCGGTCGGCTTCTTGCGGGCAACGGCGGTGTCGGCGCGCGGCGGAGTCATTCGGTCACTTTATAGCGGATTGCCGCAGTGCGTCATTGAGGTGTCACATGACGGTCTTCACGTCGGCACCATGAGAAACGGCCCGCCAGGGCGGGCCGTTTCGGCAATCAGGGAAGAGCGGCGCGGCTCAGATCGGCACCTTGCGCAGCATTTCGACGCCCACGTGGCCTTCCGCGATTTCGCGCAGGGCAGTCACGCCGGGCTTGTTCTTGGTTTCGACCTTCGGGGCGTGGCCCTGGCTCAGCATGCGGGCGCGATAGGTGGCGGCCAGCACCAGCTGGAAGCGGTTGGGGATCTTTTGCAGGCAGTCTTCGACGGTGATGCGGGCCATGTTCTGGGCTCCAAATGGGCAGATCAGGTGAGATCGAGAGCGCCAAACACGCTGGGCTTGCTGCGGCGCTGAGCCGCGTATTTTAGCCGCTGCGCGTGGACGATGGCTTTGAGGTCGAAAAGAGCGGTTTCGAACAGCGCGTTGACGACGATGTAGTCGAAGTTGCGGGCCTGGGCCACCTCTTCGCGCGCATTGACCATCCGCTGCTCGATCACCTCGGGTTGGTCTTCACCACGGCGGCGCAGCCGCTGGCGCAATTCTTCGTAGCTGGGCGGCAGGATGAAGATCAGCACCGCGTTCGGGAACAACTTCTTGATCTGCAGCGCACCTTGCCAGTCGATCTCTAGCACCACGTCTTCGCCGGCAGCCATGCGCTCTTCGATGGCCTTGCGCGAAGTGCCGTAGAGGTTGCCGTGGACCTCGGCCCACTCGAAGAACGCACCGGCCTCGATCATCTGCCGGAATTCGGGTTCGCTGACGAACCAGTATTCGCGGCCGTGCTGTTCCTGGCCGCGCGGCGGGCGGGTCGTGTGCGAGATCGACACCATCAGCTTGGCGTCGAGCTCCAGCAGGGCCTTCACCAAGCTCGACTTGCCGGCTCCGCTGGGAGCCGCCACCACGAAGAGATTGCCGGGGTATTCCATCGCCAGCGATCCTACTATGCAGGGCTCGCCGGCTGCCCCGTCAATTCGTGGCGCCTGCCACGGCCAGCGCAGTCATGTTGACGATGCGCCGCACGGTCGAAGCCGGCGTCAGGATGTGCACGGCTTTGGCCGCGCCCAGCAGGATGCCGCCCACCGTGATGCCTCCGCCGGCCGTCACCCTCAGCAGGTTGTAGGAGATGTTGGCCGCGTCGATATTGGGCATGACCAGCACGTTGGCCTCGGAGCTCAGGCCCGATTCGGGGAACTCGCGGTCGAGAATGGGCTTGGACAGTGCCGCGTCGCCCTGCATTTCGCCTTCAACGGCCAGCATAGGGTCGAGCCGCCGCACGATGGCCAACGCCTGACGCATCTTCCTGGCTTCGGGCGCGTCGGAGCTGCCGAAGTTCGAATGCGACAGCAGGGCCACGCTGGGCGTGATGCCGAAGCGGCGCACTTCGGCCGCAGCCATCAGCGCGATGTCGGCCACCTGCTCTGCGGTCGGGTCGCGGTTGACGTGGGTATCGCAGATGAACAACTGCCGCCCGGGCAGGATCAGCATCTGCATGGCTGCCAGCGTGTTGGTGCCCGGGCGCAGGCCGATCACGTCGCGTACGTGGGCCAGGTGGTCGAGGTAGCGGCCGAAGGTGCCGCACAGCATGGCCTGCGCCTCACCCCTGTGCACCATCATCGCGGCGAACAGCGTGGCTCGGCTGCGCATCTCGGTGCGTGCAAGTGCCTGCGACACGCCGTCGCGGCGCTTCATCTGGTAGTAGGCCTCAGCCGGCTCGTGATAGACGTTCGGGTCGGCGAGGTTGATGCATTCACAGTTGCTGCCGGGCTTCAGCCGCAGCCCGAACTGCTCGATGCGCTCGGCAATCACTTCCGGCCGGCCCACCAGCAGCGGCCGTGCAATGCCTTCGTCCACCACCACCTGCGCCGCGCGCAGCACGCGCTCGTCTTCCCCTTCGGCATACACCACGCTCTTGGGCGAGCGTTTGGCCGCAGCGAACAGCGGTTGCATGCTGCTGCCCGATTGGTAGACGAACTGGCTGAGCTTTTGCCGATAGGCCGCCATGTCGTCGATCGGCCGCGTGGCCACGCCGCTGTCCATTGCGGCCTTGGCCACGGCCGGCGCCACCACCTCGATCAGTCGCGGGTCGAAGGGCTTGGGGATCAGGTACTGCGCACCGAAGCGCAGCCCCGCCGCACCGTAGGCCTGAGCCACCACCTCGGGAATTTCGGCATGCGCCAGCTCCGCGATGGCGCGCACGGCGGCCAGCTTCATCTCCTCGTTGATGGTCGTCGCTCCCACATCGAGCGCGCCGCGAAAGATGAACGGGAAGCACAGGACGTTGTTGACCTGGTTCGGGTAATCGGAGCGGCCCGTGCCGATGATGGCGTCGGGCCGTACCTCAAGGGCCTCCTCCGGCATGATCTCCGGCGTCGGGTTCGCCATCGCGAGGATGATCGGGTCGCACGCCATGGTCTTCACCATCTCGGGCTTAAGCACCCCCGCGGCCGACAGGCCCAGGAAGACGTCGGCTCCCGGCATCGCATCGCCCAGCGTGCGGGCATCGGTGTCGCGTGCATAGCGGGCCTTGTTGACGTCGACGTTCTCGCGGCCGACGTAGACCACGCCCTTGCCGTCGCAGATGGTCACGTTCTCGCGCTTGAGGCCCAGGCTCACCGCGAGGTCGAGGCAGGCCAGTGCTGCGGCGCCCGCGCCCGAGGCGACGAGCTTCACTTCGGAGATGTTCTTGCCCACGTGCTGCAACGCGTTGAGCAGCGCAGCGGCGGCGACGATCGCGGTGCCGTGCTGATCGTCGTGGAAGACAGGGATCTTCATGCGCTCGCGCAGCTTCTGCTCGATGTAGAAGCACTCGGGCGCCTTGATGTCCTCGAGGTTGATGCCGCCAAACGTCGGCTCCATGCGAGCGATGGTTTCGATCAGCGCATCGGGGTCGTTTTCAGCCAGTTCGATGTCGAACACGTCGATGCCGGCGAACTTCTTGAACAGACACCCCTTGCCTTCCATCACCGGCTTGCCGGCCAGCGGGCCGATGTTGCCCAGCCCGAGCACGGCCGTGCCGTTGGTGATCACCGCCACGAGGTTGCTGCGCGCGGTCAGGTTGCCGGCCTCGCGCGGGTCTTCGACGATGGCCAGGCACGCCTCTGCCACACCTGGTGAATAGGCCAGCGCGAGGTCGCGCTGCGTGGCCATTGCCTTGGTGGGCATCACCGAAATCTTGCCCGCCGTGGGGTAACGGTGATATTCGAGTGCGCTTTCCTTGAGGGTCGTGTCGGCCACGGCGGTCTCCTGCGGTGTTGTTGGCGATCGGTGAACGATATGCCACGCAGCGTGCGTTGCCAGTGCGGCTTGCACGTATTCGAGACGGGTGCCCCCCGACATTGCAGGCTGCCCGCCCGCGATGGCTGAGGGCCATCAGAAGTCGAACACCACGTTGAGCGCTACCTGCCGCGGGTCACCCAATGGCACGACGTTGTTGTTCAAGCCTCCGGGGTAGTAGTCCTTGTCCAGCAGATTCTTGACGACGAGATTGGCACGCCAGCCGTCCGTGACATAGCCGACGCTGGCGTCCACGACGGTGTATTCCGGAATCGTGTAGTCGTAGGAGTAGCCCACCTTGTCGCTCTCGTGGCGCAACCCGGCGCCGAGCGACCAGCCGCGCAGCGCACCGGTCTGGAAGGTGCGTCGCACGAACACGCTGGCAGCGCGGCGTGGGACGTCGTCCAGGCGCCGGCCGACTCTGGATGCGACGGAGTCGTCGGTGATCTTGGCGAAGGGTGTGAAGGTCGCCGTGGCCGTGAAGTTCCAGCCCGCAGGCAGGTCTGCGGAAACTTCGGTTTCAAGACCCTTGGTGCGCTGTTCGCCGACTTGGACGCTGTAGCCCGCATGCGTGGGGTCCGGGTCCGATGCCAGCACGTTGCGCCGCGTCAGGTCGTACAGCGCTATGGCTCCCTGCAAGCGGCCACCGGCTCCCTGCAGCTTGACGCCCAGCTCTGCCTGGTGGCCGTTTTCGGGTTTGAAGCGTTGACCCTCGAAGTTCGATCCCGCCACAGGGAAGAACGAGGTGGCCACGCTTGCATAGGGCGCAACGCCGGGCATTGCCTCGTACATCAGGGCTGCACTGCCGGTGGACTTGCGGTCGGTTTCCCTGGCCTGCGTGCCCTTCAGGTGGTTGGTCACTTTGCTGCGTGTGCGGTCGTGACGCGCGGCCAGGCTCAAGTTCAGCCCTTTCGCGAGTTCGACCCGGTCACGCACGTAGATGCCGGCGAAATCGGTGCTCGTGGTGTCGTCTGCGTTCGGTGTTGCCGGACACGCAACTGCCATGCCGTACACCGGCGCATACAGGTCTAGAGCCGGCACGGTGCAAGTGGTGCTGGCGAAACGGATCCGGTTGTTGAACAGGTCGAGTCCAGCCATCACGGAGTGTTTCATGCCACCCCAGTCGATGCTGCGTTCGATGTTGGTGTCCAGCGCCGTCGTGCGTGCGTGGGCGTCCTGGTAGCGCCCCGTGCGGCGCTGCGTGCGGTTGTCCGCGAGCAACGCGCCGTTGTGAAACACGGCCCGGCCGATCATGTCGAGCTCCTGCACGCGGAAGTTCTGGTGCAGCGCCCATCCGGAAGCAAAGCGATGTTCGAGTGCGTAGCCGATGCGGCTCACTTCCGACTCGTACGGGCCCTGTGAGGGCTCGCCGATGAACAAGCTGCGCGGCAGCTCGCCGTTAGGGTTGGGCCGCAGCGTGCCGTTCGGGGAGAGGCCTTGCTGGCGCACGTATTCGCGTTGCTGGAAGCTCGTGAGGATCGTGAAGTCCGTGGCGGCTCCAAAGTCCAAGCTCAGCGACGGGGCCACCCAGCGGTCCTTGAAGTAGACGAAGTCGGTTGGATCGTCGCGGTCGGATGCCATCGCGTTGATGCGCCATGCTGCCTTGCCGGACTCGTCCAGAGGGCGGCCAAGGTCGACGGTGACTTGCCTCTGGTCGTAGCTGCCGAGCGTCAGGCCGACTTCATTGAAGGCCTCACTGCGAGGCCGTTTGCTGACGATGTTGACCAGCCCGCCGGGCAGCACTTGCCCGAAGTTCACTGCAGCCGGGCCTTTGATCACCTCGATGCGTTCGGCGCCGAACACCTCTTGAGCCACCCAATGTGCGAGGCTGTTGCGCAAACCATCGACGAATACCGAATCGCTGGCGGCCTGCCCGCGGATCACGAAGTCGTCCCAGCCGCGCCGGCCCAGCGGCGCTGAAACGACACCAGCGACGCCCTGCAGTGCATCGGTCAGCGTGGTGGCTTGCTTTGCATCGAGCTGCTCGCGCGTGACCACGCTGATGGACTGCGGTGTTTCGTACAGCGTCGTGTCTGACTTCGTCGCACCGCGGCTCGCCTTTCGCGTGGCAAACCCCGTCTCGCTTTCGGAGGAAGCCGTCGCGCGGATGGTGGGCAGCTCCGCGGTTGCGTCGCTGGCGGGCGCGGCCGGCTCTGTGTTCTGCGCTTGTGTGGCCTGGCAGGCAAGTGCCGCTGCCATGGTGAGCAAGGCAGCGCGCGGGTGGAACTGGATACGTGGTTGGGGGATGCGCTTCAAGAAACTTCCTGCTTGTTGTTGTCGAGAGAAATCGAATGGGCAGGGGCCGAGCGGAGTGACGCGGGCGCGTGGCGCCGTGCTGTCGGCCTGCGCCATCGATGCGTTGGTCAAGCTGACACGGGGACGAAGATGTAGATCGCCGCCACGATGGCGCCGAAGGCCAGCCATTCGACGGCGGCCCAGAACCTGTCGCTCCTCATCACTGCAGTGCGGTGCAGCCGCAAGGGTGGTCGTCGGCGCCGGTTCGTCGGGTGCGGGGTTGGCAGCTTGGCGGCATGGGCAGGACCTCGAGGCGATACAGACCTGAGGCTGGCCGGAAGCTGGCTAACAGGGGAAGGAGAGGCGAGGCAGCGCGCCTCGCCAGGGTGCTCATCCTACATGAGAATGAGTCGCATTTGTAAATTTGCGACCTGGAGAGAGAGGGGTGACTCCGGGGTTGGAAGTGGGCTCGGAACGCGTCAAGCCCATGATCTCATTCAATGTTCTGCACCTGCTCGCGCATCTGCTCGATGGCGACTTTCATTTCAACGGAGATTTGCGTGAGCTCCAGCGCGGCCGACTTGGATCCCAAGGTGTTGGCCTCACGGTGCAGCTCCTGGATCAGGAAGTCGAGTCGCTTGCCGACTTCGCCGCCGGTCTTGAGCAGGCGCGAGATCTCGTCCAGGTGGGCGTTCAGTCGCGACAGCTCTTCGGCCACGTCGATGCGGATGGCATAGGCCGCAGCTTCATTGAGTGCCCGCTCCTGCAGCGCCTCGGCCGGCACGCTGTTGCCGGCGCCCGCGCTGTCGAGTGCTTCCTTCCAACGCTCGAGGAAACGTTGTTGCTGTTTGGCCACGACCTGCGGCAGCAAGGGCTCGGCCTGTGTCGCCAATTCGCGCAGACGCTTGATGCGCTCATTCAGGATGCCGACCAGCCGTTCGCCTTCGCGAGCACGAGCTTCTTTCAAAGCTTCGATGCCTCGCCTGGCGGCCTCGAGTGCAGCTTCGTCCAGGCGCACTGCAGGCGCCGCGCCCCGGCACCATTGCAAGGTCTCATGAACAGACAGTGGTGCCGCCTTGGGCAGCCAGCCCTGCACGGTGCTTTCGAGTCGCGCGAGCGTGTTGAGCTGTTCGGGCTGCGGTTGCGGCCAGTTGGTTTCGACTTCGCTGCGAGGGGTCAGGCGCAATTCGATCTTGCCGCGTCGGAACGCGGTTGTGATCAATTCACGGAAAGCCGGCTCCAAGGCACGAAACTCGTCGGGCAATCGAAAGCCCAAGTCGAGGAAACGGCTGTTGACCGAGCGAAACTCGACTGTCACGCTAGCGCTTGAAGCGCGCTCGCCTTCGGCGGTTTCGGAGGGGGCGCTGGCTACGCTCGCGTAGCCGGTCATGCTGTAAACTGCCATCGAGCTTATCGCATTGCAAAATTCGATTATGTCAAAGCCTAAACCTGCCCCGTTGCCAGCAGGCACGGTGGTCGGGGGTTACCAGATCATCAAGAAGCTGGCAGCCGGTGGCTTTGGTGTCGTCTACCTCGCCGAAGATTCCGAACGCCGGCTCATTGCGCTGAAGGAGTACCTGCCTTCTTCGCTGGCCGAGCGAGCCCCCGGTGAGCTGACGCCGCGCGTCAAGCCCGAGAAGCAACCGCTGTACCGCCTCGGCCTCAAGAGCTTCTTCGAGGAAGGCCGTTCCCTCGCGCAGATCTCGCACCCGAGCGTCGTTTCGGTGCTCAACTTCTTCCGCGAGAACGAAACCGTCTACATGGTGATGAACTACCTGCAGGGCGACACCCTGCAGGACTTCATCGTCACCGCGCGCGACCTCAAGCGTGACAAGGTGTTCCGCGAGTCCACCATCCGCTCGCTGTTCGACGAGATCCTGCGCGGCCTGCGCATCGTGCACCAGCACAAGATGCTGCACCTGGACATCAAGCCGGCCAACATCTTCATCACCAACGACAACAAGGCGGTGCTGCTCGATTTCGGCGCGGCGCGCGAGGTGCTGTCCAAGGAAGGCAACTTCATCCGCCCGATGTACACGCCGGGCTTCGCCGCGCCGGAGATGTATCGCCGCGACGGCACGCTGGGGCCCTGGACCGACATCTACGCCATTGGCGCCTGCATCTACGCCTGCATGCAGGGCTACCCGCCCAACGATGCGCCGCAGCGCATCGAGAAGGACCGCCTCGGGTTGTCCCTTTCGCGCCTGCGCAACGTGTATTCCGACAACCTGATCGAGGTCACCGAGTGGTGCATGTCGCTCGATCCGCTGTCGCGGCCGCAAAGCGTTTTTGCGCTGCAAAAAGAACTGGCGCGCGAGACCGAGCGGCGCTATACCAAACTCAGTTTCAGTGAACGACTGAAACTGCAGCTCGAGAACCTCAAAACCGGCGCCAAAGCCTGAGTTCCAAGTTCCGCTGAAAGTAATCCATGAGGTTCTCCGTCTACCAAGTCAGCCGCAAAGGCGGTCGCGAAAAGAACGAAGACCGCATGGGCTATTGCTACACGCGGGATTCCGGCCTTTTCGCGCTGGCCGACGGCATGGGCGGCCACCCCGAGGGGGAGGTGGCTTCGCAGATCGCGCTGCAGACGCTGGCTGCCCTGTTTCAGCGCGATGCCAAGCCCGTGCTGAAGGACCCGATGCGCTTCCTGCACGACGCGATCATCGCGGGCCACCACCAACTGATCCGCTACGCGACCGAAAAAGCGCTGATCGACACGCCTCGCACCACCATCGTGGCCTGCGTGCTCCAAGGCAACTCGGCCTACTGGGCGCATTGCGGCGATTCGCGGCTGTATCTGGTGCGCGGCGACAAGCTGATCGCCCGCACGCGCGATCATTCGTATTCAGAGCTGCAGGAAACGCTCGCGCAGGTGGTGCCCATCGGCGAGCGCTTCAACCGCAACGTGCTGTTCACCTGCCTGGGCAGCCCCGGCAAGCCGGTGGTCGACACGGTCGGCCCGCTGATCCTGCAGGAAGGCGACCGCCTGCTGCTGTGTTCCGACGGCCTGTGGGGCAGCGTGAGCGACGAGGTCATCACGCAGCAAGTGGCGGCCAATGCGATCTCCAGCTCGGTGCCAGAGCTGGTGGAGCAGGCCCTGCGCAACGGTGGCCCGAAGAGCGACAACGTCACCGTGCTGGCGGTGGAGTGGGAAGCGGCCGAGGACTTCGACTCCGGCAGGGGCATTTCCACGCAATCGCTGGGGGAGGAGGTGTTCGCCTCCACCATCCAGGCCAGCGTGGGCAGCGGCAGCGCTGAGCCGGACGAGCTCGACGAAGCCGAGATCGAGCGGTCGATCCGCGAGATCAACGAGGCCATTCAGCGTTCTTCCTCCAAGAACGCGGGCCAGAAAAAACAATCCTGATCTTCAGACGATAGGAGTGCCATGAGCACGTTCGAGCGCACGGGAGGCCGTGCCGCGGATGCTTTGCGTCCCATCACCATCACGCGTCGCTACACGAAGCACGCCGAAGGCTCGGTGCTGATCGAGTTTGGCGAGACCAAGGTGCTGTGCACCGCATCGGTCGAAGAAAGAGTGCCGCCGCACAAGAAGGGCAGCGGTGAAGGCTGGGTGACGGCCGAGTACGGCATGCTGCCGCGATCGACCCACACGCGCAGCGACCGCGAAGCGGCGCGCGGCAAGCAAAGCGGGCGCACGCAGGAGATCCAGCGCCTGATCGGGCGTTCGCTGCGTGCGGTGTTCGACCTGACGGCGCTGGGCGAGCGCACGATCCAGCTCGACTGCGACGTGATCCAGGCCGACGGCGGCACGCGCACCGCTGCCATCACCGGTGCCTACGTGGCGGCGCACGATGCGGTGAGCTGGCTGCTGGCGCAAGGCAAGATCGAGCGCAGCCCGATCCGCGAAGCGGTGGCCGCAGTGTCGGTGGGCATCGTGGGAGGCACGCCGGTGCTGGACCTCGAGTACGTCGAAGACGTGGACTGCGATACCGACATGAACGTCGTGATGACCGGCAGCGGCGGTTTTGTCGAAGTGCAGGGCACCGCCGAAGGCACGCCGTTCTCTCGTGCCGAGATGGACCGGCTGCTGGCACTGGCCGATGCGGGCATCCGGCAGCTCGTGGCGGCGCAGAAGGCGGCTCTGGAGCGGCCATGACGCGGGCCGCCGCCTCGGGCCGCCTCAAGCGAGGCCCGTTCTTCTTGGTGGAGTGGGCAGCTTACTCACCGGTCGAGGGGGCATCGTGACCCGTCTGGTGCTCGCTTCCAACAACGTGAAGAAGCTCAAGGAGCTGGCCGCGCTGTTCGGGCCGGCAGGCCATGAGCTGATGACGCAAGGGGCGCTGGGCATTGCCGAGGTCGACGAGCCTCACGTCACCTTCATCGAAAACGCGCTGGCCAAGGCTCGGCATGCAGCGCGGGCTTGCAATGGCGCGGCAATCGCCGACGACTCCGGGCTGTGTGTCGATGCGCTCGGCGGCGCGCCGGGCGTGCAGTCGGCCCATTTCGCAAGCGTCGAGCGCACCGAGGCCGACCGCGAACGGCATCGCGCGTTGCAGGACGCTGCCAACAACCGCCTGCTGCTCGAACGCCTGCAGGGCGCCGCAACGCGTTCCGCGCGTTTCGTCAGCACGCTCGTCGCGGTGCGCCATGCGGATGACCCCGAGCCGCTGGTGGCGGTGGGCCGCTGGCCGGGCGAGATCCTGGAGGCGCTGCGCGGTGAAGGTGGCTTCGGCTACGACCCGCTGATGTTCATCCCGGCACTTGGGCGCACCGTGGCCGAGCTCGATGCCGACACGAAGAACCGCCACAGCCACCGGGCGTTGGCCGCGGGCGAGATGTTGCGGCTGATGCAGGCGCACTGGCGCTGAGGCTGCTGTCATGTCCGTCGCCTCGCTCTGGCGCCCCGGCACGCTGAACCTCGCTGCCCTGCCGCCGCTGGCGCTGTACGTGCACCTGCCGTGGTGCCTGCAGAAGTGCCCGTACTGCGATTTCAACTCGCACGAATGGCGCGAAGGCGGCGAACCGCCCGAAGCGCGCTACCTCGAGGCCTTGCGTGCCGATCTCGAAGCGGCGCTGCCTGGCATCTGGGGCCGGCGCATCGTGTCGGTCTTCATCGGCGGCGGGACGCCCAGCCTCTTTTCGCCAGACAGCATCGAGCGCCTGTTGGCCGACGTGCGTGCCCGGCTGCCGTTGGAGCCGGGTTGCGAGATCACGCTCGAGGCCAACCCCGGCACCTTCGAGCGTGAGCGTTTCAAAGCCTTCCGCGACGCCGGCGTGACGCGGCTGTCGATCGGCGTGCAGAGCTTCAACGATGCAAAGCTCAAGGCGCTGGGCCGCGTGCACGATCGCGCGCAAGCCATTGCTGCAGTGGAGGAAGCGCAGGCATCGTTCGAGACCTTCAACCTCGACCTCATGTATGCCCTGCCGGGCCAGAGCGTGGCTGAGCTGGAAGCCGATGTCGCGCAGGCGCTGGCGTTCGAGCCGCCGCACCTCTCGGTCTACCACCTCACCATCGAGCCGAACACGATGTTTGCGAAGCACCCGCCGAAGGTGCCGGACGACGACACCGCGTTCGACATGCTCGACCGCATCACCGCGCGCACCGCGACAACAGGGTTGGAGCGCTATGAGATCTCGGCTTATGCAAAGCTCGGCCACCGCTGCCTCCACAACCTCAACTACTGGCAGTTCGGCGACTACCTGGGCATTGGGGCCGGCGCACATTCGAAGCTGAGCTTTGCGCACCGCATCGTGCGGCAGGTGCGCTGGCGGGAGCCGGTGGCCTACATGCAAAAGGCGCTCGTCGGCGAAGCCGTGTCGAACGAACACGAGGTGGCGAGTGCCGATCTGCCGTTCGAGTACATGCTCAATGCACTGCGCCTGAAAGAGGGGTTCGAGCTGGCACGCTTTTCGGAGTGCACCGGGCTGCCCATCACTGCGATCCAGCGGGCGCTGAACGAAGCCGAGTCCAAGGGACTGCTGGCGCGCGACCTGCAACGCGCATGGCCGACCGAGCGGGGCTTCGATTTCCTGAGCGACCTGCAGTCGCTGTTCCTCCCTCGATAGCGGTCAGGCTGCACTGCCGCCCATCGTGCGGCGCGATCGCTCCATTTCTTCGAACAGCCATTCGCGCAAGGCCGCCAGCGGCGGCCAAGTCTTGAGCCCGGGTGGGTAGGCGAGGTGGTAGCTGTAGACGCCTTCCATCGTGATGGCGCGCGGCGAGAGCTTCACCAGCCGCCGCTCGGCCAGCGCGTCGGCGGCCAGCAGTTCGCGCGTGAGCGCGATGCCCAGGCCTTGTTCGGCGGCCTGCAGCATCAGCCCCATGTCGTTGAAGTCCGCCACCGGCACGAGGCGCTTGCGGATGCCACCAGCCAGGAACCATTGCTGCCACCAGTCCACGTCGCCCAGCAACGGTTCGTCCGCCAGCGCGGACTCCGGCGCGTCGCGCAGGCGCAGGCCCGTGGCGGGCGTGCCCACCACGACGAAGGGCGAGTCCGCGAGGCGCTCGTTGTCGAGCCCGGCCCATGGGCCGCGCCCCTGGCGTATGGCGGCATGGAAGCCCTCGCGATGCAAGTCGATCACCTGATGTGAGATGTGCAGCTCGAGCGCGGTGTCGGGGTGGCGCTCACGCCAGCGGCCCATGCGCGGCATCAGCCAATGCTGGGCGAACGAGGGCAGGGTTGTCAGCCTCAGCGTGAGTTCACGGCTGCCGTGTGCGGCCATTGCGCGCAGCACCGCGTCGTCGAGGTGGGCCATCGCGTGCTCCACGCCCTCCAGCAGCGACAGGCCCGCCGGGTTGAGCGCGATGCGTCGCCCATGTCGGCGAAACAGTGGGAAGCCGAGTTGTTCTTCCAGCCCGCGGATCTGCTGGCTCACCGCGCTGTGCGTGAGGTTCAGCTCCTCGGCCGCGGCCCGCAGGTTCTGCAGGCGCGCAGCGGCCCGGAAGGCGGCGAGGTTCTGCAGGGGGAGTCTGGGAAGGCGAGCCATGCTGGTAAGAATAACTGACCAACCAAGGCAGAACTTGTCGATTCCCTACGGGGCACTGGGTAACTACGCTTACCAACAACCCGATCGACCTGGAGCCTGACATGAACGACTGTTCTTCGCCTGCATTGCCCCGACCCGTTCCACTGGCGCGGCCGTTCGCGCGACGTATGGCCGACGGCTGGCTGGCGCTGAAGGGCTGGTGGAGCGAACGTGCGCGGCGGCGGCGCGATGCTCGCGAGATCAACGCCGCGGCAGACCTGAACGAAGCGATGTTGCGCGACATCGGTGCGCCGGAGTGGCTGCTGGCCCAGGCCGAAGCACGGCGCGAGGCGCAGCTGCAGCGGCTGCATGAAGCGCGGCTCGGGCTGGAACACCGCCCGCTCGGTGAGCGTTGGTAGGCGGACGAAGCGCGCCGGCGTGACCGGCGCGCAGGTTCAAACGCGGCTCAGCGACGTGCCCGCCGTGCTGCGCAGCCGCTCGATGAGATGCTGCGCGATGTCGCCCAACGGCAGCACCTCGTGCGTGGCGCCCGCGGCGATGGCTTCGCGCGGCATGCCGAACACCACGCAGGTGGCTTCGTCCTGCGCCACGCAGTAGGCGCCGGCGTCGCGCATTTCGCGCATCGCCTTCGCGCCGTCGGCGCCCATGCCGGTGAGCATGACGGCCAGTGCGTTGGGGCCCACCACGCGTGCCGCCGACTTGAACAGCACCTCCACGCTGGGCATGTGGCGGTTCACCGGCTCGCCCACCTGCACGCGGGCGATGTAGTTGGCGCCCGAGCGCTCCACGCTCAAGTGCTGGCCGCCCGGGGCGATGTAGGCATGGCCGGGCAGGATGCGCTCGCCATCGGTCGCTTCCTTCACGCGGATGCGGCACAGCCCGTCCAGCCGCGCCGAATAGCTCTTCGTGAAGCCCGGCGGCATGTGCTGCGTGATCACCACCGCCGGAAAGTCCGGCGGCAGCTGGCGCAGCACTTCCTTGGTGGCTTCTGTGCCGCCGGTGGAGGCGCCGATGAAGAGAATCTTCTCGGTGGACAGGCGCCCGAGCGAAGCCACCGGGCTCGCCGGCTTGGCCGCGCCGGGAGCGGCTGCTGCAGGAGCCGCTGGCAGCTTCTTCACCTGTGCCCTGGCCGCGATGCGGATCTTGTCGGTGATGTCCTGGCCCAGGAAGCGCAAGCCGTCGGAGATGCCCACCTTGGGCTTGGCGACGAAGTCCACCGCGCCCAGCTCCAGCGCGCGCAGCGTCACGTCGGCGCCACGCTCGGTCAGCGTCGAGACCATCACCACCGGCATGGGGCGCAGGCGCATCAGCTTCGACAGGAAGTCGATGCCGTCCATGCGCGGCATCTCCACGTCGAGCGTGATCACGTCCGGGTCGAGGTTGCGGATCATCTCGCGGGCCACGAACGGGTCGCTGGCCGCGCCGATGCACTCCATGTCCGGCTGGCGGTTGATGATCTCGGTGAGCAGGCTGCGCACCAGCGCCGAGTCGTCCACCACCACCACGCGGGTCTTAGGCATGAGGTCTCCCGTTCCTTGTGTCTTTGCGAGGCGTGAGCTCAGAAAAGGTCGATGGAGCCGCCGCCCGTGCTGGCCGGCACCGCGCGCTGCGCGGCGGCGCGGTCCTGCGCCACCAGCGCATCGGTATTGGTGGGCGCCAGTCGCTTCACCATGGCCTTGCCGCTGGCCGGAAAGAAGCACACCTTGCGTGGGTAGACGTCCATCACGTCCTTGCTCACCACAGGGATGCGCTCCGTCTTCAGGTAGTCGAGCACGAACTCGGTGTTGCGCTCGCCGACGTTGATGCTGTTCATGCCGCTGATCACCGCGCCGCCGCCGAACACCTTGGCTTCGAGCGTGAGGCGCGAGGCGCCCTTTTTCATGAGCTCGTTGATCAGCAGTTCCATCGCATACGAGCCGTAGCGGCCCGAGTCGACGCCGGCCGCGCCTTCGGGCAGCATGAAGTGGTTCATGCCGCCGATGCGGCGTTCACGGTCCCACAGGCACGCGGCGATGCACGAGCCCAGCGTGGTCATGATGAGGATGTCCTCGTGGTGCACGAAGTACTCGCCGGGCAGCACCTTCACCGCGTCGGCCTTGAAGTGCGCCTCGTAGAAGAAGAATGAGGCTTCGCCGGGCTTGCGCGGCTGGGCCTTGAGCTCGTCGATGCGAGACAGCGCCGGGCGCAGGCCCGGCAACTGTGTGGAGGCGGTACGGGTCGAGGAAGATGTGGCAAGCATGGTGATGAAGGCTCAAACCCGTTCGTAGACTGTCTTGCCGCGCAGCCTGAACAGCTGCCTGGCTTCTGTGAAATTTTCGGAATGGCCCACGAACAACAAGCCATCGCTGCGCATCACCCGGTGGATGCGCTCCAGCACCTTCAGCTGAGTGGGCGCATCGAAATAGATCATCACGTTGCGGCAGAACACGATGTCGAAGGGCTCGCCCAGCGACCACTGCGTGCTCATCAGGTTGAAGGTGCGGAACTCGATCAGCCTTGCCAGCTCGGGCTTCACGCGGATGCTGCCTTCGTTGGCGCCGCGGCCGCGCAGGAAATGCTGCTTCAGCCGCTCCATGTTCAGGCCGCGCGAGTCCGCGCTGTAGACGCCTCGGCTGGCCGTGGCCAGTACCTTGGTGTCGATGTCGCTGGCGAGGATCTTCACGTTGGCTGATGGGCTCAGCGCTTCCACCGCGGTCATTGCCAGTGAATAGGGCTCTTCGCCGGTGGAGGCTGCGTTGCACCAGATGCGCAGCGGCCGGCCGGCGCGCTGCTTCAGTGCCTGGGCCAGCATCGTGAAGTGATGTTCTTCACGGAAGAACGAAGTCAGGTTGGTGGTCAGGCAGTTGATGAACTCCTGCCACTCGGCCTCGGCCGAAGCGCCGGACGCCTGCTCCAGCCACTGCAGGTAGTCGCTGAACGAGCGGTGGCCGGTTTCACGCAGGCGGCGCGACAGGCGGCTGTAGACCATGGCCTGCTTGCCCGCATGCAGGCTGATGCCGGCGCGCTGGTAGATGAGCGTGCGCACCCGCTCGAAGTCCTTGACGTCGAAGCTGAATTCACGGTCCGCCGTGGAGGTGGCGGCCAGCAGGTCGGCGGAGAAGGCGGGGGACAGCACGGCGCTCATTGGAGGTGGTGGGCGGGTGGGCTGGGGGCGGGCGGCTGCGGACGAAGATGGGTTCGATCTGCAGGGTTATCGGCCCCAGTGTGGAAAGCTTGAGCGGGCCCAAAACGCGGAGATGTTGGCGGTTTGCGGCCCAGTTCTCCCCCTTTGGAGGGGGGGGGCGCTGATAGACTGAATTGCATACCCAGCAGTCCATTTCCATCGTGCCTCCCGATTCCTCTACGCCTGCGCCTGCCCTCAAGCTCGAGCTGGCGCTCCAGTTGCTGCGCCAGTCCGGGCAGGCGCTGCCGGAAGGGCTGGTCGAGGGCTCGCCGGAATGGATGCAGGCGCTGGTCGATGCGCTGTGCGACATGTCCAGCCGCGATGCGCTCACGGGCCTCGCGAACCGCCGCCACTTCGAGATGACGCTCGAAAGCGAGATCGACCGCGTGGCGCGCGCGGGCGAGCCGGCCCTGGTGCTGCTGCTCGACATCGACCACTTCAAGCAGGTCAACGACAGCTATGGCCACGCGGCTGGCGATCGCGTGCTGCAAGGCGTGGCCGGTGTACTGCGCGAGTGCATGCGCCCCATGGACACCGTGGCCCGCATCGGTGGTGAGGAATTCGCGGCCATCCTGCCCAACTGTCGCCCGGCGTTCGGCCAGGCGGTGGCCGAGCGCATCTTGAAGCGCGTGGCCAACCGTGCGATCGAGATCGCGCCGGGGCAGGTGATCCGCGTGACCGTCAGCACGGGCGGTGCCTATGCGCCGCAATGGGTGCGTTCCTCGACCAAGCTGTGGGTCGAGCGTGCCGACCAGCAGCTTTATCGCGCCAAGGCCGAAGGCCGAAACCGCGCCTGTCTCGAACAACCGCCGGTGTCGGTGGTCAGCCCCGAGGAGAAGGGCCTGCTCTTCGCCTTGTCGCCGGCCCCGATCCGCCATGTCTGAACACAACTTCCAATGACTCCCGCCCCCGCTCTCGAACCCGCCGATGCGGCGACGCTCGCGCCCAGCCGCCGCCGCGCGCGCATCACTGCCGTCACCAGCGGCAAGGGCGGGGTGGGCAAGACCTTCCTTTCGGCCAACCTCGCCGCAGCACTGGCAAGGCGCGGCCAGCGGGTGCTGGTGCTCGACGCCGACCTGGGCCTGGCCAACCTCGACGTGGTGCTGAACCTGCACCCCAAGATCACGCTGCACGACGTGTTTACCGGCAAGGCCTCGCTGGAGCAGGCCATCCTGCCCGCGCCGGGCGGCTTTTCGGTGCTGCTGGCGGGCTCGGGGCTGGTGGAGTATTCGCAGCTCACGCCGGTGGTGCGCGAGCAGTTGCTGCACATCATCAAGACCGTCACACCGCGTTTCGACCACGTGCTGCTCGACACCGGCGCCGGCATTTCCGACGTGGTGCTGTATGCACTGTCGCTGGCCGACGAGGTGATGGTGGTGGCCACGCCCGAACCCACCTCGCTGACCGACGCCTACGCCACCATCAAGGTGCTGGCCACGCAGCAGAAGCGCCTGGCCATCCACCTGACCGTGAACCAGGCCACGCGCCCGGGCGAAGGTCGCTCGGTGGCGCAGCAACTGCAGCAGGTGGTCGATCGTTTCGTGGCGCCCAGCATCGGCGAGGCAGTCAAGCTCGAGTACATGGGCGAGGTGCCGGTGGATCCCGCGGTGCGGGAGGCCGTGCAAAAGCGCGTGCTGCTGCTCGAGGCCATGCCGGGCACCAGCGCGGCTCAGGCCGTGAACGCGCTCGCAGCAAAGATCGATCTCTGACCGATCTTTGACTCTTCGACAATAGTGACTGGTGACTCGTGACCAGTGACTCGTGAATTCAGAAGACAACTCCCAATCCACCACCGCCTTCGAATGGGTCGGCGGTGAAGCCGCGGTGCGCACGCTGGTCGATCGCTTCTACGACCTGATGGAGCTCGAGCCGGCCTATGCCGAGCTGCGGGCGTTGCACCCCACCACGCTCGAAGGCTCGCGCGACAAACTGTTCTGGTTCTTGTGCGGCTGGCTGGGCGGGCCCAACCACTACATCGACCGCTTCGGCCACCCGCGCCTGCGGGCGCGGCACCTGCCGTTTCCCATCGGCATCAAGGAGCGTGACCAGTGGCTCGCCTGCATGGACCAGGCGATGCACGAGGTGTCGCTGGACCCCGCGTTGATCAAGCGCCTGCAAGAGGCGTTTTTCGGCACCGCCGACTGGATGCGCAACAAAGGTGTGTGAGGCGTTCGCGTCGGCGTGCGTTACGGCTGCTCTTTTCTCTACGGCGCCTGCAGCAACACGACAAGTGCGCCTGCACCACCCTCCGATGCACGCGCCTGCGTGAAGGCGAGCACCTCGCTTTTTTGCACCAGCCACGCCCGCACCTTGCCCTTGAGCACCGGCTGACGGCCCGGTGAGCCGTGGCCCTTGCCGTGCACCACACGCACGCAGCGCCAGCCCTGTTTCACCGCTTCGCGCAGGAATTCGCCGAGTCGTTCGCGCGCATCGTCGCGGCGCAGGCCGTGCAGGTCGACCTGGCCTTGAATGGCCCACACGCCGCGACGCAGCTTGCGCACGACCTCGGGGCCGATGCCGGCGCGGCGGAACGACAACGCCTCGTCGGTTTCGAGCAGCGACTCGACGTCGAATTCATCGGACAAGGCTTCGCGCAGCACCGCAGCCTCATCGAGCTTGCGCTGCTTCGGGTGCGGTGCGGGCTTGGGGCGCGCCGGGTTGCTGCGGCCATGTTCCTTCAGCGGTGTGACGGGCCCCACGGTGCGTGTGAACAACTCGCGTTCGCGCTTTTCGGCGGCATCGCGTTCAAGCCGTTCGGCCTCCAGCGCAGCCGCCTCACGTGCCGCCTGCTGCAGGTGGCGCTGCAACTGCTCCAGCTCCTGCAGCGACCGCAGCTTCATGCCTAGATCAATCCACGTTCCGCGAAGGAAACACAGTCCCCACGGCCGACCACCAGATGGTCGAGCACACGCACGTCCACCAGCGCCAGCGCCGACTTCAGCGTGAGGGTCAGGTACTCGTCGGCCTTGGACGGTTCCGCGACGCCCGACGGGTGGTTGTGCGCCAGCACCACGGCCGAGGCATTGAGCGCCAATGCGCGCTTGACCACCTCGCGGGGGTACACGCTTGTCTGCGTCAACGTGCCCCGAAACAGCTCCTCGAAGGCGAGCAGCCGGTGGCGGGCATCTAGCAGCATGATGGCGAACACCTCGTGCGGCCGGTCGGCCAGGTGCAGGCGCAGGTAGTCCTTCACCATCTGCGGTGTTTCGAACACCGGGCGCTCGGCCAGTTGCGCGGCCAGCGCGCGCCGCGAAAGTTCGATCACGGCGGCCAGTTCGGCGCGCTTGGCGGGCCCCAGGCCCTTGATGCGACCCAGGTCTTCGGGTGTGGCGTGCAGCAGGCCTGCCATGCCGCCGAATTCATCGAGCATCTGCTGGGCCATCTGCAGCACACCAGTGCCTTTGAGTCCGGTGCGCAGCAACAGGGCCAGCAATTCGGCGTCGGCCAGGGCGCCGGGGCCGCGTTCGAGCAACTTTTCGCGCGGGCGCAGCGAGGCGGGGAGGTCTTTCACAGTGGAGGCGGGCCTCGAAGGCCCCGGAAACTAAAATCGCGGCCAGTCTAGCGAACCGAAAGTCCAGTCTTGCCGACCATCCAACCGGGGTCCTTCCTGACCCTGCACTACCGCCTCGCCGGGCCTGACGGCGCCGACATCGTGAACACCTTCAACGACAAGCCGGCCACGCTGTCGCTGGGCACAGGTGAGCTGGCCCCGGCCATCGAGGCGCGGCTCATCGGGCTCGAAGAGGGCGTGCGCACGAGCTTCGAGCTCGCTGCGGGCGAGGCCTTCGGCGAGCGCAACCCCGAGTTGCTGCAGCGCGTGAAGCTGGCGCTGCTGCGCGAGCTGGGCGACCCGGACGAGACGTACCGGGTGGGCGATGTGGTGCAGTTCCCAACGCCGGACGGGCAGGGCGCCTATGCCGGCGTCGTGCGCGAAGTGGGGCCTGCGGAAGAAGACTGGGCGCTGTTCGACTTCAACCACCCGCTGGCCGGCCAGCCGGTCACCTTCGAAGTGCAAGTGATCGGGGTGCTTTGAACATGACGGAGCCTCAAGTGGACGAGATCCTGCTGGCCGAACCGCGCGGCTTCTGCGCGGGCGTGGACCGCGCGATCGAGATCGTCGAGCGTGCGCTGGCCAAGTTCGGCGCGCCCATCTACGTGCGCCACGAGATCGTGCACAACACCTATGTGGTCAACGACCTCAAGGCCAAGGGGGCGATCTTCATCGAAGACCTGGCCGACGTGCCGCCCGGTGCCACGCTGGTGTTCAGCGCTCACGGCGTGAGCAAGGCCGTGCGGGTGGAAGCGGCGCAACGCGGCTTTTCCGTGTTCGACGCGACCTGCCCGCTGGTGACCAAGGTGCACGTCGAAGTGGCCAAGCTGCACAAGGAAGGCTACGAGTTCATCATGATCGGCCACAAGGGCCACCCCGAGGTCGAAGGCACGATGGGCCAGCTCACCGAAGGCATCTACCTCGTGGAAGACGTGGCCGACGTCGGGCGCGTGCACGTGCAGCGGCCCGACAAGCTCGCCGTGGTGACGCAGACCACGCTCAGCGTGGACGACGCTGCCGAGATCCTGACCGCCGTGAAGCACCGTTTCCCGCAGGTGCGCGAGCCCAAGAAGCAGGACATCTGCTACGCCACGCAGAACCGGCAAGACGCCGTGAAGGTGCTTGCACCGCAGGTGGACGTGGTCATCGTCGTCGGCAGCCCCACCAGCTCCAACAGCAACCGCCTGCGCGAGCTGGCCGAGCGGCTGGGCACGCCCGGCTACATGGTGGACTCGCCCGAGGACCTGAAGCCCGAGTGGTTCAGCAACCGCGCGCGCGTGGGCCTCACGGCAGGCGCTTCGGCGCCCGATATCCTGGTGCAGCAGGTGATCGGCCGGCTCAAGTCGCTGGGGGCGCTGTCGGTGCGCAAGATGAGCGGCGTCGAAGAGACGGTGCGCTTCCCGCTGCCCAAGGGGCTGAAGACCGAATAGCCTAATAGCGCCGGCACGACCGGCCCCTCATGGCCCAGGCCACCGAGCCATTGCCACGGCAGCCGAGCCTGCGCTGCCACGCTGCAGGCGAACAACTGCACACAAATCGGTAACCCGAAAGAAAACGCCAGCGAGGGTTTCTCTCGATCCGCGATCGCCTCCTCCGCATCAACATCGCCAGCCTTGGAATCGGTTCCATGTTCGGCCGATCCGGCTGATTCGAGCGAGCTGTGATGTGTGCGTCAGCCTGCGTGCATGCGGGCACCAACCTGAGGAGACCACCATGTTCCGATCGCATTCGCCCGTCGGCGGCCGTATGCCGCTGCGTGCGCGGCCCTGGGCTTCGTTGTGGCTTTGGCTCTGCGCCGCGCTGCTTTCGAGCTTCGTGCTGCCGGCCTGCGCGGCCGACGACTACACACAAGGCGTGGCCGTGTCCGGCAACACCGCCACGATCTGGTTCAAGCCCAACGTCAACACCACCTGGGTAGACGTGCACTACCGCGTCAACGGCGGCGGGCAGTTGAACGTGCGCATGGGCTATTCGGCCGCCAACGCCCGCTACGAGCAGCCGGTTACGGTGGCCAACGGCAACGTGGTGAGCTACTTCTTCACCTACAACAACGGCACGCCCGCCTACGACACGCCTTGGTTCAGCTACACCGTGGGCGGCAGCACCTTGCCCACCTCCGACACGCCGGACTTCGGGCCCAACGTCACCATCTTCGAGCCGGGCACGCCCACGGCCACCATCCAGTCGAAGCTCGACGCCTTCTTCAACCCGCAGGTGCTGAGCCCCACCGCGCAGTTCGGCTCGCAGCGCCATGCCTTCCTGTTCAAGCCCGGCACCTACGGCGGTGTGTGGGCCAACCTCGGCTTCTATACGACCATCGCCGGCCTCGGCCTGCGGCCCGACGACGTGACGCTGCAGAACGGCGCCATCAACGTCGACAGCGGCTGGAACTACGGTGACGCCGGCAACGCGACGCAGAACTTCTGGCGCTCGGTGGAGAACCTCGCGCTCGTGCCGCAGGGCGGCACCAACCGCTGGGCCGTGTCGCAGGCCGCGCCGATGCGCCGCGTGCACATCATCGGCAACCTGCACCTGGGGCCGTCCAACCAGGGGCAGGGCCAGGGCTATTCCAGCGGCGGCTACATCGCCGACAGCAGGATCGACGGCTCCGTCTCTTCAGGCTCGCAGCAGCAGTGGTACACGCGCGAAAGCCAGATCGGCGTGTGGTACGACGGCGTGTGGAACATGGTGTTTTCCGGCGTCGTGGGCGCACCGGCCACGTCGTTCCCCAGCCCGCCCTACACCACGCTGGGCACCACGCCGGTCTCGCGCGAGAAGCCTTTCCTCTACATCGACAGCCCAGGCAAGTACCGCGTGTTCGTGCCGGCCCTGCGTACCAACGCGTCGAACGCTAGCTGGGTGAGTGGCACCACGGCCGGCACATCCATCCCGATGAGCCAGTTCTACGTGGCGAGGCCCGGCGACAGTGCCGCCACGCTCAACGCCGCGCTGGCACAAGGCCTGAACCTCTTCTTCACGCCCGGCACCTACCTGCTGAACCAGACGCTGCAGGTCACGCGCGCCAACACCGTGGTGCTGGGCATCGGCTACCCGACGCTGGTGCCCGAGAACGGCGTCAACGCCATGCAGGTGGCCGACGTGGACGGCGTGAAGATCGCAGGCCTCCTGTTCGACGCAGGCACCGTGAACAGCGCTGCGCTGCTCACCATCGGCCCCGCGGGCTCTTCGGCCAGCCATGCTGCCAACCCCACCACCGTGCAGGACGTCTTCTTCCGCATCGGTGGCTCCATGGCCGGCAAGGCGACCACGAGCCTCGTCGTCAACAGCCACGACACCCTCATCGACCACATCTGGGCCTGGCGCGCCGACCACGGTAGCGCACCCACGGGCTGGACGGTGAACACCGCCGACACCGGCCTCGTCGTCAACGGCAACAACGTGCTGGCCACGGGCCTCTTCGTCGAGCACTACCAGAAGTACGAAGTCATCTGGAACGGGCAGGGCGGCAAGACCATCTTCTTCCAGAACGAGAAGCCGTACGACCCGCCCACGCAGACCGCCTGGCGCACCGACGGGCTCGGCTACGCCGCCTACAAGGTGGCCGACCACGTGACCACGCACGAGATATGGGGCGGCGGCGTGTACTGCTACTTCAACGTCAACCCGTCGATCCACGTGGTGCGCGGCTTCGAAGTGCCGGTGACGCCGGGCGTGCGATTGCGCCACGTGCTCACCGTGTCGCTGGGCGGCGTGGGCGTGATCGACAACGTGGTCAACAACACGGGCGGACCGGCGCAAGGAGCCGCCACGGTGCCGGTGAACGTGATCAGCTTCCCGTGACGCGGTGCTTGCCTGCGTGGTAAGCCATTGGGCGGCCCGCCTTCACGAGAGGCGGGCCGCTTCTCTTTGGGTGCTTGCCTACAATCCTCGGCTTCCCCCGCTTTCTGGCACTGCCATGCTCGACATCAACCTGCTGCGCAAGGACCTCGCCGGCGTCGTCGCCGCGCTGGAGAAGCGCAAGTCGCCCCAGCCTTACCTCGACGTCGCGCGCTACCAGTCGCTCGAGTCCGAGCGCAAGGCGATCCAGACGCGTACCGAGGAGCTGCAGGCCAAGCGCAATGCCCTGTCCAAGCAGATCGGCCAGCTCAAGGCCAAGGGCGAAGACACCAGCGCCGTGATGGCCGAAGTGGGTGGCCTGGGTGACGAGCTCAAGGCCCGTGCCGAACGGCTGGAGGTGATCCAGTCCGAGCTCAGCGCGCTGCTGATGTCGGTGCCCAACCTGCCGCACGAGAGCGTGCCGTTGGGCAGCGACGAAACCGCCAACGTCGAGGTGCGCCGCTGGGGCACCCCCAAGACCTTCGACTTCACGCCCAAGGACCACGTGGACCTCGGTGCCCCGCTCGGCCTCGACTTCGAAACCGGTGCCAAGCTCTCGGGCGCGCGCTTCACCTTCATGCGCGGCCAGGTGGCGCGCCTGCACCGCGCGCTCGCCCAGTTCATGCTCGACGTGCAGACCACCGAGCATGGCTACACCGAGTGCTACACGCCCTACATCGTCAATCGCGAAGTGCTCGAAGGCACGGGCCAGCTGCCCAAGTTCAAGGAAGACATGTTCTGGGTCAGCCGCGGTGGCGATGAAGAGCAGGCCGAGCAGTACCTCATCTCCACCTCGGAGATCTCGCTCACCAACACCGTGCGCGAGCAGATCCTCGCGGCAGAGCAACTGCCGGTGAAGCTCACCGCGCACAGCCCGTGCTTCCGGTCGGAGGCCGGCAGCGCCGGCCGCGACACGCGCGGCATGATCCGCCAGCACCAGTTCGACAAGGTCGAGATGGTGCAGGTGGTGCACCCCGAGAAGAGCTACGAGGCGCTCGAAGAGATGACGCGCCACGCAGAAGCCATCTTGCAGAAGCTCGTGCTGCCGTACCGCGTGGTGGCCCTGTGCGGTGGCGACCTCGGCTTCGGCTCCACCAAAACCTACGACCTCGAAGTGTGGCTGCCCGCGCAGAACACGTACCGCGAGATCAGCTCCTGCTCCAACTGCGAAGCCTTCCAGGCCCGCCGCATGCAGGCGCGATTCCGCAACGCGCAAGGCAAGCCCGAGCTCGTGCACACGCTCAACGGCTCCGGCCTCGCCGTGGGCCGCACGCTGGTGGCCGTGCTCGAAAACTACCAGCAGGCCGACGGCTCGGTCGTGGTGCCCGAGGCACTGCGCCCCTACACGGGCGGCCTGGCCGTGCTGAAAGCTGCCTGAGCGGCCGAAGCCGGCGGCTGAATTTCAGTGGCTATAATCGCCGGCTTCGCTGACTCACCCAGCGAGACCACGAGATCCAGGAGAGATGGCAGAGTGGTCGAATGCGCCGGACTCGAAATCCGGTATACAGGTTTCCCTGTATCGAGGGTTCGAATCCCTCTCTCTCCGCCAGTGATAAGTTCGGCAACGTCCGCCGAGCACCAAAGAAAGCCCCGCAAGCCCAGTGCTTCCGGGGCTTTTTGTTTCGCTCGTTCGAGCGCTTTAAGGGAGCCCCCATGCCAAACGCCCGCCAAGAAAACGCCGTGCGGCTCGAGTTCGAGCCGACCAGCCTGGCCCACCTGAACCTGTCCGGCGTCGCCTTCACCGGCGAGTGGATGTGGGTGGCCGGTGACGAGTCCGCCGGCATTGAAAGACTGCAGCTGTTGCCTCGCGTCGGCGATGAGACGCTGCGCTACGGCAACGCCACGTCCTTCCCGCTGGCCGACTTGCTCGACCTGCCTGGTGAGCCCGACGACGAGGCGGACCTCGAGGGCCTGGCCGTCGCGGACGGGTGGCTGTGGCTGGTGGGCTCGCATGGGCTCAAGCGCAAGAACGCGAAGCCCGAGAAAGACGATGAAAGCAACGCGCGCCGCCTCACCAAGCTGGCGCTCGACGGCAACCGCCGGCTGTTGGCCTGCGTGCCGATCGAGATGGATGCGCAGGGCACGCCGAAGCTGGTGCGCGAGGCGGCCGACGGCCGGCGTGCGCTGCGGCTGAAGGGAGATGCCGAGCACAACCAGCTGACGCGGCTGCTCGAAGACGACCCGCACATCGGCCCGTTTCTCGCGATCCCAGGCAAGGACAACGGCTTCGACATCGAAGGCCTGGCGTTCGACGGCTCGCGGTTGCTGCTGGGGCTGCGCGGGCCTGTGCTGCGAGGGTGGGCGCTGTTGCTCGAACTGGCCGTCGAACCGGGCGGCGACTGGCTGCGCTTGGCACCGCTGGACGGCCAGGGCACGCTGCTGCGCAAGCACTTCCTGCAGCTCGGTGGGCTGGGTGTGCGTGATCTGCACTTCGCGGGGGATGACCTGTTCATCCTGGCGGGCCCGACCATGGTGCTCGATGGCGACATCCGGCTGCTCCGCTGGGTCGGGGCGCGCCAGGCGCTGGCCGGCAACACCGAGCCGGTGCGGTTTCAGCGGGACTTTGCCGACCTGGTGGAACTGCCGCATGCGCCGGGCTGCGACAGGGCCGAGGCGTTCTGCGAACTGCCACAAGGGCTCGTGCGCGGCGCACCAGCGTGGCTGGTGCTCTACGACGCGCCGGGAGAAGGGCGCAGCGACGGCCAATGCGTGGTGTTCGGCGATCTGCTGCGGCGCAAGTAAAGGCCGGATGCCGCTTCACTGGGAGCGTGATGTCGCCTTGACCCGGGAGCTGGCCGGCGACATTCGGCAGCGGTAGAGTCAACCGGCCATCAACCTGTCCGGAGCTCCAGCCATGAAGACCGCAGCCCTTGCCCTGGTGATGTTCCTTGCAGCCACCGGCGCCGCCCATGCCGCCGATTCGTGCAGCGTGCAGGCGAATGCCAAGAACCTGGCCGGTGCGGCCAAGGCCAGCTTCTTGAAGAAATGCACCGGCGATGCAGTGGCGGCTTCAAAGACGACCTGCAATGCCCAGGCTGCAGAGAAGAAGCTCGCTGGAGCTGCGAAGAACAGCTTCGTCAAGAAGTGCGTCAGCGATGCGACGCCGGACGTTCAGACCACTTGCGAAAGTGTGGCCGACGACAAGCAGCTGTCGGGCGCGGCTCGCAACAGCTCCGTGTCCAAGTGCATGAGTGATTCGCTCAAGTGATCGGATGCGACTGAATCGAGTGGAATGCGGGCCGCCATTCGCCAGCCATGGGTAGCAATGACAACGGCGTTGGCCGACCGCGGACCGCTGCGGGCTCTAGTCCTTGCCTCTCTCTTGCCCTGCAGCCCTTGGCAACTCCGGCCAAAAACTCGTTTTCAACGTCCGGTCTGCTTGGCGTCTTGCAGCAGTGTTGCCTTGGCTTGAGGGCTTAGTTGCGAGGCCTTGATCGCAGTGGCATAGGCCTGCCATGCCTCATTGAAGGCGTGGCGTTGCGCTGCGGCCCTCAGCTTGCCCGGCGCCGCATGGCCTTGCAGCACCTGCACCTTGAGCGTGTCGCGGACATTGGACTCGAGCACTGCCTGCACGTAAGCCGTCATGTTCTCTGGCTTGTTGAGTTCGACCATGCCCTCGAGGGCGCCAACGCGGCGGTCGTCCTGTCCTAGCAGCAGCTTGCGTTTGTGGTCAGTGCTGAGGTCCGAGGCGAGGGTCCAGTCCATCAGCTCGCGCAGGCACGCTGCGTCACCATACATTGCCGCGATCTGCAGCGCCGGCCGCCCACCGGTGCCCCTGATGGCCAGCAGTTCGAATCTGTCCTTCGGCGTGAACGAGGGGTTGGTCGCGACGGCATGAAGGTATTCGCGCAATGAGTCGAGCCGTCCATTGACCGCCGCGGTGACGGAAGCGATATGGCGCGTAAACGGATGGCGGGCAGACAGCAGGTCGCGCTGTAGTTTCGGTGGCAGGCGGGAAGCGGCGAGCATGGCACCGTACGCCCGCACGACGGGGGCGGCTCCGTCCTGCATGGCCATGACGAGGCCGCAGGCGCCTTGCTGGCGCTGAGCAGCGAGCATCTTTGTTCGAGTCTCGTCATCGGCTGGCAGTGCCAGGATGATGTCTCCCAGTGCATGCACGGTGTGCGGGTTGCCACCTTGCATGGCAAGGTACAGGGGAGTCACTTCGGCGGCCTCTCCACCGAGCATGAAGCGGTGCATCTTTTGTGGTTCTTTTTGCGCAAGGGCGAGCATCTGCGGCTTGAGGTCGTGCAGCGTACCCGTATAGCCTCCTCGGGCCAGGTGCAGTAGCAGACCGGCGTCGAGTTGGCGCAGCGGCCCGGTGATGCGGCGGTCGGGCTCCAAGGGCGTTGCGTTCTGCTGCAGCGCCAGCAGCTCTGAGCGGCGCGGTACGGGAACGGTGAGCACGGAGCCTTCGTCCCTGAAGTAGGCAGGCAGTGCAGCTGTCCCGCGCAGAAAGTCCTTCAGTTGCAAGGTCTCGAAGCTGGTCGTGCTGTCGCTGGCGGCACGGCGGTGGGCTGCGGTGACGTTCGGGTCGTAGAAGTTCAGCACGTAGCGCGGCCCGAGAGGGCCGGGCTTGACCTTCAGTTCGGCGCCCATCGCGTGTTGGCTCGAATAGACCAGCAGGCGCTTGGTGCCGCCCGCGCCGGCCAAGGACTCGAACTGCTCGGCCACGAAACGTCCCCAGCGATCGATCGGCTGGATCTGTGCGCCGGGCGCGTGGTTCTGCAATGTCACCAGCAGCCCTTCCAGTTCTTTGGTGACCACAAGCGGCAGCTTGTTTCGGTCATTGAAGGCCACGTAGTCAGGCTTGCCGGTTGTTTCGATGTCGAACAGCCAGGCGATGGCCAGATGGCGGCAGAAGATGTTGGGCTCGACGGCTGGGGGCGGGTCGGTGAACGGCACCTGACCGTTGAGGTTTTCCGTGTTCACCCGGCCTGGTTTCTCCGAGTAGTAAGGCATCTCCTTGGCCAGGCTGACCAACTCGGGCTCGCCAGTGCTCAGCAGGCGGTGGTATTCACCATTGAGGGCGTTGTCGTCGCGAGGTGCCGCGGTCAACATGCGGCGGGTGGGCACCCTCGGGTGAAGCACTATGGCAGCAAGGAGCGTGTCAGTGCGCCCGTTCTTTGCCGCGTCGCGCCACACGTCGACCAACGGGCGTCCCGCAGCCTCCTGCGCGAAGAGCTGTGTCACACGAGGCTTGTCGCGCTGGATGAGAGCATTGCGCAGCGGCGTGCCTGTATCGTCCTCTGGAGAAGTCTTGCTGCGTGGCTCAAGTCCGCTGGGTGACTCCTGTCGCACGCGCTTGGCCTGCGGCGGCGAATCGTCGCCCCGGCGGGTGTCGTCGAGGCCAGGGCGCGGAACGAGTGGCGTGCGGGAGATCGTCGGATCCATTGGCGCTTGCTTGTGCCGGCTGTTGTCGAGCCGGCAGAGTCGCCTCGATCTCGCTTCGAGCCATGGCAGCGGCGAATGCCGGTCGCGGCATGCGAAGTCCCTGTCTCCCCGCAGTATGGGCTCAGGTCACTTCCTTCAAGATCATTTCGTAGTGGCTCACAGCCTGCTGGTACATCTCGATCTGCATGTCGACGATGTCGTGCGATGTCATGGGGTCGCCGCCGACGGCGGTGTAGTCCGGGTCCAGCAGGTGGTCACCCTTGTTGCTGAGCATGGGTGGCGACTCGGGGTCTCGGGACCGTGCCAGTGCGTCGGCGTGGATTTCGCCGATGCCTTCGACGCGGCTCATGTCCTTGGCTGCCATCAACGCGAACAAGGCACTGTTGTCTGTCTTGGGCTGGCTGGCCGATACGTCGAGGTGGGTCATCAGTACCTTGCCGCTGCCGCCATTGGCTGAGGTGAGGGTATGCATGCGGTCGTTGAGCTGCCCGACCAGCTGCTGCCAGTCTTCGCGCTGCATCGGTGAACCCGCGCCCTCCATCAGCACGAGCGAAACGTGTGCCGGGTTTTCGGCGTCGTGCCGCGCGGAGAGCGCGACGTGGTGCCCTTCGATGTCGACCGTCGCATGCCAGTCCTTGCCGGTGCGCATGCCTTCGGTGATGGATCGCCACAAGCCTTCGGTGGCGGCCGGGTCACCGGCCGCGAGAAGGGCGGGCTCCACGCGGTGCGCCTGCAGGCGCAGTGAAGGGTCCTTGGCGTTCTCGGCGCCCCTGAGCATGTCGAGAAACAGCTCATCGTGCGCCGGCGGCAGGGTGGCCGGGTTGCCGCGCGCCTGCTGGAGGCCGCCGAGGTAGGCCTGCATGGCTTCCAGCCCGGGAGCGAGCCTGGATTCGAGCCGCGCAATGGCCCGCTCGTGCAGCTTTTGCCGCTTTTGTTCGTAGGCGACGTTGCGTTCCGAAGGCGTGCCGAATGACGGCGTGCGTGTCGCCATGTGGGCCGCCTGATATTCACTCAGCGTCTGCCCCTTGTCGTTGACCTTGGCTGTTTGGAGCTCAGTCCTCTTGCTCAGCAGTTCACCCATCTCCTGAGGGCGCGTCATGAGCTTGAAGAGGGGGGCGCCGAGCACGGCGTTGCTGTCGTGCACCCCTGCGGCAGTTGGTTTGGCCTTGCGGGACAGCATGTCCAGCACATTTCCTTGCAGTCGGCGCAGGCCCGCGTCGGCGGGCATCTTGCGGATGGCGGCCAGTGCGACGACGTCGCTGCCTGCGCCGGTGGAAGTCCGCAGGATGGGAGGGTTCAGGTAGCTGATCCCCACCTGCGCGTCCGGGGCCTTGCCGGCCTGGGCAAGCGCACGGTTCGCGTGCTCGCGCAGCAGTTCAGCGATCTGAAGCCATTCGGCCTTGGTTATGTCCGAGCCGAGGCCGTCCACCACCGCCAACGACACGCGCGATGGATGCGTGGAGTCGTGCCGTGCAGAAACCGCCACGTGATGGTGGTCGATGCTCAAGACTGCATGCCAGTTCTTGCTCCGCGCCATGCCTTGGATGAGCATGCTGGCCAGCCCGGAGACCGATTCGAGGGCCGCCTCCCCGCCGCGTCGCACGGTGCCTATGTCGATGGCGTGGTGGCTCAGGCGGAGCGAGGGGGTGCGTGCGTTCTCGGACTTCACCAGCTCGTCCAGGAATTTGCCGTCGAAGCCCTGGTGCAGTTCCTTTCCTTTGACGAAACCTTCCCGCAGGTCGGCGAGGTGGTCTTTCATCGCATCCAGCCGAGCCCAGCGCTCACTGTTGACGGCAGGTGGTGCGGCAGGCGCACTGGCTCGCGAAGCCGAGGGCAGTGACACGCGCCCGGCGACGCCGGTGTCTGACGAACGCCGGGGCGGTGGGGCGTCCGCTGGCTGCGCAGGCCCTGCGGAGGCGGAGCGGCTCGGCCCCGCCTCGGAAGAAGTGCTGGAAGGCTGCAGCGGCTGCGCCGACGAAGAAGACGGCAGGGCGGTGATGCGTGTGTTGGGCATGGAAGACTTTTCCCTGTAGAGCCACTCGCCATGCTGGCGACAAACCCGCGGAAAAGTCTTTACCGGCGCGAACGGGTGCCCACCGGCGCGAACCACGCGGTCGTCAATCAGCTGCGAAACCACGCCATCTGGTCACCGCCTGCGAGGTCCATCTCCACCACGAAGCCCTTCGCCGATTCGAGCAGCCGCAGCCGGCCACCATGCGCGCGGGCCACGCGGTCGGCCAGCATGAGGCCCAGGCCCGTGATGCCTTCGGTGGCCTGCGCATCGAGCGCCTGCTGCAGCTGCAGCAGGCGTTCGCGCGTGACGCCGGGGCCGTCGTCACGCAGGCGCAAGCGGTGCGGCGACGGCGCTTCGAACCACACGTTCGCGGCACCGTGGCGCTGTGCGTTGTCCACGAGGTTGAGCAGCGCAGCCGCCAGCAGGTCCGCGTCTGCTTCGAGGCGGGCGCCGGGGGCCACGTGCACCTGCAGTGCGGGCACCGGCAGGCGAGCGAGCATCTGCGCCACGTCGATGCTCACGCGTTGCTGTGCCTCGGCGCCACTGCGGAACAGCCCGAGCAACGCCACCACCACGCCCTGCAGCCGGCTTGCCGCGCCGCGCACGCGCTGCAGGCGTTCCTGCAACGGCGGCGGGCATTCGCGCATGGCCACGGCGAGCTGCGCGTCGATGCCCGCCAGCGGCGTGCGCAACGCATGTGCGGCGTGCGCCGAAAACGCCTGCTCGCTGGCAATGCGCGCCACCAGCCGTGCCGCAAGCGCCTCCAGCGCTTCGTGCACCGGCTGTAGCTCGCGGCGCTCGGCGGGGCCCAGGGTCGAGGTGGCTGACTGGTTGGTACCGTCGACGTCCCAGCCCGCGAGGCGGTCCGACAGCGTTTGCAGCGGCTGCAGCTCCACGCGCACGCGCGAGCGCAGCCACACGTGGCCCAGCAGGCCCACGGCCAGTGCCGCCATCACGGCGCCTAGCGCCACTTCGGCGCGCGCTTCGCGCCGCTCTTCACGGGTTTGCGCGGCATAGAGCATGCGGCCGTCGGCTCCCAGTGGCAGGCCGTAGAGGCGCCAGTCCTCGGCGTCTCCGAAGCCGGCGGTCGGCGTGTTGCGCCAGGGCGTGTCGGGGGCGCGCTGCGAGCGCAGTTCGAGCTTGCCGTCGTGCGCCACCACCTGCCACGCAAACCGCTCTACGGTGCTGCCGGCCTGGTTCATGGCCGCGGCCGGCAGCCGGTGTGCTTCGGGTGAGCGGGCCAGCACGCCCATGAGTTCGGCCGAGGATTGCAGCGCATCGTCCAGCAGCTCATCGACCTCGTGCGTGGCCGCGATCCACACGGCCGCCCCCACCGCCAGGCCCCATGCGAGCGACCACACCGTGAGCGCGCCGGCCAGGCGCGAGCGGATGGAGGGCGTGCGCCTTGCGCGGTTGCTCATGACCGCACCCCGCTCGCCGAGTACGGCGATCGCCCTTCCGGGAGGGCGGGGCCTTGCTTGGGACAGCCTGGCGCTGCGGCCGCTGGAATACAGGTTGACACCGGATGCCTCATGCCTGCGCTCCCACGCGATAACCCAGGCCGCGCACGGTTTCGATGAATTCACGGCCCAGCTTGCGGCGCAGTGCCGACACGTGCACTTCGAGCGCATTGCTCGCCACTTCGGACTCGAAGCCCAGTACCAGCCGTTCGAGGTCGGTCTTGGGCACGATGCGGCCGGCACGCAGCACCAGCGCTTCGAGCACGGCCCATTCGCGCGCCGTGAGCTCGACGCGTTGGCCACTGCTGTGCACGAGCTTGGCGCCCAGGTCGATCTCGACGTTGCCGAAGCGGCGCATCGCATTGCCGCTGCCGGCCAGGCGGCGCTGCAGGGCCCGCAGGCGGGCCGCCAGTTCTTCGGGCGCGAAGGGCTTCACGAGGTAGTCGTCGGCGCCGCTGTCCAGGCCTTCGATGCGGTGCTGCAGAAGATCGCGTGCGGTGAGCATCAGCGCGGGGGTGGTGTCACCGCGGGTGCGGCGTGTGCGCAGCCATTCCAGCCCTGAACCATCGGGCAGCTGCCAGTCCACCAGCAGCGCATCGAACGGCTCGTCGCGCAGCGCCTGCACCTCGTCGAGCGTGCGGCACCAGTCCACCACGTGGCCTTCGAGCCGCAGAAAGTCGCGCAGGCCGTCGCCCAGCAGTTCATCGTCTTCGAGCAGCAGCAGCCTCATGCGCGGGTTCTCCGGATCCTTGTTGTCATGCCGATGGGCCGCAACCGTACCACCGCCGCGCTTCAGGTCGGCTTCAGGCTGGCCGGGCGCAATGCGCGGCGTGATGAATCCTTCCGAAACAAAGACCTTGAGGCCGGCCGCCGTGCCGGATGCCGTGGTGATGGGGCCCGCCGGTACGCCCGGCAGCGGTGCCAAGGGCAGGAGCGGGTGGCGCATAGACGCCACCGTCGAACAGCTCGTGCTCATGGCGGGCCTGTTCTGGGCGCTGGCGGTGAACCGGCCCTTCTATGCCGCCGCCCTGAAGGGCCGCGACTGGAGCGACCCCGCCACCTGGGGCTTTGCGGCCGCCATGTTCGTAATGGTGGTGGCGCTGCACGCCTGGTTGCTGCTGCTGGTTTGCAACCGCTGGACCGTCAAGCCGCTGCTCACGGTGCTGGCCCTGTGCACGGCCGCGGCGTCTTACTACATGGCCGATTACGGCGTGATCCTCGATCCTTCGATGCTGCGCAACGTGCTGCGCACCGATGTGGCCGAAGCCCGCGAACTGCTCAATGCCCACATGGCCGGGCATCTGCTGGTGTATGCGGGGCTGCCGCTGCTGCTGCTGTGGCGGGTGCGCGTGGTGCGCCGGCCGTGGCTGCGGGCTGCGACGCGGCGCCTGGGCTGGCTGCTGTTGCTGACCGTGGCGCTGGTGGGCACGGCGCTGGCGGTGTTCCAGCCGCTGGCGGCGTTGACGCGCAACCACCGTGAAGTGCGCTACCTCGTCACGCCGGGCAACTACCTGTGGTCCACCGGCGACGTGCTGGCGGCCGATGCACGCAAGGCCGCCAAGCCCCGGCAGCCCATCGGCCTGGACGCGAAGGCAGGCCCTTCGTGGGCCACCCGCAACAAGCCGATGGTGGTGGTGCTGGTGGTGGGCGAAACGGCACGCGCGTCGAACTGGGGGCTTTCAGGCTATGCGCGCCAGACCACGCCGCAGCTGGCGCAACTGCCGGTGGTGAACTTCCCGGACGTGACTTCCTGCGGCACCAACACCGAAGTCTCGGTGCCGTGCATGTTCGCGCCGATCGGCCGGCGCGACTACGACGAGGGGCGTATCCGCGGCCAGGAGTCGCTGCTGCACGTGCTCTCGCGCGCCGGTGTGACCGTGCACTGGCGCGACAACCAGAGCGGCTGCAAGGGGGTGTGCGAAGGCCTGCCCGGCGACACCGTGTCGTCGCTCAATGCGCCGGGGCTGTGCAACGAAGACCACTGCCTCGACGAAGGCCTGCTGCACGACATGGACGAGCGTTTGCAACGCGTGCAGGGCACGCAGCTGTGGGTCTTCCACATGCTGGGCAGCCATGGGCCCTCGTACTTCCGTCGCTATCCGCCGGCGTTCGCCCACTTCCTGCCCGACTGCCGCGACGATGACCTGCGCCGCTGCAGTGCCGAAGAAGTGACCAACGCCTACGACAACGCGATGCTCTACACGGACCACGTGCTGGCCAGCGCGATCGCCAAGCTGCAGGCGCATGCGGGCGAGGTGGACTCGGCGCTGGTCTACGTGTCGGACCATGGCGAATCGCTTGGCGAGCACGGGCTCTTCCTGCACGGCATGCCGTACGCGATTGCACCCGACTTGCAGAAGCACGTGCCGATGGTGGCGTGGACCAGCGCTGGCTTCGAAGCGGCCGCGGGCATGAACGCCGGCTGCCTGCAGCCCGAACTGCAACGCGGCGCGCGCCAGCCGGTGAGCCACGACCACCTGTTCCACACCGTGCTGGGCCTGCTGGACGTGCGCACCGCGCTGCATGAGCCCAGGTGGGACCTGACGCAGCCCTGCCATACACCGGCTGCCGGCCTGCTATGACCCCCATGCGCCACACGATGCGCGGCGAAGTGCTGGCCGCTGCAGTGACGCTGCTTGCGCTGCTGGCATGGGAAGCCGGCGGCTGGGACCTGCCGGTCTCGCAGCTCTACGGCAACGCCGATGGCTTTGCCTGGCGCGACGTGTGGTGGGCCCGCGTGCTGCTGCACGAAGGTGGCCGCTGGCTGGCCGGCATCGTGCTGGCGTTGCAGGTGTGGGACGCTGCGCGCCCCATCGTGCCGGGCCCCACGCGGGCGCAGCGCTGGTACTGGCTGGCCGTGGTGGTGGTGTCGATGCTGCTGGTGCCGATGCTCAAGCGCTTCAGCGCCACGAGCTGTCCGTGGGAGCTGGCCTTGTTCGGCGGCGCCGCAGCCTATGTGCCGCACTGGTTGCCTGGTGTGACAGACGGTGGGCCCGGCCACTGCTTTCCCTCCGGCCATGCCGTAGGGGCGTTCGCGTTCTTCGGCTTGTACTTCCTGTGGCGACCCTACCGGCCGACCTTGGCGCGTGTGGCGCTCATGCTCACGCTGGCAGCCGGTGCGCTGTTCGGCTGGACGCAGCTCGTGCGCGGAGCCCACCTCGTGAGTCACACCTTGTGGTCGGGCTGGGTCTGCTGGGCAGTGGCCACTGCTGCTCAGACGCTGGCCACATGGGAGCCGCGCGAAGCAGCGGCACACCGGGAGCACCAGCAGCATCAGGAAAGAAAAAGGCCCCGACTCGCGGGGCCAAAAGGCTCAACCTAGAGACAAAGGAAAAAGCGGATCACTGGCGCGGTGCCTGCGCCTGCTTCTGGGTCTGTTCGGCGGCCTTGGCGGCACGCCAGGCTTGCCAACTGGTGTAGACCGGCTGCGGGCCGCGGCCCAGCGCGTCGGGCGTGTCAGCGCGCAGCTGGTCGAGTTCGCCGCTGGCGCGGGCGCGTTCCAGCTCGGCCACCACTTCGGCCCGCGTGAGCGGCTGGGCGGCGGACTTGGCGTCTTGCGACTGGGCCTGGGCGGCCAGCGGCAGCAGGGCCGCCGCGGCCAGGGCGGTGGTGATGATGAACTTGCTCATGAGGGTTCCTTTCTGTCGCTGAGGGGGCGAGGAGGGGAGGGACGAGGACAAAGGAAAACGCCGTAGACCGCGGCGTTCACAGGCTCAGGAACGCCACCGGCTCGCGGCTGGCGTGTACCCGGGCTGTCGGATTCGCGATCGGCAACACATGAGTGCGCTGGCCGCTCGCGGCAAAGAGGGCGTTGGCCAGCGCCGGTGCCACCGCGGGCTGTGCCGTTTCGGGCTGCTCGCAGGCAGGCGCGTCGCTGCGCACGAAATACAGGTCGATGCTCGGGCGCAGCGCCGGCGGCAAGGGCTCGGCCAATGCGGAATCGAGCCCTATCAGCAACGCCACTTCGGCCTGCAGCGAGGCCGAAGCCTGGGGCTGCGTGTCGCCGCTGTCGATGACGGCGGTGATGCGATGCACCTGCAGGTGTGCACGCGCGTCGAGCGACACCTCCACCACCTCGGCTGCCAGCGCGCCATCGGTTTCCACCAGCGCGACGCCGCGGCCGTGGCCTGCCGGCAGCTCGGTGGCCCAACCAGCGCGCTGCGCCACTTCTTCGAGCACGCGGCGATGGCGCGAGCCGCGGGGCAGCAGCGCCAGCCGGTATTCCAACGGGTCGGTATCGGCCACGTAGGCCAGCTCGTCGATGAAGGTTTCCACGAAGAAGGCCTGCTGTGCATGCAGCGCGGAGCGGCCGCGGCGCCGGTCGAGGTCGATCGCGTGCACCGAAAGATGAGGCAGCTCGTAAGGCAGCCGATAGGCCTTGCTGCCGCGGGCCGGTGCGCCCATGTGGCGCTGCCACCAGGCCACGGGCCTGCCGTCGGCGCCCAGCGTGGCGCGCAGCTCGCCGCCGGCCGGGAAGAAGCGCTGCACCAGGCGCTCGCGAGCGGCCTCCCACAGCTGCCCTTCGGCATCGCCCACCTGCACGACGTGGTGAGCACGGCCGGTGTTCAAGGCCAGCAGATGCAGTTCATGCAGGCCGTCTTGCGTGTAGCTGCCGTCGGCCGGGACGGCGGCCGTGCCGGAATCGCCGGCGAGTGCGACCTTGGGGGTACCGAGGTCTTGCCACGCCGGCCAAGGGGCGCGCACAGTATGTGATGTCGCTTGGCGTTGTCTGTCGTTCACCTGAGAGTTCGGCATCTGCGCCTCCACTGAGGGGGTCATCCATGGCCCATTGCGGGCAGTTGCAGCGCATTCTTCGGGGGCGGCTTTAAAAACTCTTTGTGGCGAGCTTAAGAACGCTTTAAACGCGCAGATTCACACTGCGCCCCGTGCGGCGGATGTGCCGCCGCACAATGACGCGGCTGGGAAATCTGAGGTCTGAGGTGCCATGAACCTGTTGCTGGTGGAGGACGATGAAATGCTGGCGCAGGCGGTGAAGGCCGGCCTGCAGCGCGACGGCTATCGTGTCGATTGGGTTGACGACGCGGCCGCGGCGCGGCTGGCGCTGGGCAGCGAGCACGGTTTCGGCGCGGTGCTGCTCGACCTCGGCCTGCCCAATGGTTCAGGCATCGGCGTGCTGCAGGCCATGCGTGCACGTTACGACGCGACGCCGGTACTCATCGTCACAGCGCGCGACCAGCTGAGCGACCGCATCGCCGGGCTCGACGCCGGTGCCGACGACTACGTGGTGAAGCCCTTCCAGCTCGACGAGTTGAGTGCGCGGCTGCGTGCCGTGGTGCGACGCAGCCAGGGCCGCGTGTCACCCATGCTCACGCACGGCGACGTGGTGGTCGACCCCGCACGGCGAGCCGTCACGCGTGGTGGTGAGCACGTGACGTTGAGCGTCAACGAATACCGCACGCTGCTGGCACTGATGGAGCGCCGCGGCTGGGTGGTCACGCGCGCACAGCTCGAAGACGCGGTGTACGGCGGCGCGAGCAACATCGAGAGCAACACCATCGCGGTCTACGTGCACCAGCTGCGCCGCAAGCTCGGCGACGAACTCATCGCCACGGTGCATGGCTTCGGTTACCGCATCGGTGAGGAGCGGACGGCATGAAGCAGGCTCAGGCGCGGGCGAGCGGATGCGTGGCCTCTTCGGCGTTGCTGCACTGGATGCCGCGCTCGCTGCGCGGTCGCCTGCTGGTGGCGCTGCTGGTGGTGCTGCTGTCGTTCTGGGCTGTGTGGTTCGGCTGCCAGAGCATGATGCTCAACCGCCAGCAGACCGGCTGGTGGGACAGCTCGCTGCGTGTGATCGCACACCAGATCATGCTCTCGCTGCCCGACAACGTGGACCAGGTCACCAATGCGTCCCGGCCGTTCCGCCTGCCTCCGGGCGAGCGCAGCGCTGCGAATACGCCGCCGCGCCGGCTGAGCCTCGCCGAGCGCACGTACCGTGGCGAGAAGGCGACCTTCCAGGTCTGGACGCGCTCCGGGCAGAGCGCCTTCCGCTCCCCCGGAGCGCCCACCGTGCCGTTGCGGGCCGACTTCCAGGACGGCTTCGCCGATGTCGAGATCGATGGGCATTCCTGGCGCGTCTACAGCGTCGGCGACTCGAGCGGCCGCGTGGTCGTGCAGGTCGGCCGCACGCACGAGCAGCTGCATGCTGAGCTGGCGCGCTGGATCAAGGTGAGCCTGGTCGCTGCGCTGCTGGTGGGTGGGCTGCTGGCCGCGGTGCTGTGGTTCGTGATCTGCTGGTCGTTGCGACCGGTGACCAAGGTGCAGGACGCGATCCAGCAGCGCCATGCGCTCGACCTCAAGCCGCTGCCCAGCGTCGACCTGCCCGAAGAAGTGGCGCCGCTGGTGGAATCGTTCAACCGGCTGCTACAGCGGCTCGACACCTCGGTGCAGGGCGAGCGCCGTTTCATCGCCGATGCCGCGCATGAATTGCGCACGCCGCTGGCCGCGCTGCTGGCCCACACGCAGCTCGCGCTCGACGCGAAAGACCCGCAGGAAGGCCGCGACGCGCTGATCCGCCTGAACGCGGTGGTGCAACGCAGTGCCCGTCTGGCCGAGCAGCTGCTCGACCTGGCGCGGCTCGACCAGGGCCGCACGCTCGACAGCGAACGGCGCATCGGGCTGTATGAGGTGATCGAAGTGGTGGTGCGCGACTTCGAGCTGGCTGCCCAGCAGAAGCAGCAGCGCATCGCGCTCGAACTCGAGGTGTGCGAAATCGTCGGCAACGTCGATTCGCTCGGCATCCTGGTGCGCAACCTGGTGGACAACGCGCTGCGCTACAGCGGCGTGGGCGGCCGCGTCGAAGTGTCGTGCTGCTCGAAGGACGGCGAGGTGATGCTCAGGGTGGCCGACGACGGCCCGGGCGTGCCCGAAAGCGAATACGAGCGCATCTTCGACCGCTTCTACCGCGTGCCCGGCAGCGGCGGGCGCGGCAGCGGCGTGGGGTTGTCGCTGGTGTCGCGCATCGCTCAGCTGCACGGCGCGCGCATCGACGTGGGCAGCGGTCTGGGTGGGCGCGGCTTCGGCGTGGTGCTGCGTTTTGCGGCGCCGCCAGCGACGGAGCCTGCTCCCGCCAGCGCGCGCCCCGCGGGCAGCGAACCGGCGGTGCCACCGGCCGAAACTGCCGCGGCGGCCGTCGCGGCAAGAGCGGCCTTGCCCGCGCGACCGCTCGACGGCCCGGCCTGAAGGGCGCTGGCGGCGCGCCGGCACAATGGCGCGCGTGTCGTTGCCGTTGCGTCCTTTCCTCAGCCTTTGCTCGATCACCTTGCTGGCCGGCTGCGCCGTGCGCGCCGACCAGGTGGCCCCGGCTCCGACGCCGGTGCAACCGCTGCTGGCGCTGTCATGCAGCCCGCTGCGCGGCGCGCTCGACGGCGTGGAGCAGCAGGCAGACGACCTGGCTTTCGCGGTGGACGCGCAGCGCGGCAACAACTTCATTGCATTGGGCCTGGGGCTTACGGCGTTCTGGCCGGCGCTGGCGGCCGTGCGCGGCAACGAGCAGCAGGCCCGTGAGCTGGCGCTTCTCAAGGGCGAGCAGCAGGCGCTGCTGCAGGCCATGGCGCACAAGCAATGCCCGCGCGACGAACCGCCCTCCACGCCCCGGCTGCCGGACGACGGCGTGTTCCGCGGCCTGCCGCAGGTGGGCGACCGCTACGTCTACGAAGAGTTCGAGCCGATCTCGGGCCTGCCCACCGGCCGCAACGAATGGCGCCTGCGCGCCGTGAAGCCTGGGCGGCTGGAATACGTGAACAGCGGCGACCCGCCCGTGCGCTGGACCACCGACGCCGCAGGCAACTGGCGCTCTGGGCTGGCCCCCGGGCTGCGCCTGCTGCGCTTCTTGCGCGCCGATGCCGTGCCCGGCCAACAGCTCGAAGGCGAAATCGGCACGGCCGACGTGCAAGACGGCCTCGGCCGCATCGAAGGCCGAGTGACCGAGCTGCTGACGCACGAACTCAACGGCCGCCAGTTCGAAGCCGCACGCATCGAAGTGAAAGGCCACGTGCCCTCCGACGTGAGCCAGACGCAAACCGGGGCCACCGGCAACGAAAGCCTCGAGGGCTGGCTCATCATCGAGCGCCGCACGGGCCAGGTGCTGCAGGCGGAAGTGAAAAGCGGCAACCCGGCGTTTGCCTGGCGGCGCAGGCTGGTGGGGTTCGAGCGAGGCTGAGCGCGCGCTGCATTGCACACGGCACGCCGCAGGCATTGCGGCCGAAGCCTCCTCGATGCGAACCACGGTGAGGTGAAGGTCACCCACGGGCCGCCGTGCCGGGCCGTTCCCAAGCAAGGCCCGCCTCCCCTCGGGGGAGTGGCGGCGTACCCGCCGGCCGAGGGGCGGACATTCCTCCGGGCCGCCGCGCCGGGCCGCTCCCAAGCAAGGCCCGCGCCCCTCTTGGAGGGGTGGCCGGCGTATTCGCCGGCCGGGGTGCCCCCTGTACACAGATCTTTACGCCCACCCCACACCGGCGATACCCCCGTCGCCGACAGTGAACGCCACGGACAAACCGAGTCCCACACCCCAAGGAGTTCACATGACCTCTTCCACACTCAAACCCAAGTTCGGCATGCGCCGCTACGTCGCGGCCGTGGTCATCGGCCTGGCAGGCTCCGTCGGCCTGGCCGCATGGGCTGGCGGCGGCGGCCACCGAGGCCCCGGGCCCGATGGCTTCGGCGGCCCGGGCCTGTTCGCCGGTTCGCCCGAGCGCATGAGCCACATGGTCGACCGCATGCTGCGCGACGTGGATGCCACCGAGGCGCAACGCACGCAGATCAAGCAGATCGTCGCCGCCGCGGCGGCCGACCTGAAGGCTCAGCGTGAAGCCGGCAAGGGCCTGCGCGAGCGTGCCGCCCAGTTGTTCACCAGCCCGACGGTGGATGCCAACGCCGCCGAAGCCCTCCGCCAGCAGATGCTCGGCCAGCATGACCAGTCGTCCAAGCGCGTGATGCAGGCCATGCTCGACATCAGCCGCGTGCTCACACCCGAGCAGCGCACCAAGCTGGCCGAACGCATGAAGCAGCGGCGCGACATGATGGATCGCCACATGCGCGAGCGCGGCGACCTCGACCGCCCAACCCGCTGACCAACCCAACCGAAAGGCCGCATGCCGCAACGCATGCGGCCCTTTTGCTTGCCCCAGCCTCGCTTATGCTTGACTCCCGCTTCCCGCCCCGTGTCATTCCCGCACCGGGGCGCGTTTTTTCTGCCACCGTTGTGCCCATGACTGCACGTGTCCTGCTGATCGACGATGACTTGCGCCTGACCGGCATGGTGGGCGACTACCTGCGCAGCGCGGGGTTCGACATCGAGGTGGCGCCGTCGCTGGCCGCAGGCCGCGAGCTGCTGGCGCGCGAGAGCTTCGATGCGCTGCTGCTCGACCTGATGCTGCCCGACGGCGACGGCCTCGACCTCACGCGCGAGCTGCGCGCCAGCCCGCGCACGCGGCACCTGCCGCTGCTCATGCTCACCGCGCGCGGCGAGCCGATGGACCGCATCGTCGGCCTCGAGCTCGGCGCCGACGACTACCTGCCCAAGCCCTTCGAGCCGCGCGAGCTGCTGGCACGGCTGAAGGCCCTGCTGCGGCGCGCCTCCCCAGCGCAGAACGACGACGACGTGCTGCGCTTCGGCCGGCTCGAGATCGACCTCGGCGAGCGCCAGGCGCGCCTGGCCGGTAAGCCTTGCGAGCTGACCAGCTACCAGTTCGACCTGCTGCTGGTGCTGGCGCAAAGCCCGGGGCGGGTGTTGAGCCGCGACCAGATCATGGACGCACTCAAGGGCCACCCGCTCGAAGCCTTCGACCGCTCGATCGACGTGCACGTCTCGCGCATCCGTGCCGCGATCGAAGACGACCCGAAGAACCCGCGGCGCATCCTCACCGTGCGCGGCGTGGGCTACGTGTTCGCCAAGAAGCAGGACAGCGAGGCCTCCGAGGCATGACGGCGGCGGCCATATGGCGTGCGCACCGGGCAGCCGCCGCAGCCGCCACGCTGCTGGTCGGCCTGATGGCCGGCTTCTTCCTTGCGTTTGCCGTCGACGTGGCGCCGGCCATGACGCGTCTTGAGGTCGCTGCATGAAATCGCTGTACCTGCGCATCTACATCACCGTGGTGGCCGTGCTGCTGGCGTTCGCCCTGGTGGCCGGCTGGGTGGTCAAGCAGAACATCGAGCAGGAGCGCGAAACCTTCCAGAACGCCGTGTCCGAGCGCATGGCCGCGTGGGCGGCGCTCATCGAAAACAGCCTGCCGCCGGCCGAGGCGCCTGAAGACGAGCAACGTGCTGCGCTGCTGGAATGGTCGCAACGGCTGCGCCTGGCGCTGGCGCTCGACAACGAGAACGGCAAGCGCATCGCCACCTCGGAGCTGTTCCACCGCCGCGAGGCCGAGCTCGGCGGCATGCCGCGGCGCGCTCAGCGCATTGCGCTGTCCGACGGACGGGCCTTGTGGATCTGGCGCGGCGGCCCCCGCGCCGTGGTCGTGCAGCGCGGCGATGTCCGCGACGACCGGCCGCTTCCGCCGATGGATCGCCCGCCTGGCATGGGCGGCATGCCCGGTGAGCGGCCGGAGCCGCCGCGCGACATGGGTGGCCCCTATGCCTTCCCGCTGCCGCCTTTCCTGCTGGGCGGCGGTACGGGACTCGTGGTCACGCTGATCGTGTTGTTCATCGCGGTGGCTGCCGGTGCCTATCCGGTGGTGCGCCGCCTCACGCGCCGGCTCGAGGCGCTCAAGCGCGGCGTGCAGGCCTTCGGTGCCGGGCAGCTGAGTCACCGGCTCGCGGTGGACGGTCGCGACGAGGTGGCAGCCGTGGCCGCAAGCTTCAACGACGCGGCCGAGCGCGTGGAGCAACTGGTGCGCGCCAACCGCTCGCTGCTGGCCAATGCCAGCCACGAACTGCGCTCACCGCTGGCGCGGCTGAAGATGGCCGTGGGCATGATGGAAGGCTCCTCGCCGGAGCGGCGCGACAAGCTCAAGCAGGAGATCGACCGCGACATCCGCGAGCTCGACGTGCTGATCGACGAAGTGCTGCTGGCCAGCCGGCTCGATGCGCGCGCCAGCATCGAACGCGAGCCGGTCGACCTGCTGGGCCTGGCGGCTGAAGAGGCGGCTCGCGTGGATGCGGTGCTCGACGGCGAAGCCGTGTCGGTGCGCGGCGAGGAACGTCTGCTGCGGCGGGCCCTGCGCAACCTGCTCGAAAACGCACGCCGCTACGGCGGCAGCGAAGCGCCGGAAATCACCGTGCGGCGTGCCGGGGCAGGGCAGGTGGAGATTCGCGTGTGCGACCACGGCCCGGGTGTGCCGCCTGCACAACGCGAACGCATCTTCGAACCCTTCTACCGCCTGCCTGGCCATGCCGAACACGCAGGTGGCGTGGGGCTGGGCCTGAGCCTGGTGCGGCAGATCGCCGACCGGCACGGCGGCCGCGTGCGCTGCGAAGACCGCATTCCCGGGCCGGGAAGCTGCTTCGTCTTCACTTTGCCGGGGTAGGCGGCATTCAAGCGGCGGCCAGCACGCCTTGCTGGAGCCAGGCCACTGCTGCGGCCTCCGGTTCCATCTCGCGCCAGTGCTCGTCGGCCCACAGGGCGCTGGCCATGTGGTCGGTGTCGATGCGGGGCAACCGGGGCCACTGCTCCTGCAACCTCGACGAACAGCGGGCGATCCATTTGTGGGCGGTGAGGGTGTGCATGGTGCGTTCCTTTCAACAGGGCTTGATACTGTACGAACATACAGTATGATGCGCTGCCAGTCCACACGACCCTTGAAGCCAGCGGTGTTTTTGCCGCTGGCATTTTTTTGCCCTCAGTTTTGCCCGCAGCGGGTGCTCAGATCATTGCGCCGAGGATCACGCTCGAAGCCTTGAACAGCGCCGTCGCCTGCATGCCGGTCGTGAGCCCCATGTCCTGCAGGCTGGCTTGAGTGACGACGGCGGCGATGTTGTTGCCACCACCGATGTCGATCACCACCTCGGCGTTCACCACTCCTGGGTGCACCGACACCACGGTGCCCGCGAGCTGGTTGCGGGCGGAAAGGCGTGCGCCTTCGAGCTCGGTGGCCACGATGACCGACGAGGCCTTGATGAGCGCAAACGCGCTGGCGCCCAGCTTCAGGCTCAGCTGCTCCGTACTGTCCCGCGTGACGACGGCCACGATGTGCGCGCCGCCGGGCAGGGCCAGCTCCACCTCGTCGTTCACGCTGCCGGCCCGGTAGCCGCTCACGGTGCCGACGAACTGGTTGCGTGCGCTGGTCTTCATGTTGAGCATCCGCATGAGGTTGAAGTCCTGCGACAGGTCGACGGCCTCGCTGCCGAGCAGCCGCACGAAGCGCTGGTGCGCCGCTTCGATCTGCGCAAAGCGCTCGGCCAGCTGCCGGCCGCGTTCCGTGAGCCGCGAGCCGCCGCCGCGCCCGCCGGCACAGCGCTCCACCAGCGGCTGGCCGGCGAGGTTGTTCATCGCGTCCACCGCGTCCCAGGCGGCCTTGTAGCTCAGGCCAACGGCCTGGGCGGCCCGCGTGATCGAGCCGTGCTCGGCAATGGCACGCAACAACGCGATCCGGCTGCTGCCTCCCAGCATTTCGCTGCCCACGCTCAGCCACACCGCACCTTGCAGCTCCATCGGTTCGCGCTTGCGTTTGCGTTGGGTCACGCCGGTGTTTCTCGAGTCAAACCGATGCATGCACCGGCAGCTCGTGCCGGCCGCCCTGGCCCACCACCTGGCCGTCGCGCATCTCGAGCACTTCGTCGCCCAGGCGCTGCACGTCGGCTTCGTCGTGCGAAATCAGCAGCAGCGGGATCTGCAACTGGGCCTGCAGATCGGCCAGCTCGTCGCGAAGGCGCATGCGCAGCGCGGGGTCGAGCGCGGCGAACGGCTCGTCGAGCAGCAGCGCGCGCGGTTCGGCCACCAGCGCGCGGGCCAGCGCAGTGCGCTGGCGCTGCCCGCCCGACAACTGCTCGGGATACTGCTGCGCCACCGGCTCCAGCTCGAAGGTGCGCAGCCAGCGCTGCACCGCCTCGTGCCGCTCGTGCCTGCGGGCATTGAGCCAACCGCGGTGCAGGCCGAATGCGATGTTCTGCAGCACCGTGAGATGCGGGAAGAGGGCGTAGTCCTGGAACACGTAGGCCAGCCGACGGTGCCGCGCAGGGATGTCGATGCCGCGGGCGCGATCGACCAGCACCTCGCCGTTCAGCCGCACGTGGCCGGCATCGGGCTCGGTGAGGCCGGCGATGATCTTGAGCGTCTGGCTCTTGCCTGCGCCCGAAGCGCCGAACAGCACGAGGCGCCGGGCCGCGCTCACGAACTTCGCATGCAGATCGAAACGGCGCTTGCCGTGCTCGAAGCGGCGCTGCACGTCCACATGCCAGACCATCGCGCTACCTCCCTGACCGCCCGTTGTCGGACGCCACGCGCCCCGGTGCCAACCACCCGGCAGCCAACAGCACGGCCACGCAGGTGACCGACGTGACCAGCACCAGGAAGTTGGCCACGTCGTCCTGCCCGGCCTGCACTGCCTCGTAGACCGCCACCGCCAGCGTCTGCGTCTTGCCCGGGATGCTGCCCGCCACCATGAGCGTTGCGCCGAACTCGCCGGTGGCGCGGGCAAAGGCCAGCAGCGAGCCGGCCAGCACGCCGCGCCAGGCCAGCGGCAAGGTCACGCGGAAGAACACCGCCATCTCACCCAGGCCCAGCACGCGCGCCGCCTGCTCGAGCTGCGGGTCGACCGCCTCGAAGGCCGTGCGTGCCGACTTGAAGATCAGCGGAAAGGCCACGATGGTGGCGGCGATCACCGCGCCCTGCCACGTGAAGATGAGGTTGATGCCGAAGGTCGAATGCAGCCAGCCGCCGATGGGTCCGTGCTTGCCGATCAGCACGAGCAGGTAGTACCCCAGCACCGTGGGGGGCAGCACCATCGGCAGCGTGAGCAGCGCGTCGATGACGTCGCGGCCGCGCAGGCGCGCACGCGCGAGCCACCAGCCCACCGCCACGCCGAGCACGAGGTTGATCAAGGTGGCCCAGCCCGCCACCTTGAGGGTGAGTGCGAGCGCGACCCAGGCGCCTTCCATCTCAGGGCTTGTCGAAGCCGTGCCTGGCCAACACGGCTTGCGCCGGTGCCGACAGCACGAAAGCCACGAACTTGCGTGCCTCGGCCGCGTGGGCGCTGCCGGCCACCGGCGCGATGGGGTAGAGCAACGGCATCTCGGTGGGCACGGCAAACGCGACCTTCACCTTGCCGGGGATCACCGCCGCATCGGTGGCGTACACGAAGCCGGCATCGACCTCGCCGCGTGCCACGTAGTCGAGCGCCTGCCGCACGTTCTGCGCGCCGATCATCTTGGGCTCGATGGCGGCCCACAGATTTGCCTTTTCCAGCACACCTTTCGTGTATCGCCCCACCGGCACGCTGGCAGGCAGCCCGATGGCGATGCGTGCGTAGACGGGTTGCGCAAGGTCGGCCATCGCTTTCGGCACTGCCTGGGCATTGCCCGGCACGACCACCACCAGCGCATTCGACACGAAGTTGCGCCGCTCGGCCGCAGCCACGAGCGACTGACCCTGCGCCTGATCCATCGTCTCCTGGTCGGCACTCGCAAACACATCGGCCGGCGCGCCCTTGGCGATCTGCTGCAACAAGGCACCCGAGGCGCCGAAGTTCAACAGCACCTTGGTGCCTGGGTTCTGCGCTTCGAACAGCGGGGCCAGTTCACGAAAGGCGTTGGTGAGGCTGGCGGCAGCCGAGACGGTGAGGTCGGCGGCGGTGGCCTGCAGGCCGAGTAGGAGGCCACCCAGGGCTGCCAGCAGGCGAAGTGTCTTGGGCACACAAGAACGAGAGCGCCGGTTTTGCATATAGCGACGTATATGAAATGCTCGCCTTCAGGCGGCAATAAACGCTGAGGCAGGGTCAGTTTATATGTGCCTGTGTTTATTTTGAAATAACGCCCGCCAAGGGTGCGCGCCCGTGCCGGCGGCCGAGCTGCAGTGCGGGGGAGCGTAGAGGGAAGGGGTTCTGGAGCCAACGGCGCCGGAGGGGCCCGGCTGGGCTCTGGCGGAGGCGGTGAGATTCGAACTCACGGAGGGCTTTCACCCTCGCCGGTTTTCAAGACCGGTGCCTTAAACCGCTCGGCCACACCTCCAGAAGAGGCGGCGATTGTAGGCCACGCCTACACCGGCGACTGCGCTTCTTCACAACGGACCTGAATCACTTCACGCTCGCCGCCGTCCACGCGCACCGCGGTGAGCCGACCGCCCCACACGCAGCCGGTGTCGATGGCCAGCAGGTCGGGTTGGTTGATGAGGCCCAGCGTGGACCAGTGGCCAAAGGCGATGGGCACGTTGGTCGTGCGCCGGCCCGGCGCCTGGAACCACGGCACGTAGCCGAGCGGCGCGCTGCCCAGCCCTTCCTTGCTTTCGAATTCCAGCGCGCCGTCCACCGCGCGGCAGAAGCGGATGCGCGTGAGCGCGTTGACGGCGAAGCGCCAGCGGTCGGCGCCGAGCAGGTCGTCGCTCCAGATCGAAGGCTCGTTGCCGTACATCACGCGCAAGAAGCCTTCAAGCTCGCCGCCGCGCAGCAGCGTTTCCACTTCGCCGGCCAGCTTGAGCGTGAGGTCGAGGTCCCACTGCGGCGCGACGCCGGCGTGCACCATGAGCCAGCCGTGCTCGAACACGGCCAGGCGGTGCTCGCGCAGCCAGGCGATCCACGCATCGCGATCGGGAGCGTCGAGGATGTCGTGCGTGGTGTCCTTGCGGTGCGGCTTGCGTAGGCCGGCGGCCACGGCGAGCAGGTTGAGGTCGTGGTTGCCCAGCAGGCACACCGCTGCATCGCCAAAGCTGCGCAACGTGCGCAGCACGCCCAGCGAGTCAGGTCCGCGGTTGACCAGGTCGCCCAGCATGTAGAGCCGGTCGCGCGAAGGGGAAAAGCCGATCTCGGCGAGCAGGCGGTCCAGGGCGTCGCAGCAACCCTGGACGTCGCCGATGAGGTAGTTCATGGGGAGAAAAAGGCGCAAAAAAGCGCAAAAGGCGATCCGGATGATTCTGCTACGCTTGGCGCCCCCGAATACGAAGGCCGGCGCGCTCACTGCACCGCGACACAGGCCTCTCCAATGGACGTTGCGCTTCTCATCTTCCTGATCCTGCTCAACGGCGTGTTCGCCATGTCTGAAATGGCGCTGGCGGCCAGCCGCAAGGCGAGGTTGCAGGTGATGGTGGAAAGCGGCGAGGCGGGCGCCAGCACCGCGATGGAGCTGCACGACAACCCGACGCAGTTCCTGTCCACGGTGCAGATCGGCATCACCTCCATCGGCATCCTCAACGGCATCGTCGGCGAGGCGGCGTTCTCGGCGCCGCTGTCGACCTGGCTCAAGCAGGGCTTCGGCGTGCCCGAGCGGGTGGCCGACGTGGGCTCGCTGGCGCTGGTGGTGCTGATCATCACCTTCCTGACCATCATCTTCGGCGAGCTGGTGCCCAAGCGCATCGGCCAGCTCTACCCCGAGGCGGTGGCGCGCATCGTGGCACCGCCGATGCAGTGGCTGTCGAGGCTGACGCGGCCGTTCGTGCGGCTGCTGGCGGGCACCACCGAAACGGTGCTGGGCCTGCTGGGCATTCGTGAAAGTTCGAATCGCGGCGTGACCGAAGAGGAGATCGCCGCGAGCCTGGAAGAAGGTCTGGACGCGGGCGTCATCGAAGCGCACGAGCACCAGATGGTGCGCAACGTGTTCCGCCTCGACGAGCGCCAGATCGGCTCGATGATGATCCCGCGCGGTGACATCGTCTGGCTCGACCTCGAAGATCCGATCGAGGTGACGCTCGCGCGCATGGCCGAGCACGAGCACTCGCGTTATCCGGTGTGCCGCGGCGGCCTCGACGACATCGTCGGCGTCGTGGCGGCACAGCATTTGCTGCACCAGCTCACGCAGGGCAAGAGCATCTCGCTGGAAGAAAAGCTGCAGTCGCCGGTGTTCGTGCCGGAAACGCTCACCGGCATGGAGCTGCTGGAGCACTTCCGCGGCTCGAGCACGCAGATGGTGTTCGTGGTGGACGAATACGGTGAAGTGCAGGGCGTGATCACGCTGCGCGACGTGCTGGAGGCCATCACCGGTGAGTTCGCGGGCGGTGAACCTGAAGATGCCTGGGCCGTGCAGCGCGAAGACGGCTCGTGGCTGGTCGACGGGTTGATCCCAGTGCCCGAGCTGAAGGACCGCCTCGAGCTCAGGGACGACCTGCCCGACGAAGACCGGGGTCGCTACAACACGCTCGCCGGCTTCGTGATGCTGCTGCTGGGCCGCCTGCCGCGCACCACCGACGTGGTGGAATGGGGCGGCTGGCGCTTCGAGGTGGTGGACCTCGACGGCAAGCGCGTCGACAAGGTGCTGGTATCTCGCATTCCCGTTGGAGAACACGAATGAACTTCCCTTCCGCCCTGTACAAGGACCCGGTGCTGCTCGACCGCAACGAACACCGCGGCAAGCGCATCAAGAAGCTCACCGACTTTTCGGTGGCGGCCGAGATGAACGCGATGTTCGTCAACGTGGTCGAGTTCGCCGAGGCCGCGAAGGAGTACCCGATCACCTTCCTGGCCGTGCCCGAATCGACGCAGGACAAGCCGGTGGTGAGCCCGGTGGTACTGCTGGGTCTGCGCGACCGCGAGAACCTCTTCGTCAACGGCGACAAGTGGGACGCACGCTACATCCCCGGCTTCGTGCGCCGCTACCCGCTGGCCTATACCAAGAGCGGTGACGACCGCGTGAGCGTGGTGATCGATCAAGCCTGGCCCGGTTTCAACGGCGACGACGGTGAGCTGTTGGTCGATCCTTCGGGCGAAGCCGCGCCGTACCTGAAGCAGATGATGGAGTTCCTGGACGCCTACGAACGCGAAGGCGGCCGCACGCGCGCCTTCTGCGAGCGCCTCGTGCAGCTCGACCTGCTGCGTGGCGGCACGGTCGACGGGCAACTGCCCGACGGCTCGCCGCTGCGCGTGGAGGGCTTCTTCGCGGTAGACGAGCAGAAGCTGCTCGCGCTGCCCGATGCCGACTTGCTGGAGCTCACCAAGAGCGGCGCGATGGGGCTGATCCATGCGCACATGCTGTCGATGTCGAACGTGCAGCGGCTGTTCGAGCGGTTGGGGCAGCGCCTCGCGGCAGCCACCGCGCCGTCGCAGACGCTGCAATAGCTTTTGTGCAACTCGAGGCGGTGCTCAGCCGCCACGCGGCGGCAACGCCCCCAGCCTCTGCGACACCTCGTTGGCACAGGTCACCAGCGCCTGTGCCAGCGCTCCTTGCGGGCTCACGTCGAACAAGGCCGTCGGGCCGATGGCGGTGACGCTCATGACGATGTCTCCGCCGTGCTTGAACACGGGCGCGGCCATCGCGCTTACGCCGGGCACCAGCTCGTCCACCGTGTGGCCGTAGCCCAGGCGGCGCACGGCTTCGAGCGTGGCTTCGAAATCCGCCCACTTCGGGCGCGGCCTTGAAGGGTTGGTCAGCACCGCCAGCCGCTTTTCGCGCACCTGTTCGTCGTCGAAGGCCGCGCGCACCTGCGCCCGCGGCAGGAAGGCTGCGAAGAGCCGGCCCGAGGCGGTGTCGGTGAGCGACATCACCGTGCCGTGCCGCATGTTCACGCGCACGGCGGTGGGCGCTTCTTCCACCTGCACGATGGTGGGGCCGTAGGTGCCCCAGATGCCCAGCGCCACCGTGTGGCCCACGCGTTGCGCGAGCTCGGGCAGCAGCGGCGTGGCCAGCCGCACCGGGTCGGCCTGCTGCAGGCCGATGAGGCCCAGCTGCAGGGCGAGCGGGCCCAGGCCGTAGCGGCCGCTGCTCGCGTCCTGTTCGATCAAGCCCAGCTTGCCGAAGCTCACCAGGTAGGGGTGGGCCTTGGCCGGCGCCATGCCGGCCTCGCGAGCCAGGTCTTTCAGCGCCATGGGGCGGCCCTGGTGCACCAGGGCGCGCAGCAGCTGGCCTCCCACTTCCACGCTCTGGATGCCGCGGCGGTCGCGTTCGACGGGCTCTTCCGGCCCGGAATCGTCACTCATCGGGTTAACCCTTATGAAACTCATTAGACATTAACGAACTCGTTGCCTAGGATCAAGTCAAGTTCAGAAATGGCAAATAAGTTCGTCTAAATCAAACTTTGCTGGGATTTCTGACTGCCCACGAGGACCGTGACATGACCACCAAAGCCTTTGCCTCCCAAGCCGACCTGGAAGAGAAGAAGGTCAGCTTCACCAAGCTGTCCGACCATGCATACGCCTACACGGCCGAGGGCGATCCGAACACCGGCATCGTGATCGGCGACGACGCGGTGATGGTGATCGACACGCAGGCCACGCCGGCCATGGCGCAAGACGTGATCCGCCGCATCCGCGAGGTGACCGACAAGCCGATCAAGTACGTGGTGCTCAGCCACTACCACGCGGTGCGCGTGCTGGGCGCTTCCGCCTACCAGCCCGAGCACGTCATCGCGAGCCAGGACACCTACGGCCTCATCGTCGAGCGTGGCGAGCAGGACAAGGCCAGCGAGATCGGCCGCTTTCCGCGCCTGTTCCGCAATGTCGAGACGGTGCCGGCCGGCCTCACCTGGCCCACGCTCACCTTCACCGGCCGCATGACGCTGTGGCTGGGCAAGCTCGAAGTGCAACTCATCCAGCTCGGTCGCGGCCACACCAAGGGCGACACGGTGGTGTGGCTGCCACAGGACCGTGTGCTGTTCTCGGGCGATCTGGTGGAGTTCGACGCGACGCCCTACGCCGGGGATGCCTACTTCCAGGACTGGCCGAAGACGCTCGACAACATCGCCGCGCTGAAGCCGCGCGCACTGGTGCCCGGCCGCGGCGCCGCGCTGCAGAACGAAGCCGAAGTGGCCAAGGGCCTGGCCGGCACCAAGGCGTTCGTCTCGGAGCTGTTCGCCAGCGTGCAGGCCGGTGCCAGGGCAGGCAAGGACCTGAAGAGCGTCTATCGCGAGACCTATGACCGGCTCAAGCCCAGCTATGGGCAGTGGGTCATCTTCGACCACTGCCTGCCCTTCGACGTGACACGTGCGTATGACGAAGCCACGCAGTACGCCGACCCGCGCATCTGGACGGCCGAACGCGACCAGCAGATGTGGCAATCCCTCGAAGGTTGACGCGCGCAGAGTGAAAGCATGACGCGGCTCGACCTTCCTCCTTTAGCGACGGGCCAGCAGATCCAGGCGCTGGAGTTCGCCTACGAGCGTTCGCCCGACCAGAGCGCCGCGCAACCCGTACGCCACGCAGTCGTGGTGGTTGGTGCCGGCCCGGTGGGGTTGTCGCTCGCCATCGACCTCGCGCAGCGCGGCCGGCAGGTGCTGCTGCTCGACAACGACAACCGCCTGTCCACCGGCTCACGCGCGATCTGCTTTGCCAAGCGCACGCTCGAGATATGGGACCGCCTGGGCGTGGGCGATCGCATGGTGGCCAAGGGCGTGGGCTGGAACGTCGGCAAGGTGTTCTTCCGCGACGAGTTGCTCTACCAGTTCGACCTGCTGCCGGAAACAGGGCACGAGCGGCCGGCTTTCATCAACCTGCAGCAGTACTACGCCGAGGCCTACCTCGTCGAGCGCGCGAGCGCGTTGCCCAACCTCGAGATCCGCTGGAAGAACAACGTGGTCGCGCTGGAGCAGCGCGACCACGGCGCGAAGCTCGGCATCGACACGCCAGATGGCCACTACGAGTTGCTGGCCGACTACGTGGTGGCCTGCGACGGCTCGCGTTCGCCGCTGCGTGCACTGGTGGGGCAAGAAAGCCACGGCCGTGTGTTCAAGGACCGTTTCCTCATCGCCGACGTGCGCATGGATGCGCCCCCCCGGGCGCTGGGCCGCCCCGAGCCCGGAGACTCCAGGGCGCATGTTCCTGCGGCAGAGCGCTGGTTCTGGTTCGACCCGCCGTTCCACCGCAACCAGAGCGTGCTGCTGCACATGCAGCCCGACGGCGTGTGGCGCATCGACTTCCAGCTCGGCTGGGACGCGAACCCCGACGAAGAGAAGAAGCCCGAGAACATCATTCCGCGCGTGAAGGCGCTGCTGGGAGCCGATGCGAAGTTCGAGCTCGAGTGGGCCAGCGTCTACACCTTCGCCTGCCTGCGCATGGACCACTTCCGCATGGGCCGCGTGCTGTTCGCCGGCGACTCGGCGCACGGCGTGTCGCCCTTCGGCGCGCGCGGCGCCAACTCGGGTGTGCAGGACGCCGAGAACCTTGCCTGGAAGCTCGACCTCGTGCTGCGCGGCCAAGCGCCGGACGAGCTGCTCGACAGTTACGCCAGCGAGCGCGAATACGCGGCCGACGAGAACATCCGCAACTCCACGCGCGCCACCGACTTCATCACGCCCAAGAGCGAGGTGTCGCGGCTGTTCCGCGACGCGGTGCTCGACCTGGCGCGCCATCACCCGTTTGCGCGCAAGCTCGTCAACAGCGGGCGGCTTTCGGTGCCGGCCACCTTGTGCGAGTCACCGCTGAACACGCCTGATGCAGACACGTTCGAAGGCGCGATGGTGCCGGGTGCGCCTGCAGCCGATGCGCCGCTTTCCATGGCCGGGCGCAAGAGCTGGCTGCTGCGCGAGCTGGGGCAGGGCTTCACGCTGCTCGTGTGGGGCGCTGTGCCTGCATGGGCAGCCAGCTTGCCGGTGAAGGTGTTGTCGCTGTCGCAAGTGCAAGACGAGCAAGGACTCCTCGCCCGGCGTTATGACCTGCAACCCGGTACCGCCTACCTGCTGCGGCCCGACCAGCACGTGTGCGCACGCTGGCGCCAGGCCACCGAAGCCGCGGTGCGCGCCGCACTGGCTCGCGCTTGCGCGCTGCAATGAATCGAGGAGCCGACATGCCGCTCATCACCGAACCGCATCTCGAATCGCCTGACGACTTCTACGAGGCGTTGATCGACACGCACCGCGACCTGAGCGCTGCCGAAAGCCATGCGCTCAATGCACGGCTCGTGCTGCTGCTGGCCAACCACGTGGGGTCGCTGGCAGTGCTGAAAGAGGCGCTGGCGGCCGCGCGTGCGGCGGAAGCACCCTCATCGCCCGCACCGGGCACGACGACGAATTGACCACCGAAACACGACAGACCATGACCCAGCTTCAATACCAATCGGGCTTCGGCAACCAGTTCTCCACCGAGGCGGTCGACGGTGCGCTGCCACGCGGCCGCAACAGCCCGCAGAAGGTGTCGCTCGGGCTTTATGCAGAGCTCGTTTCAGGCAGCGCCTTCACCGCGCCGCGCGCTGAAAACCACCGCAGCTGGCTGTACCGTCGCCAGCCCTCGGTGGCGACGGGAGGCTATGTGCACTACGCGCAGCCCTATGTGAAGACGGGCGCCAAAGGCGGCGTTGCGATGCCGCCCGATCCGCTGCGCTGGCACCCTGCGCCCATCCCTGACGCGCCGCAGGACTTCGTCGATGGCCTGCGCACCATCGTCGTCAACGGCGACCCCGATGCCCAGGTCGGCATGGCCGCGCATCTGTACCTCGTGAACCGCTCGATGGAGCGGCGCGCCTTCGTCAATGCCGACGGCGAGATGCTGCTGGTGCCGCAAGACGGCGAGGTCACCATCACCACCGAGCTGGGCGTGCTCGAAGTGAAGCCCGGTGAAGTGGCGCTGCTGCCGCGCGGCATTGCGTTCAAGGTGGTCGTTGCCGGGCCGTCGCGGGGTTACGTCTGCGAAAACTACGGTGCTCCGTTCCGCCTGCCCGAGCTCGGCCCCATCGGCAGCAACGGCCTGGCCAACCCGCGCGACTTCCTTGCGCCGGTGGCGGCTTACGAAGATTCCAAGGCCGACTACGAGATCGTCAAGAAATACGGGGGCGCGCTGTGGCGTGCGACGCAGCAGCACACGCCCTTCAACGTGGTGGCCTGGCACGGCAACCTCACGCCGCTGAAGTACGACACGGCCAACTTCATGACCATCGGCTCGATCAGTTTCGACCACCCGGACCCGTCGATCTTCACCGTGCTCACATCGCCTTCGGACACGCCGGGCACGGCCAACTGCGACTTCGTGATCTTTCCGCCGCGCTGGATGGTGGCCGAGGACACCTTCCGCCCGCCCTGGTACCACCGCAACCTGATGAGCGAGTTCATGGGCCTGGTCTACGGGCAGTACGACGCCAAGCCCGAAGGCTTCAGGCCCGGCGGCATGAGCCTGCACAACTGCATGGTGCCGCACGGGCCCGATGCGGAGGCGTTCGACAAGGCCAGCAATGCGCCGCTGGCCCCACACAAGCTCGACAACACGCTGGCCTTCATGTTCGAAAGCCGCTGGCGTTTCTACCCCACCGAGTTCGCGCTGAACGAGGCGCCGCTCGACAAGGCCTATGCCGAGTGTTGGTCGGGGCTGGGTGATCACTTCAAGGGCTGATGCAGCATGAGCGATATCGACTTCACACACGACCCGGCACTGCAAAGCTGGGTGGCCTCGGCCAACGAGGCCGAGACGGACTTCCCGATCCAGAACCTGCCCTTCGGCCGCTTCCGCGGTGCAGGGGAGGCTTGGCGCCTCGGCGTGGCGATCGGTGACCAAGTGCTCGATCTGCGGGCAACCATCGCCGCCGGCCTGCCGCTCGATGCCACCCTCGGCCTCGATGCACTCAACGACTTCATGGCGCTGGGCAAGCATGCCCGCGTACAGGCGAGGGGCGTGCTCTCGAAGGCCCTCGTTGCAGGCAGCCCCGACGCTGCCCGCCTGCGCAGCTGCCTCGTGCCGCAGGCCGAAGTGGAGATGGGGCTGCCTTGCCGCATCGGCGACTACACCGACTTCTACACGGGCATCCACCACGCCACCACGGTGGGCAAGCTGTTCCGGCCCGACAACCCGCTGCTGCCCAACTACAAGTGGGTGCCCATCGGCTACCACGGGCGCGTGTCGAGCATCGGCGTGAGCGGCCAGCAGTTCCGCCGCCCGTTGGGCCAGTTCAAGGGCGAAGGAGAGGCACCGCAGTTCGGCCCGGCGAAGCGGCTCGACTACGAGCTCGAAGTCGGCGTGTTCGTCGGTTGCGGCAACGCTCAGGGCGAACCCAAGACCATGGCCGATGCGGAAGACGACTGGTTCGGCATCGTGCTGCTCAACGACTGGTCTGCACGCGACGTGCAGGCCTGGGAATACCAGCCGCTCGGGCCTTTCCTCTCCAAGAGCTTCGCCACCACCATCTCGCCGTGGGTCGTCACGCGCGAGGCGCTCGAGCCCTTCCGCGTGCCGTTCGCGCACCCGGTGGGTGACCCCCAACCCCTGCCGTATCTCGACTCGCCGGCCAACCGCGAACGCGGTGGCATCGACGTCATGCTGGAGGTGTGGCTCAAGACGGCGGCAATGACCGCACCGCAGCGCCTGATGCAAAGCAACTTCCGCGATGCCTACTGGACGGTGGCGCAGGTGCTGGCCCACCACGCGAGCAATGGGTGCAACCTGCAGCCCGGCGACCTGCTGGGCAGCGGCACGCAGTCGGGCCCCGAAGCCGGGCAGGGCGGCTCGCTGCTCGAGCTCACGGCCGGCGGCAAGCAGCCGCTCGCGTTGACGAGCGGTGAAACCCGCACCTTCCTGGCCGATGGCGACACGGTGGAGCTGCGCGCTCACTGCAGCCGTGCCGGCGCGCGGCGCATCGGCTTCGGCATTTGTGCGGGTAGCGTGCTGCCGGCCTTGCCGGCTCCGGTGTAGTCCCATTGACGCAGCCCGGGTCGCTCACTAGAGTTTGTTCGTTATTTGACCGATGGTTCGTAATTAGAACTTGCGGCCGCCGGCAGACCTCGGTTCGTTGACCCAGGTTTGTCTTGATCCCAACGACAGGCGAAGCGGCGAGACTCGCTGCCATTCGCTTGCAGCCCAGGAGACACACATGACCCCGTTGCTGAAGGGTGCCCTCAAGGGCTTGATGGCCACGCTCACGCTGGCCTGTTCCGCCACCGGTTCCGCGCAGGAGGTGGTGCTCAAGTTCAATCACATCTGGAACCCCACCGCGATGGCCTCGGTGCGCGTGATCCAGCCGTGGTGCGAAAAGATCGCCGCCGAATCGGCCGGCAAGATGAAGTGCCAGGTCTTCCCGGCCATGTCGCTGGGCGGCACGCCGCCGCAACTGGTCGACCAGGTGCGCGACGGCGTGGCCGACCTCGTCATCACGCTGCCCGGCTACACCGCGGGCCGCTTCCCGGTGATGGAAGTGTTCGAGCTGCCCTTCATGACCAGCTCGGCCGAGGCCGGCGCGCAAGCCGCCTGGGACTTCCACCACAAGTACGCGGCCAAGGAATTCCCGGGCACGAAGTTGCTGGCGATGTGGATCCACGACGAAGGCTACGTGCACACCCGCGACAAGCCGGTCAAGACGATGACCGACTTCAAGGGCCTGAAGATGCGAGCGCCCACGCGGCAGACCAACAAGCTGCTCACCGCTTTGGGCGCCACGCCGGTGGGCATGCCGCTGCCGGCCATTCCCGATGCGGTGAGCAAGGGCACCATCGACGGCTTCCTGCTGCCGTGGGAGGTGATCCCGTCGGTGAAGCTGCAGGAGATGGTGAAGTTCCACAGCGAGACCGACCCGTCGCGCCCGGCGCTCTATAGCGCGGTGTTCATCTTCGGCATGAACCAGGCCAAGTACGACGGCCTGCCGCCTGACCTGAAGAAGGTGATCGACAACAACAGCGGCCCGCAACTCACCCGGCAGATCGGCAAAGTCTGGGACGAGAGCGCCGCCCCTGGCCGCAAGGCCGCGGTCGATCGCGGCAACACCTTCTACACAGTGCCGGCTACCGAGCTCGACAACTGGATCAAGGCCAGCGCACCGCTGTACGACGATTGGGTGGCCGACATGAACAAGCGCGGCCTGCCTGGCAAGCAGATGCTCGACGATGCGCGCGCGCTGCTGGCCAAGTACAAGAAGTGATCAAGAAGTGATCAGCACGTGATCCACAAAAAGTGATTCACAGGACGTGACTCACGAGAAGTAGCCCCATCGCAGGGAGCGAAGGCGCGGCGGCCCACTGCCTGCCGCGCCTTTTGTTTAGGAGTAAGTGTTCATGCCGCTTCTGTTGCGCCGCCTGGCGGTGCTGTTCGCCATTGCCGGCTGCCTGGTGGCCTGCGCGACCGCCTTGCTCACCGTCGTGAGCGTGAGCGGCCGCGCGCTGACCTCGAGTCCGATCCAGGGGGACGTCGAGCTCACGCAGTTCGGCATCGCCTTCGCCATTGCGCTGTGCCTACCGTGGGCACAGCTGCGCGGCAGCAACATCATCGTGGACTTCTTCACCCAGGCAGCCGGCGAGCGCACGCTGCGCCGGCTCGATGCGTTGGGTGCCTTCCTGCTGGCGGTGATGGTGGGCGTGCTGGCCTGGCGCACCGCGGTCGGCGCGGTGGCCGTGCATGAAGCGCAGGAAACCACCATGATCCTGGCCCTGCCCATGTGGCTGAGCTATGCCGTGCTGGCGCCCGGCTTCGCGCTCACGGCAGTGATCGCGCTGGTGCAGGTGGGCCTGCATCTGCGCGGCCGCGAGATCCACCCCGGCTCGCATACGGCCAGCGAGGAGGGCTCGTCATGAGCGGCGGCACCATCGGCCTCGTGATGTTCGGCGCGATGCTCGTGCTGATGGCGATCCGCGTGCCCATCGCGGCGGCCATGTTCATCCCCGGTGCCGTGGGCTACTGGGCCATGACCAACGACGTTGCGCTGCTCAACGCGCTCAAGGGCTCGGCCGTCGCACGGCTCACGGTCTACGACCTGAGCGTGATCCCGCTGTTCCTGCTGATGGGGCAGTTCGCCACCCAAGGCGGGCTGTCGCGGGCGCTGTTCAAGGCGGCCGCAGCCTTCGTCGGCCACATTCGCGGCGGGCTGGCCATGGCGGCCATCCTGGCGGCGGCGGCGTTCGGCGCGGTGTGCGGCTCCTCGGTGGCCACCTCGGCCACCATCACGCAGGTGGCCTACCCCGAGATGAAGGCGCACGGCTACCACGGGCGGCTTTCCACCGCGGCGCTGGCCACGGGCGGCACGCTGGGCATCCTCATTCCGCCGTCGGTGCCGCTGGTGGTCTACGCCATCCTCACCGAGCAGAACATCGCCAAGCTCTTTGCCGCGGCCATGGTGCCCGGGCTCATCGCCACCTTTGGCTACGTGATCGTCATCAGCCTCTACTGCCGCGTGCGGCCCGACCTGGCCACGCCGAGCGAAGCACTGCCGTGGAGCGAGCGCTTCAAGGCCTTGCTCGGCGTGTGGCCCATTGCGCTGATCTTCGTCATCGTGTTCGGCGGCATCTACGGCGGCGTGTTCTCGCCCACCGAAGGTGCGGCGGTTGGCGCCATCGGCACCTTCGTGATCGGCCTGGCCAAGCGCGAGCTCACGCTCGAAGGCATCAAGCGCAGCTTCCTGGGCACGGCCGAGACTTCGGCCATGGTGTTCATGATCTTCCTGGGCGCCGACATGATGAACTCGTCGCTCGCGCTCACGCAGATGCCCGCGCGCCTGGCCGAATGGGTGGGGCATCTGCAGGTCGCGCCCGTCGTCATCGTGGCCAGCGTGCTGCTGTTCTACGTCGTGTTGGGCTGCGTGATGGACGAGCTGTCGATGCTGCTGCTCACCATCCCGGTGATCTTTCCGACCGTGATGGCGCTCGACCTGTGGGGCCTGGCACCCGAGGCGAAAGCCATCTGGTTCGGCGTGCTGGTGCTGTGCACGGTGGGCGTGGGCCTCATCGCTCCGCCGGTGGGGCTCAACGTCTACGTGGTCAACAGCATGGCCCGCGAAGTGCCCATGAGCGAGACCTACAAGGGCGTGTTCCCCTTCCTGGCCAGCGACACGGTGCGCGTGGTGCTGCTGCTGTTCTTCCCGGCCATTTCGCTGGGGCTGGTGAACGTGTTGTTCACCTGATCGCGGCAAGGTGGCAAGGTAGAGCGGGCACGGCGGTTGCCGGTCCAGGCACATGAAACCCCGCCCTACCAAAGCTGGCTCCGGTGCCGGCAACAACGTTTCGAACTCGCCTGCCGTGTCGCCGGGAGAGGCCGCGCAGTCGCAGCCGGGAGCCGACGACGGCACGACGCAAAGCTCCGACTGGATGCGCGAACGCCAGCACCACGGCGGTGAAGCGCCGCCTCCCGGCGTGAGCGTCTCGAGCGAAGCCGAACAGGCCCGCAACAAGGGCCGCGTGCGCGAGTCCAAGCGCGGCGCTTATTGATCGCCGGCTCCGGCGGTGCGCAGGGGTACAGCCCTTGGCACCGCATGAACCGGCCGGCTGGACGCCATGCTCGTCTGGTGGTTCGTCATCGTCGGCGCGCTGTTGATCCTGATGGCGCTGCTGGCCGCTCACGTGGAGCGCCTGCCGCTGAACGCAGCGGTGATCTATCTCGCCATCGGCTTTGCGCTGGGCCCGGCCGGCGTGAACATGCTCGACGTGGATACGCTGAGCGACGCACGCGCCCTCGAACTCGCGTTCGAGGTCACGGTGCTGATTTCGCTGTTCACCGTGGGCCTCAAGCTGCGGCTGCCGTTCACCTACACGCTGTGGCAGCTGCCGATCCGCCTGGCCAGCGTGTCGATGCTGTTGACGATCGCGCTGGTGGCGCTGTTCGCCTGGTGGCTTGCCGGCCTGCGCTGGGAGCTCGCGTTGCTGCTGGGGGCCGTTCTGGCGCCCACCGACCCGGTGCTCGCGTCGGAAGTGCAGATGCGAGACCCGGCCGACAAGGACCGTGCCCGCTTCAGCCTCACCGCCGAAGGCGGCCTGAACGACGGCACCGCCTTCCCGGTGGTGGTGCTCGCGCTGCACCTGCTGCTGCACCAGGGCGGCGTGAACGACCTGCTGCGCTGGTTCGTCGTCGACGTGGTGTGGGCACTGGCCTGCGGGCTGGTGGTGGGCTGGGGCCTGGCGCAGGCGGTAGGCCGGCTGGTGCTGCGCGTGCGCCGCAGCGTGCCGGCCCCCGCAGGGCTGGAGGTGTTCCTGTCGCTGGGCCTCATCGCCTTCAGCTATGGCGTGGCCCAGCTGCTGCATGGCCTGGGTTTTCTGGCCGTGCTGGCGGCGGGCGTGTCGATGCGGCGCTTCGAGGTGCGCGCGCGCGACCGCAGCACGCCGGCCTCCGAGCGCCGCGCCCCCGTGCAGATGGTCGACGAGGTGATTGACATCAACGAACGCATCGAGCGGCTGGCCGAGCTGGGGGCCGTGCTGCTGATCGGCGGCCTGCTGGCGGCCGGCAACTTCAGCTGGATCGGGCTCGCGCTGGCCGCACTGCTGTTTTTCGTGGCGCGGCCGCTGTCGGTGTGGGCCGTGTTCTGGCGAGACCGCGGCTCGCGCGCGCAGCGCTGGATGATCGCGTGGTTCGGCGTGCGCGGCGTGGGCTCGATGTACTACCTCATGTATGCGGCGAGCCACGGCGTCGAGCCGGCCGTGATGCGGGAGATGGTGGCCATCGTGGTCACGGTGGTCGCGGTCTCCATCGTGGTGTACGGCGTGACCACTACGCCGCTGATGCAGCGTTACAGACCCTAGCGCCATTGCCTATTGGTCGAAGCGCGGCCGGTGTGCAGAATGCCTCGCGGCGCGTTCAAACCCCGAAAGGACTGCAATGGCATCCGGCAGCAAGATCCTCGTGGCCCAGGGCGGTGGCCCCACGGCGGTGATCAACCAGTCGCTCGTGGGCGTGGTGCAGGAGGCGCGGCGCTTTGCCGGCATCGAGCGCGTGTACGGCGCGCGCCACGGTGTGCGCGGCATCGTCAACGAAGAGTTCTGGGACCTCACGCAAGAGACCCATGGCAACCTCGAGCTCGTGGCCGCTACGCCCGCCTCGGCCCTGGGCTCCACGCGCGACAAGCCCGACCTCAAGTACTGCCAGGAGATCTTCAAGGTCCTGAAGGCGCACGAGATCGGCCACTTCTTCTACATCGGTGGCAACGACTCCTCGGACACCGTGCGCATCGTCAGCGAAGAGGCTGCCAAGGCCGGCTACCCGCTGCGCTGCATGCACATCCCCAAGACCATCGACAACGACCTCGTCGGCAACGACCACACGCCGGGCTTTCCTTCTGCGGCGCGCTTCGTGGTGCAGGCCTTCGCGGGCGCCAACCTCGACAACGCGGCACTGCCGGGCGTCTACGTGGGCGTGGTGATGGGCCGGCATGCCGGCTTCCTCACCGCGGCGTCGTCGGTGGCGCGCAAGTTTCCTGACGACGGGCCGCACCTCGTCTACCTGCCCGAGCGCACCTTCGTGCTCGAAGACTTTCTGGCCGACGTGAAGGCGGTGTACGAACGCCTCGGCCGCTGCGTGATCGCGGTCTCCGAAGGCATACACGATGCCTCGGGTGAGGCCATCGCCACCAAGCTCGCGGGCACCGTGGAGCGCGATGCGCACGGCAACGTGCAGCTTTCGGGCACCGGCGCGCTGGCCGACCTGCTGTGCGACGAAATCAAGAACAAGCTCAAGATCAAGCGCGTGCGGGGCGACACCTTCGGCTACCTGCAGCGCTCGTTCCTCGGCTGCGTGTCCGACGTGGACCAGCGCGAAGCGCGCGAGGTGGGCGAGAAGGCCGTGCAGTACGCGATGTGGGGCGGGCAGGACGGCTCGGTGGCCATCAAGCGCAACGGTTTCTATTCGGTGGCCTACGAGCTGCAGCCGCTGGCCGCAGTGGCCGGCAAGACCCGCACGATGGAAGACGACTTCATCACGCCCGAGGGCAACGACGTGACCGACCTGTTCCGGCTCTACCTGCGGCCGCTGCTGGGCTCGGGCATGCCGGACGCCTTCCGGTTGAGCGGGCATGCGGTGGCCAAGGTGCTGAATCGTTGACGACAACGGCAATGACACGGCCGATAGATGGCCGATAACCACGCGATAAGGGAATACAGAAAGCCGACTGACAGGCGCTGGCCCTAAGCTTGCTGGTCTTTTCTGCGACCACAACCAAGCGACGCCGTCATGTCCAACAAAACCATTCCCGCCACGCTGATCCCTGGAGACGGGATCGGCCCCGAAATCGTCGATGCCACGCTCGCCGCGCTCGATGCGCTGGACGCCCCCTTCGAATGGGACCGCCAGGTCGCCGGGCTCGGGGGCATCCAGGCCGCGGGCGACCCGCTGCCGGCCGACACGCTGGCCAGCATCCGCCGCACCCGCCTGGCCCTGAAGGGCCCGCTGGAAACGCCCTCGGGCGGCGGCTACCGCTCATCGAACGTGCGGCTACGCGAAGAATTCAAGCTCTACGCCAACCTGCGCCCGGCGCACACCATCATCCCCGGTGGTCGCTTCGACAACATCGACCTCGTGGTCGTGCGCGAGAACCTCGAAGGCCTGTACATCGGCCACGAGCACTACATCCCCATCGATGACGATCCGCACGCCGTGGCCGTGGCCAGTGGCGTGAACACCCGCAAGGGCAGCCTGCGCCTGCTCGAGTTCGCCTTCGAACAAGCCCTCGCCACCGGCCGCAAGAAGGTGACGATCGTGCACAAGGCCAACATCATGAAGGCGCTCACCGGCATCTTCCTGGAGTCAGCCCAGCAGCTCTACGAGAAGAAATACAAGGGCCGCATCGAGATGGACTCCGTAATCATCGATGCCTGCGCGATGAAGCTGGTGCTCAACCCCTGGCAGTTCGACGTGCTGGTGACCACCAACCTGTTCGGCGACATCCTGTCGGACCTCGTCGCCGGCCTGGTGGGCGGCCTGGGCATGGCACCGGGCGCCAACATCGGTGCCGATGCAGCCATCTTCGAAGCGGTGCACGGCTCCGCGCCCGACATCGCCGGCAAGGGCGTGGCCAACCCGACCGCGCTGCTGCTGGCCGCCGCGATGATGCTCGACCACGTGAAGCTGCAGGACAAGGCCACGCGCCTGCGTCAGGCCATCAGCGACACGCTCAACGTCGACAAGGTGCGCACTGGCGACCTGGGCGGCAGCGCCAAGACGGCCGAGTTCACCAAGGCCCTGGTGGCACGCATCAAGAACGCCTGAGGCGCCCTAACGCGCCTGGATCGGGCCGCCGCGATGCGGCGTGCCCGGTGCGCTGCGGCCGGGCCAGTAGGCCCCGGCATAGCCGCGGTAGGGGTTGCCGTACACCGGGCGCCCCGCAGAACGGTGCTCGGCCATGAAGGCCTCCACCGTCTCGGGCGTGCCGCCCTTGAACATCTCCTTGAGCACCCCCTCGGGCAGCAGCGCGCGGTAGCGCACCGGCAGGCCCGCATAGGCCGCACCTTCGGCCAAGTCGAGCGGTGCCTCGGTCGGGTCGAGGAAGCGGCTTTCACCGAATTCGCTGTCGTGATGGGCCCGCACGCGTTTGGCCGCGTCGAGGATGCCCTCGACCACGTCGCTCAAGGTGCGCCCGCTCATCTTGGCCTGCCATGACGCACGCAGGAACAGCAGATCGTGCGGGTCCACGCCGGGGCAGCGGCCCTGGTAGGCGGCGGTGAGGCAGTGGTCGCTGGCGGCCAGCAGCCGCTGGGTCTCGGTGGGCTCGCGCTCCAGCAGCAGGAGCACCTGGCCGAGCGAGGAGCCCTGCAGGTAGTCCTCCGGCGCCGCTTCATAGCCCGGGTCGCCCGGGTTGTGATGGTCCACGCGGGCCATCGGGTCCCAGTCGCCGAGCTGGCATTCGACGAACACCGTCGGCGCCCTGGGCGGCAGCACCCGCGGCCGCGGGATCTTGTCCAGCCCCACCTGCACCACGCCGTCGGCGCTGTAGGCATTGACGGCCGTGCAGCGCCGGCCCCTGCGGGCCGCATGCAACCACGGCTGGTGCTCGGCGTCGAGCACGCGCTCGATCTCGCGCATCTCGGGGTCCTGCGCGCCGAGGATGAAGGTCCAGTCCTTGTCGATCATGGCTTGGTGGCTTGTCCAGGTCGGAGCCGCGGGGCGGCACGGCGGTTCCACGGGATGCAAGGTGGAGGTTTTCGAAGCAACGGTAACAGTGTCCTTCCTGTCCTCTCCGCGGGGCTCACCCGCTTCCTATAGTCGCCTGGGGCATGGGGCAGCACAGCTCATGGGAGAGAACCATGAAAACCGATTGCCGGCGTTCCTGTCGGTCAACGATGTCCGCCCTGGCGCTTTGCGGCGGGCTGCATGCCGCTGCGCAGGCACAACCGGCGGGCCTGCATTGGGAGGGCGTGCGCATCGAGGCGGCCGGTGCCCCCCGCGTGTATGGCGCCGCGCTCAACAACCTGGGCCAGGTGGTCGGTGATGTCTATTACGGCGCGGGCAATGCGCAGCCCTTCATCTGGCAGAACGGCCAGATGCAGATGCTGCAGCCTTTCGGCAGCGGCTATGCGAGCGCCTCCGGCATCAACGACCGGGGGCAGGTGGTGGGCTGGTATATCCCGGTGGGCGCCGAGGTCAACCCCGATGTCATCAACAACCAGGGGTTCCGCTACGACAGCGGCACCTACACGCAGGTGGGGCCGGTCGGGGCCCGCTATGTCACGCCGGCGCGCATCAACGAACGCGGCGACATCCTGGGCTACACCCCCAACCCCTCGCTCGACCCCAGCGCCGGCGGCGTCGGCCTGGGATTCGTGCAGCGCCCGAACGGCCAGGTGTCCCTCATCCGCCACGGCGACGTGGACATGGTGCCCCTGGACATGAACCAGCACGGCGTCGCCGTGGGCTACCACGAGGGCCTCATCCGCGAAGGCTACGTGTTCGACGCCAACGGTACGTTCACCACCATCGGTGGGCCCTACAGTCGGGCCAATGCCATCAACGATGCCGGCCAGATCGTCGGGCAGACCGAAGCGGACGATGGCACCGCCAGCCAGCGTGCCTGGGTGTACACCGAAGGCTCCGGCCTCACCAACCTCGGCACGCTCGGCGGCGGCAGTTCGTGGGCGCTGGACATCAACAACGCGGGCCAGATCGTCGGGGCGTCCACCGTGGGCCCGGGCGGCTCGCATGCCTTCCTGTGGGACAACGGCACCATGATCGACCTGGGCACGCTGGGCGGCGAAAGCAGCGAGGCCTTCGCCATCAACGCGCGCGGCCATGTGCTCGGACGCTCTCAGGTGGCCGGCGGCGACTGGCACCTGTTCTTCTATGCCGACGGCCGCATGAGCGACCTCACCGCATGGCTGGGCGAGAGCTTCAACGACCTCGGCGAGGTCTACACCCACATCGCGTTTCTCAATGACGTGGGCCAGGTGCTCACGCTGGGCACGCTGAGCAATCCCGACATGGCGACGGTGTCCGTGCTCATCACGCCGGTGCCTGAGCCCGAGGCCTACGCGCTGCTGCTAGCGGGCCTGCTTGCCTTTGTGGTCCTGCGGCGGCGCGGGCCGGTCGTCGCCACCCCGGCCGGCGCCTGACGACGACTTGCCCTGGGCCGGCCGCCGGTCGGCGCGCCGCTCCTGTGGCGGGCGCTCCTGGTGACCGCGCGGGCCGCGCCGCTCATCGAACGGGCGGCGCTGCTCCATCGGCGGGCGTTCCTGCGCCTCGCGGCGTGCCAGCTCGAGCAGGCCTTCGAGCTCTTCGGGCGCAACACCCTTGAGCGCGCAGAAGTTGGTCGGCGTGAGCGTGGTGCGCTCGAAGTCTCGCAGCAGCTGGGCGCGATTGCGGCGTTGTTCTTCCTCGAGCTGCTCGCGCGCCTGGCGGTTGGCACGGCGCCGCGCCAGCTCGTCGGCCGCGGCCTTGCGGTGTTCCTCGCTGATCTCGCCGGCCGGGTTGCCGTCAAGGTCGAAGCGGTGCGGTGCCTTGGTCAGCGCGACCAGGTAGCTGGTGCCGCCCGTGTAGCGCCGCAGGAAGGCCGAGAGCGCCTGCTTGGTGAAGACACCCGGTGTGCGTTCCTGGATGTCGGCTTGGATGCGCAGCTTCAGCGGCTTGGCCGGGCCGCCGAAGAGGGCCGGGAAGGTCTGCTTGAGCTGTGCGGCGCAGTCAGCGGCCGCGGCTTGGCGATCGGGCGCAGCGGCTTGCTGCTCCTGTTCCTGTTGTTGCGGCGGGGGCTGCTGCTCGTCGGTGGGCGTGGACATGGGCTGCGGCGTATCGGGCAAAGAGGCCTAGATTGTCTGTGGGTAGGAGCCTTTGCTCCAGCATGCCGGGGCAACGCGGCCGACCCGCTCTGAACGCAAAAAGGGCCTGACGTGTGTCAGGCCCTTTGATGCAGTCTTGCGTTTGGTGCCGGTGACCGGATTCGAACTGGTGACCTTCGCATTACGAATGCGCTGCTCTACCAACTGAGCTACACCGGCGGAAGCCCGCGATTATAGCGGAGGTTTTTGGCGATGCTCCGCTCGGAGTTTCAGACGGCTTCCTTGTGATACGCCGTCACGCGTTCGACTTCGTTCTTCGAGCCCAGCACCACGCTCACGCGCTCGTGCAGCTTGGTGGGCTGCATCTCCATGATGCGCTGTTGCCCGTTGGTGGCCGCACCGCCCGCCTGCTCGACGATGAAGGCCATCGGATTGGCCTCGTACATGAGGCGCAGCTTGCCGGGCTTGTCGGGTTCGCGCTTGTCCCAGGGGTAGAGGAACACGCCGCCTCGCGTGAGGATGCGGTGCACGTCGGCCACCATGGAAGCGACCCAGCGCATGTTGAAGTCCTTGCCGCGCGGGCCGTCCTTGCCCTCGAGGCATTCGTCGATGTAGCGCGTCACAGGCGGGGCCCAGTGGCGCTTGTTGCTCATGTTGATCGCGAATTCCCTGGTGTCGGTCGGGATCTGCAGGTTTTCACCGGTGAGTACCCAGGAGCCCTGCTCGCGGTCGAGCGTGAACAGGGCCACGCCGTCACCCACGGTGAGCACCAGCGTGGTCTGCGGGCCGTAGATGCAGTAGCCGGCGGCGGCCTGGGCCTTGCCCGACTGCAGGAAGTCGTCTTCGCTCACGCCGTGGTGGTGTCCCACCTTGCGCAGCACCGAGAAGATGGTGCCGATGCTCACGTTCACGTCGATGTTGCTGGAGCCGTCGAGCGGGTCGAACAGCAGCAGGTATTCGCCCTGCGGGTAGCGGTTCGGAATGACGTGGATGTTGTCCATCTCTTCCGAGGCCATGGCGGCCAGCGCGCCGCCCCATTCGTTGGCCTCGATCAGCACCTCGTTGGCGATGATGTCGAGCTTCTTCTGCACCTCGCCCTGCACGTTCTCGGTGTTGGCGCTGCCGAGCACGTCGCCCAGGGCGCCCTTGTTGACGCTGATGGCGATGCGCTTGCACGCGCGGGCCACCACTTCGAGCAACAGGCGCAGCTGGCCGGGGATGCGGCCGTGCTCGCGCTGCTGCTCGACGAGGTACTGGGTCAGGCTGACTCGTCGGGTCATGAAGGCTTCCTCAAAGTTTCAATCCTGCAATGCCCGCGTGACGATCTCGCGTACGTCGGGCGACAAGTCGGGCTTGGCCGCCACGCGGCTGATCGCTTCGTGCGCCGCGCTGCGGTAGGGCTCGGCCAGCTGCTTCCAGCGGTCGAGGGCACGTGCCAGGCGCGAGGCGAGCTGCGGGTTGATCGCGTCAATCTCGATCACGCGGTCGGCCCAGAACACGTAGCCCGCGGCATCGGTGCGGTGGAAGGCGGCTGGGTTGTTGATGCACAGCGGCATCAGCAGGCTGCGCGCGCGGTTGGGGTTGCGCAGCGAAAAGTCGGGGTGCGAAAGCAGCGCCTTGGCGCGCGCGAACACGCTGCCGTTGCGTTCAGGCGCACCGGCTTGCAGCGCGAACCATTTGTCGATGACGAGGGCTTCGTCCTTGAAGTGGGCATGGAAACGCTGCAGCGCCGGCGCCGCGAGTTCGGCGTGCGCATTTACCAGCGCGGCCAGTGCGCCGAAGCGGTCGGTCATGTTGCCGGCGTCCTTGAAGCGCTGCAGCGCCTTGCCGGGCCACACGGCATCGCCGCGATCGGTGGCGTCGAGCACCAGGTTGGCCAACGCCAGGTTGGCCAGCGCACGGCGGCCGGCCGACACCGGATCGGGCGAATAGCCGCCGCTCACCTGGTGCGCTTCGTAGGCCCAGGCCCAGTCGTCGCGCAGGGCTTGCGCGAGTTGCAGTTTCATCGACTCACGCACGGCGTGGATGCGCTGCGGGTCCACCACGTCGAGCTGTTCGGCGAGATAACCCTCGCCCGGCAGCGTGAGCACCAGCTCCTTGAATGCTGCATCGAGCTCCGGGTAGCGCAGCACGCCGCGCATCGCATCGACGAAGGCTGCGTCCAGGCTCACCTGCCCGTTGCCTTGCACGGCCTCCAGCAGGCGGTTGAGGGCCAGGCGCTGGCCGGCTTCCCAGCGGTTGAAGGGGTCGGGGTCGTGGGCCAGCAACGTCAGCAGGTCGGCATCGGCCAGCGGGGCTTCCAGCACCACCGGGGCCGAGAAGCCGCGCAGCAATGAGGGCACGGGCTCCGTATCGACGTTCACGAAGGTGTAGAACTGGCGCGGCTCGGCGAGCACCAGCACGCGGTCGGTGCCCACCGGCTGGGCTTCGCCTTCCAGTTGCAAAGGCAGCGAGCGGCCGTCGCGCGACACCAGGCCCATCGCCACCGGAACGACGTAAGGCTCCTTCACCGGCTGGCCGGGCGAGGGCGGGCAATGCTGTTCCAGCAGCAGCGTGTAGGTGCGGCTCGGCGCGTCGTAACGGCCCAGGGCCTTCATGCGCGGCGTGCCGGCCTGCGAATACCAGCGCTTGAATTGCGGCAGCTTGGCAGCCAGTTCGCTGCCGGGGTTGGCATCGGCGATGGCCTGCGCGAAGTCGTCGCAGGTCACGGCCTGGCCGTCGTGGCGCTGGAAGTACAGAGCCATGCCCTTGGCAAAGCCTTCGCGACCTACCAGCGTGTGCTGCATGCGCACCACCTCGGCGCCTTTTTCGTAGACGGTGGCGGTGTAGAAGTTATCGATGGCCTGGTAGCTGTCGGGCCGCACCGGGTGTGCCATGGGGCCGGCGTCTTCAGGGAACTGGAACTGCCGCAGCGCGCGCACGTCGTCGATGCGCTTGACCGCGCGAGCACTGGAGGCGCCGGCCAGGTCCTGGCTGAATTCCTGGTCGCGGAAGACGGTGAGGCCTTCTTTCAGCGAGAGCTGGAACCAGTCGCGGCAGGTCACGCGGTTGCCGGTCCAGTTGTGGAAGTACTCATGGCCGACCACACTCTCGATGCCGGCAAAGTCGACGTCGGTGGCGGTGGCCTGGTTGGCCAGAACGTACTTCGTGTTGAAGATGTTCAGGCCCTTGTTCTCCATCGCGCCCATGTTGAAGTCGCTCACGGCCACCACCATGAAGCGCTCCAGGTCGAGCGACAGGCCGAAGCGGGCTTCGTCCCAGGCCACCGAGGCGATGAGCGAATTCATCGCGTGCTCGGTCTTGTCGAGGTCGCCGGCGCGCACGTAGACCTGCAGCAGGTGGTCCTTGCCCGAGCGCGAGCGGATCTTCTGCTCGCGGGCCACCAGGTTGGCGGCCACCAGCGCGAACAGGTAGCTGGGCTTGGGGAAGGGGTCGTGCCACTTGGCCATGTGGCGGCCCCGATTGCCCGGTTCCTGCAGATCGGCCTGTTCGACCAGATTGCCGTTGCTCAGCAGCACCGGGTACTTGGCCTTGTCGGCCTTCAGCGTGACGGTGTAGACCGCCATCACGTCGGGCCGGTCGAGGAAGTAGGTGATGCGGCGGAAGCCCTGTGCCTCGCACTGCGTGAAGAACCCGCCGCTCGAGGTATAGAGACCGGACAACTGCGTGTTCTTCTCAGGCGCGCAGGTGGTGCGGATCTCCAGCGTGAAGCTGCCTTCGGGCAGGTTGTCGAGCACGAGCTGCTCGTTCTCGACCCGGAACGACACCGACTCGCCGTTGACCAGCACCCGCGTGAGGTTCAGGTCCTCGCCATCGAGCCGCATCGGCTCGGCCGGTCGGTCGGCGTTGCGCTCGACGGTCATCTTGTTGATGACCAGCGTCTTGGCTGGGTCGAGCTCGAAGCAGAGGTCTACGGTGCGGATCCAGTAGGCGGGCGCGGTGTAGTCCTCGCGGCGTACGACGGTGTTGGTGCCTTCACGCATGGTGTGCGGTCTCCGTTCGGTCTTTTTCTGGTGGAAGAAGCAAGGGCGGCTTCAGATGCCTTGTTTCAGGCTGGCTTCGATGAACGTGTCGAGATCGCCGTCCAGCACCTTCTGGGTGTTGGATATCTCGACGTTGGTACGCAGGTCCTTGATGCGGCTCTGGTCCAGCACGTACGAGCGGATCTGGTGGCCCCAGCCCACGTCGGTCTTGCTGTCCTCGAGCTTCTGCTGCTGCTCGCGCTGCTTGCGCATCTCGTGCTCGTACAGGCGCGCGCGCAGCATCTGCCAGGCCTCGTCGCGGTTGCGGTGCTGCGAGCGGTCGTTCTGGCACTGCACCACGATGCCGGTCGGCATGTGCGTCAGGCGCACTGCCGAGTCGGTCTTGTTGATGTGCTGGCCGCCCGCGCCCGAGGCGCGGAAGGTGTCGGTGCGCACGTCGGCCGGGTTGATCTCGATCTCGATGGAGTCATCCACTTCTGGGTAGACGAACACGCTGGCGAACGAGGTGTGCCGGCCGCCGGATGAATCGAACGGGCTCTTGCGCACCAGGCGGTGCACGCCGGTTTCGCTGCGCAGGAAGCCGAAGGCGTATTCGCCTTCGATCTTGATCGTGGCGCTGCGGATGCCGGCCACGTCGCCCTCGGTTTCTTCCATCACGTCGGCCTTGAAGCCCTTGCGCTCGGCATAGCGCAGGTACTGGCGCAGCAGCATGCTGGCCCAGTCGCACGCTTCAGTGCCACCGGCGCCGGCCTGGATGTCGAGGAAGCAGTTCAGCGGGTCGGCCGGGTTGCTGAACATGCGGCGGAACTCGAGGTCTGCCACGATGTCCGCCAGGCCTTGCGCTTCAGCTTCGATGGCTTCGATGCCGGCGACGTCGTCATCGGCCTTCGACAGCTCGTACAGCTCGGTGTTGTCGGCGAGGTCCTGCGTCAGCTTGTCCAGCGTGACGACGACGGCGTCGAGGGATTTCTTTTCGCGGCCCAGCTCCTGGGCGCGTTTCGGCTCGTTCCAGACGTTGGGGTCTTCGAGCGCGGCGTTGACTTCTCTCAGGCGGTTGGCTTTGACCTCGTAGTCAAAGATACCCCCGTAGGTCTTGGGTGCGCTGGCTCAGGTCTGCAAGCTGCGTACCCACGGCGTTGATGCGTTCGATGTCCATGAAAAACGTCCTCTTCAAAGGGCGTGCATTTTCGCATGGGGTCTGGCGCGCACCGGCCCGGCGCTTTTGTGCCTGCGGTCTGGCCGGGTCCAGCGAAGCGAGGGTATGTACGGGCCGGGTTATCGCCTAGGAACGTCATAAATGTCAGAAACCTGTAAGCGATCTGGCGCGACAGTCGCGACGTGTTCTTTACACGACGCTTACATGCTTCTGGCGGTGACCTCGATCAAGCTCGTGGCCGAAATCGCGTTGATGGCCTTTGCGGGGCAGTGGGTGCTGGGGCTTCTGGCCGGCCAGAAGCGCGACACCAACTTCTTCTATCAACTGCTGGCGGTGCTCACCCGGCCGTTCGTGAAGGGGGTGCGCTTCATCACGCCGCGCATCGTGCTCGATCGTCACATCCCGCTGGCGGCCTTCGTGCTGCTGGCCATGGTGTGGGTGGTGGTCACCATCATGCGCATCTCGATGTGCCTGGAAATCGGAGTGCACCTGTGTCGATGAGCGGCCAAGGGTTCGACTACTGGCGCCTGAAGCTGCGCGCCATCACCTGGCTGGTGCTGGGGCGCAGCGAAGCGGCCGAGCGCGACTTCACCGCGATGCTGCGTCGCTGGCCGCACGATGCCTATGCGCTGGCCAGCCGCGCCCACGTGCGGGCGCAGCAGCAACGCCGCGGCGAAGCCATCGAAGACGCTCGCGCGCTGGTGGCGGCCCACCCGCGGCGCAGCGCCGCCGACTGGTTCAACCTCGCCTTCCTGCTGGAAGACGCCGGCGAGCTGCCCGGGGCAGAGCAGGCCTTCCGCGAGGCCGTGGCGATGGATCCGAAGCTCGATCGTGCGTGGTACGGCCTGGGCCTCACGCTGATCCGCCAGCAGCGCTTCGACGAAGCCGTCGCCGCGCTCAAGCGCAACACCGAACTGCAACCCATGAGCCCTTACGGCTGGTACCAGCTGGCCCGGGTGCACATGGACCGTCACGAGCCTGAAGAAACTCGCAAGATCATCCGCCACCTCCAGGGCTTCGAGCCCAAGGTCGCGGCCCAGCTCGAGCGCGAGACGGGACTCGTTGCGTGAGCGGCAAGAAGAGTCAGTGCAGTAGGTAGTACGAGCCGCAACGGGCGGCCGATCGGTGCCGGGGCCCTCCCCGGGGGACAACGTTGGAGGCAACTGCGATGCAATTGACGGAGAGACACCGGCATTACTGGCAGAAGAACCTTCGGATCACCGGCGTGCTGCTGGCGATCTGGTTCTTCGTGACGTTCGTGATCGGGTACTTCGCCCGAGACCTGAGCTTCACCTTCTTCGGCTGGCCGTTCAGCTGGTGGGTGGCGGGGCAAGGGGCACTGATCGTCTACGTGCTCATCATCTGGTACTACGCGCGGTACATGAACCGGCTGGACCAGGAACACGGCGTCGCCGAGGAGGAATGACATGGCTGGCACATTGGGAACCGGCATCAGCAGCAAGCCCACCGACAACCGAGCCTTCAAGAGCCAGCTCAACAAGGTGTACGGCTGGTACACCGGCGGCTTCATCGCGTTCATCGTCGTCCTCGCGGTGCTCGAACAGATGGGGCTGCCGCGCAACTGGATCGGCTTCATCTTCCTGTTCGCCACCGTGGCGCTGTATGCCGGCATCGGCATCATGAGCCGCACCACCGACGCGGCCGAGTACTACGTGGCCGGCCGCCGGGTGCCTGCCATCTACAACGGCATGGCCACCGGCGCCGACTGGATGAGCGCGGCCTCCTTCATCGGCATGGCCGGCACGCTCTACCTTTCGGGCTACGGCGGGCTGGCCTTCATCATGGGCTGGACCGGCGGCTACTGCCTGGTGGCGCTGTTCCTCGCGCCCTACCTGCGCAAGTTCGGCCAGTTCACGATTCCCGACTTCCTGGGTGCGCGCTTCGGCGGCAACCTGCCGCGGCTGGTCGGCATCGTCGGCGCCATCCTGTGTTCGTTCACCTACGTGGTGGCGCAGATCTATGGCGTGGGCCTCATCACCACGCGCCTGTCGGGCCTGGCCTTCGAGATCGGCATCTTCGTGGGCCTGGGCGGCATCCTCGTGTGTTCGTTCCTGGGCGGCATGCGCGCGGTCACGTGGACGCAGGTGGCGCAGTACATCATCCTGATCATTGCCTACCTGGTGCCCGTGATCTGGCTGTCGGTCAAGCAGACCAGCGTGCCGGTGCCGCAGGCCATCTATGGCATGCAGCTGCAGAAGGTCACCGAGGCCGAGAACCGGCTGAAGAACGATCCGAAGGAGCAGGAGGTCATCGCGATCTTCAAGGCTCGGGCTGCCGAATTCGACGCCAAGCTGAAGGACATTCCGGCCGCCATGGCTGCCGACAAGGCTGCCGCCGAGAAGAAGCTGAACGATCTGAGGGCCGCCAATGCGCCGGCCGCGGAGATCCAGGCCGCCGAAAAGGCGCTGGCCACGCAGCCGAAGGACATGGTCGAGGCCAAGAAGGCCTACACCACGGGCAAGACCACCAACGACGCCCGGGCCAAGCCGCTGGCCGGCATGCCACCGCATGCGCAGATCTATGCGGGCGACCCGAACGGCGACGCGGCCGCGAAGAAGGCCTACGACGAGTCGCGGCGCAACTTCCTCGCGCTGGTGTTCTGCCTGATGGTGGGCACGGCCGCGCTGCCGCACATCCTCATGCGCTACTACACGACGCCGTCGGTGAGGGAAGCGCGCGAGTCGGTCACGTGGTCGCTGTTCTTCATCTTCCTGCTGTACTTCACAGCGCCGGCGCTGGCGGTGCTCGTCAAGTACGAGGTGTTCACCGTGCTGGTGGGCACGCCGTTCGACAAGCTGCCGGAGTGGATATCCGCCTGGAACAAGGTCGACCCGGCGCTGCTGACGGTGGCCGACGTCAACAAGGACGGTATCTTCCAGCTCGGTGAAATGCGCATCGGCGGCGACATCATCGTGCTGGCCACGCCCGCCATCGGCGGGCTGCCGTACGTCATCTCGGGCATGGTGGCGGCCGGCGGCCTGGCTGCGGCACTCTCCACCGCCGACGGCCTGCTGCTGACCATCGCCAACGCGCTGTCGCACGACCTGTACTACAAGATGATCGACCCGAACGCGCCCACGGCCCGCCGCGTCACCATCTCGAAGGCCTTGCTCGTGGTCGTCGCCTTGCTGGCGGCCTTCGTGGCGGCGCAGAAGCCGGCGGACATCCTGTTCCTCGTGTCGGCGGCCTTCTCATTCGCGGCGGCAGCCTTCTTCCCGGCACTGGTGCTCGGCATCTTCTGGAAGCGCGCCAACAAGTGGGGCGCCACGCTGGGCATGGTGGCGGGCTTGGGCGTCACCTTCTACTACATGGTGATGACCCAGCCCTGGCTGCGCGGCGTGTTCGGCATCGTCAAGCCGATCGAGCTGTGGTGGGGCATCCAGCCCATCTCGGCCGGCCTGTTCGGCGTGCCGGTGGGCTTTGCGGTGATCGTCATCGTGAGCCTCCTGACCGGTGCCCCGAAGAAGGCAACGCAAGAGCTCGTCGAGCACGTGCGCTACCCCGACCTGAAGCTCGGCAAAGCCTGAGCCCTGCGGTTTCGCACACGAGCCCCGCTCCCTGGAGCGGGGCTTTTTCTTTGCCCGTGCGCATTGCCGCGGGGCAGAGCCGCTCCTAAGATCGGGCGCCGCATCACACGGGTGACCTCGCGATGCCCCAACCGCCGCCGCCTTCCAGTGTCGACACGGCCGCCACGCTGGCCGGGCTGGCGGCGTCGCAGCGTGCGCTGCAGGCGAGCTACGCCTCGCGGCTGCTCGAAGAGCAGTCGCTCGAAGCGCCTTTGCGCACGCTGGCGCAGCGCCAGCCGGTGGCGGTGAACGCCGACGCGCCGGTGGGCCAGGCCCTACGGCTCATGCACGAGCGGCACGTCGGCTCGGTGCTGGTGCTCGGCGGCGACGGCGCGGCGCACGGCATCCTCACGCAGCACGACGTGCTCGACCGCGTGGCGCTGGCCCAGCTGCCCGCGCACACGCCGATCCGCGAGGTGATGAGCCAGCCGGTGCACACGCTCACCGCCGACCACACGGCGCAGGACGCGGCGCTCCTGATGTCGCGCCACGGCATTCGCCACCTGCCGGTCACCGAAGGCGGCAAGGTGGTGGGCATCGTGTCGCAGCGCGACCTGTTCGCGATGCAGCGGCTCTCGCTCAAGCACGTGAGCCTGGCCATCCGCGCGGCCCGCGACCTGGAGCCGCTGCGCGCAGCGGCGCAGAGCATCCGTGAACTCGCGCGCCACCTGCTCGGCCAGGGCGTGGCGGCGCGGCAGCTCACCGAACTCATCAGCCACCTCAACGACGTGCTGACCGAGCACCTGGTCGGCCTGGTGGCCGCAGAGACAGGCATGGACCTGGGCCACGCCTGCTGGCTGGCCTTCGGTTCCGAAGGGCGCAGCGAGCAGACCATCGCCACCGACCAGGACAACGGCCTGGTGTTCGCCAGCGACGATGCCGCGAGCGAGCGTGCCGCCTGGCTCGCTTTCGCCCGGCGCATCAACGATGCGCTCGACTTCTGCGGCTACCCCTTGTGCCGCGGCAACGTGATGGCCTCCAACCCCGAGTGCTGCCTCACGGCCGACGAATGGCGCGAGCGCTTCTCGCACTGGATGGAGCACGGCGCACCGCAGGACCTGCTGGCCGCCAGCATCTACTTCGACCTGCGGCCCATTGCTGGCCGAGCCGAGCTGGCCGCGCCGCTGCGCGAGTTCGTGACGCACCACGCGCAAAAGCTGCCGCGCTTCATGAAGCAACTGGCCGAAAACGCCTTGTCGCACGGGCCGCCGCTCACCTGGCTGGGCGGCATCGACGGGCCGGGCATCGACCTCAAGATGCAAGGCACCGCGCTGTTCGTCGACGCCGCGCGGCTGCTGGCACTGGCGCACGGTGTGCCGCTCACCAACACGCGCCGGCGTTTCGAGGCGCTGGCCGCGGAAGGCAAGGTCCCTGCGGCCGAGGCCGAGGTGTGGATCGGCGCGTTCGAATTCCTGCAGATGCTGCGCCTGCGCGTGCAGATCGATGCACCTGCACGGAAGGCGCATGCGGCCCAACCGAACCTGCTCGACACGCGCGAGCTCAACGAGCTCGACCGCCACGTGCTCAAGCAAGTGCTGCGTGTGGCGCGGCAGCTTCAGCAACGCGTGGAGCTGGACTATCGGCGCTGAGCGGCTCATCATCGGGCCGCACGACGTCCAAAAAGGGAGAACGACGATGCTTCGCCCGGTACAGGCGCAGCGCCTGGTGGCACTGTTCGTGCTCGGCTGCCTGCTGTTCAGCTTTCCGCTGCTCGCCCTGTTCAACACCGGCGGCACGGTGTTCGGCGTGCCGCTGCTGTATGCCTACCTGTTCGGCGCCTGGGCGCTGCTCATCGTGCTGGTGGTGCTGGTGGTGGAGCGACCGTGAAGCGAGGCTCGTGATGCTCCACGGCGGCGTCATCCTGCTCACCTCGCTTGCCTACCTGGGCGTGCTGTTCGCCATCGCGTACTGGGGCGACAGGCGCGCCGACGCCGGCCGCTCCATCATTGCCAACCCGTACATCTATGCGCTGTCGATGGCGGTGTACGCCACGTCGTGGACGTTCTACGGCAGCGTGGGCCGCGCCGCGGCCACCGGGGTGGGCTTCCTGCCCATCTACCTGGGCCCCACGCTGGTGGCGGCACTGTGGTGGCTGGTGCTGCGCAAGATGATCCGCATCAGCAAGCAGAACCGCATCACCTCGATCGCCGACTTCATTGCCGCGCGCTACGGCAAGAGCGCGCTGCTGGGCGGGCTGGTCACGGTGATCGCGGTGATCGGCGTGATCCCCTACATCGCGCTGCAGCTGAAGGCGGTGTCGGCCAGCTTCGTGATCCTGCTGCAGTACCCCGAGGTCACGATGCCGGCACGCGCCAAGGCGGTGGCACTGCTGGAAGACAAGGCGCTCTACGTGGCGCTGCTGCTGGCGGCCTTCACCATCGTGTTCGGCACGCGCCACCTCGACGCCACCGAGCGCCACGAAGGCATGGTGGCGGCGGTGGCCTTCGAGTCGCTGGTCAAGCTGCTGGCCTTCCTGGCGGTGGGCGTCTTCGTGACATTCGGCCTCTACGGCGGCTTCGGCGAAATCTTCGAGCGAGCAGCCCAGCTGCCCAACGTCGAGAAGCTGCTCACGCTGGGCGGCGCGGCCGGTACCTACGGCTCGTGGGCCGGGCTCATCTTCCTGTCGATGCTGTCCATCCTGTTCCTGCCGCGGCAGTTCCAGATCAGCGTGGTCGAGAACGTCAACGAGAGCCACGTCTCCAAGGCGATCTGGCTGTTCCCGCTGTACCTGCTGGCCATCAACGTGTTCGTGCTGCCCATCACCTTTGCGGGGCTCATGCAGTTCGCGCCCGGCCAGGTGGATGCCGACACCTTCGTGCTCACGCTGCCCATGGCTCACCAGCAGCAGGCGCTGGCACTGTTCGTGTTCATCGGTGGCTTGTCGGCGGCCACCGGCATGGTGATCGTCGAGACCATCGCGCTGTCCACCATGATCTGCAACGACCTCGTCATGCCGGTGCTGCTGCGCTGGAAGGCGCTGGCACGGTCGAGGCGCAGCGATCTCTCAGGGCTGCTGCTGGGCATCCGGCGCGGTGCGATCGTGCTGCTGATGATGCTGGGCTACGTGTACTACCGCGCCGCCGGAGAAGCCTATGCGCTGGTGTCCATCGGGCTGGTGTCGTTTGCCGCGGTGGCGCAGTTCGCGCCGGCCATGCTGGGCGGCATGTACTGGAAGCAGGGCAGCCGCAGCGGCGCGCTGTGGGGCCTGTCGCTCGGCTTTGCGCTGTGGGCCTACACGCTGCTGCTGCCGTCGTTCGCGCGCTCCGGTTGGGGGCTGGACATTTCGTTCATCGACGAAGGGCCCTTCGGCATCGGCTGGCTCAAGCCGCAGGCGCTGTTCGGGCTCGAAGGCATGGACAACATCAGCCACGCGCTGTTCTGGAGCATGCTGGTCAACGTGGGCGGATATGCCGCGGTGTCGCTGCTGGGCCGCCAGAGCGTGCGCGAGCAGGCGCAGGCCGTGCTGTTCGTCGACGTGTTCAAGAGCGGGCGCCGCACCAGCCGGCCCTGGCGCGGCCGCACGTCGGTGGCCGAGGTGGTGGCGCTGATCGGCCGCTTCATCGGGCCGGAGCGCGCCGAGGCGGCGTTTGCGCAATACGCCGTGCAACACGGCGTGAACGACGTCACGCAGCTCGAGCCGGACGCCGAGCTGGTGCACTTTGCCGAGAACCTGCTGGCCGGTGCCATCGGCGCGGCATCGGCGCGCGTGATGCTCGGCTCGGTGGTGCATGAAGAGCCGCTGTCGATGGACGAGCTGTTCAACATCCTCGACGAGGCCTCGCAGGTCATCGCCTACAGCCGCCAGCTCGAACAGAAGTCGCGTGAGCTGGAGGCAGCCACCAGCGAGCTGCGCGCAGCCAACGAAAGGCTCAAGGAACTCGACCGCCTGAAGGACGACTTCATCTCGATGGTGACGCACGAGCTGCGCACGCCGCTCACGTCGATCCGCGCGTTCTCCGAGATCCTGCAGGCCGACCCCAAGCTCCACCTCGCCAAGCGCCGTCAGTTCCTCGACATCCTCGTGAAGGAAAGCGAACGTCTCACGCGGCTGATCAACCAGGTGCTCGACCTCGCCAAGCTCGAGTCGGGCAAGGCCGAATGGCATTCCACCGAGCTCGACCTGAAGGACGTGATCGAGGACGCCGTGTCGGCCACCAGCACGCTGGTGAGCGAGCGTGGCGCCGATCTCACCGTCGACCTGCCGGCCGGCCTGCCCACGGTGCGCGCCGACCGCGACCGGCTGATGCAGGTGATGATCAACCTGATCGCCAATGCGGTGAAGTTCTGCGACCGTGACCGGGGCCGCATCCACATCCGCCTCGGTGTCGAGGGCGGCAACGCGTTGCGTGTGGACGTGCGTGACAACGGCATCGGCGTCGCCCCGGCCGACCAGCACACCATCTTCGAGAAGTTCCACCAGGTCGGCAACACCTTGACCGACAAGCCGCAAGGCACCGGCCTCGGCTTGCCCATCAGCCGCCAGATCGTGCAGCATTCCGGCGGGGAGCTGTGGGTCCAAAGCACGCTGGGGCAGGGCGCGACCTTTTCGTTCACGCTGCCGTTGGAGGTGTTCCCACGTGCGGGTGTGATCGCCGAACCTGCTGTGCAGGCCACCGCGAAGTGATTCGACATGACCAAGAAGACCATCCTGATCGCCGACGACGAGCCCAACATCGTCATTTCGCTCGAGTACATGCTGCAGCAAAGCGGCTACGACGTGCAGGTCGCGCATGACGGCCAGGAAGCCATCGACGCGATCAAGCAGCGCGTGCCCGACCTGCTGCTGCTCGACATCATGATGCCCAGGCTGTCGGGCTACGACGTGTGCCAGAAGATCCGCGAAAGCGAGGCCTGGCGCGACATCCGCATCATCATGCTGTCGGCCAAGGGCCGTGAGGTCGAGATCGCGAAAGGGCTGGCACTCGGGGCCGACGCCTACGTCACCAAGCCGTTCTCCACCAAGGAGCTGCTCGACCAGATCCGCGCCCAGCTCGGCGAGTGAGCAATGCGGCCGCGCACGAAGTTCGCGCTGTGGCTCGCCCTGTGTTGTGTGTCTTTCGTCGGCCTGGCCGCGCTGGCCGGCATCGCGCTGTGGCTCGACTTGAGCGCCCTCGAACGCGAGGCGCTGGCGGCGATGCTGCGGTCGCGTGTCGTGCTCTTCGTGGTGCTGGCGCTGCTGCTGCCGTTCGCCCTGGGCGCGGTGCTGCGGAGGTGGTTCAACGCCTACCCCATGGCCGCCACACGGCTGGCCGAGGAAGTGCGCCTCATGCACACGGTGAACCCGGCACACCGCGTTGATACCTCAACCGGTGCCGCAACCAGTGCCGAAGAGATCCGGCAGATCGCGCAGGCCGTCAACGCGTTTGCGCAAGCCCATGCCGGGTTGCGCAGCGACGTCGAAATGCGCATCGCGCAGTCGGGCGCCCACCTGCTGCAGGAAAAGAATCGCCTGGCCGCACTGATGTCGGAGCTGGCGCAAAGCGTGCTGGTGTGCAACGGTGAAGGGCGTGTGCTGCTCTACAACGCACAGGCCACCCGGCTGCTGGCGCTGGACGGCGCTGCATCGGGGGCCTCGCCGGTGGGGCTGGGGCGCTCGATCTTCGGCATCCTCGACCGGGCCGCGGTCGTGCACGCGCTGGAACAGCTGAGCCACCGCGTGGAGCAGCAGCTGCCGCAACCCGTGGCCCATTTCGTCACGCTGCGCGACGGCCACCTGTTGCGGGCGCAGATGGCCCCGGTGCAGGGCGCCGAGCGCCGGCTCGACGGCTTCGTGCTGGTGCTCGAAGACATCACCCGTGCGGTCGAGGCCGAAGGCCGGCGCGACCAGCTGCTGCGCCAGCTCACCGAGGGCACGCGTGCACCGCTGGCCAACATCCGCGCCGCGGCCGAAACCATCAAGCAGTACCCGGACATGGATGCCGCGTTGCGCCGCCGCTTCACTGCGGTGGTTCTTGACGAAGCCGAGCGGCTGTCGCACCAGCTCGACGAATCAGCCGCCGTGGCTGGCGACGCGCTGGCCTACTGGCCGCGCGAAGACATGCGCTGCGGTGACCTGGCCCTGGCCCTGCAGCGCAACTTCAAGGCCAGCGTCGGCGTCACGGCGCACGTGCGCGAGCCGTTGCCGACGCTGTGGCTCACCGTCGACAGCCATGCGCTGGTGCAGGCGCTCACCCACGTGATGGGCAACATCGCATCGTTGCACCAGGCCCATCACGTCGAACTCGACATGGTCGCGGTCGAACGGCACGTGCGCCTGTCGCTGCGCTGGAAGGGGCCGGCGCTGGCAACGCAGGCCTTGCATACCTGGGAGTTGCAGCGCTTTTCGCTGGAACAGCCCGGCGCCACCTTGAGAGAAGTGCTGGCCCGCCATGGCGGTGAATGGTGGTGCCGAGCCGAGCCCACGCACGGCGAAAACCAACTGTGCGTGCAACTGCCCGCCGTGTCACCGGAACATGCCGAGCCCGCAGGCGCGCCCCAGCCACTGCAGGAGCGGCCCGTCTACTACGACTTCGACCTTTTCAACCAGCCGGGCCAGACGCCCGAGCTCGACCAGCGCCCGCTCGCAGAGCTGGCCTACACCGTGTTCGACACCGAGACCACCGGGCTTTCGCCCTCGGAGGGCGACGAGATCATCGCCATCGGCGCGGTGCGCATCGTCAATGGCCGGCTGCTGGAGCAGGAGACTTTCGAGCAGCTGGTCGACCCGCGCCGACCGGTGAGGCCCGAGTCCCAGCGCGTGCACGGCATCTCGTCTGAAATGCTGGCCGGCCAGCCAGGCATCGAGCAGGTGTTGCCGGCCTTCCACCGCTTTGCCGAAGACACCGTGCTGGTGGCCCACAACGCGGCGTTCGACATGCGCTTCCTGCAGCTGAAGGAGGCCGGCACCGGCGTGCGCTTCGGACAGCCGGTGCTCGACACGCTGATGCTGTCGGCCCTCGTGCACCCCGGCCATGCCGAGGCCGAACACCGGCTCGATGACATCGCACACCGCCTGGGCGTGGCCGTGACCGGCCGCCATACCGCGCTGGGCGATGCCATGGTCACCGGCCAGGTGTTCCTGAAGCTCGTGCCGCTGCTGGCCGAGCGCGGCATCCACACGCTGGGGCAGGCGCGCGAAGCATCGCGCAAGACGGTGTACGCCAAGCTGGTCTATTGACCCACCCCCGAAGCGCCTTCGGCGCTCCCCCTCTGGGGGGCGACCCCGGCGGACCGGCGGAGCCGGATCCGCGGCGTCTGCTCGGATCGCCGCGCGCCTGTGGGCCTGCGGCTCAGTCTGGGTGCGCTTGGAGGAACGCTTCCAGCTTTTGCGCCAGTGCTTCGGGCTGGTCGTGGTGCAGCATGTGCCCCGCATCGGCCAGCACGCAGCGCTCGACCTGGCGCACCACTGCGAGCCGCTCGTCGAACTCGCTGCGCGGGTAGCGGTTGCCCCACCACTTGCTCACGTCGGTGGCGTCGCCTTCCACCCACAACACCGGCGCTTCGATCTGCGACCAGCAGGCCAGCACTTCCTCCACGCGATAGAGCACCGGGTTGGCACGCTTGTGTGCCGGGTCGCCGAGGATGACCCAGCGCCCGCCTTCTTCTTCGCGGGCCCAGTGTGGGGCCAGCCATGCCGCCCGCTGCGTCGACAGCCGCGGGTTGTTCTGCCGCAGCCGCTCGGCCACCGCGGCCAGGCTGTCGTAGTCGCGCAGGCGTTGCGGCTCCTTCAGCTCGTCGAGCCACTGCGCATAACGGCGCGGCGCATGTTCGGGCTTCGCGCGCGGCATGCCGAAGCCTTCGAGGTTGACGAGCTTGCGGATACGCCCGGGCCGCACACCGGCATACAGCATCGCCACGTTGCCGCCCATGCTGTGGCCGAGGAGGTCGATGCCTTGCTGGTCGGGCAGCAGCGCATCGAGCAGGGCCTCGAGATCACCCAGGTAGTCGGGGAACCAGTAGCTGTCGGCCGCCGGCGTTTCGGTGAGGCCGAAGCCGCGCCAGTCTGGCGCGATGACGTAGCGCTCCTGCGCCATCGCATCGACCACGAACTGGAACGACGCGGCCACGTCCATCCAGCCGTGCAGCATCACCAGCGGCGGGCGCTCAGGCGTGGCCAGTTCCGGCGAGCCCCAGGTGAGCACGTGGTAGCGCAGGCCGCGCACCGACACGAAACGTGAAGCCGCGCGAAGGCGGGCGGTGTAGAGGGGCTCGGCTTGCATGCGCGGACTATAGGCGTGCGTTGCGTTTCGTGTGCCCCCAATGGCGTCGTGGGCCGGGCGGCGTCCTCCAGAATCGGCCCATGACCCAACCCAAGCCCTACACCCTGCGCGCGGCCGAGCCGCGCGACCTGCAAGACCTGGTGCGCCTCATCGCCGCATTGGCCGACTACGAGAAGCTCACCCACCTGCTCGACATCACACCCGAGAAGCTGGCGCCTCACCTGTTCGGCGACAAGCCGGTGGTCGAAGCCATGGTGGCCGAACTGCCCGACGGCTCGGTGGTCGCCTTCACGCTGTACTTCACCAACTTCTCGACCTTCCTGTGCCGGCCGGGCCTGTATCTCGAAGACCTGTTCGTGCTGCCTGAGCACCGCCAGCTCGGCATCGGCCGCGCGATGCTGCAGGCGTTGGCCAGGCTGGCTGTGGAACGCGGCTGCGGCCGATTCGAGTGGAGCGTGCTCGACTGGAACGAACCGGCGATCCGCTTCTACGAAAAGATGGGCGCCTCGGTGATGCCGGATTGGCGCATCTGCCGAATGACGGGTGAGTCGCTCGAGAGCTTCGCGCAGGGCTGAAGGCGCTGCACGCAGACCCTAGACGACAGGTGACCGCTGCGGCGAGGGGCTCACCTCACCATCTGCGGGCGCGCTCCTCAGAGCAAGCGGCTGTGGGTCGACCACGGCCCTGGTGCCGCTGATCAACCGCGTTCCCAGCTTGTCATGGCCTGGGTGCATCGCCTTGCGGATGAAGATGAGCGAGTTGCGGAATTCAACGGCGTCGACCCAGCCCTGCTTGACCGCATCGGGCCATGGTGTATCCGCAGACGTCTCGGCAAGCGGGCCTTCCGGCGCACCCGCGTCGCGCCAGTGCTGGTAGTTCACTGCGTCGGCCAGCGCCCGGAAGAACCTGCGGGCCCGCAGCTGCAGCAGCCGGTCGTCGTCGAAGTGCTGCCAGTACAGCGTATGCGCATCTTCGATGCAATACACGCCACCGGGCTTCAACAGCTCGAAGTAGCGGGCGAACGCGGACAGCATGTCGCCGGCCCGGTGCGAGCCGTCGTCGATGACGATGTCGAAGCCCGGGCATTGTTCGGCGATGCGGGCTTCGGCTTGCGCAGTCGTGGCGTCGCCGACCACCACGCGGATCCGCGGGTCGGAGAACGTGAGGTTCGCGCAGCGTTCGTCGATGTCGCAGCCGACGAAAGTCTTGCCACGGCGAAAGTAGCGCGCCCACAGCTCCAGCGACCCGCCGTTCTGCACGCCGATTTCCAGCAGGTCGACCGGGCCGTCGCGGCAAGGGGTGAACACGCCGTCGTAGACGTCCAGGTACGAGCTCCATTTGTCGCTGACCTTGCCGCGCAGCTGGGCATGGAGGCTCTTGAGCGACTGGCGATGGTGCCGTGACGAAGCGAACGTCTCATGGGGCTCGCCGATGCCCAGGGCTGCGACGATGCGAGGGTACTGGTTGAACCATGCGTATTCGCGGCGTGCCTCCTCGCGGCTGCGCTCGGCCATCTGGCGATAGCCGTCCATTTCATTCAATGCCCGCTTGAGCACCGAATACCACTGGTGTGCCTTGGCGATGTAGCCGTTGTCTCCGTCGCGGATCGATCTTGCATAGGTGTAGGAAGGCGAGGCGATGCTCTGCGTTCCCACCACCGCAGCCTCGAAGTACTTGAGCTCGGACTTGCAGTTGGTGAACGTGTTGTGCTGCAGCGGCATCAGGTTGAAATCCACCGAACCGATCAGGCGCTGCAGGTTGATGAAGTCCTGGAACGGATGCCGCCGCACGCGGTTGCCGAACGGTGCCAGCTCCGGGCCGGCTTCGATGTAGCCGACGACCGCCACATGCAGGCGCTCGTCTTCAGCCAGCAGTTCGGCCAGCGCGGGCGAGGCGATGGCGAAGTCCTTGTTGTGCGAGGGCGAGCCGCTGAAGTAGCCGAACGTGATGGGGGGCTCCTTCGTGCCGGCGGCGGCCATCTTGGCGGCAAAGACACGATCGGAGAGTTCCAGCTGCTCGCGGTTGAGGTAGTTGGGCACCACCGACACCGGCAGGTTGGCGAACTGCCGGATCCGGTCGGCCAGGTACTCGTTCGTGGTGATGGCGCCATCGCACAGCTTCAGCGTCGCGCCCAGGCGGCCGATGTAGGCGAACCACTCGTCCCACTCCCGCATCGGCTTGTCCAGGGTGGCGAAGATGAGGTGCGCATAGTCGAGGTCGAAGACGAGGTCGTCGACGTCGAACAGCACGCGCTTGCCGCGCTTGTGGAAAGCCCTGACCAGATGGTTGACGCGCGGGTCGTACCGGGTGCGGCAGATCACCAGCAGGTGGGCAGTCTCGGCCAGTTCGTCCAGCCGGTGCAGGTCGTCCAGGAAGAAGTAGGAGGCCGCGGTTCCATCTGTCTGCACGTTGATGGTCTGCGCCATGTTGTAGATGCGGTACCTGAAGGTGCTGTTGTCGGCGCGCTCGTAGAAGTAGGCGATGCGTATGCTGCCCTTTGCCAGCATGGCCAGGCGCTCGGCCAGGGGTTGGTTCCACGGGTCCGCGTATGGCACGGGTGGTGGCAGATCGAAGGAGGGCATCAGCGCTCCTTCCATGCTGACAACACCGGCGCGAAGGCCGTGCGCCAGTCCGTGTTGAGCCGCGGGCCTCTTCTGGCGTCCCGTGGCACTGAGCCGTCGGCGCATCGGCGAACGGCTTCTTCCAGCGCCTGGAGCATGGCGGCCTTGCGGAGATCAGCGCAGATGATGTTGCCTGAGTAGTCCGCCAGCTCGTTCTTGTTGAGGTATCGGTTGGTCACCACCACCGCACCGCTGGCGGCAAGGTCCAGCGGCGGGTAGCTCGGGTGGGGCGTGTACATGAGGCTGAAGCCGATGTCGGTGCGGCCGGCCAGCGCGGCATAGGCTTGCCACGTGAGCCCTTCATGTACCTGGGGTGTGCAGCATTCGCCCAATGTGAGCGGGGGGACGTCCTTGCCGACGAAGACGATGTCCCACAGAGCCGGATCGATGATGCGGCGAACGATGGCTTCGTCGAGCACTTCGATGCCGAAGTAGAAGACGTTCCTGAGGTGATTCGGGCGTGCGTAGAACAGCAGCGTCTTCTTCTCTTCGGGGGCCTTCTCTCGTGGATGGAAGATGAATTCCGGGAAGGCCGGTTCGAAGTGCTGGCCGTTTCGCGCGATGTTGTCGAACCCTTCCGATACGAGGTGCTCGAAGAGCAGTTTCGTGTTGACGACGAAGCGGATCTCGCCGTCACGCAGGACGCTCTCGCAGCGCAGCCTGTCGTCGCCGAACGGGTAGAACATCCGCTCGTCTTCCTGGAGGATGTAGAGGATGGAGTCCTTGGCGACGCTGGCCATCGTGGCCTCGGTCGTCCACCACGAGGTGGTGACGAACAGCTCGCCGGGCAGCATGTCGGCTTCTGCCTCGGGGTCTTGCGTGGGCACGAAGGCGAACTCCACGTCGTGCATCAGCTCGATGCCGTAGAGATCGAGCAGATGCTCAACGTTGCTCGCAGTGGCGGGCTCCGTTCGGGTGATGATCCGCAACCGCGCGCTCCGTGTCTGTGCGAGGAGCGCCGTCAGGATCAGCGCCGTGCCGACACCGCCATAGAAGCTGCCCGGGCTGATGCTGTCGGTCACCAGGCTGATGCGCTGGGGGCTTTCCGACGGCACCGTGAAAAGACGCAGCGGCCGGCAATTCGGAAAGCGGGCGTCCATGATGCCCCGCACGGTGGATGGCCCCTCCGGGCTCGTTGCATCGCCTGCGCCCCCAGACGCCGCGGCAGAGCCTTCCCTGCGCAGGCGACGGCGTGTCAGCCTGTCGTGATTCCACTTGCGTATGGCCTGGAACATAGGTTTCATCTTCCTGCGCGTTGACCTTGCATGGCGCAGCGTCTGGCCGGCCATGCCGGAGCATGGGTTTTGCGAGCGTCGAAGGGTGGTTGTGTTGCCGGCCGATACAGCCCTTGCGAACGGATCACTCCATCGCCTGGGCCTGCACCATGCCTGCGTACAAGCCGTTGCGCGCCATCAGCGTTTCATGGTCACCGGACTCGACCACGCGCCCGTCCGACAGCACGTAGATGCAGTCCGCATTGCGTACGGTGCTCAGCCGGTGAGCGATCAGCACGAGCGTCTTCTCGCCGTGCCAGTCCTCGATGGACTGCTGCACCACGCGTTCCGATTCGGTATCGAGGGCCGACGTGGCTTCGTCGAAGACCCAGATCTTCGCGTTCTTGTACAGCGCCCGGGCGATGGCCAGGCGCTGGCGTTGCCCACCCGAAAGCCGGCTGCCGTTCGTGCCGATCGAGGTGTTGAGTCCTTCAGGCAGGCTCTGCACGAAGTCCCAGAGATTCGCGGCCTTCAGTGCCGCCTCGATGCGTTGCGGATCCCTGGGTTGGGCGTACACCACGTTGTCGGCAATGGGGCCGTCGAACAGCACGATGTCCTGCGAGACGACGGCGAACTGGCGCCGCAGCGACGACTTGCGCAATTCCTGGATGTCGATGCCGTCGAGCGTGATGCGGCCGGCCGCGGGCGCCACGAAACCGAGCATTGCGTTGATGGCGGTGCTCTTGCCCGAGCCGGACGGGCCGACGAGCGCGATGGTCTTGCCCGCTGGGATGTCCAGCGTCAGGTCGCGAAGGGCGTCCTGCTCGCTGCCTGGGTACCTGATCTGCACCTTCTCGAAGCGGATGTTGCCCTTGCAGTCAGCGGCCGCGAGCTCGCGCGTGCCGGCGTCGGGCTCCTGCGGCGTGTCGATCAACGCGAAGCAGGCATTGGCGCCGATCAGTCCGCCGATGATCGGCTGCGTCACATCGGTGAGGTGGCGCATCGGCGAGATCGTCATCAGCATCGCTGTGATGAAGGCGATGAACTCACCGGGCGTCGAGCCGCCCTTGCTGGCTTCGACCAGCGCCATCGTGAGGATCAGCGCCACGCCGGTGCTGGCGACGATCTGCGTCATGGGCGTCATCGTGGCGCCGGCGGCCGTCGTCTTGAGCGTCATGCGACGCAGCTTCTGGGCCTCGGCAGCAAAGCGCTGCCTTTCGAACTCGGCCGCATCGAAGGTGCGCACCACGCGCCATGCCCGGGTGATGTCGTCGACGATGCCCACCAGGCGCACCTGCGACTCGTAGGACTGCCCGCCCACCGCGAGCACGCGCTGCTGCACCTTGCGCACCACCAGGCCCAGCAGCGGCATCGTGATCATCGAAACCAGCGTGAGCTTCCAGTTCAGGTAGAAGAGGTAGCAAAGCAGGGCCAGCAGGGTCGTGCCGTCGCGCAAGATGGTCGTGACGGCACCGGACAGCGACATCGTGGCGCTCTGCGGATCGTTGATCACGCGGCTGGCGGCCACCCCGGGACTCAGCTGGTTGTACAGGCTGGCGTCGGCCCGCATCACTGCGTGCACGAGATCGGTCCGCAGCGCCAGTACCGATTGCGAAGTCGACCAGCTGAACAGGTAGGTGCCGCAAAAGCCCAGCAGGCCGCGTGCCGTGAACAGCCCGATCAGCACCACGGGCACCAGCCAGACAGGAAAGCCCAGGTCGGCCTTGAACCCGCTGTCGAGCACTTTCTTCAGCAGCGCCGGGATCAATGGCTCCAGCGCGGCAGCCGAAAAGAATGCGATCACGCCAAGAATGACGCCGCCCTTGTAGGGCCGCAAATAGGCGAGCAAGCGGGACGCCGTAGCCTTGAGGTTCATGTGGCACCGTGCGGTCTGCGCCGCATCTCAATGAAAAGAGGAAGGATGAGGCTGCTAGCGATGGAGCGAAAGATTGTCGAGCCAGTCTGCATTCAGCAGCGAAACCCGGGGTGGGAATGCAAGGCCGAAGTCTTCCTTGATTGCCGTGAGATTCGGGTTGTACGCCGGATCGTGCCGAACGTAGCGGGCCCATTTTCCCTGCAGGATCTGCCATTCCTTCGATTGCGCGGCTTCGGACGAAGGATGCCCGGGCTCCTGCGGCTGCCAATGGGCATGCAGCTCGGCCCGAGGTGTCCAGACCGTCTGGAACCCCATGTCGTTGAGTTTCAGGCAGAAGTCCACGTCGCTGAATGCCTGTGGCAGCTGCTCATTGAAGCCGCCGGCCCGCTCGAACAGCTGCCGACGCACCAGCATGCAGGCGTGGCTCACGGCAGAGAACTCCTGCACCAGTTGCGCACGACCCATGTAGCCGCAATGCAGGTGCTGCAGGCTGCGGTGGATCGGCAGGGCGCCTTCGCGTGCGCCCAGCACGAGCCCGGCATGCAGGACCCTTTGCTCGTGGTCCAGAACGCGTGCTCCGACGACACCCGTGCCCGGCACCTGCGCCAGTGCCACCATCTCGTGCAGCCAGTCCGGCGATACGTGGTCGATGTCCTCGCTGACGACGCACAGGAATTCCGAGTCGCAGCGCCGGGCAGTGAAGTTCACGATCTCGGGCAGGCTGGCGCTAGGCGAGCAGGGCAGGTGGCGGAGCCTGGCGTCCATCGGCGCCGCATCGGCCGAGCCCACGATCACGATCTCGAAGTTCCGGTAGCGCGTGCCCTTCGACAAGGCCTCGATGCACGCACGAAGGCGCTCGGCGCCCAATGCAGCCGGGATCAGGACCGACACCGACGGCTCCGGCGACGGTGGGCGGTATTCAACGTGGTAGCCAAAGTCCACGAAGTGCACGTGACCGTCCATGCCTGCGCGACAAAGATGTTCCTGCAGGGCGCGCTTGCCGGCGTCCACGGCATAGGGTTTCGCATCGACACCGGCTGCCGTGCTGGCTTCATGGATGCGCCAGTGATACAGCACGAAGGGAATGTGGACGACCTGATGGCGCTCCAGCTGCTCGGTGCAGCGCAACGCCAGGTCGTAGTCCTGCGAGCCTTCGTATCCCTTGCGGAACCCGCCAACACGCTCGACCAGGCTTCTTCGATAGAAGCCGAGGTGGCTGATCATGTTGTGCGACCGGAACAGATGGGCGTTCCAGTCGCTCTTGAAATACGGCCCGCCGCGCACGTCCTGGTCGTTGATCTTGTCTTCGTCCGAATACAAGACGCCTGCGTCGGGCACTCCGTTGAGCGCCTCGACCGCCAGCAGCAGCGAATGGGGGCGCAGCAGGTCGTCCTGGTCCAGCAACGCGATGAAGTCGCCTTCGGCCAGCGCCAATGCGGAGTTCGATGCTTCCGAAATGTGCCCGTTCGAGTGGCGGTGCGTGACCTTGACGCGTGGATCCTGCCGGGTGAGCTCGTCGAGCCATTCCTTCACCTCAGGCATGGTCGACGCGTCGTTGGCGATGCACAGCTCCCAGTTCTCGTAGAGCTGCTCGAAAACCGAGCGCACCGCTGCCTGCAGGTAGCCCAGATGCGGGTTGAAGACAGGCATCACCACCGAAAGGCGAGGTCGATATCGAAACGCCCTCTTGCGTTCGGACAATGACGCGAGCACCGCAGGCGTGAGGGAATCGTGCAGTTCGATCCAGTGCTGGTAGAGGACGAAGTTTTCCTGCAGGGGCGGGATCGTGCTTTCGTAGAGGCCCGAGTCGAGCAGGCTGAGGAGGGCCCTTTCGCGGCGCCGGGTGATACGCCTGTGGTTCCAGGCCGAAATGCGGGAGACGAAGGCTTGCATGGACATGTGCCGCTGGTTGGGATGGCGGCCATCACGTCACTGCAATTGCCGACGTACCTGAGCGCACCAACGCCAGGCCGGTCAGAACAACGCTCACGATGTCGACTCTCCCTGGCTGCAACCAGACTCTTGGTCTTGGGCGGGTTGTGGCAGGGATTCTCATCCGCTCCTGTGGGAGGAGCGGCCGTGCTGCGGAAACTGTTACCGCTCTTGTATTAGCGGACGTTTCTCACACATGTATGGCGATACCGCGACGCGGAGAAGCCGCAAAGACGTGCGCGCCCGCACCGCGGTCGATGGAATCAGCCAGCCGCATCGGGCTCCTGGAATCCGCCAGCCCTGTAGGTCAGCACCAGCGTGTCGCGCCAGCCGCGCTCGCCTTCGGGCTGGATCGGCGTGCTTTCATGGATCACGCGGGCATCGTCGATCAGCAGTGCGGTCCACGGCTGCTCCAGCGTGAAGCGCACGCCCAGCGGCCCTTCGGCATCGAACACGCGGGTCTCGCCCCCGCGCACGCCATGCCGGCCGACGAGGATGACGGCCACGAAGTCCACGCCGTCGCGATGAGCGCCCTCGGGTGTGGGGCGGCCCACGCCGTCGGTGGTGTCGATGCGGAACGGATGCGCTTCGATGAACCAGCGCGGCTGCGGGGCCACCTCGGCGAACAAGGTGCCCAGGCGCTGCAGCAGCCGCTGCCATGCGGGCATTGCCGGCATGGCCGGCTCCATGGGATCGAACCAGCGCTGCATGCCGCCGTGCAGCGCGTTGTAGGTGGTGGGTTGCCAGTGGGCGCGATGCGGCGTCTGCTCGAGGGTCGGCGGCTCGATGCTCTGCACGAAGCAGCTGTGGCGCCGGTAGCGGTAGCGGCCGCCATCCTTCAGGTGCGCGTCGGGCGGCAGGCCGTCCCAGAACGGCTTCATCGCGTCGAGATCGGGCAGCGGCGCGGCGGCCAGTGAACTCAAGGCGGCCGGGGTGAGGGTGCAGAAGCCCTGCTCTCGCAGGCGTTCGATGGCGGTGTCGCGGCTGATGGGGGCGCCCAGGTCCACATGCAGGGGCATATAGGGAAACTTTCAGGTTCTTTGCAGCCTCGCGAGGCTAGCATGCAGCCGAGGAGACTGCCCTTGAGCGAGAACAAGACCGCTGCCACCGGGCCACATCAGCAGCAGCCCGACCACCACGCCCGCATGCATGCCGAATTCCGTTGGCACGTGCCGGCCTTCTTCAACATGGCCGACGCCTGCTGCGGCCGCTGGGCGCGTGACGCGAAGACCGCGCGCGCCACCGCCATCTTCAATGAGCATGAAGATGGCCGCGGCGCCAGCATCACCTACGGCGAATTGCAGGCGCAGGCCAGCCGCCTGTCGCATGCCCTCGAGCGGCTGGGCGTGGAGCGCGGCGACCGTGTGGCCATCGTGATGCCGCAGCGCATCGAAACCGCGGTGGCGCACGTCGCCATCCACCAGATGGGTGCGGTGTCGATGCCGCTGTCCATGCTGTTCGGGCCAGAAGCGCTCGAGTACCGGCTGCGCAACAGCGAGGCGGTGGTGGCCATCGTGGACGAAACCTCCATCGACAACCTGCGCGCCACGCGGCTCAATTGCCCGGCGCTGCGGCATGTGGTGGCCGTGGGCGGCGCGGCCGGGCAGGGCGATGCGGACTGGAGCACGCTGCTGGCGCGCGAGCCGGCTTTCTACACCGCGGTGGACACCAAGGCCGACGAGGGAGCGGTGCTCATCTACACCAGCGGCACCACCGGGCCGCCGAAGGGCGCGCTCATTCCGCACCGCGCGCTCATCGGCAACCTGCCGGGCTTCGTGTGTTCGCAGAACTGGTATCCGCAGGACGACGCGGTGTTCTGGAGCCCGGCCGACTGGGCCTGGACCGGCGGGCTGATGGATGCGCTGCTGCCGGTGCTGTACTTCGGCAAACCCATCGTGGCCTACCAGGGGCGGTTCGATCCGCAGCGCGCCTTCGACCTGATGCAGCGCTACGGCGTCACGCACAGCTTCCTGTTCCCCACGGCGCTCAAGGCCATGATGAAGGCCGTGCCCGAGCCGCGCAGGCGCTACGACTTGCGACTGCGTGCATTGATGAGCGCGGGCGAGGCGGTGGGCGATGCCGTGTTCAACTGGTGCCGAGACCAGCTGGGCGTGATCGTCAACGAGATGTTCGGCCAGACCGAGATGAACTACATCGTCGGCAACTGCGCGATGAACGGTGACGGCTCCCGCGGCATCGGCTGGCCGGCCAAGCCCGGCAGCATGGGGCGGCCATATCCGGGCCACCGTGTGGCGGTGATCGACGACGACGGCAACGAATGTCCGCGCGGCACGCCGGGCGACGTGGCGCTGCACCGGCTCGACGTGCATGGCGAGCCGGACCCGATCTTCTTCGTGGGCTACTGGAAGAACGACGGCGCCACCGCCGCGAAGTTCACTGGCGACCCGAAGGGCTCCTGGTGCCGCACGGGCGACACCGCGGTGATGGACGAAGACGGCTACCTCTGGTACCAGGGCCGCAGCGACGACGTCTTCAAGGTGGCCGGCTACCGCATCGGCCCGAGCGAGATCGAGAACTGCCTGGTCAAGCATCCGGCGGTGGCCAATGCGGCCGTGGTGCCCAAGCCGGACAAGGAGCGCGGCGCGCTGGTGAAGGCCTACGTCGTGCTCGCGGCCGGCTTTGCCGGCACGCCGCAGCTCGTGGAGCAGCTGCAGCAGCACGTGCGCGGCAAGCTGGCGCCCTACGAATACCCGAAGGAGATCGAGTTCATCGACGCCCTGCCGATGACCACCACGGGCAAGGTGCAGCGGCGCGTGCTGCGGTTGCAGGAGGAGGAGCGTGCCGCGGCGGCCGGTCGGTGACCCGGCACAACGAACAAGCCATCGGCCGCGGGTGGCTCGCGACCATGCGGCACACTCGTCGCTTCGAACGGCAAGCGACGAAACGACACCATGGACACCACCACTCTGGGCTCCAGCGACCTGAAGGTCAGCCGAATCTGCCTGGGCACCATGACCTTCGGCGAGCAGGTCGCCGAGGCTGATGCGCATGCGCTGCTCTCGCACGCGGTCGAGCGCGGCATCAATTTCATCGACACCGCCGAGATGTACTCGGTGCCGGCCCGCGCCGAAACCTATGGCGCCACCGAAACCCTCATCGGCAACTGGTTTGCGCGCAACCCCGGCATGCGCGAACGCGTGGTGCTGGCCTCCAAGGTGGCGGGCCCTGCGCGAGGCCTGAACTGGGTGCGCGGCGGCTCCAACAATGTGACGACCGCAGACATCGTGGCCGCCTGCGATGCGAGCCTGAAGCGCCTGCAGACCGACCGCATCGACCTCTACCAGATCCACTGGCCCATCCGCAACGCGCCCAGCTTCGGGGCTCTGTATTTCGACCCGGCCAAGGACGCCGAGTACACCTCGGTGTACGAGCAGCTCGAGGCACTGGCCTCGTTGGTGAAGGCCGGGAAGGTGCGCCACATCGGCCTGTCGAACGAAACGCCCTATGGCCTGCTGGAATTCGTGCGCGTGGCCGAACAGCATGGCCTGCCGCGCGTGGTGAGCGTGCAGAACCCGTACTGCCTCATCAACCGCTCGGTCGACAACGGGCTCGATGAAGCGCTGTACCGCTCGCACGTGTCGCTGCTGGCCTATTCGCCGCTGGGCTTCGGCCTCCTGACGGGCAAGTACGACGAGGTGGGTCTCGACACGCCGGGCCGGCAACCCGGCCGCATGGCGATGTTCGAGCAGTTCAAGAAGCAGCGCTGGGGGCGGGCGGAGTCCCAGGCCGCGGCGCGGCACTACAACGCACTGGCGCGCCAGCACGGCCTGTCGCCCACGCGCATGGCGCTGGCCTTCTGCTACACGCGCTGGAGCGTGGCCAGCACCATCATCGGCGTGACCAGCCGGGCGCAGCTCGACGAGAACATCGATGCGTGGGGCACGAAGCTTTCGCCGGAAGTGCTGGCGGGCATCGATGCGATCCGCTGGCAGCACCGGGATCCGGCGCAATAGGCATCATGGCCAGGAAAGACCATGCGAGCGAAACCCCGGCGACGCAGCTGCTGCGCCGCGAGAAGGTCGCCTTCACCGAGCACCTGTACGACTACGTCGACCGCGGCGGCACGGCCGAGTCGTCACGCCAACTCGGTGTGGACGAGCACCACGTCGTGAAGACGCTGGTGATGCAGGACGAAAACGCCAGGCCGCTCATCGTGCTCATGCACGGCGATTGCCAAGTGAGCTTGAAGAACCTCGCGCGCGAGATCGGCTGCAAGAAGGTGGAGCCCTGCGCGCCGGAGGTGGCGCAGCGCCATAGCGGCTATCTCGTGGGCGGGACCTCACCCTTCAGCACGCGCAAGGAGATGCCGGTGTACGTGGAGGCCAGCGCGCTCGAGCTGGACAGGATCTACATCAACGGCGGCCGGCGGGGTTACCTCGTGGGCATTGCGCCGAAGGTGCTGACCGCGCTGCTCGGCGCGCACCCGGTGCACTGCGCCGCGCAGTCCTGAAGCGAACCACAGGAGCGAGCCACCATGGAGGTCATCACCGTCGAAAGCTGGGAAGACTTCCAGTCGTGCACCGAAGAGCTGGACGGCTGGGCCTTTCGCGGGCAGACGCATGCCGACTGGCCGCTGGTGAGTTCGCTCACGCGCAGGCTGCAGGCCTTCTGCCCCGACGAAGACCAGTGGCCGCAGCGCGAGGAGCGGGCGGTGCGCATATTCCGCCGCAAGGCGCACAACTACCTCGGTGACCGCGCGGTGGTGACCGACACGTTGCGCTGCCTCGCGATGATGCAGCACCACGGCGCGCCGACCCGGTTGCTGGACTTCACCAAGTCCCCTTTCGTGGCCGCCTTCTTTGCGCTGGAGCGTGCCATGCAGGACGCCTGCGTGTTCGCACTCAACACGCGCGTGTTGTGGAGCGCCACGCCCGGCTTCGACCACAGCCTCAGCCGCGACAAGATCGACCCGCGCGTGGGCCGCAACTTCGAGCGCTACTTCGCGCCCAACGTCCACCCGGTGCTGTGGTTCGGCGAGCCGGCCGAGATGGACCGGCGGCTGGTGGCGCAGTCGGGCCTCTTCGTCGTGCCCGGCAGGCTCGACCTCACGCTCGACGAGGTGCTCAGCCATTACGGCCCGCCCGCCGCGTTGCTGAAGAAGATCGTGCTGCCCAAGGGCCTGCGCGAGCGCGCGATGCATGCGCTGTACCGCATGAACATCACCTATGCGACGGTGTTCCCGGACCTCGACGGGCTGGCCGCGTCGATGGGCTACGAACTCGAGGTGATGTGGGGAGCTTCCCCATGAGGCGACCGCAGAGCCAGCAGTAAACTGCCCGGCCTTCCTGGATCGCACCATGAACCTGACTCTGCTTTCCCTGCTGGCGGCGGTGGCTGCCTACCTGATCGGCTCGCTGTCGTTTGCCGTGATCGTGAGCCGCGTGTTCGGCCTGGCCGATCCGCGCAGCTACGGCTCCAAGAACCCCGGTGCCACCAACGTGCTGCGCTCGGGCAACAAGAAGGCAGCCATCCTCACGCTGGTGTTCGATGCGTTGAAGGGCGTGGTGCCGGTGCTGCTGGTGCAGTTCTACGGCCCGCGCTTCGGGCTGGGTGAAGGTACCGTGGCGCTGGTCGGCCTGGCCGCCTTTCTCGGGCACCTGTGGCCGGTGTTCTTCAAGTTCCAGGGGGGCAAGGGCGTGGCCACCGCGGCCGGCGTGCTGCTGGCCTTCAACGTGTGGCTCGGGCTCGCGACGCTGGCCACCTGGATCATCATCGCGTTCTTCTTCCGTTATTCGTCGCTCGCGGCCATCGTGGCGGCGGCGTTCGCGCCGTTCTATCAGCTGCTCATCTGGGGGGCAGGCCCGCTGGCTGCGGCCATCGTGGTGATGAGCCTGCTGCTGATCTGGCGCCATGCGGCCAACATCCAGAAGTTGCTGGCGGGCACTGAAAGCAAGCTGGGGCAAAAAGCTCACGGCGCCGCGCCGCAAGCCAAGACCAAGGGAGCCAAGTGATGGGCACCGACGTGCAACGTTTCGATGTGGGCGCACGGCTTTCCGAGATGGCCGTGCACAACGGCGTGGCCTATCTTGCAGGCCAGGTGCCCGAAGACGCCACGCAGGACATCCGCGGCCAGACCGCCCAGGTGCTCGCCTGCGTCGACGCCCTGCTGGCGCGCGCGGGCACCGACAAGACCAAGCTGCTGATGGTGCAGATCTTTCTCGCCGACCTGGCCGACTTCGAAGGCATGAACGCCGTGTGGGACGCCTGGGTGCCCACCGGCCACACGCCGCCGCGCGCCACCGTGCAGGCCAAGCTCGCGAAGCCGGAGTGGAAGATCGAGGTCGTGGCGACCGCCGCGATCTGAACGCGGCTGCTCAGTCAGCTGCCACGTGAGGCAGCCAGCTGGGCCTTCACCTTCTCGGCCAGCGCCTGGGCTTCCGGCGTTTCCAGCTTGAAGGGCTCCACCGGCAATGGCCGGCCGTGCGAGTCGACCGACACGAACACGATGAGGCACTCGGTGGTGGTGTGCAGGCCGCCGCCCTTCATGTCGCCCGAGCGCACCTCGACGGCGATGTTCATGCTGGTGCTGCCGGTGTACACGAGCTTGGCTTCCACCTCGACCAGGTCGCCGATCATGATGGGCCGGTGGAAGCGGATGCCGCCCACGTAGACCGTCACGCAGTAGCGCTTGGCCCAGCTGGTGGCGCAGGCATAGCCGGCCTCGTCGATCCACTTCATCACGGTGCCGCCGTGCACCTTGCCGCCGAAGTTGACGGTGCTGGGTTCGGCCAGGAAGCGCAGGGTGATCGAGGAAGAGGTGCTGGTGGACATGTGGGGTATGGGCTGAGGCATCGACGCCGGGAGCATACCCGCGCAAGTCCCGCGCCAGGGCCTGGGCGGAGGCCGCTGGTGTGGCCTCGGTCACGCGGCGGCGTCGGCCGGCTCCAGGCCGAGCTTCGCCGGATCGCCGCGGCCTGTGCGCACCAGCACCGGCTCGTCGCCGGAGGTAAGGTCCACCACGGTGGTGGGCTCCATCGGGCAGGCACCCGCATCCACCACGGCCTGGATCTGCTTTTCGAAGCGGGCGCGGATCTCGATGGGGTCGTTCATCGGTTCCTCTTCGCCAGGGCCGATGAGCGTGGTGGCCAACAGCGGCTGGCCGAACAGCGCCAGCAGTTCCTGCGTGACGCGGTGGTCAGGCACGCGCAGGCCGATGGTGCGGCGCGACGGGTGCGACACGCGGCGCGGCACTTCCTTCGTGGCTTCGAGGATGAAGGTGTAAGGCCCTGGCGTGGCGTGCTTGAGCAGGCGGTACTGCCGGTTGTCCACCCGCGCGTAGCTGGCCAGCTCCGACAGGTCGCGGCACAGCAGCGTGAGGTGGTGCTTCTTGTCCACCTGCCGCAGCTGGCGCAGCTTTTCGGCCGCGGCCTTGTCGTCGAGGTGGCATACGAGCGCGTAGCTCGAATCGGTGGGAATGGCGACGATGCCCCCGCCGTGCAGGATCTGCGCGGCCTGCTTCAGCAGCCGGCCTTGTGGGTTGTCGGGGTGGACTTCGAAGAACTGGGCCATCGAGACATTGTCGCTGCGGCGCTTGCGGCGCCATTTGCGCAGCCCGAGCCCCGCCTCGCCCCGCAGGGGCAGCGGCATGGCAGGCGCAGGGCCTGCAGGGGCGAAGGACGGACTGAACATGGCATTCCAGCAGCAGGCAATCGGAATACCCGGATTCGGCGCCTGTTGGCGGACGAATGCAACGCCCTTGTTGCGGGCGCAGCGACTTTGGTCGCAGCCGGTAAACCCTCGCCCAGATCAGTCGCCCACGGCGGCGTCGGCCGCCACCACCGAGTCGGGGGCGCGCCGCGCCGCTGCCTCGCGTGCGTTGAGCCACACCGATGCGGCCCCGCAGGCCGCGATCACCAGCATGCCCAGCAATGCGAAGCCGTCGGGCACGTGGCGGAACACCAGCCAGCTCACGCCCATGGCACAGGCGATCTGCGTGTAGGTGAAGGGCATGAGCACCGACATGGGTGCCACCCCCAGCGCGAGGATGAGGAACAGGTGCCCCGCCGTGCCCATGGCGCCGATGAGCACCAGCAGTGCCCATTGCAGGGGGCTGGCCTGCCGCAGCGGCGGCAGGATGTCCACCGGGCTCAGCCACAACGCGAGCGACAACGCCACGGTGCCCACGAGGCCTGTGTAGAAGTGCGTGGTGAGCGGATGTTCCAGCGACGCGAGCCGGCTCGTGAGCACCTGGAACACGCCGTAGGCGCAGGCCAGCGCGAGCGGAAAGGCGGCGGCCCAGCCGAACAGCCCGCTGCCGGGGCGGATGATGATGAGCGCGCCGCCGAAGCCGCCCAGCACCAGCGCCCAGCGCGGCAGCGACACGTGCTCACGCAGCACGGCCGCGGCCAGCAGTGTTACCACCACCGGCGTGAGCATCGCCACCGCGGTGAACTCGGCCACCGGCATGTGCTGCAGCCCGTAGAACGACAGCGAGCTGGTGGACAGCAGCAGCGCGCCGCGCAGCCACTGGAACTTCGGGTGCGCCGCACGAAAGAGATGCTCACCGTTTTGCAGCCTCCGCCAGCCCAGCCACACGCCCATCACCAGCGCCTGGAAGGCGTAGCGCGACCACAGGATCACGAGCACGGGAAGAAAGGCGCCCACGTACTTCACGCTGGTGTCCAGCGTCGCAAAGCACAGCGCCATCAGCAGGATCAACGCAATGCCGAGGGCCGGGCGCGAACGCCGCCAGCCGGGGTGCATGGCGGCCGTGCTCATTGGGCGTCCTCCGTGCAGCGCACTCCGGTATTCGCCTTGGGATCAACCTGGCGGCTCATGAGGCCGCCCTCTCGCCGGGAGGGCAGGTTTGCCGCACAGGCGCGCTCACGGGCGCGCGATGCGCTCTTCGAGCGCCGCCCACACGGGCGTGAGTTGCATGGGCAGGGGCGGCAGGGCGCCAAGGTCGATGCGGCTTTCCGTCGGCGCGTGGAAATCAGAGCCGCGCGAGGCCAGCAGGTCGAATTCGAGAGCGGTGCCGGTGTACTTCTGCGCGTCGGCACTGCTGTGGCTGCCGGTCACCACTTCCACGCCGCGGCCGCCGTGCGCCTTGAACTCGGTGAACAACGCGTATTCCTCGGTGGGCGTGAACTTGTAGCGCCCGGGGTGCGCCACCACGGCCAGGCCGCCGGACTGGTGGATCCAGCGCACGGCGTCGCCCAGCGTGGCCCAGCGGTGCGGCACGTAGCCGGGCTTGCCTTCGGTGAGGTAGCGGCGAAACACCTCGGGCGTCGAGTCGCACACGCCGATCTCGACCAGGTAGCGCGCAAAGTGCGTGCGCGAGATGAGATCGGGGTTGCCCACGTACTTGAGCGCGCCTTCGTAGGTGCCGGGAATGCCGGCCTTGGCCAGGCTCTCGGCCATCTCGCGCGCCCGGCGCTCGCGGCCGCCACGGGTGGCGTCGAGCCCGGCAGCGAGCTGGGGGTCGTCGATGTCGATGCCCAGCCCGACGATGTGCACCGTCTCACCCGCGAAGGTGACCGAGATCTCCACGCCGCTCAGGTAGCTCATGCCGAGCGCGAGGGCCGTATCACGCGCTGCGTGCTGGCCGCCGATCTCGTCATGGTCGGTCAGCGCCCACAGTTGCACGCCGTTGGCATGGGCCCGTGCGGCCACCTGCTGCGGGCTCAGCGTGCCGTCGGACACGTTGGAGTGGCAGTGGAGATCGGCGTTGACGGCGTGCGCGGGGGAGGCAGGGGCATTCACGCCTGCATTCTAGGAGCCGGCCCCCGGCCGCCTCCCGGATAGGGGCACTCCCTAGCGACCCAGTGCTTCCTTGAGGCCGGGAACGTAGTCCACGCCTTCCGGCACCTGCAGGCTCGCCCCTTTCAGGTCGTCGCCGAGCGGCTGGTAGCTGCCGCCCAGGCAATGCGACAGGAAGGCTTCCGCCACGCCGTAGAAGCTGATGCGGTTGGCCGGGCGGGCGAAGCCATGGCCTTCGTCCGGGTACAGCGCGTAGGTCACCGGGATCTGCCTGGCCTTCATGGCCTGCACGATCTGGTCGGACTCGGCCTGCTTCACCCTCGGGTCGTTGGCCCCCTGGGCGATCAGCAGCGGCTTGCGGATCTGCTGCACGTGGGTCAGCGGCGAGCGTTCGGTGAGCAGCGCCCGGCCCTCTTCCGTGCGCGGGTCGGCCACGCGGCGGGCCAACTGCTCGAAGAAGCTCGCCCAATAGGCCGGCACGCTGGCCAGCAGGGTGTTGAGGTTCGATGGGCCTACGACGTCCACACCGCAGGCGAATCGGTCGGGCGTGCTGGTCATTCCCCACAGCGTGGCGTAGCCGCCATACGAGCCGCCGTAGATCGCCACCTTGTCGCCTTGCGTGATGCCGGACCGCACCGCCCAGTCCACCGCGTCGATGAGGTCGTCATGCATGGCCGCGCCCCATTGGCGGTCGCCGGCATTCAGGAAGGCCTTGCCGAAACCGGTGGAGCCGCGGAAGTTGACCGACAGCACCGCATAGCCGCGGTTGGCGAGCCATTGATGGTCGCCGCGGTAGCCGTAGTCGTCACGCGCCCAGGGGCCGCCGTGCACGTTCAGCACCAGCGGCAGGGGCTGGTCGGGGCGTCCGTCGCCGTCCTTGTCGCTGCCCGGGGGCAGAGACAGGTACGACACGAGCGTCTTGCCATCGCGGCTCTTCAGCTCGAGCGGTTGCATCGGTGCGAGCCTGCGGCCTTCGAGCTCCGGCCGGGTCGAGAACAGCTTCGTGACCTTGCGGGCCGGCCGGTCGTAGAGGTACACGCTGGCCGGCTCCGCCACGCGGTCCACCAGCAGGGTCCACTGGCGGTCGTCACGCGTGCGCGAGCTCACTTCCCATCGGCCGCCCAGCGTCTTGTCGAGGAAGGCGATGTCGGCCTCGAGGTCCTTGCCCAGCGGTAGCCAGCGGTGGTGCAGGTAGTTTTCGCCGATGGCCTGCACCTTGCCGCTGCGCGGATCGGCCAGCAGGTTCTGCACGTCGACCTTGGTGCTTTCGGCCAGCAGGCGCGTGACGCCGGTTTTCAGGTCCAGGCGCATCAGCGCCGAACGGTCTCGCTGCCGCGTGTCGAGCAGGTAGGCCATGTCGCCGCCGGCCGGGATGCCCACGACGCGGGTGGACAGGGCATCTTCGGCCGGGATGGTGAGCAGGGGTTGCGTCTTGCCGTCGGTGGCGATGCGTTCCAGCTGCATGCCGCCGTCGGCCAGCGACTTGGTGGCCAGGCGCAGGTTCAGCTTCCTGTCGGCTTCGAAACCGGCATAGCCGTCGTTCTGGCGCACCAACGTGAGCTTGCCGCTCTTCAGGTCGAGCCGGTAGACGTCGTGCCAGCGCGGGTCGCGGTTGTTGATGCCGACGAGGATGCTGTGGGGAACGTCAGGGCTCATGGCGACGATCTGCACGCGCGTCTTCTCGAACGGCGTGAGCTTGACGGTGGTGCCCTTGGCCGGGTCCGTGCCGTACAACAGGTAGTCCTCGTTGCCGCCCTGGTCCTGGATGTACAGCAGCACGCTGCTGTCCGGTGCCCAGAAATAGCTGCGGATGGGGCGGACCTTTTCTTCGGTGACGGGCCTGGCCTCGGCCATGCGTCCGTTCGGTGCCACCCAGATGTTGAGCACGCCGTCGCGCGGGGCCAGGAAGGCAAGGTACTTGCCGTCCGGGCTCAGCATGGCCTGGGTGCGCGTGGGGTTGCCGAACAAGTGCTGCCTGGGAATCAGTTCGCCGTCCGCGGCGGCGGGAGAGGCCTGCACGGCCGCCGACAGGCCGGCGAGCGCGAGAGCGAGCGCAGTGAATGCTTTCAAGAGAGCTCCTGAGGGGTGTTGTCGTGCGATCGGCCCGGTCCGAAGAAAAGACCGGGCCGATCGATGTGCCGCCTTATAGCAGCGTGCCCTTCTGCAGGTCGCGCCGCGGGCAGGTTCCCCTGGAGCTTCGAGCGCTCAGCGATCGATGCGGATCAGCTTGCCGCTGTCGGTGAGCAGGTAGATCCAGCCGTCGGCTCCCTGCTTCACGCAGCGGATGCGCTCGCCCAGGCTGCCGAACAGGCGTTCGCGCGAGGCTTCAGCGTTGCCGTTGAGCGCCACGCGCCACAAGGCCTGGTCGGCCAGCGCGCCGAACATCGCATTGCCCTGCCACTCGGGGAACTTGTCACCCGTGTAGAAGATGAGCCCTGCCGGTGCGATGGACGTGGGCACCCAGTACGACACCGGCTCGGCAAACTGCGGCGCATGCGTGCCGCCCCCGATGGCGCAGCTCGTTCCCACGGGGTCGCCGTAGTTGCAGCCGTAGCTGCGCAACGGCCAGCCGTAGTTGAGGCCGGGCTGCACGTGGTTGAGCTCGTCGCCGCCCTGCGGGCCGTGTTCGTTGATCCACAGCTCGCCGGTGGTGGGGTGGAGGGCCGCGCCCTGCGGGTTGCGGTGGCCGTAGCTCCAGATCTCGGGCAGCGCCTGCGTGCCGAGGTTCGGGTTGCCGGCAGGCACCGAGCCGTCGCGGTTGATGCGCACCACCTTGCCCAGGTGGCCGGTGAGGTCCACTGCCGGGGCGCCCAGCTGGCGCTCACCCAGCGTGATGAACAGCGTGCCGTCGCCGCGGAAGACGAGCCGGCAGCCGAAGTGGTTTTCGCCTTCGACCTTGGGCAGCTGCTGGAAGATGCGCTCGACGTTCTGCAACTGGTCGCCGACGAGCTGCGCCCGCGAAACGGCGGTGCCGGCCTTGCCAACGTCAGCGCCGGTACCGGCTTCGGAATAGGCGAAGTAGACGAGCTGGTTGGTGGCGAAACCGGGGTCGAGCGTCACGTCGAGCAGGCCGCCCTGGCCGGCGTTCACCACGGCCGGCACGCCGCCCACGGTGGCCGACTGGCTGGTGCCGTCGGCACTCAGGATCACCATGCTGCCTGCCTTCTGCGTGACGAGCATGCGGTCATCGGGCAGGAAGGCCATGCCCCAGGGGTTCGCCAGGCTGCTGTAGAGCGTGGTGGCCTTCGGCGGGCCGGAAGGCGGCGGTGGGTTGGGCGAGGGAGGCGTGGGTGTGGGGGCCGGGGTGTCGTCTCCACCGCCTCCACAGGCGGCCAGCACGCTGCTCGTGGCCAGCCACAGGCCGAACAGACGCTGAAGGCTGGCGCGACGCTGCACCAGTGCCGCAGAGGGCATCTCGTTGTCGTTCATGAGCTCACCGTATCGTCAGATCATGGTTGCCCAGGCTCCGCCAGCTACAGACTCTAGGCGTTTCGTCGTTCACGAGGTGGGCACACCCTGTGTGAGGTCAGCAACTCATTGCAACGCTCATGTGTCGAGGCGCAACAGCTTGCCGTCGTCGCCGTCGGTCAGCACGTACAGCCAGCCGTCGGGGCCCTGCCGCACATCGCGGATGCGCTCGCCCAGGTCCGTGAGCAGGCGCTCCTGCCGCACGACCCTGCGGCCGTCGAGCTGCAGCCGCACGATGAGCTGGCCCCGCAACGCGCCCACCACCAGGTTGCCCTGCCAGCCTGGGTAGCGATTGCCCGTCACGAAGGCCATGCCCGAGGGCGCGATGGAGGGCACCCAGTAGGTGATCGGCTGCTCCATGCCCGCCTTGGCCGTACCTTCGCCGATCTTGCGGCCGCTGCCGTATTCGGCACCGTAAGTGATGACGGGCCAACCGTAGTTCTTGCCGGCCTCGGCCACGTTGACTTCGTCGCCGCCCTGCGGGCCGTGCTCGTGTATCCACAGCTCGCCGGTGCCGGGGTGCAGCGCCGCGCCCTGCACGTTGCGGTGGCCATAGCTCCAGATCTCGGGGCGCGCGTCGGCGTTGCCGGCGAAGGGGTTGTCGCGCGGCACGCTGCCGTCGGCTTCTATGCGCACGATCTTGCCGTGGTGGTTGGACAGCACCTGCGCATCGTCGCGGCGGAAGTTGCGGTCGCCCAGCGTGACGAACAGGCGCCCGTCGCGGGCGAACACCAGCCGCGAGCCGAAGTGGTAGGTGCTGGCGAACTTGGGCGCCTGGCGAAAGATCACCTGCACGTCGCGCAGGCGGTTGCCGTCGAGCCGGCCTCGGGCGACGGCCGTGCTGTTGCCACCCTGGGCGTCGGGCTCGGCATAGCTCCAGTAGACGAGCTGGTTGCTGGCGAACTGCGGGTGCAGCACCACGTCGAGCAGTCCGCCCTGGCCGCGCGCATCGACCGGCGGCAGTCCTTCGAGTACTGTCCCTGTGCCGCCGTCCTTGGTGCTCACCAGCCGCAGCCGGCCCGGGCGCTCGGTGACGAGCAGGCGGCCGTCGCGCTCGAACGAGGGCAGGAAGGCCACGCACCACGGGCGGTCGAAGCCGCGCGCCACGGTGCTGACCTTGAGCGACGGCGTTTGCGCGTGTGCGGGTGCAGCGAGCCCAGGCCACAGCGGCGTGGTGGCCAGGGCGATGAGGGCATTGCGGCGGTGGTGGCGGCGAATGGCTTCTGTGCGTGTTGTCATGAGCGTGTCCCAGTCAGTGCTGTGCAGCGCAGCTGCTCGTCATGGATCCCGGATCAAAAGCCTTGCCAGTCTAGAAACCAAAAAGGCCCGGTGCGATGCACGGGGCCTTTCTGTCCTTCCGGATTTTCGGCGTGGACTGCTTCAGCGCCGCATTTCCATGCCGCGTTCCGAGCGCTCGCCGCGGTCTCCGCGCTGGCGGTGGTCCTTGTCGGGTTGCGCCTGTTGCTGCTGCTGAGGCTGGGGTTGTGCGGCGCGCCATTGCGGCTGCGCCTGCGGGGCGGGCGCTGCCGGGGCAGGCATGGGCCGCACCTGGCCTTGCCAGCCGCGGTGCTCCGGCACTTGAGCGGGCGTCTGCGGCTGGGGCCGTGGTTGCGCCTGCGGCATGGTGTTCAGCGAGCCGCCGCGCTGTGGCTGCTGCCATTGCGGCTGGGGTTGCTGCTGCTGTTGCTGCGGCCGCGCGGGCCAGTCGCGGTTGTTCGGGTTGCCGCCGCGCCACTGCGGTTGAGTTTGCGGTTGCGGTGGCGTCATCACCGGCTCCGAGCGGTCGGGGAAGGCGCCGCGTCGGTCACCGCGCCAGCCAGCCGCGTCGGGAGGTTGCACGCGAGCGCCCGGCAGCGGCTCCGCACGCGGCAACTGCGGGCGGCCGGGGAGGTTCTGTTCCAGCGAGCGGCCTTGCGGTTGCGGCACAGGCTGCTGCGGCTGCACCACGGCGGCGCCCACGCCCGGCTGTCGCTCGGGCAGGCGGATGTCGCGGTCGAACTGCGGTCGCGGTGCGGCGTCATTGCGTGGTGGGCGGACCTCGCCGGGGCCGCGCACGAAGCGGGCGGGCGGCGCCACCGGCTGCAGCTCGCGCACCGGCATCACGCGGTCGATGGGCGCGCCGCCGCCCCGATGGATGGGTTCACGGAAGCCTCGGCCCGGCACGGCCGTGCCGCCGCGTTCGAGGTTGGCGTTGAGCGACACGCCAGCCGGCGGGCGGTTGATGAGGCCCTCGTTGAGCTTCGGGTTCAGGCGCACGTTGCTGATGCGCGGCTGATAGGGGTGCCACGGGGCGAGCGGATACCAGCCCACGTAACCGGGCGACCCCACGGTGATGGAAGCGCTGAAGCCAGGGCGGCCCACCCAGCCCACCAGCGCCGGCGCATACACCGGGCGTGCCACGTAGGTCCCCGGCCACCAGCACCAGCGCGTGCCGACGTAGACCCAGCGGCCGTAGTGGAAGGGCGCGAAGCCCCATGGCGCTTCGTCCACCCACGTCCAGCCCCAGGGCGACACCCAGCGCCAGCGGCCGTGGCGGTAGGGGGCCCAACCGGCAACCACCACGCGCGGCACCCACACGGTGCCATAGGTGGCGTCGTTCACCCAGTCGCCATGCGCGTCGAGGTCTTCGTAGCCCGTCATGTAGGGCGACACGTAGCGCGTGGAGGCGACGTCGCGCAGGCGTTCATCACGCTTGAGCGACCACTCGTCGAACGCCGTGGCAACGGCCTCGCCGTAGTTGAGCTGGGCGCCGTCGGGGCTGATGTCGAGCGAGCGGCCTTCGCGCAGCGACAGGGTGTTGCCGCCGGTGTAGACGATGGCCTCGCCGCGGAAGCTGGTCACGCGCAGCGGGCTCGCTTCGCTGCCGTCGAGCCGGTAGCGGCCCGGCGAGCGCAACTCGATGTTGCGGTCGCCGCTTTGCACGGCGAGTGTGTCCTTGAACTCGTTGTTGTGCAGCCGCACGGTGAGCGTGCCGCGCTCCAGCCGCACGGTGGTGTGGTGGTCGTCGAGCTGTTCGAAGACCAGCTCGGAATGTTCATCGAGCCGCAGCGCATGCGGGCCGAAGCGCACTTCGGCGCGCGCGTCGTTGCCGGTGCGCAGCTGCGTGCGCGAGGTCACCACGTCGTTGACCTCGGCGTCGTCCCAGTCGCTGTCGCCGTCTTCGTCGGTGCGCCAGATGCGCACGTCGCCCTGCGCCACCGACAGGCGGCCGGCGATGCTGGGTGCTTCGCGCACTTCGGACTGGCTGCCGCCCGACGGGTAGTGGGTCTGTGCGCGGGGTGAACTGGGGGCCACCACGCAGCCGGTCAGCAGTACGCTGGCGGCAAGCCACGCAACATGGCGCATCAATGTCTCCATAAGCGGTTCTGCCCGCTTCATTCTGAACGCCGCAGCCCGGGCCTTGTTGACAGGGAGGGTATGCAGGGGTGTGCAAAGAAATGTTGGGGCGGCCCGGCGTGGTGGCACTGCCTTTTGCCTGTCACGAATCGGCGACACCCTCGACCACCATCTGCAGGCGCTGCTGGCCATTGAATTCGTCCACGCTCAGGCGGTAGGCGATGCGCGCGGTGCCGGGCAGCGGTTCGCTGCGGCCGAACCAGATCGCCTCGCGCAACTGGCCGTTGTGCCGCACCGTGAGCTTGAGGTGTCGCTCGCCAACCAGTCGCTGGTTGACGACATCGACGGTGTCGCAAAACAGCGGCGGCTCGAACGACGGGCCCCACACGGCGGCTTCGAGCGCCTGCACCACCGGTGGGGCGAACCACTGCGCATCGAGCGGCCCGTCGGTGGCCAGCGTGCGCGTCAACGTGGCGGCATCGATGCATTCGCGCGCTACCGCGTCGAAGGCCTGTTCGAACACGTCGAAGTCTTCTTCGGCGAGCGTGGCGCCAGCGGCCATGGCGTGGCCCCCGAACTTGCGCAGCAGCTGCGGGTGGCGCTTGCTCACGAGGTCGAGTGCATCACGCAGGTGAAAGCCCGGGATCGAGCGGCCCGAGCCCTTGAGCAGCCCGTCGCGGCCGAGTGCGAACACGAAGGTCGGGCGGTGCAGCCGGTCTTTCAGGCGCGACGCGACGATGCCCACCACGCCCTCGTGGAACTCGGGATCGAAGATGGCCACCGCGGCTGGCGGCTCCCCTTCGGGCATCAACATCTCGACCATCGCTTCGGCCTGTTCGCGCATGCCAGCTTCCACCTCGCGGCGTTCGCGGTTGATGGCGTCCAGCCGCAATGCGAGTTCAGTGGCCTGCGCTTCGTCGTCGGTGAGCAGGCATTCGATGCCCAGCGTCATCTGTTCGAGCCGGCCGGCCGCGTTGATGCGCGGGCCCAGCGCAAAGCCGAAGTCGAAGCTCACCGCGCGCGACGGGTCACGCCCCGCGGCCTTGAACAGGGCACGCACGCCCGGCTGCATGCGGCCGGAGCGGATGCGCTTGAGCCCCTGTGCCACCAGGCGGCGGTTGTTGGCGTCGAGCTTCACCACGTCGGCCACGGTGCCCAGCGCCACGAGGTCGAGCAGCGTGTCCAGGCGCGGCTGCGCGTCGGCGGCAAAGGCCCCGCGTTCGCGCAGCTCGGCGCGCAGTGCCAGCAGCACGTAGAACATCACGCCCACGCCTGCAATGCATTTGCTCTCGAAGCCGCAGTCGGGCTGGTTGGGGTTCACGATCACGTCGGCCTCGGGCAGCGCAATGCCGCCGTTCAGCAGCGCCGGCAGGTGGTGGTCGGTGACCAGCACCTTCATGCCCACGGCGCGCGCATGCGACACGCCTTCGTGGCTGGCAATGCCGTTGTCCACGGTCACCAGCACGTCGGGGCGGTGCGCGCGTGCAAGGTCCACGATGGCCGGCGTGAGGCCGTAGCCGTGGATGGCGCGGTCGGGTACCACGTAGCTCAGCGTGCCGGGCCTGGCGCCCAGCAGCTTGAGTCCGCGCAGCGCCACGGCGCAGGCGGTGGCGCCGTCGCAGTCGTAGTCGGCCACCACGCAGATGCGGCCGCCGGCGGCCAGCGTGTCGGCCAGCAGCTTCGCGGCGGCCTGCGCGCCGTGCAGCGAGGCCGGCGGCAGCAGCAGTGCCAGCGAGTCGTCGAGCTGCTGCGCCTGCGCGATGCCGCGTGCGGCGAACAGGCGCGCCAGCAGCGGGTGCACGCCGGCCTGTTCCAGTGCCCAGGCGGTGCGTGGCGGCACGTCGCGGATCGTGATCTTCATGCTTGGGTTCGTCTCTCAGAGTGCTTGCAAGGCGGCGGTGGCGGAGGGGCGCTTGAAGCGCGCCGCCAGCCCGGCCAGCCATGAACGCGGTGAGCTTTCATAGCGTTGCGCATGGCGCTCGCCGGCCAGCGTGAGCTGCACGGCTTCGCCGCGTTGCGCACGCGCCAGCAGGTCGCGCAGCGGGCCGGCGTCGAGGGCCTGCCAGGCCGCGGCCCAGGCGGCCCAGTCACCCAGCAGCGCAGGCGCGCGCAACGTGTCGGCCACCACCGGCTCGGGTTGCCGCTCGACCTGCCGCACGCCGCAGCCGCTGAGCCAGATGCTGTTGACCGCCGGCAGCCCTTCGGCCTCGCGCGCTTCGTTGGCGGGGTGCTGGTACAGCAGCATCTGCACCTCGCTCATCAGCCGGCGCAGCGTGGCGGCTTCGGGCCGGTCGGGCATCCACAGGTCGGGGTTGCGACCGATAACTCGGTCGAGCGAGGCGGTGGACAGCTCGGCCAGCGATTCGTGCGCGACGTACCAGCGCGTCGGCGCGCCCCACAGCAACACCCAGCCATCGCCTTCGAACAGCGGCCGCAAGGATTCCATCAATTCGCGTGACACCGCCTCGTCGAGCTGCAGCGCCTGCGGATCGCCCATCGTGATGTGGTCGGGGCCGACGTGCCAATGCACAGGGCTCAGCAGGCCCCAGGCCTGGTCGCCGGTGGTGATGCCGTCTTGCGCGGCGGCCCGTGCGGCCCACGGCAGCTGGCCATCGCCGCCGGTCAGGCTCAAGGCCGCGGCGAGCGCGCATTCGTGCGGGGTAGAGAGGCTGTATTCATCGCCCTCGGTGCGTTGCGTGGGCGCCAGCAGCGCCAGCAGGCGTTCGAGATGGGGCAGCGAGGGCTCCTGCAGCGCCTGCCGGTCCGGCTCCGCTGCCGACGAGGCGAAGGGAATCATCAGGTGCATGGGCGGCGATTATCCCGGGTGGGCTGCGTCAGAATCCCGCCCCGGGGGAGGCGCGAGGGCGCGTGCACTTGGCGTGCGATCTGCTGCGGCTCCTTTTCGAGCAAACCACGACAGAAACGCGACGAGGACGTACATGCGAATCATCTCTGCCGCCTTGGCGGCGCTTTGCCTTTCGGCCGCAGCCCTGGCAGCCACGCCCGAGTAGGACGTGAACCACTACATCGCGATCTTCAACGGAACAGATGCCAGATCGCAGAACGAATCCGTGGAGTCGTTTGCCTGGAAAGGCCTTTCAGACCCGCGCCTGTTTGACGTGATCGAGAAGCGCGTGCTGGCAGAGCATGCCGAGGCACGCAACAACCGCGACGACAAGAACCGGGTGGCCCGCTACATCCGCGCACTCGGCTTTTCGGGGCAGGAGAAGTACCGGGGCACCATCCAGTCGTTCCTGCAGGACTCGGTCTATCAGCGCTATGCGCAGGATGCGCTGGAGAACCTGGAAACCTATCGCGAATGGAATCCCGTCATTTCGAACCGCGCCACCTTCAACCCCAAGCTGTCCGACGACGCGAACCGCGTGATCAACATGCTGCGTGCCGACGACATGATGCTCAAGCGCGTGGGCGCCAAGCGGGTGTTCTTCGGACAACGCGAGCCCGAGGTGATGGAAGTGCTGGCGCAGCAGCTGGACGCCCATCGCGACAACTACGAGCGCAAGCACAAGGACGCGGTGGCCTGGATGATCAAGGCGCAACGCGGACGCTAAAGACACACGGCCTTGCAGCCTTGGCCTGCCAGGCTCCCGTGCCAAGGCCAACCGCCCTCGGGTAGCATCCCTGCCCCATGAACCTCCCATACGAGTGGCGGGTCGGCTGGCGCTACACACGCGCCGGTCGCACCGGGCGCCGCAACGGCTTCATCTCCTTCATCTCGGGCGTTTCGATGCTGGGCATCGCGCTCGGCGTGGCCGCGCTCATCATCGTGCTGTCGGTGATGAACGGCTTCCAGAAGGAAGTGCGCGACCGCATGCTCTCGGTCATCGCGCACGTCGAGGTGTTCGACGCACAAGGCGGCGCATTGCCCGACTGGCGTGCCACGGCCGCTGCGGCCAGGCTCAACCCGCAGGTGGTGGGCGCGGCGCCCTTCGTTGCGGCGCAGGCGCTCATCGCCCGTGGTGACGACATGCGCGGTGCCGTGGTGCGCGGCATCTCGCCGGCCGAAGAGGCCACCGTCACGGCGCTGGCCGCGCAGCTGAAAGACACCACGCTGGCACGCCTGACGCCCGGCAGCTGGGGTGTGGTGCTGGGCGGCGAGCTGGCGCGCGGCCTGGGGGTGCGCGAAGGCGATCAGGTCACCATCGTCACGCCCACCGGGCAGGTCACGCCCGCTGGCGTGGTGCCCCGGCTCAAGCAGATGACGGTGGTGGGCACCTTCGACGCCGGCCACTACGAATACGACAACGGCCTGGTGCTGATGCACGTGGATGACGCGGCCAGGTTGTTCCGCGTGGGAGGGCCGACCGGCGTGCAGCTCAAGCTGGTCGACCAGCAGCAGGCGCGCCAGGTGGCCGCCGAGCTGCAGGCCTCGCTGGGCCGCGACGTCTGGGTGCGCGACTGGACGCGCACCAACCGCAACTGGTTCGAGGCGGTGAAGATCGAGAAGACGATGATGTTCATCATCCTCACGCTGATCGTCGCGGTGGCGGCGTTCAACCTCGTGTCCACGCTGGTGATGACGGTGACCGACAAGCGCGCCGACATCGCCATCCTGCGCACGCTGGGCGCGAGCCCGCGCTCCATCATGGGCATCTTCATGGTGCAAGGTGCTGCGGCCGGCGTGATCGGCACGCTGAGCGGGCTGGGCCTCGGGTTGCTCGTGGCCTACAACATCGACGTCATCGTGCCGGCGCTGGAGCGGCTGTTCAACGCCAGCTTCCTGCCCAGCAGCGTGTACCTCATCAGCAAGATGCCGAGCGACCCGCAAAGCACCGACATCGTGCCCATCACGGTGATCTCGCTGGTGCTGTCCTTCGTGGCCACGCTGTACCCGAGCTGGCGCGCTTCCAGAGTGCAACCCGCGGAGGCGCTGCGCTATGAGTGATGACCGCACCCCGCTCACCTGGCACGGTGGGCACCCCTCCGCGGCAGCTCGCGACCTGGTGCTGCGAGGTCAGGGCCTCACGCGCCGCTTCCACGAAGGAGGGCGCGACGGCCTGGACGTGACGGTGCTGCACGGCGTGGACATCGATGTCTCGCGCGGCGAGACGCTGGCCATCGTCGGTGCTTCGGGTTCGGGCAAGAGCACCTTGCTGCACCTGCTGGGCGGGCTGGACGCGCCCACCGCCGGCCGCGTGCAGCTGATGGGCCGCGACTTCGCGACCATGAACGCCGCCGAGCAAGGCGAGTGGCGCAATCAGCACCTGGGGTTCATCTACCAGTTCCACCACCTGCTTCCCGAGTTCACCGCGCTCGACAACGTGGCCATGCCGCTGATGATCCGCCGCATGCCGCGACACGACGCGCAAGAGCAGGCGGCGCAGATGCTGCAGGCCGTGGGCCTGGCACGCCGCGTGGAGCACCGGCCGGCAGAGCTGTCGGGCGGTGAACGCCAGCGCGTGGCCATCGCCCGTGCGCTGGTGGCGCAGCCGGCCTGCGTGCTGGCCGACGAGCCCACCGGCAACCTCGACCGCGAGACGGCGCACACGGTGTTCGAGCTGATGCTGCAGCTGGCGCGCGAGCGCGGCACGGCCTTCGTGGTGGTGACGCACGACCCGTTGCTGGCCGCGCGTTGCGGCCGCGCACTCAAGCTGGCCGGCGGACTGTTGCAGGGCTGAGGGTTCAGGCGGCCGGGGCGGTGGTCTCTTCCAGCGGACTCGACCCGCTCAGGCCACTCGCCCGAACCACCACAGCGACAAGCCGGCTGCCAGCACCGCGAACAGCGCCCCCACCGCCGCGAACAGCGCGGTGATCTCGGTTTCCTTGCGCTCGAACACGAGTCGCGAGGTCAGCGTGTCGTAGACCTTCTTCAGGTCGGTGGCACTGCCGGCGTAGAAGTACTCGGCATGCGTGAGGTTGGCCACGTTCTTGAGCGTGTCTTCATCGAGCCGCACGCGCATCGACCAGCCTTCGAAACCGATGATCTCGCCGTTGGTGGTGCCGAAGCCCACGGTGTAGACCTTCACGCCGCGGTCGGCGGCCATCTTGGCGGCGTCCAGCGGGTCGGGGCCGGTGGTGCGCTGGCCGTCGGTGAGCAGGATGATGGCGGCCGAGGTGTACGAGCCTGGCGGCACCGGAGTGAAGGGCTTGGGTTCCTTGCGCTCGCCGAGCGCCGGCGGCATGTTGCGCTGGCCGGTGACCTGCGAGAGGTCGATGCCGGCGTCAGGGAAGAGCGTGGCCAGCGACAGCACGATGCCGCTGCCGATGGCGGTGCCGCGCTGCAGTTGGAAGCGGTCGATCGCGGCGACCACGTCTTCGCGGCTGTGCGTGGGTGCCTGCACCACCGCGGCCGTGCCGGCGAACGACACCACGCCCACGCGCACGTGCCGCGGCAGCTCGCCGACGAAGGCCTTGGCCGCCATCTGCGAGGCCACCAGGCGGTTGGGCTGCACGTCTTCGGCGCGCATGCTGCCCGACACGTCCATCGCGAGGATGATGGTTTCCTGCTGCAGCGGTAGCGTGATGATGGCCGCCGGCCGCGAGATGGCCACGAGCAGCGCCGCGATGCCGATGAGCAGCAGCAGCGGCGGCACGTGGCGGCGCCAGCCGGGGCCGCTGCCCATGGCGGCTTTCACCAGGCCCAGGCTCGCGTAGCGCACCGCGCTTTTCTTGCGCCGGTGCAAAAGCCACACATAGGCCAGCACCAGCAAGGGCACCAGGCCCAGCACCCAGAGGAATTGCGGCCACAGGAATGTCATGCGAACCTCCGACGCGCGACGGTGCACCCGGCGCGGGAAGGGGCGGAAACCATCTCGAGGTGACGTGTCGGCGGCTTCATGCAGTCTCCCTGCGACGGCTGCCCGGCGTCTTCAAATGCTCCGGCAAACCGCCGCCGCTCGCAAGCCTTGCACGCTGCTTGCGCAGGTCCGCAAAGCGCAGGATGGCATCGACCAGGTCGTCGTCGGTGGCGAGTTCCAGCGTGTCGACGCCGGCATTGGCCAGGCTGGTCAGCAGTTCCTGCTCGCGCTCTTCGGCCAGCCGCGCGAAGCGCAGGCGAAAGCCCTTGTCGTGCGTGTCCACCAGCAGCTGCTCGCCGGTCTCGGCGTCGCGCATCAGGATGAGGCCGATGTCCGGCAGCGCTCGCTCGATCGGGTCGTGCAGCCGCACCGCCACCACCTCATGCCGTTGCACCAGCCGCGCCAGCGGCGCATCCCAGCCCGGCTGGCTGAAGAAGTCGGACACCACGAACATCGTGGAGCGCCGTTTCACGACGCGTTCCGCCGCCACCAGCAACTCGGAAAGGTCGGTGGGCTTGTTGCCCGTGGGCTCGGGCCGCTGCTGCATGCGTTGCAGCAGGTGCAGCACCTGGACGCGCCCGCCGCGCGCCGAAACCACCGTTTCGACGCCACTGCCGTAGATGATGGCGCCCACGCGGTTGCCGTGGCGCGTCAGCAGGCGCGCCAGCGCGGCAACGAATTCCATGGCCACCGCCTGCTTCTTCACGTCCTCGGAGCCGAAATCGACCGAGGGGCTCAGGTCGAGCAGGAACCACACGCTGATCTCGCGCTCTTCATGGAACTCGCGCACGAAAGGCGTCTGCAGGCGGGCAGTGACGTTCCAGTCGATGTGGCGCACGTCGTCGTGGTGCTGGTACTCGCGCAGGTCGGCCAGGTCGAGGCCCGAGCCGCGCATCAGGGTGCGGTAGTCGCCCTGCAGCAGGCCGTCGAGCCGGCGGATCACCGTCCACTCGAGGCGGCGCAGGACATCTTCAGGCGTTGGCGACGGCTTGCGCGACATGGTGGGCGATGGGTTTTTCAGGCGCCGGCACTTTTTGCACGATGCGCTGGATCAGCTGGTCGGCGGTGAGGCCGTCCGACAAGGCCTCGTAGGTGAGCACGAGGCGGTGGCGCAGCACGTCGGGCACCAGGTCGAGCACGTCTTCCGGCAGTGCGTAGGGCCGCCCGCGCAGGAAGGCCAGGCCGCGCGCGCCTTCGATCAGGTGGATGGTGGCGCGTGGGCTGGCGCCGAAGTTCACGTATTTCGTGCAGTCGGCCAGGCCGTAGCGGGCCGGCTGCCGCGTGGCAGACACCAGCCGCACCGCGTACTGCATCAGCGACGGGTCCACGTAGACCTTGCGGCATTCCTGCTGCAAGGCGCCCAACTGCTCGGTGGTGGCCACGGCGTTCACGTGCACCGGCTCGCCGGTCACGCGCTCGACGATCACGAACTCTTCTTCCTCGCTCGGGTAGCCCACCAGCACCTTCATCATGAAGCGGTCCACCTGCGCTTCGGGCAGCGCGTAGGTGCCTTCGGTCTCGATGGGGTTCTGCGTGGCCATCACGAGGAAGGGCTCGGGCACGATGTGGGTTTCACCCGCGATGGTGACCTGCCGCTCCTGCATCACTTCGAGCAGTGCACTCTGCACCTTGGCCGGCGCACGGTTGATCTCGTCGGCCAGCAGCAGGTGCGTGAACACCGGGCCCAGCGAGGTGCTGAAGTCGCCCGTCTTCTGGTTGTAGATGCGCGTGCCCACCAGGTCGGCCGGCACGAGGTCGGGCGTGAACTGGATGCGCTTGAAGCTGCCGCGCATGGTGGCCGCCAGCGTCTTCACCGTGAGCGTCTTGGCCAGCCCCGGCACACCTTCGACCAGCAGGTGACCCTGCGCGAGCATCGCGATCAGCACGCGCTCCAGGAAGCGGTCCTGTCCGACCACCACGCGTTTCACCTCGTAGAGGATGCGCTCCATCAGCGAGGCCACTTCACCGGGGTGTGACGAGCCGTTCGATCCGTTGTGCATGGGGGGGCCTCGCTGGAATGTTGTGTCGTGTGGTGTGTCGGAACTGCAGCAAGTCGGTCAGAACGGTGGCATGCCCACGGCCGTGGCCGCGTTTTCGATCGGCACTGCAAATCCGATGCCGATGAAGGTGCGCTGGTCGCCGGGGTTGAGGATGGCCGTCACGATGCCGACCACCGCGCCGTCGTTGGTGACCAGCGGCCCGCCTGAATTGCCGGGGTTGGCCGCCGCGTCGAACTGGATCAGGTTGGTCAGCACGCGCTTGCCTTCGTCGGAGCGGAATTCGCGCTTGAGCCCCGACACCACGCCCGACGACACCGAAGGCCCGATGCCGAACGGGTGGCCCACCGCAATGACTTCGTCGCCCGGTGCCAGGTCTGCGGTCGAGCGCAGCGTGGCGGCCTGCAGGTCGTCGGGCACCTTGGCGGCCTGCAGCACGGCCAGGTCGTTTTCGGGCTGCACCGAGATCACCGTGGCCTCGGTCTCCAGGCCGTTGGCGAATTCCACCTTGATCTGCTTGGCGCCCAGCACCACGTGCAGGTTGGTGAGGATGATGCCCTTGTCCACGATCACCACGCCGGTGCCCACGCCGCGGTGCACCTTCGGGTCGGCGGGGCCGTCCTTGTCGGGCACTGCGTCGTTGCCGCCACGCGGCGCCTTGCCGGCGGCAGGTGACTTGCCGGCCCGGGGCGCCTTGCCTGCGGGGTCTGCAGCCTTCGGCGTAGCTTCGGTTTCGTCGCCCATGTAGCCCACCACGCGCACCACCGAGGATGCAATGGCCTGGTAGGCCTTGGCGGCCTTCGAAGGCAATGGCTTGGCTTCGAGCGACTGGCGCACGGCGGTGTCGATGTCCTGCTGGGTGAGCGGGCGCGGCATTCGCGAGGCCACCGTCCACACCGAAGCGGCCAGACCGGTGAGCAGGCCCAGCATCAGCGCCCACACCAGCCAGGGCTTGCGCACCAGCAGGCTGGGCGGGCGTGGTGAAGCGGGGGGAGGGGAGGTGGCTGCTGCCGGCAAGCCTTCGGCAGCGCCGGGCTGCTGCGGAGGCGCCCGGTGGGAGCGGCTGTACAGAGCGGTGCGTCGCATGGTGCGGCCCCTTACTGCTGGTGGCCGTCACGAAGCGCCGGCCCGACGACGCAACGGTATCACCAAGCCGTAAAGCCTGCCAACGAAGTTCGCCCATGTCCCATGGGAATGGACGGCACTCGTTCACGGGGCATCATTGCGGGCGATGCAGACGCGCTGGACCGACACTCACTGCCACCTCGATGCCGGGGAATTCGATGCCGACCGCGATGCGGTGGTCGAGCGTTCGCGGGTCGCGGGCGTGGGCCGCGTGGTGATCCCCGGCGTGTGCAGTACCAACCTGCAGACCGTGCGCGACATGGCGCATCGCTATGGCTTGCACTACGCGCTGGGGCTGCACCCGCTGTACGTCGAACGCGACGCACCTGATGCGTTGCAGCGCCTGCGCGATGCGCTCGAAGCGCACCGCGACGACCCGCGGCTGGTGGCAGTGGGCGAGATCGGGCTGGACCTCTTCGTCAAAGGCCTGGACGTTTCGATTCAGGAACGCTTTTACGTGGAGCAACTCGAGCTTGCTCGCGAGTTCGAGCTGCCGGTGATCCTGCACGTGCGGCGCTCGGCCGACCTGCTGCTCAAGCACCTGCGGCGCATCCGCGTTACCGGCATCGCCCATGCCTTCAACGGCAGTGAACAGCAGGCGCAGACCTTCGTCGATCTGGGCTTCAAGCTCGGCTTCGGCGGGGCCATGACCTTCGACCGCGCGTTGCAGATCCGCCGCCTGGCGAAGGAGCTGCCCATCGAGGCCATCGTGCTGGAGACCGATGCGCCCGACATCCCGCCGCACTGGCTCTACAAGACCGTGCAGCAGCGCGCCGCCGGCGAGCGTTCGCGCAACGAGCCTGCCGAGCTGCCGCGCATCGCCGCGGAGCTGGCACAGTTGCGCGCCATGGAACTCGACACCCTGGCTCACAAGACCGAAGACAACGCACGGGCCGCGCTGCCCCGCCTGGCGGCGCAAGCATGAAGCCCGCGCCCCTGTGCGGGCTGGCCCCGGTCGTCGGGCCGGCCACGCGGCTGGTGGTGCTGGGCAGCTTTCCGAGCGAAGCCTCGCTCGCGGCGCAGCAGTACTACGCCCACCCGCGCAACCATTTCTGGCCCATCCTCAGCGCGCTGTGGGGCGTGGACCTGCGCCAGCTGCCCTATGCCGGGCGCATGAGCGTGGTGCGCGAGCGTGGGCTGGGCATCTGGGACGTGTATGCTCGCTGCCGCCGTGAAGGCAGCCTCGACAGTGCCATCGAAGATGCCGAACCCAACGACCTGGCCGGCCTGCTGCAGCGCGCACCGCGCCTGGCGGCGGTGGCGCACAACGGCGGCGAATCGGCACGCTCGATGAAAGTGACGAGCGCACTCGGCCTTGCCGTGCACCGGCTGCCGTCCACCAGCCCGGCCAATGCCTCGTGGAGCTTCGAGCGCAAGCTCGCGGCCTGGCGCGAGGTGTTCGCGCTGTATGGCCTCGCCTGACTTCTTCGAACTTCTTTACCAGCTTGTACAAACGGTTTCCCGCTTTGCTTGCGGTGAAATCGCAACCCGTGATGGCCACCAAGAAAAAACAGCCCGTGCAACAGACGCTCGAACCCGCCACCGTGTCCGAAGGCGGCGGCGTGCGCTACCTGCATCTGGGCACACCCTGGATCCAGGGCGCGATGCGCGTGCGCAAGCCGCAGGCCATCGAGCTCGAATACGTGCAGCGCATGATGGCCTGGATGCTGCTGCGCCCGAGTGACCAGCTCACCGAAGGCCATGCGGTGCAGCTGGGGCTGGGCGCTGCAGCCATCACCAAGTTCTGCCACCAGCAGCTGCGCATGCGCACCACCGCGGTGGAGCTCAACGACACCGTCATCAGCGCCTGCAGGCTGTGGTTCCACCTGCCGCCCGATGACGGGCGCCTTTCGGTGCTGCACGAAGACGCAGCGCGTTACGTCGAGGCGGTGCAGAACATCGGCACGGCCGACGTGCTGTGCGTGGACCTCTACGACCACGAGGCCGCTGCACCCGTGCTCGACGACGATGCGTTCTATCGAGGCTGCCACCGACTGCTGTCCGACGAGGGCGTGATGTCGGTGAACCTCTTCGGGCGCGACGCCAGCTTCGAGCGCAGCGCCGCTCGCATCGAGGCGGCCTTCGGCACGGGGCGGGTCGCCATGCTCAAGCCCACCAAGGAAGGCAACACCATCGTGCTGGCGTGGAAGGGCTTCGACCTGCCCGACCGCGCCACGCTTGCCGCCCGTGCTGAAAACATCGACACTCGTTTCAAGCTGCCTGCCGGCAAGTGGCTGCGCCTGCTGGCGCCCTCCGTCGCTTCCTCCCTCGCCAACGTTCCCTCCAAGACATGACCGCCGCTGCCGCCAGTTCGTCTTCACGTGCCAGCCATTTCAAGGGCCGTCTCGAATGGCGCGTGCTGCTTCGCTGGCTGCGTGACGACGGCGTGTTGCTGCCTGCCGATGCCGACAAGCTGGCGCAGCGCTTCGCTGCCGGCGACAGCGCGCAGCACTCGCTGGTGCGGCTCGGCGCAGCCAGCCTCACCGATGCGAAGACCGGCACGGCGCTGGACGTGGAGGCGTTGACCCAATGGCTGGCCAAGCGCTGCGGCCTGCCTTACCTGCGCATCGACCCGCTGAAGGTGGACGTGGCCCGCGTGGCCGACGTGATGTCGATCAACTACGCCGAGCGCCGCCGTGCACTGCCGGTGGGCGTGGCGCCCACCGAAGTGACGGTGGCCACCTGCGAGCCCTTCGACCTCGACTGGGTGCCCGAGATCGAGGCACACACGAAGCGGCGTATCAAGCTGGTGGTGGCCAGCCCGCTGGAGCTGTCGCACTACACCACCGAGTTCTACACGCTGGCGCGTTCGGTGCGCCAGGCACAGAAGACCGGCCAGGCCAGCGCGCCGGCCAACTTCGAGCAGCTGGTCGAGCTGGGCAAGGCCAAGCAGCTCGATGCCAACGACCAGGGCGTGGTGCAGGTGGTCGACTGGCTGTGGCAGTACGCCTTCGACCAGCGCGCCTCCGACATCCACCTCGAGCCGCGGCGCGACATGGGTGCGATCCGCTTCCGCATCGACGGCGTGATGCACACCGTCTACCAGCTACCGCTCACCGTGATGGGCGCGATGACCGCGCGCATCAAGCTGCTGGGCCGCATGGACGTGGTCGAAAAGCGCCGCCCGCTCGACGGCCGCATCAAGGTGCGCAACCCGTCGGGCGACGAGGTGGAAATGCGCCTGTCCACGCTGCCCACCGCCTTCGGCGAGAAGATGGTGATGCGCATCTTCGACCCCGACACCACGGTGAAGAACCTCGATGCGCTGGGCTTCGCTGCGCACGATGCGCAGCGCTGGGAAGCGCTCACCGGCCACGCGCACGGCATCATCCTCGTGACCGGCCCCACGGGCTCGGGCAAGACGACCACGCTGTATTCCACGTTGCGCCGCCTGGCCACCGACGAGGTGAACGTCTGCACCATCGAAGACCCGATCGAAATGATCCAGCCGGCCTTCAACCAGACGCAGGTGCAGCCGGCCATCGACCTGGGCTTTGCCGAAGGCCTGCGCGCGCTGATGCGGCAGGACCCGGACATCATCATGGTCGGTGAGATCCGCGACCTCGAAACCGCCGAGATGGCGATCCAGGCCGCGCTCACCGGCCACCTCGTGTTCAGCACGCTGCACACCAACGACGCCGCCTCGGCCGTCACGCGGCTCACCGACATCGGCGTGCCGCCCTATCTCATCGGCGCCACGCTGATCGGCGTGCTGGCGCAGCGCCTCGTGCGCACCTTGTGCCCGGCCTGCAAGCAGCCCGACGAGGACATGTCGCGTGACATGCTGGCCGAGGCCATCAAGCCGTGGCGCATGTCGGGCAGCTTCAAGCCTTACAAACCGGTGGGCTGCCTCGAGTGCCGCATGACGGGCTACCGCGGGCGCAGCGGCCTGTACGAGCTGCTCACCGTGAGCGAGGCGCTGCAGCCGGCCATCCACCCCACCCCCGACGTCTCGAAGCTGCGCCAGCTCGCCTTGCAAGACCAGATGCGCCCGTTGCGCCTCAGCGGGGCCATGAAGGTGGCCGAGGGCCTGACGACGCTCGACGAAGTGCTGCGCTCGACGCCGCGCTGGGAAGGCTGACCGCCTCGCCGCTGTCTGTCTGCCGGACACCACACACGGGGAGGGCCGTGCGCGTGGCGGAGCCGCTACGTGTAATCCACAGAACTTGGGAACGGGTCTGCTTCCTAGAATCCCGCCAAGCCAAAAAAACGAGGAGTCAAACGTGAATATCAAAAGCCAGAAGGACTTCTGGTCCGGGCTGATGTTCGTGGTCACGGGCGTCGTGTTCGCCTGGGGGGCCACCAACTACAGCTTTGGCGAATCGGCGCGCCCCGGCCCGGGCTACTTCCCCTTCGGCCTGGGCATCCTGCTGGCGATCCTGGGCGCCATCGTGCTGTTCAAGGCACTCACCATCGAGACCGAAGGCGGCGACAAGGTGGGCGATCTCGCCTGGAAGCCGCTGCTCATCATCACCGCTGCCGTGGTCGTTTTTGGTGCAGCCCTGCCGCGCCTCGGCATGGTGCTCTCGCTGCCGCTGCTCATCGTCATCAGTTGCCTCGCGAGCGACGAATTCCACTGGAAGGACGCGCTCATCAGCTGCGTGGTGCTCACGCTCGGCTCGTGGGCCATCTTCATCAAGGGTTTGAACCTGGTGATCCCGCTGTGGCCCACCTTCATGAGCAGCACCGCTGCCGCAGGCTGAGGCGAGGAGCGACAACAACATGGATCTGGATCTGTTCACCAACCTCAGCCTGGGCTTCCAGACGGCGCTCACGCTGCAGAACCTGGCCTACGGCTTCCTCGGCTGCCTGCTGGGCACGCTGATCGGCGTGCTGCCGGGCCTGGGCCCCGTGGCCACCATCGCGATGCTGCTGCCGTCGATCTACTCGCTCGATGCGGTGCCGGCGCTCATCATGCTGGCCGGCATCTACTACGGCGCGCAGTACGGCGGCTCCACCACCGCCATCCTGATCAACGTGCCGGGTGAATCGTCGTCGGTGGTCACCGCCATCGACGGCTACGCGATGGCACGCCAGGGCCGTGCGGGTCCGGCGCTCGCCGCCGCGGGCCTGGGCTCGTTCTTCGCGGGCTGCGTGGGCACCGTGGTGATCGCCGCGTTCGCGCCGCCGCTCACCGAAATGGCCTTCAAGTTCGGCCCGGCCGAATACTTCTCGCTGATGGTGCTGGGCCTGATCGGTGCCGTGGTGCTGGCCTCGGGTTCGCTCATCAAGGCCATCTCGATGATCATCCTGGGCCTGCTGCTCGGGCAGATCAACACCGACGTGATCTCCGGCGTGCCGCGCTACAGCTTCGACATTCCCGAGCTGACCGACGGCATCCAGTTCGTCACCATTGCGATGGGCGTGTTCGGCTTCGGCGAGATCATCGCGAACCTGGGCCGCCCCTCCGAGCACCGCGAGGTGTTCACGAAGGAAGTGCACGGCCTGTGGCCCACGAAGGACGACTTCCGCAAGGCGGCTCCGGCCGTGCTGCGCGGCACGGCGCTGGGCTCCATCCTCGGTGTGCTGCCCGGTGGCGGCGCGCTGCTGTCGGCTTTTGCGGCCTACACGCTCGAGAAGAAGGTGGCCAAGGATCCGAGCAAGTTCGGCAAGGGCGACATCCGCGGCGTGGCAGGTCCCGAGTCGGCCAACAACGCCGGTGCGCAGACCAGCTTCATCCCGATGCTCACGCTGGGCATTCCGCCCAATGCGGTGATGGCGCTGATGGTGGGTGCCATGACCATCAAGGGCATCCAGCCCGGCCCGCAGGTGATGACCAGCAACCCCGAGCTGTTCTGGGGCCTGATCGCCTCGATGTGGATCGGCAACCTGATGCTCGTGGTCCTGAACCTGCCGCTGATCGGCATCTGGATCCGCCTGCTCACGGTGCCCTACCGCTTCCTGTACCCGGCCATCCTCACGTTCTGCTGCATCGGCCTGTACACGTTGAACAACAACAACTTCGACGTCTACATGGCGGCAGGCTTCGGCATCATCGGCTACTTCTTCTACAAACTGGGTTGCGAGCCCGCGCCGCTGCTGCTGGGCTTCATCCTCGGGCCCATGATGGAAGAGAACCTGCGCCGCGCGCTGCTGCTGTCGCGCGGCGACTGGAGCACCTTCGTGACGCGGCCGTTGTCGGCCGGGTTGCTGGCCGCGGCGGCGTTGATGGTCATCATCGTGCTGCTGCCCTCGGTGAAGGCCCGCCGCGAAGAAGCCTTCCAGGACGCCGACTGAGCGACCGCGACCACACCTCCACTTGAACGAACAAGCCCCGCCTCCCGCGGGGCTTTGTTCTTGATGCGATGTTCGCTGCGATGAAAGAAACGCCCACCGCATTGCTGCCGCTGCAAGGCCCGGTGTTCCGCATGCTGTGGCTGGCCTGGCTGGCCGCCAACGTGAGCATGTGGATGAACGACGTGGCCGCCGCCTGGCTGATGACCTCGCTGACCGACAGCCCGGTGATGGTGGCGCTGGTGCAGGCGGCGGCCACGCTGCCGGTGTTCCTGCTCGGGCTGCCCAGCGGGGCCATGGCCGACATCGTGGACCGCCGCAAGTACTTCGCCGCCACGCAGCTGTGGGTGGCCGTCAACGCGGTCGTCCTGTGTCTGTGTTCGCTGGCCGACGTGCTGAGCGCGCAGCTGCTGCTCACGCTCACCTTCATCAACGGCATCGGCCTGGCGATGCGCTGGCCGGTGTTCGCGGCCATCGTGCCCGACATCGTGCCCAAGCCGCAGCTGCCGGCGGCGCTGGCGCTCAACGGCGTGGCGATGAACATGTCGCGCGTCATCGGTCCCATCGTGGCCGGTGCGCTGCTGGCCAGCGTGGGCAGTGCCTGGGTGTTCGCGCTCAACGCCGTGCTGTCGGTGGGCGCCTTCGTGCTGATCGTGCGCTGGCGCAGCGAGCAGAAGGCCAGCGCGCTGCCCGGCGAGCGTTTCGTGGGCGCCATGCGCGTGGGCCTGCAGCACGTGATGCAGTCGCCGCGCATGAAGGCCGTGCTGGTGCGCGTCTTCATGTTCTTCCTGCAGTCCACGGCGCTGCTCGCGCTGCTGCCGCTGGTGGCCAAGCGCATGCATGGCGGCGGGGCGGGCACGTTCACGGTGCTGCTGGCGGCCATGGGGGCGGGCGCCATCGTCGCGGCCTTCTTCCTGCCGCGGCTGCGCGAGCGCTTCGGGCGCAACGAGTTCGTGCGCTATGGCACCTTCACGCATGCGGTGATGTCGGCGGCCGTGGCGTTCGCGCCGAACGTTTGGGCGGCGCTGCCGGCGATGTTCGTGGCCGGCATGGCGTGGATCTCCACCGCCAATTCGCTCACCGTGGTGGCGCAGATGTCGCTGCCCAACTGGGTGCGCGCTCGCGGCATGGCGGTCTACCAGATGGCGCTGATGGGCGGCAGCGCAGCCGGCGCCGCGCTGTGGGGCCAGGTGGCGGGGTTGACCGACGTGCCGCTGAGCATCGTCATCGCATCGACGGTCGGGCCGGTGGTGCTGCTGCTCACTCGCGGCCTCACCCTCGAAGGCAGTGCCGACGAAGACTTCAGCCCCGCCAAGCCGGCCAACGACCCGATGCCTGCGATCGACGTGCGTGCCGACGATGGGCCGGTGCTCATCACCATCGAATACCGCATCGACCCGGCCAATGCCGAAGCCTTTGCCGCGGTGATGCAGGAGACGCGGCGTGCGCGGCTGCGCCAGGGGGCGCTGTCGTGGGGGCTGTTCCACGACACCGAGGAGCCCGGCCGCTACGTCGAGACGCTGGTGGACGAATCGTGGGTCGAGCACCTGCGCCGGCTCGAGCGCTTCACCGCGGCCGATGCGGGCCTGCGCGAGCGCCGCTGGGCCTTCCACGTCGGCGATGCGCCGCCCAAGGTGAGGCGTTACGTCTCGCACGCGATGAAGGGGTAGCGGCCGGCGGGCCGCTGCGCTGCCCGTCTGCCTTTGCGCTGTTTTCGCGCAAGCCCACTTCGCTGCAAGCGAAGGCAGCGCCGCACAGAATCGGGAAGACCGCCGAAAGGCCGCCGAGAGACCACCATGAGCCACGCCTTCGACTACCAATCGCCCTACACCAGCACCCGCCTGCCGCTGTTCGCGCGCAACGTGGTGGCCACCTCGCACCCGTTGGCCGCGCAGGCTGGCCTGCGCATGCTGCTCGCAGGCGGCAACGCGGTCGATGCGGCCATCGCCGCTGCCGCGGCCATCACCGTCACCGAGCCGGTGAGCAACGGCCTGGGGTCGGACGCCTTCTGCATCCTGTGGGACGGCCAGGCGCTGCATGGCCTCAATGCCTCGGGCCGGGCGCCGGCGGCGTGGACGCCCGAGTACTTCACTCGCAAGTACGGTGCTGATGCGAAGACACCGCCCAAGCGCGGTTGGGACGCCGTGACCGTGCCCGGCGCGGTGGCCGGCTGGGCGGCGCTGAGCCGGCGTTTCGGCAAGCTGCCGTTTGCGGACCTGCTGGCGCCGGCCATCGAGATCGCCGAGCGCGGCTACGCAGTACCGGTGGTGGTGCAGCAGAAATGGGCCGCAGCGGCCGATGAACTGTCTGCACAGCCGGGCTTTCGCGAAACCTTCTTGCCGCGAGGTCGTGCGCCACAGGTGGGCGAACGTTTCGTCTTCGAAGGCGCGGCCCGCGCGCTGCGTGCCATTGCCGCGAGCCGGGGCGAGGCCTACTACCGAGGCGAGATCGCCGCAGCCGCGGTGAAGCATGCGCAGGCGCACGGTGGCGCCATCACGCTCGACGACTTCGCCGCCTACCAACCCGAATGGGTCACCCCCATCGGCCAGGCGTATCGCGGTTACACGCTGCACGAGATCCCACCCAACGGGCAGGGCATCGCGGCGCTCATTGCGCTGGGCATCCTGTCGAACTTCGACCTCGCTTCGCTGTCGCCCGACAGCGTGGCCTCGCAGCACCTGCAGATCGAGGCGATGAAGCTCGCGTTCGCCGACGTGTACCGCTACGTGGCCGAGCCCGCCAGCATGGAAGTCACGCCCGGGCAGATGCTGGATGCGGCCTACCTCAAGAGCCGCGCCGCGCTCATCGACCCGAAGCGCGCGCAGGGCTTCGGCGCCGGCAACCCGGTGAAGGGCGGCACCATCTACCTCACCGCGGCCGACGAGAGCGGCATGATGGTGAGCTTCATCCAGAGCAACTACATGGGCTTCGGCTCGGGCGTGGTGGTGCCCGAGTACGGCCTGTCGATGCAGAACCGCGGCCATGCGTTTTCGCTCGATGCGAAGAGTCCCAACGTGGTCGCGCCGCGCAAGCGCCCGTTCCACACCATCATCCCGGCCTTCCTCACGAAGGACGGCCAGCCGGTCATGAGCTACGGCGTCATGGGCGCCAACATGCAGCCGCAAGGCCACATGCAGACGCTGGTGCGCATGCTCGACTATGGGCAGAACCCTCAGGCGGCCTGCGATGCGCCGCGCTGGCGCTTCAACGCCGGGCTCGAGATCAACGTCGAGAGCGCGATGGACCCGGCGCTGGTGCAGGGCCTGCTCGAGCGAGGCCACCGTACCGAAGTCATTCGCGACAGCTACCAGGACTTCGGCGCCGGCCAGTTCATCTGGCGCCTGGGCGATCCGGCGGTGGAAGGCTACGTGGCTGCCAGCGATCCGCGGCGTGACGGGCAGGCCGTGGGCTGCTGATGACTGCAGCCTCCACGGCCGACGCCGGCGCGCACCCTTCTGTGCTGCCCGGCCTCGCGCTCGCGCTGGCCGGCTCCATCGCCTTCTCCGGCAAGGCCATCATCGTCAAGCTCGCCTACCGTCACGGTGTCGATGCGGTCACGCTCATCATGTACCGCATGCTGTTCGCGGCGCCGCTGTTCGCGCTCATGGCATGGTGGTCGGGGCGGGGCAAACCGCCGCTGTCGCGGCGCGACTGGCTGGGCATCCTCGGGCTCGGCGTCAGCGGCTACTACCTTGCGAGCTTCCTCGACTTCCTTGGCCTGCAGTACGTCACTGCGAGCCTCGAGCGGCTGATCCTCTACCTCAACCCGACCATCGTGCTCGTGATGGGCGTGGTGTTCTTCGGCAGGAAGGTCACGTTGAAGCAATGCCTCGCCATCGCGGTGAGCTATGCGGGCGTGCTCCTGGTGTTCGGCCGCGAGGCCAGCTTCGAAAGCCGCAACGTGCCGCTGGGCACGGCGCTGGTGTTCGCCAGCGCCGTGTCGTACGCGGTGTACCTCGTCTACAGCGGCGAGCTGGTGCAGCGCCTGGGTTCGTTGCGGCTGGTGGGCTGGGCGAGCCTGGTGGCCTGCGCGTTCTGCATCGGCCAGTTCTTCGTGCTGCGGCCGATGTCGGCATCCATCGTGGCGCCGGAGGTCATCTGGCTGTCGGTGCTCAATGCCACGCTGTGCACGGTGGCACCGGTGCTGATGGTCATGATGGCGATCGAGCGCGTCGGCGCCACGCTGGCCGCGCAGACGGGCATGGTGGGCCCCTTGTCCACGCTATTCATGGGGGTGTTGATCCTCGGCGAGCCTTTCACGCCCTGGATCGCCGCCGGCACGGCGTTGGTGCTGACCGGTGTGTGGCTCCTGGCGAAATGGAGATGATGTCGCCCACCCCCGTAGCGCGGCGTCCGCTTGGTGCCGTGGGCTGCCGGTGCCGTTTGGGCGCATGACAACGACGGATGGAGAAACTGGATGGATCTGGGTATTGAAGGCAAGTGGGCGCTGGTGTGCGCCGCGAGCAAAGGCCTTGGCAAAGGCTGCGCACAGGCGCTGGTGGCCGAAGGCGTGAACGTGGTGATCACCGCACGCGGCGCCGAGGCGCTGGAGGCCACGGCTGACGAGCTGCGCGCCCTGAAGCGCGGCGAGGTGAGGGTAGTGGCCGGCGACATCACCACGCCCGAAGGCCGCGCCGCTGCGCTGGCTGCGTGCCCGCAGGTGGACGTCCTCGTCAACAACGCCGGCGGCCCACCCCCCGGCGACTTTCGCGACTGGGACCGCGATGCGTGGATCAAGGCGCTGGACGCGAACATGCTCACCCCCATCGAGCTGATGAAGGCGGTGGTGGACCCGATGATGGCGCGCGGCTTCGGGCGCATCGTCAACATCACCTCGGGCGCGGTGAAGGCGCCGATCGACGTGCTGGGCCTGTCGAACGGCGCACGTTCCGGCCTCACCGGCTTCGTCGCCGGCCTCGCGCGCAAGACGGTGGCCAAGAACGTGACCATCAACAATCTGCTGCCCGGCCCCTTCGACACCGACCGGCTCGCCGCCACGATGGCCGGTGCCGCCAAGGCCAGCGGCCAGCCGCTCGAAGCGGTGATGGAGCAGCGCCGCAAGCAGAACCCGGCAGGCCGCTTCGGCACCGCGGCGGAATTCGGCGCTACCTGCGCTTTCCTGTGCAGCGTGCACGCGGGCTTCATCACCGGCCAGAACCTGTTGATGGACGGCGGAGCCTATCCAGGCACCTTCTAGCCTCACCGCCCCCGCGCCGAGCAGCGTCAACCGATACAAAGGAGGCCCGACAGTGGCAAAGCAGGTCGCCAACGACTACACGCTCTACGGCTTCAAAGGCTCGGGTTCGGCTGCCGTCGAGGTGGCACTCACGTGGTGCGGCCTGCCTTTTAGGCAGGTCGAGGCGGCCTCCTGGGAGCCGGGGCCGGAGCTCGATGAACTGCGGCGGGCCAACCCGCTCGGGCAGATCCCGACGCTGGTGCTGCCCGATGGCACCGTGCTGACCGAAAGCGCAGCCATCCTCATCCACCTGGGTCTGGCCCATCCGAACAGCGCGCTGCTGCCGAAGCAGCCATCTGCGCGGGCGACGACGATTCGCGGCCTCGTCTACATCGCGGCGAACTGCTACGCGACCATCGGCGTGACCGACTACCCGGAGCGCTGGCTCGCCAAACCCGATGAGCCATCGCGCGAAAACCTGCTCATGGGCGCACGCCGACACTTGGCCGAGCTGTGGGGCGTGTTCGCCGATACCTTTGCCGCCTCGCCGTGGCTGGGGGGTGCCGAGCCGAACGGGCTCGACCTGTACGCTGCCGCGATCTCGAAGTGGTCAGGCGCCAGGGCCCACCTGAAGACGGCGCGGCCGGCCTTTCACGAGCTGCTGCTGCGCATCGAGGCACACCCGAAGGTGGCGCCGGTGTTCGAGCGGCACTGGCCTTCGGTGGCCTAGCGAGATCAGGCTCAGGCCGTCTTGGGCTCGGCGGGGTTCGGGGCCGTCTTGCGTCGGCGTGCGGCCCATCCCACGGCCACCAGGCCAAGCGCCGTCATGGCGTAGGTTTCAGGCTCGGGCACGGCCGCGGCAATGGTGAGCGAGCCATAGGCGGCCGTGCGGCCGTCATAGGCGGTGAAGCTGTTGCGCGGATTGGAGCCGTAGCCATACATGTCGATGAAAGGCACGTCGGCCCTGCCATACACGCCGCCCACCCAGTCGACCACCTGGCCGCCTTCGATGAGGAAACCGGGGGCTGACGAAAAGCCGGAGCCGTTGCGAAAGCCTGCCAGCGTGAGGTTCTGCGCTCCGGTGGCATAGATGGCTGCGCCGAAGGGCAGGAAGAAGTCGTAGATGCTTGCGGTCCTGTTGATGCCGTCGGTGGCGAGGATGGCGCTGTCCACCGAGAACATCCCGGTGAAGCTGTCACCGACGCTCAGGCAGCCGAAGGAGTAGTGACCGCTGGCGGCGCTGTCGCAGGGCGAATGCTGGTCGATGCGGTTGATCGTGAGCGTGATGTTGTAGGCCGTGGTTTGCGCTGCTGCGTCGGCGACGCCAGCCAGCACCGAGCCGACCAATGCCACGGTCGCCAGTGCCTTTGTGATGAATGACATGAGCCTCTCCTGTTCTCTTCCACCCGGCACTGTCTGGGGTCGGCCGTCAAGCCTCAATCCCCGAGACAGGTGGCTTACACCTTGTGCAGCGTTGCCTTAGCCAGCCGGACGTCGCGAAGACACCACGATGCCGCCGACGATCAGCACGAACGCCGCGCCGTGGTACCAGCGGGGCGGCTCGCCGAGCAGCGCGGCCGACAGCAGCGCCGCGAACACCGGCGTGAGGTTGCCGAAGAAGGCCGCGACGGTGGGCCCGGCGGTCGCCACGCCCAGGCCCCAGCAGCGGTAGGCCACGATCGACGGGCCCACCGCCACGTACACCAGCGCGGCGAGTACCCAGCCATTCCAACGAATCGGCTGCGCGCCGGCCAGGCCTTCTCCCAGCGCGGCACCTCCTGCACCCAGCAGCCCGAACAGGACCTGCACCAGCAGCAACTCGGCCCAACCCCAGGCCGGTCGCTGCTCACCTTGCATGTGCGCGGGCGGCCGCGCGAGCAGCCAGCTGTAGAAGGCCCACGCAATGATGGCAGCGACGATGTAGACGTCGCCCGGCACCAGCTGCACGCGAGCCAGCGTGGCGAGATCGCCGCGCGCGATGACCAGCAGCACGCCGCCGGCCGAGAGCAGCGCTCCCAGCAGTTGCCGGCGCGTAGGGTGCACACCGTAGAACAGCGCCCCCACGATCAGCATCCACACCGGCATGCTGGCGGCGATGAGGGTCACGTTGATCGGCGTGGAGGTGACCAGCGCCATGTATTGCAGCGCGTTGTAGCTGCCCACGCCGAGCAGGCCCAGCCACAGCAGGTACGGCCAGCGCGAGGCGATGTCTCTCGGCCTTTGCAGGACGCGCCAGCCCAGCGCCAGCAGGAGGGCGCCGGCCAGCACCCAGCGCAGGAAGTTGAGCATGAGCGGCGGCACGCTGCCCACCAGCAGTCGGCCCACCACGGCATTGCCCGCCCACAGCAGGGGCGGCAGGCTCATCAACAGGGCGGTCTTGGGAGTGATCATTTTTTGATGGTGACCGGTGACTTGTGACCAGTGACTGGTCAACGCATTCCGGTCGCAAAGTCACTGGTCACCAGGAAAGAGGGCGCCGCAGTTCCAGCACTGGTCGAACGGGCCGTCGATGTGCTCGTGGCAGGCGCGGCATACCCAGTGCCTCGCGGGTGCGTGGCTCAGCTCGTCCAGCAACTGCCGGGCACGGTCGAGCTGGTCGTCGTCTTCCACCCAGATCTCGGGCAGGCATTGGTCGGGCGGCAGCTCGCCGGCGATGCTGCTGGCATAGGCACGCTGCACGCGCGCTTCGATGCCGGCTTGCGTGAGCATGTCGGCCCACAGCGTGGCAATGGCGAGGTTCGGGGCAGGGGTGAGGCGGCGCATCGGGCAGAGAACAGCTGAGGCTGGCACGATAGCGGACTTCCAATCCCAAGACGTCGAGGACGGAGAAGAACATGACCGAAACGGTGAAGGCCATCCAGGCCAGGCAAGCCGGCGGACCTGAAGTGCTGCAGCTCGTGGACTTGAATGTGGGTGAGCCCGGCCCGGGCGAGATCCGCATCCGCCACCACGCCGTCGGCCTGAACTACATCGACGTCTACCACCGCACGGGGCTGTATGCGCTGCCGTTCCCGTTGACGCTGGGCATGGAAGGCGCCGGGATCGTCGAAGCGGTGGGTGAGGGCGTCACGCACCTCAAGCCCGGCGACCGTGCCGCTTATGCCAGCCAGCCGCCTGGTGCCTACAGCGAGGCGCGCGTCATGCCGGCCAAGTGCGTGGTGAAGCTGCCGGAGTCCATCAGCTTCGAGCAGGGCGCCGCGATGATGCTCAAGGGCCTCACCGCCCAATACCTGCTGCGCAAGACGCTGCCGCAAGGTGGCTTGCAGGCGGGTGATTTCGTGCTGTTCCACGCGGCCGCCGGCGGCGTGGGGTTGATCGCCTGCCAATGGGCCAAGGCGCTGGGCCTGCAGCTCATCGGCACGGCCGGCAGTGACGAAAAATGCGTGCTCGCCAAGGCTCACGGTGCAGCTTTCGCCATCAACTACAACCGCGAGGACTTCGTCTCCCGCGTGAAGGAAATCACGGGTGGTCGCGGCGTCAAGGCTGTCTACGATTCGGTGGGCAAGGACACCTTCGAACGCTCGCTCGACTGCCTTCAACCTTTCGGCCTGCTGGCGAGCTTCGGCAATGCCTCGGGGCCGGTGCCGCCCGTCAACCTCGGCCTGCTGGCCGCCAAGGGCTCGCTCTACGTGAGCCGGCCCACGCTGTTCACCCACCTGGCCACGCGCGAATCGACGCAGGCCATGGCCGATGAACTGTTCTCGGTCGTCGCCAGCGGCCAGGTGAAGATCGCCGTGGAGCAGCGCTATTCGCTGGCCGATGCCGCCCAGGCGCACCGCGACCTCGAGGCGCGCAAGACTACGGGTTCGAGCGTGTTGCTGCCCTGAGCGGCACAATGACAGCGTTTCGACCGCCTGCGATCATGTTGTTTTTGAGCCGAGTCAAGGACCGTCCGCACGACAAGCACGCCGCCTGGCGGTGTTGCTGTTGACGCTCTCGCCCAAGCCGGCGCGGGCGCACCGGGCGTGCCCCGCCTCACATCCTTGACTCGGGAAGACCCACCATGTTCGAGCGCATCAAAGAAGACATCGCCTGCATCCTGGAACGCGACCCCGCCGCGCGGTCGCGCTGGGAGGTGGTGACCTGCTACCCCGGCTTCCATGCCTTGCTGATGCACCGCTGGGCGCATGCGTGCTGGAAGAATGGCTGGCACGTCACGGCCCGCTTCATCTCGCACGTTGCGCGTTTCCTCACCGGCATCGAAATCCACCCGGGCGCCACGATCGGCCGGCGCGTGTTCATCGACCACGGCATGGGCATCGTGATCGGTGAAACCGCCGAGGTGGGCGACGAATGCACCATCTACCAGGGCGTCACGCTGGGCGGTACCTCGCTGCACCGCGGCGCGAAGCGCCACCCGACCCTTGGCCGCGGCGTGATCGTCGGTGCCAACTCGCAGGTGCTGGGCGGCTTCACCGTAGGTGATGGCGCGCGCATCGGCTCAGGTGCCGTGGTCGTGAAGCCCGTGCCGCCGGGCGCCACCGCAGTGGGGAACCCGGCGCGCGTCATCGTGGCCGATGGCGACGCCACGCGCGAGGAAGCCGCGGCCCGCATGGGCTTCTCGGCCTACGGCGTGACGCAGGGTGACGACCCCGTGGCGCAGGCGATGAAGGGCCTGATCGACAACGCTGGCGGCCACGAGCACCAGATCGCGTTGCTGTGGCAGGCGATCGAAAAGCTTTCCAGCAGCGCGCGCGAGATTCCCGCACCCGACTGCGTGCCGCAGGACGCGCAGAAAGACGAGCACTTCGACGCCGAGCGGCTGAACCGGCTGGTCAAGTAGCGACTGGTGACCTGTGACTGGTGACTCGTGAATTCACCAGTCACTGATCACTGGTCACAAAGTCACTTCTTCCTGGGGCGGAAGGCCGTGCACACCGACGCATCGGTCTCGATGTACGGGCCGCCGATCAGGTCGATGCAATAGGGCACGGCGGCGAAGATGCCGTGCACGCGAGGCTTGCCGTCGTCGCCCTTCAAGCCTTCTAGCGTTTCGGCAATCGACTTCGGCTGGCCCGGCAGGTTGATGATCAAGGCCTTGCCGCGGATGACCGCCACCTGGCGTGACAGGATGGCCGTGGGCACGAAGTTCAGGCTGATCTGGCGCATCTGTTCGCCGAAGCCTGGCATCACCTTGTCGGCTACGGCCAGCGTGGCTTCGGGAGTTACGTCGCGCGGCGCCGGGCCGGTGCCGCCGGTGGTGAGCACGAGGTCGCAGCTTTCGCTGTCGACCAGTTCACACAGCGTCGCGCTGATGGTGGCTTCGTCGTCGGGAATGAGCCGGGTGGCCCAGTCGATGGGGTTGCGCACGGCGCGCTGCAGCCACTGCTGCAGCGAGGGCAGGCCCTTGTCTTCGTAGACGCCGGCCGAGGCGCGGTCGCTCACCGAAACGAGCCCGATCCTCACGCGGTCGAGTTCACTCATGGTCCTGCGGCTCCTGGCCGTCGTCGAGTGTCTGGCGCACGAACTGGAACAGCTCGCGGTAGGCCCGCCCGCTGCGCTGCTCGGGCGTGGCGGCGGCGTCCTTGCGGGCCGTGCGAATCAGGCTGCGCAGCGCCTGCACGTCGGTGCCGGCGTGCTGGTCCATCCAGCGCGTGAGCGCTTCGTCGTTTTCGATCAGCTCGGTGCGCCAGCGTTCGGCGCGGTGCAGCGTGAGGGTGTCCTTTGCGCGGCCGAGCTGGGCCGCGGCAACGGCCTCGCGGATCGGCTCCACGTCGGCGCGGCGCATCAGCTTGCCCACGTATTGCAGCTGGCGCCGCCGGCCTTCGTGCGAGCGTGTGCGCTTGAGTTCGCGCACCGCCTCGCGCAAGGACTCCGGCATGTCGATGCTGTCGAGCCGGTCGTCCGGCAGCGCGACCAGCGCCTCGCCGAGCTCCTGCAACTCGTGCATCTGCTTCTTGAGCTGGGTCTTGCTCGGGCGTTGCTGCTGCTGATCGTCGTCGTCTTCGCGGTCGTGGGCCAAGGTGCTGCAGCCGGGTTCGAAAAAGGGCAACTATCATAAGCCGGCCCCTCGCCGAGGGGCTCCTTCAGCAAACCTCCGAGCCACCATGCCCCAAGACACCCACGGCTTCGCCTACTCGCGTGAACAATTCCAGCAACTGGTTGAAGACACGCTCGCCATCGCCAGGCAGCTCGGCGGCAGCGACGCCGCAGTCGAGGTGTCCGAGGGCGCGGGGCTGTCGGTGTCGGTGCGCAAGGGCGAGGTCGAGAACGTCGAGCGCAATCGCGACAAGTCCATCGGCGTCACGGTCTACATCGGCCAGCGCCGCGGCAACGCCAGCACGTCGGACTTCTCTCGCACGGCACTGGAGCAGACCGTGCGCGCCGCCTACGACATCGCCCGCTTTACCGCGGAAGACCCGGCCGCCGGGCTGCCCGACGATGCCGATCTTGCGCGCGGCAATGACGTGACGCGTGACCTCGATCTGTTCCACCCGTGGGACATCGACGCCGAGCGCGCTGTCGAGATCGCCAAGGAATGCGAGGCCGCAGCCCTTGCGACGGACAAGCGCATCACCAACTCCGAAGGCGCTGGCGTGTCGGCACAGCAGTCGCATTTCTGGGCTGGCAACTCGCGAGGCTTTCGCGGCGGCTACGCCAGCTCGCGGCATTCGCTGTCGGTGGCGCCCATTGCTGGCAAGGGCGACAACATGCAGCGCGATGCCTGGTACTCGTCGATGCGCGACCCGAACGAGCTGGCTGCTCCGCAAGCCGTGGGCCGGTATGCCGCTGAACGCGCGCTGTCGCGCCTGCGCAGCCGCAAGATCGCGACCTGCGAGGTGCCGGTGTTGTTCGAGTCCACGCTCGCGGCTGGACTGCTGGGCGCCTACGTGCAGGCCACCAGCGGCGGCGCGCTGTACCGCAAGGCCAGCTTCCTGGCCGACTGCCTGGGACAGCAGGTGTTCCCCAAGCACATCGAGATCGTCGAAGACCCGCATCAACTCAAGGGCAAGGGCAGCGCGCCGTTCGACGACGAAGGTGTGGTGACGCGCGCACGCCATGTGGTGCAGGAAGGGCGGGTGCAGGGCTACTTCTTGTCGAGCTATTCGGCGCGCAAGCTGGGCATGCGCACCACCGGCCATGCCGGCGGCTCGCAGAATCTCACGTTCAGGAGCGCGCTCACGCAACCCAATGACAACCTCGACGAGATGCTGCGCAAGCTGGGGCGAGGCCTGTTCGTCATCGAGCTGATGGGCCAGGGCGTGAACTACGTGACCGGTGACTACTCGCGAGGTGCAGCCGGCTTCTGGGTCGAGGGTGGGCGCATCGTGCATCCGGTGCATGAAGTGACCATCGCGGGCAGCCTGCGCGACATGTTCCGCCACATCGTGGCCGTAGGCGCCGATGCCTACACGATGGGCACCAAGACCGTGGGCTCGGTGCTCGTCGAGCGCATGAAGATCGCGGGCCTGTAGCCGCGCTCCTAGGGTTCTCGATAGGGCCTGAGGGCCACATCGTTCAGCCACTTTTCAGCGTGCGCCGGTCTACTGCGCAGGGTCTGCCGCGAACGTTTTCGCAGCAGGTATGCGCACGGGGAAAACCCCTGTGAGACCCCAGAGGTGGACTCCTAGAATCCGCCCGACTCAACCCCCTAGTTCCCGCAGGAGAGAGACCATGGAACGTCGTTCATTCATACAACATGCCGGCATCGCGGGCGTGCTCGCTGCCGGTGCAGCGCCCGCCGTGGTGCACGCGCAGGCCAACATCCGCTGGCGTCTCGCATCGAGCTTCCCGAAGTCGCTCGACACCATCTACGGCGCGGCCGAGGTCTTCTCGAAGAAGGTGAAGGAGATGTCGGGCGGCAAGTTCGAGATCTCGGTGCATGCGGGCGGTGAGCTGATGCCGGCCTTCGGCGTGGTCGACGGCGTGCAGAACGCCACGGTCGAGATGGCGCACACCGCGCCGTACTACTTCTTCGGCAAGGACGAGACCTTCGCGCTGGGTTGTGCCATTCCCTTCGGTCTCAACTCGCGTCAGATGACCGCGTGGCAGTACGAAGGCAACGGCCTGAAGCTGATGCGCGAGTTCTATGCCAAGTACAACATCATCAGCTTCCCGATGGGCAACACCGGTGCCCAGATGGGCGGCTGGTACCGCAAGGAAATCAAGACGGTCGCCGACGTCAAGGGCCTGAAGATGCGCATCGGCGGCTTCGCCGGCCGTGTGCTCGAGCGCATGGGCGGCGTGCCGCAGAACATCCCCGGTGGCGAGATCTATCAGGCACTGGAGAAAGGCACCATCGACGCAGCCGAATGGGTGGGCCCGTACGACGACCAGAAGCTGGGTTTCAACAAGGTGGCGCCGTTCTACTACTACCCCGGCTGGTGGGAAGGCGGCCCGCAGCTTGATCTGTACGTCAACACCAAGGCGTACGAAGGCCTGTCTGCCGAATACAAGGCCATCATCGAATGTGCTGCGGCCCTAGCCCACACCGAAATGCAGGCCAAGTACGACGCCAAGAACCCCGCGGCGCTGAAGCAGCTGGTGGCCGGCAGGACCAAGCTCGTCGCATTTCCGAAGCCCGTGCTCGACCTGGCCTTCAAGGAATCGATGGCCATCTACAGCGAGCTGTCGGCCAAGAACCAGAACTGGAAGAAGGTCTACGAGGACTACGCCAAGTTCCGCGCCGAGCAGAACCTGTGGTTCCGCTTCACCGAAGCGCGCTTCGACAGCTACATGCAAAGCGCCAAGCTGTGACGCCGTAGGCCCGCTGAGTCCCGCGGGCCCGCCGCTTCAAGCCTCAATGGAGAAGGCCCCGCAATGCGGGGCCTTTCTTTTTTGTCGATGCATCGTCTTTCCTGGACTACCAAAGCAAAGGCCTCGCATCGCGAGGCCTTTGCACGGCGGGAGGGGAGTCGAGGCGCTATTGCTTCTTGTCGCCCTCGGCCTCTCTCTTCACCGCTTCCTCCAGCGCCTTCATCGGGTCGTCGTCGGCCAGTGGAGCCTCTGCATCGCTGGCAGCGGCTTCCGGCGCGGACGCTGCTGGGTCGAGCTCCGGTGCAGGGGCTTCTTCTGCGGGCATGCTCATTTCCTGCAGCGCCTTGTCGGCGTCGATCTTCTCGCCTTCGTCGGTGCCATGCGACACGAGGCCAGGGAACGCGATGATGAGGCCGACCATGATGACCTGGATGATCACGAAGGGCACGGCGCCCCAGTAGATCTGTCCGGTCGTTACCTTCGCTATCGGCTTCTTCGTCACCTTGTCGGTGTAGTCGTCGTTCGGTGCCACGCTGCGCAGGTAGAACAGCGCAAAGCCGAAGGGCGGGTGCATGAACGAGGTCTGCATGTTCACCGCCAGCAGCACACCGAACCACACGAGATCGATGCCCAGCTTCTCCGCGACCGGTCCGAGCAGCGGGATCACGATGAACGACAGCTCGAAGAAGTCCAGGAAGAACGCCAGGACGAAGATCAGGATGTTGACGACGATGAGGAAGCCGAGCTGGCCACCCGGCAAGCTGGTCAACAGGTGCTCCACCCACTTTGGACCGTCCACGCCCTGGAACGACAGGCTGAACACCGTGGAGCCGATCAGGATGAACACCACGAAGCACGACAGCTTCATCGTCGTGTCCATGGCCTGCTTCATCAGCGTCATGCTCAGGCGCTGGCGGGCGATGGCCATCACCAGCGCGCCGACCGCGCCCATCGCGCCGCCTTCGGTGGGCGTCGCGATGCCCAGGAAGATGGTGCCCAGCACGAGGAAGATCAGCGCCAGCGGCGGGATCAGCACGAAGGTCACGCGTTCGGCCATGCGCGACAGCAGCTTGAGCTTGAGCAGCCTGTTGAGCACCGCCAGGGCGAACGCCACGCCCACGCCCACGCACATCGCGACGACGATGAGCTCGTCGGTCGGAGTGGTCTCGGGGCGCGTTTCGGCAAAAGCGACGGCAGCGGCCACCGACACCACGAACAGCACGAGCAGCGAGCGCAGTCCAGGCGAGCCGTCGTCTTCGCGGATGGTGCGCGCTTCGGGCGGCAGCGCTGGCGCCCAGGTGGGGCGGAACAGCGTGACGAGCAGGATGAAGCCGGCGTACAGGCCCGTGAGCACGAAGCCCGGAATGAAGGCGCCCTTGTAGAGGTCGCCCACGCTGCGGCCCAGCTGGTCGGCCATGATGATGAGCACCAGCGACGGCGGGATGATCTGCGCCAGCGTGCCCGAGGCGGCAATGGTGCCGGTGGCGATGCGGCGGTCGTAGCCGTAGCGCAGCATGATGGGCAGCGAGATCAGGCCCATCGAGATGACGGAGGCCGCCACCACGCCGGTGGTGGCCGCGAGCATGGCCCCCACGAAGATCACCGCATAGGCGAGGCCGCCGCGGATCGGGCCGAACAGCTGCCCGATCGTGTCGAGCAGGTCTTCGGCCATGCCCGAGCGTTCGAGGATCAGCCCCATGAAGGTGAAGAACGGGATCGCCAGCAACGTGTCGTTCTGCATGATCCCGAAGATGCGCAGCGGCAGGGCCTGCATCAGCGAGGCCGGCAACAGGCCCAGTTCGACGCCGATGAAGCCAAACAGCAACCCGCAGGCGGCCAGCGAGAACGCCACCGAAAAGCCCATCAACAAGAAGACGATGAGCCCCGCGAACATGATCGGCGCCATGTTGGCGCTCAGGAACTCCATCATTTCTTGGCTCCCTCGGCGGCTTCGGCTTCCTTGCGGATCAGCTCGGCCAGTTCTTCCTCGGCGGTCTTGACCACCTGCTTCTTGGTCGGGTCATCGCACAGGCCCATCAGGAAGCCCACGCGCTTGATCAATTCCGAAACGCCTTGCAGGCCCAGCAGCACGAAGCCGAGCGGTACCAGCGCATACACCGGCCAGCGGATGAGGCCACCCGCGTTGGACGACATCTCGCTCGTCTCGAACGCACGGAACACCAGCGGCAACACCAGCTCGATGACGAGCACGACGAACGGAAACAGGAAGACGGCGATGCCGAAGATCTCGACCTTGATCTGCGTGCGCTTGGAGAAGCGATGCAGGATCACGTCGATCTTCACGTGCTCCTGCCGCAGCATCGTGTAGCCGGCGGCAAGCAGAAACACTGCGGCAAACAGATACCACTGGATTTCGAGGAAGGCGTTCGAGCTGGTGTTGAAGGCCTTGCGGACGACCGCATTGACGGCGCTGATGAGCACCGCGGCCAGCACGAGCCATGACACCCCTCGCCCGACCAGCTCATTGAGCCGGTCGATCAGCCGCGAGAGTTTGAGGAGGGCAGACACTTCGTCTCCGTTGTCGTTCGTTGGTTGTTGAAGGCAAGGATGCCGACACACGCAGATGGGGCGCCGACAACGCTGCCCGAGCTTCAAGGCGCTGGCATTCTAGGAACGACAACGCTGGGCCCTAGGGTGGTCTTTCCCTGATGGAGGTTCGGGCGAGCGTGCCGGCACTCTAGGCGCACGCGCTGAATGGCGGCTGAAAAAGACGGTGCCCAGGCATGCGGGAGAACCCGCATGCCTGGGCACATTGCGCGAGTGCCATGCGCCCAGCGCATCCACTCAACGCATCAGCGTGTTGCGATGGCGGCGTTGTAGAGCTTGGTGCTGCGTGCGCCGCTGCGGCAGAAGGCCAGCACCGGGTGGGGCAGTTCTTCGAGCAGCTTGGCAAACGCGGCGATCTCTTCGGGCGACTGGTAGGCGCCGTTGACCGGCAAGTACCGGTATTCGAGCCCGGCCGCGCGGGCAGCCGCTTCCATTTGCGCGCTGGTGGGCTGGCTGGGCCCGCCTTCGAAGTCGGGCCGGTTGTTGACCACGCTGCGGAACCCTGCGCGAGCCGCCTCGGCCATCGCCGCGGGTTCGAGTTGCGGGGCCGCGCACACGTCCGGTGCGATTTGCGTCAAGGGCAGGGAGGGGGCGTTCATGGCACCAGCTTACTTGCTTACTTGGAAAGGGCCTGCTTGACCGCGCTAGACACCTGCCCCATGTCGGCTTGGCCCCCCAGGCGCTGCTTGGCCACGCCCATCACCTTGCCCATGTCGCCGGGACCGCTGGCTCCCAGCTCGGCCACGAGCTTGGCCACTTCGGCGGCGATGGCCTCGGTGCTCAGGCGCGCCGGCAGGTAGGCCTCGAGCACGGCGAGTTCGGCGGTTTCCTTGTCGGCGAGATCGGTGCGGCCCGCCTGCGTGAACTGGGCGATCGAGTCCTTGCGCTGCTTGATCAGCTTGTCGACGATGCCGATCACGGCCGTGTCGTCGAGCTCGACGCGTTCGTCGACTTCCTTCTGCTTCATGGCCGCCAGCAGCATGCGGATGGTCGACAGGCGCTCCGCTTCCTTGGCGCGCATCGCGGCCTTCATGTCTTCGGTGATCTTGTCTTTCAGGCTCATCTTTCTTTCCTCCAGAAACGCACAAGCCCGCAGCGGCGTCCCGTGCGGGCTTGTTCTTGACCGTTGCGACCGCCGCCTGACAACGGGCCGGCGATCAGCGAAATCAGTAGAGCTTCTTGGGCAGCTGCATGCTGCGAACGCGCTTGAAGTGGCGCTTCACGGCGGCGGCCTTCTTGCGCTTGCGCTCGGCGGTCGGCTTTTCGTAGAACTCGCGGGCGCGCAGTTCGGTCAACAAACCCAGCTTTTCAATGGTGCGCTTGAAACGGCGCAGGGCCACGTCGAAGGGTTCGTTTTCTTTGACACGAATGGTGGTCATGTAGATCAGGATCCTGGTTTGTTTGCGCTCGGAGTTCGCGGGCGGCGTTTCCGGTAAACCGGCCGCGAATCGACACGCGGGTTGCTAGCAAAGACCGCGATTATAGCCAGCTGCGTGTGCCTTGCAATGCGCAACGTTAGTGACCGCTCTCCTGGCTTGCCTCCGCCATGCCGCGGGCGCAGGCAGCGGCGCTGGCCCAGGCCCACTGGAAGTTGTAGCCGCCCAGCCAGCCGGTCACGTCGACCACCTCGCCGATGAAGTGCAAGCCTGGTAAGCGGCGGCTTTCCAGGCTTTGCGAGCTGAGCTCGCGTGTGTCCACGCCGCCGGCCGTGACCTCGGCCTTGCGCCAGCCTTCCGTGCCGGTGGGCACGAGCGACCAGCGTTGCAGGCTGGCTGCCAGGGCGGCCAGGTCCTTGTCTTTCACCTCGGGCAAGGGGCGCTCGGCCAATGCGCCTAGCGGGGCCGACCATGCCTCTGCCAGCCGCGCCGGCAGCCAGGTCGTCAGCTCGTTGGCGAGTTTCTTTTTCGAATGGGTCTTGGCGGCTCGCAAGGCTTCGTCCAGCTTCTGGCCGGGGGCGAGGTCCAGCGTGACCGGCGTGCCTGGGTTCCAGTAGCTGGAAATCTGCAGGATGGCCGGGCCGCTCAGGCCGCGATGGGTGAATAGCAGGTCTTCGTAAAAGCGCCCGCGGGTCTTGCCTTTGCCGACGGACACCTCCACCGGCAGAGACAGGCCGGACAACTCGGCAAAAGGGCCCCACTGCGCGGCGTCGAAGGTCAGCGGCACCAGCGCCGGGCGCGGCTCGACGACGCGGTGCCCGAACTGCCTGGCCAGCCGGTAGCCCCAGTCGGTGGCACCGATCTTGGGAATCGAGAGCCCGCCGGTGGCCACCACGAGGCGGCCGGCGGCTACGGGGCCGTTACCCGTATCCAGCTCGAAACCCTTGGCTGCCTGCCGCACCGCTTCCACACGGCAGGGCTGCCACCGTGTCACATTGCCGGCCTCGCATTCGCGCACCAGCATGCCGATGATCTCGTCGCTCGACTCGTCGCAGAACAGCTGGCCCTTGTGCTTTTCGTGCCAACCGATGCGGTGGCGCTGCACCAGCTCGATGAAGTCTTTTGGTGTGTAGCGCGCCAGCGCTGAACGGCAGAAGGCAGGGTTCTCCGAGAGAAAGTTCGCCGGGCCGGCATCGCGGTTCGTGAAGTTGCAACGCCCGCCGCCGGAGATGCGGATCTTCTCGGCCAGCTTCTCGGCATGGTCCAGCACCAGCACCTTCAGGCCGAGCTGGCCGGCCACGCCCGCGCAGAACAGCCCGGCCGCGCCGGCGCCAACGATGGCGACATCGAAACGCTGCGCCATCAGCCCTTCCAGGTGAACGGGAACTTCAACTGCTTGAAGAAACCGTTGGGCACGTAGTCGCCCAGCACGCCGTACCGGTCGGGCCACTTGCGGTCGGACTGCACGGCGGTGCCGAACAGATGGTCGAGGAAGGCGAAGTGCGCCGCGTAGTTCTTGTCGATGGCCTCGTCGTCCTGCGAGTGGTGCCAGTGGTGGAAGTTGGGCGTGACGATGATGTAGCGCAGCGGCCCCAGGCGCACGCTCACGTTGGCATGGTTGAACACCGCCTGGAAGCCGACGATCACGATGTAGGTGTCGATCACTTCCTTGCTGAAGCCCAGTACGAAGATGGGTGCCAGCACCAGCGTGCGCGTGATGATGAGCTCGAGGATGTGCTGCCTGGAGCCTGCCAGCCAGTCCATGCTCTTCACGCTGTGGTGCACCGCGTGCAGGCGCCACAGCAGCGGCACCTCGTGGTAGGCGCGGTGCGTCCAGTACTGCACGAGGTCGGCCACCAGGATGATGAGAAACAGTGCAACGGGGAAGGGCAGACCCTGCACCCAGCCGCGCACGCCGTCGTGCGCGGCCCAGCCGAACAACTTGTGCACCAGCAGGTTGGTGGCCAGCAGCACGAAGCCCACCACCATGTGGTTCACGAGGAAGTGGTGGAAGTCCGTCTGCCACTCGGCGCGGAACACCGGCTGGTCGCGCCGCAGGGCGAACAGCTTCTCGATGAACATGAAGATCAGCGTCGAGCCCAGCAGGTCGAGGATGAACCAGTCCAGCCCGATGTAGGGCGTGTGGTCGGGGAAGTTCGGGTCCACTTCGACCTTGTGGCCGCCCAGCACCAGCGTGAGCGCCACCAGCGTGAAGGCCCAGAACGACAGCCACCGCACGCGGCTGAACACCACGTTGAAGAGGGCAATGGACCCCGAGATCACCATCGCCCAGTACATCACCAGCCGCAGCACCTCGACGTCGTAGCTTTTGCGCAGCTGCGGTGTGGTGAGGTACTCCGGGAAGTGGAAGGCCAGCACGCCCAGGAAGCACAGCACCGCCAGCAGCAGTGCGATCACGCCGGAAACCAGCCCTTTGCCGCTGTGCAGCTCGCCGTGCGATTCGCTCAGCCGGTTTAGCTTGTCGAACATGTCCATGTGTCTTCCCCTTCCCCTGCGAGTGGGTGCGGATTATCCGTACCATCCGGCACTTCCCGCCTGCCGGGTACCCCCCAAACTCGATGAGCGACATCCGAACTGCCGCGTGGGCAACCCGCGCCAACTTTTTCTACAGCGGGTTCCTGTTTGCCACCTGGGGCGTGCACGTGCCCACGGTGCGCGAGCACTACGGCCTCGGTGAGCAGGCGCTGGCGATGGCCATGCTGGCCGCCGGCGTCGGGGCGCTGGCCGGGTTGACGCAGGCCGGGCGGGCGATCGGGCGGGTGGGCGCGAAGCCCGTGACGCTGGCGAGCGGGTTGGTCGTGGCGTTGTGCGTCGCGGCACTGCTGCTGACCCGGGACTACGCCGTGCTGGTGGCCACGATGGTGGCTTTCGGCGTGGCCTCCGGCCTGCTCGACGTGGCCATCAACGCCGAGGCGACCGAACTCGAACACGTGGCGCAGCGCAAGCTCATGAGCGGCTTTCACGGCATGTTCAGTCTGGGTGGCATGGCGGGGGCAGCGGCGGGCAGTGCCTTGCTGGCTGCCGGCGTAACGCCGAATGTGCACCTGTGGAGCGTGGCCCTGGGCGGCACGCTGGCACTGGTGGTGGCCACCGCGTTGATGCTGCCGTTCAAGCCCAGTGCCGACGGCAAGGCGGCCGGCTTCGAGCTGCCGCGCGGTGCCTTGCTGCTGCTCGGCGTGCTGGCCGCACTGGGCCTCATTGCCGAAGGGGCGATGTACGACTGGAGCGTGCTCTACATGCACCGCGAGCTCGGCAGCCCGCAGCAGCAGGCGGCGCTCGCCTATGCCAGCTTCTCGGCCGCGATGGCTGCCGCTCGCTTCGGCGGTGACTGGGTGCGGGAGCGCACCGAGCCCGCAAGCCTGATGCGCTGGAGTGCCGCGCTCTCGGCCGCGGCCATGGCTGCCACGCTGCTGATCGGCCAGCCGTGGGTTGCGCTCATGGGCTTCGCGCTGGTGGGTGTGGGCATGGCCAATATCGTGCCGGTACTTTTCAGCGCGGCGGCGCGCGTGCCCGGCACCACGCCGGCGCACGGCATCGCGGCGGTGTCGTCGGTGGGTTACCTGGGCTTCATGGCCGGCCCGCCGCTGATCGGCGTGGTGGCCGAACGCAGCTCGCTGGCGATGGCGCTCTCGGTGGTGGTGATGTTCGCGGCCACGCTGGCACTGGCCGCGCGGCGGGCCTTGCGTTGAGGCTCTATTCGCCCGCTTCGGTGTGCTGTACCCACCGGTTGGCCCAGCCCTTCAGCGGCCCGAGCTTGACGACCAGTGCCAGCCCTTGTTCGGTGAGGCGGTAGCCGGCGGGTGCGCCCGGCGTCAGCAGGCCGGCCTGGCGCAGTTCCTTCAGCCGCGCGTTCAGTACGCTGGGTGACACGCCGCCGCAGCTGGCGCGCAGCGTGCGGAAGGTCTGCGGGTGGCCGTCACGCAGTTCCCACAGCACCCGCAGGGCACTGCGCCGGCCCAGCAGGTCGAGCAGGGCCGTGATGGGCTGCTCTGTGCTTGAGCCGCGGGCGGTGACGTGGGCGTGTGGGGAGGTGTGCATGGCGGCGGCAATGGCCGCCCAATGGTAGGGCGGCGCGCGCTGCCGGCAGGGTCACCGCTGCTGGTACACCCGCACGTAGTCCACCTCCATCGACGCCGGAAAGGCCTGCGGATCGACGCCGTGCTGGCCGCCCCAGTTGCCGCCGACCGCGATGTTGATCAGAAGGTGCTGGGGGCGATCGAACGGCCAGCGGCTGCGGTCACCCGAGCCGTCGTTGCTGAAGCTGAAGTGGTTGCGGTCGTCCACGCCCATGGTGATGCGTTCGGGCGTCCACGTGAGCTGGTAGTGATGGAAGGCGGTGCAGGCGTCGGCACGCGCGACCTTGGCGGTGCGGTGCGTGCCGATGCCGTGGTGAAAGGCTCGCGTGTGCACCGAGGCGTGGAGCACGCCGGGGTCGAAGCCCACGTGCTCCACGATGTCGATCTCGCCGTCGTCGGGCCAGCGGCCGCCGTCAGCCAGCGTCCACACCGCTGGCCACGTGCCCCGGCCGCAGGGCAGCTTCGCACGGATCTCGAAAAAGCCGTAGGTCCAGCTCGCCCGGCCTTTCGTGAACAGGCGGGTCGATGTGTACTGTTGGCCGCCGCCGTCGGCGAAGCCGGTGGTGCTTTCACGACGCGCGGTGATGACGAGCCGGCCGCCTTCGACACGCGCGTTGTCGGCGCGTTCGGCGGCGTAGTACTGCTGCTCGTCGTTGTACCAACCCTGCCGGTTGCGGTGCGTGTCGTAGGCCCACTTCGCCGCGTCGGGCAACGGCCCTGTGTCGAACTCGTCGGCCCACACCAGCTGGTAGCCCGGCGGCAGGCCGCCCGGTTCGTCGATGCCGGCGGGGCCTGGAGCAGGGGCGGGTGCGCTTGCGCAGCCGGCCATCAGCGCCGCGAGGGCCAGGCCGGCGTTCCGCATCAGGCGGTTCTTTCGTGCGTGCTGCCGCGTGCTTCGGGAATGGCCCGCAGCGCCTGCAGGATGCATTCGACCTGCTGCACCAGCGGCGCCGGCGCCGGCTTTTCGCCGCTGATCACGCTCTGGATGTAGTGCGCCGTGGTGGCCGCGTCGTTTTCGCGCGGTAGCACCGGCAACTCGGTCAGCACACCTTCGTGCGCCGGGCGCGAGAGATCCTCGCGCCGCTGCCCGCCGATGAAGACATCCAGCTTCGGTGCGCGGCGCGGGTCGGCCACCGGCTCGCCCTCGGTGCCGCGCAGCAGCATCGCGTTGGCCTGCGTGTGCGCGAGGAATTCCTGGTGCGCGCTGCCGTATTCGGGGTGGGTGTAGTTGACCAGGCGCAGCGTCGGCAGCGGGTGGCCCCCGGCAGAGCGGCAGGGGTCGAGCAGCTTGGCCACCGTGTGGCCGGGGTTGCGCAGGCCGACGGTCCAGCGCACGTCGAGCAGCTTGGCCAGCGGTGGGCAGAGCTGCTCGATGCGCATGAAGGCCGGCTCATGCCGCGACCAGGCGGCTTCCACGTCGCCCGCTTCACGGGCCGGCGGCAAACCGAGGTCGTGAAAGATCGACGCGGTGGTCACGCGCCCCGGGTCATGCGCCGGGCCGTGCACCAGCACCGGCACACCTTCCTGTGCCAGCAGCAGCGCCAGGAGCGGCGTGAGGTTGGGCAGCTTGCGCGCGCCGTTGTACGAGGCCAGCAGCACCGCCGGCTGTGCGGGCCGCACCGGCATGCAGCGCTCGTTGGTGGCTTCCAGGAAGCCGGCGAGCTCTTCGGTGGTTTCGCCCTTGATGCGCATGGCCAGCGCGAAGGCGCCTATTTCCAGGTCGGTGACGCGGCCGTCGAGCACCTGGCTCATGAGGTCGTAGGCCTGGGTTTGCGTCAACGAGCGCGCGCCGTCTTTGCCGCGGCCGATTTCCTTGATGTAGGGGGCGATGCTCATGTGCTTTTTCTCCCTGTGAGGCGGGAGCGAAAACGCAATTCTCAGGCCAATGCCCGGGCCCGCCGGCTCACGCGGTTACGCCGCTTGCAGCTGGCTACGGATCAGCTTCTTGAGCTCCGGCACACAGGAGCCGCAGTTGGTGCCGCACTTGAGCTCGCCTTGCAGCTGCGCGAGCTGTGCGTCGGCCGGGCCGTTGCAGTGCGAGAGCGTCGCCATGATCTCGGGCTCGGCCACGTTGAAGCAGGTGCACACCTGCCGACCCTTGGCCTGCACCGCCACGGGGGGCTTGGCGCCGGGCACCAGCAGCAGGCGACCATAGGCCTGGGCAGGCACTTCGTCCTGCAGCAGCGTCTTGATCCACGCTTCGGCGCTGGTGTCGCCGGCCAGAACGAAGCCCTCGAGCCGTGCATCGCCGCCGGGCTGCCGCACGAGCCGCATCGCACGGCGCTGGCCGCGGCGCTTGTCGGCATAACGCAGCACCTCGGTGCCGCGCAGGCCCAGCATGCCTTCGATCTGGGTGACCAGCTCGTCCGGTGCCGCCTCGTAGGCAGCGGCGCGGAACAGCACGCCCACCAGGCCGTGCTCGTGCGGCTCGCGGCCGAAGGGCACGCAACTGGCGTAGGCGAACGAAGGCATCAGCGCGCGCAGTTGCTGCTGGGCGAGCAGGGCCTTGTCTTGCGGCAGCCAGGCCATGGCCAGCAGGCGCCACGGCAGCTCGGCCTTCAGCAGCTTCACGGCGCTGTGCTTGAGCTCGGGCTGCTTGGACTTGGGGCAGAAGGCCGGTGTGGTGATCGCATTGATGCCCGCCAGGCGCTCGCCGGTGGACGACACGCCGGAGACGAACTCCTCGCCCCAGTGCATGGCGACGAAGGCCTGCGTGAGCGCCACCGCCTCGTTGGCCACCACGGGCAGCACGACGGAGCCGCGGCGCGAGGTGACGTGTAGCAGGTCGCCATTGGCCCAGCCGCGGCGCGACAGTTCCTGCGGATGCAGTTCGATGCTGGGCTCCGGCACGTGGCCGAACAGGCGCCCGAGCACACCGGTGCGGCTCATGCCGTGCCACTGGTCGCGCAGCCGGCCGGTGGTGAGCGAGAAGGGGTAGCGCGCGTCGCGCGGTTCGGCAACGGGCTTGTATTTCATCGCCACGAAGCGTGCGCGGCCGTCCGGCGTGGGGAACACGCCATCTTCATAGAGCCGCACCTTGCCTTGGCTGGCGCCTTCCGGCATGGGCCATTGCTGCGGGCCGGCGGATTCGAGCAGCGCGTAGCTCAGGCCGGTGATGTCGAGGTCGCGACCGCGGGTGGATTCGCGGTGTTCGTTCCACACCGATTCGGCGGTGTCGTACGGAAAGAGCGTGGCGAGCCCCTGCGGCACGCGTTCGGGCAGGCGCTGTTCGAGCCGGCGGGCGAAGTCCACCACCATGGCCCAGTCGTGGCGGGTCGCGCCCGGCGCGGCCACGGCGGGGCGCACGCGGCTGATGCGGCGCTCGCTGTTGGTGACCGTGCCTTCCTTTTCGCCCCAGGTGGTGGCGGGCAGCAGCAGATCGGCGTAGGCGCAGGTGGCCGTGGTGGCGAAGGCCTCCTGCACCACCACGAACTCGGCGGTCTGCAGCGCGCGGCGCACCGTGGCCTGGTCGGGCAGCGACTGGGCCGGGTTGGTGCAGGCGATCCACAGCGCCTTGATCTCGCCCCGCGCGACGGCCTCGAACATCTCCACCGCCGTCTTGCCCGGCGTGGCCGGCACGTCCGGCACTCCCCACAGCGCGGCCACTTCGGCGCGGTGCTCGGGGTCGGCGAGGTCGCGGTGGGCGCTCAGCAGGTTGGCCAGGCCGCCCACTTCGCGCCCGCCCATCGCATTGGGCTGGCCGGTGAGCGAAAACGGCCCGGCGCCCGGCTTGCCGATCTGGCCGGTGGCCAGGTGCAGGTTGATGAGCGCAGCGTTCTTGTCGGTGCCCGAGGAGCTCTGGTTCAGGCCCTGGCAGTAGAGCGACAGCGTGGCCGGCGACTCGCCGAACCACTTGGCGGCCTGCACGAGGTCGGCCTCGTTGATGCCGCACAGCTTGGCCACTTCCTTGGGCGTGAAGTCACGCACGATGGCCTTCAGTTCGTCGAAGCCGGTGGTGTGGGCGCGGATGTAGGCGTTGTCGGTGAGGCCTTCCCACATCAGCAGGTGCAGCATGCCGTGGAAGAGGGCCACGTCGGTGCCGGGCTGGATGGGCAGGTACAGGTCGGCGACTTCCGCGGTTTCGGTGCGGCGCGGGTCGGCGACGATGAGTTTCATCGCCGGGTTGTCGCGCCGCGCGTCTTCGATGCGGCGGAACAGGATGGGGTGCGCGTAGGCCGTGTTGGAGCCGACGATGAAGAGCGTCTGCGCGAACTTGAAGTCGTCGTAACAGGCCGGCGGTGCGTCGGCGCCCAGCGTGGCCTTGTAGCCGGCCACCGCGCTGCTCATGCACAGGCGCGAGTTGGTGTCGATGTTGTTGGTGCCCAGCAGGCCCTTGGCCAGCTTGTTGAAGACGTAGTAGTCCTCGGTGAGCAGCTGGCCCGAGATGTAGAAGCCCACCGCATCGGGGCCGTGCCTGCGCACGATGTCGGCAAAGCGGTCGGCCGCTTCGTCGAGCGCGGCGTTCCAGCTCACCACTTGCGGTGTGTCGCCGCGCGATGCACGGCGCTGCGGTTGCAGCAGGCGCGTCTGCAACGTGACCGGTGCCGTGGCGGTGAGGTGCAGCGTGCTGCCCTTGCTGCACAAGCGGCCGAAGTTGGCAGGGTGCAACGGATCACCGCGCACGCCGGTGATCTGCTCGCCCTCGCTCTCGATGATCACTCCGCAGCCCACACCGCAGTACGGGCAGGTGGAGCGTGTCTCCTTCACCTTCGCTGCCCCTGTGTTCACGCCGCGGCCTTGACCTCGTCGAGGGCCAGCGAATTGAGCTCGTCCACGTCGAGCGAAACCACGCCGCCCTCGACCTTGACGCTGAACTTGGTGGTACAGCCTTCGTCAGGCGACTTCGCGCAGCCGTCGTTCAGGCCGATGGTCCAGTTGTGCAGCGGGCAGGCCACGCTCTCGCCGAACACGATGCCCTGGCTCAGCGGGCCGCCCTTGTGCGGGCAGCGGTCGAGCAGCGCGAACACCTTGTCTTCGGCGTTGCGGAACACGGCCACGTCGCAGCCGGTAGGGCGTGCCACGCGGCGCGCTCCCAGCACGGGAATGTCTTCGACGCGGCAGATGGCTTTCCAATCACTCATGGGGACTCCGTATTCGTTCTGTGTCTGTTTCTCAAGCTCTCAAGCGGCCGAGAGGCGCGCATACAAGCCGGTGACCTGATCCATCACCTGCAGGATGTTTTCGCTGCTGGCGAACACCTGCTCGGCGCGTTGCGCGGTCTTGGCACCTTCGGCGCCGCGCTCCAACGCGTTCTGGAAGAACACCCACTGCTGCTGCGCGAGGTCGAGCTGCTGGTGGATGGCCGGCGTGGCCTGGGGTGCGTCGTGCAGCGTCTTCAGGCCGGCGATGAACTCGTCGCGGGCCTTGCCGAGTTCCTTGGCGGCGTCGGGCACTTCGGCCTTCCAGCTCTGCACCAGGTAGAACTTGGCCATGCGCTGCGACAGCATGCGCTGGCGGCCGGCCAGGTTGACCAGGTGGCCGACCGGCTTGCCCGAGTGCTTTTCGAGCTGCACCGTGCCCTGGTGGGCCAGCTGCAGCACCCGGCCGTCGAGCGCGATCAATTGCTGCGCCGCCGGCTTGTTGGGCGTGGCCCCCACGAGCGCCGTCTTGTATTCGCCCCACACCGCTTCGAGCGCGACGTAGGTAGCGCGGATTTCGCCGGTGGGCGCATAGGCCTTCAGCTCGACGAACTGCCGGTCGAACAGCGCCATCGAGTCAGCCAGGATGCGCTGGGCGCGCGACACGTCCACCTCCTGCCCGATGGCGAGCCAGGCCTTGGCCATGCGCTGCGACAGCATGCGTTGGCGGCCGGCCTTGTTGATGGCGTCGTTGATGTCGCCGACCTGCGCGCGTGCACGCTGCCCGGCCAATGCGAACGAGGTGCCGGCCAGCGCCGCCAGCACGCCGCGGCGGCGCCACAGGGGCGAAGAGGGTACTGCCTGCGTCATGGTCACACGGCGGCCACGGCGTCGAACTGGCGCGTGTCCACGGCCGCCTTGTCGAACTCGAACCAGGGGTCGGGCTCGCCGTCGAGCGAGAACTGCAGCCGCTCCCACAGCGCCTTGCGGTTGGCTGCGTCGTCGAGCACTTTCTTCTTCACGTAGTCGAGGCCCACGCGGCTCACGTAGTGGCAGGTGCGCTCGAGGTACCAGCCCTCTTCGCGATAGAGCTGCAAGAAGGCGCCGCTGTACTCGAGCACTTCCTCGGGCGTCTTCACCTTCACGAAGAAGTGCGCCACTTCGGTCTTGATGCCGCCGTTGCCGGCCACGTAGAGCTCCCAGCCGGAGTCGACGCCGATCACGCCCACGTCCTTGATGCCGGACTCTGCGCAGTTGCGCGGGCAGCCGCTCACCGCGAGCTTGACCTTGTGCGGCGCGTACATGCGCCACAGCTGGCGTTCGAGGTCCTTGCCCATCTGCGTGCTGTCTTGCGTGCCGAAGCGGCACCATTCGCTGCCCACGCAGGTCTTCACCGTGCGCAGCGCCTTGGCATAGGCATGGCCCGAGGGCATGCCGATGTCCTTCCAGACGTTGACGAGGTCTTCCTTCTTCACGCCCAGCAGGTCGATGCGCTGGCCGCCGGTGACCTTGACGGTGGGGATCTTGTACTTGTCCACCGCGTCGGCGATGCGGCGCAGTTCATCGGCCGTGGTTTCGCCGCCCCACATGCGCGGGATCACCGAGTAGGTGCCGTCCTTCTGGATGTTGGCGTGGCTGCGCTCGTTGATGAAGCGCGACTGCGGATCGTCCTTCGCTTCCTTCGGCCAGGTGCTGATGAGGTAGTAGTTGACGGCCGGGCGGCACGACGAGCAACCGTTGGGTGTGCGCCAGTTGAGGTGCTTGTAGACGCTGTCGATGGTGAGCAGCTTGGAGCCGTCGGGCAGCGGCGTGCGGATGGCCTGGCGCACCTCTTCGTGGCTGTGGTCGGTGCAGCCGCACATGGCCTTCTTCTTGGGCGTGGACGAGTAGTCGCCGCCGGCGGTGAACATCAGCAGCTGCTCCACCAGGCCCGTGCACGAGCCGCAGCTCGCGCTGGCCTTGGTGTGCTTGCGCACCTCTTCGAGCGTGAAGAGCCCCTTTTCCTTGATGGCCTTGCAGACCGCACCCTTGGTGACGCCGTTGCAGCCGCACACCTCGTCGCTGTCGGCCATGGCCGCGGCCTTGTTGTGGCCTTCGTGGCCTGTGTCACCGATGTTCGACTCGCCGAACATCAGCTTGTCGCGGATGTCTGCGACGGAACGGCCTTCGCGCACGAGCTTGAAGTACCAGGAGCCATCCACGGTGTCGCCGTAGAGGCAGGCGCCCACGAGCTTGTCGTCCTTGATGACGAGCTTCTTGTAGACCCCGCCGAAGGGGTCGCTCATCACGATCTCCTCGGTGCCTTCGCCGCCCATGAAGTCGCCGGCCGAGAACAGGTCGATGCCGGTGACCTTGAGCTTGGTGCTCACCTGCGAGCCGGTGTAGCGGCCGATGCCGAACTCGGCCAGGTGCGTGGCGCACACCTTGCCCTGTTCAAACAGCGGCGCCACCAGGCCGTAGGCGATGCCGCGGTGCGCTGCGCATTCACCCACCGAGTAGATGCGCGGGTCGGTCACGGTCTGCATCGTGTCGGTGACCACGATGCCGCGGTTGCAATGCAGGCCGATTTTTTCGGCGAGCTCCGTGTTGGGGCGGATGCCCGCGGCCATCACCACCAGGTCGGCCGGCACTTCGGTGCCGTCCTTGAACTGCACGGCCATCACACGGCCGTCCTTGTCGCCGATGAGTGCCTGGGTCTGCGCGCCGATCATGAACTTGAGGCCGCGGTCTTCGAGCGACTTGCGCAGCAGGCCGCCGGCCACGTCGTCGAGCTGGCGCTCCATGAGCCACGGCATGATGTGCACCACCGTGGTCTGCATGCCGCGCAGCATCAGGCCGTTGGCGGCTTCCAGGCCCAGCAGGCCGCCGCCGATGACCACCGCGTGCTTGTACTTGGCGGCCGCCTCGATCATCGTGTTGGTGTCGGCGATGTCGCGGTAGGCGATCACGCCGTTCAAGTCCTTGCCAGGCACCGGCAGGATGAACGGGTTGGAGCCGGTGGCCAGCAGCAGGCGGTCGTATTCGGCCTCGGTGCCGTCCTCGGCGCGCACGATGCGGCGCTTGCGGTCCACGCTCACCACCTTCTTGCCCAGGTGCAGCGTGATGTTGTTCTCTTCGTACCAGCTCACCGGGTTGAGGATGATCTCGTCGAGCGTCTGCTCGCCGGCGAGCACCGGGCTCAGCAGGATGCGGTTGTAGTTGGGGTGCGGCTCGGCGCCGAACACCGTGATGTCGTACAGATCGGGAGCGATCTTCAACAGCTCTTCGAGCGTGCGCACGCCGGCCATGCCGTTGCCCACCATCACCAACTTCATCTTCTTCATCGCTATCGCTCCTGACCAATCACTCGTGGGGACACACCCGCGCCTGTATTAGCAAGCGTGGTGCCAAAAATTAGGGAATGCACCAGACCGGGATGCACCGTTTCTGGGATCGTTTCTTGCTTCGTGGTGCGCTCGCTCAACGCTGATGCACAGCATTGAGGACGCAGAACAAGGGAATCATGAGTTTCGACGTCGACATTGGCTGGTTCAGCGCGCGTGGACCGCGGGAGGACAACGAGGACTTCGCCGCTGCGGTGCGCCCAGCGCCCCACGATGAGGCGCGCGGGCTGATCGCCGCGATCGCCGATGGCGTGTCGATGGGCGGCGGCGGCAAGATGGCCTCGCAGACCACGGTGATGAGTCTGGTGCAGGACTACTTTGGTGCACCCGAAACCTGGGACACGAGCGTGGTGCTCGACCGCCTCATCGGCGCGCAGAACGCCTGGCTCACCGACCACAACCGGCGCCGCCAGCAGCTGGGCGCCGCGCAGGGCGGCGGCAGCGCGATGACGACGCTGACCGCGCTGGTGCTGCGCGGCCACAGCTATACGCTGGCCCACGTGGGCGACACGCGTGCATGGCTGCTGCGCGGCGATGCTGCCGACGCGTGCACCCAGCTGAGCCAGGACCACAGCTTCGACCACCCCGACATGCGCAGCCGCCTCACGCGCGCCATCGGGCTCGACGACCACGTGCGGGTCGACTACCAGCAGGGCGAGCTGCACAGCGGCGACGTCTTCATGCTCACCAGCGACGGCGTGCACGGCGCGCTCAAGCGCCGCGTGCTGGCGCAGCATGCCCTGGCGGCTCGCGAGGGCTCCGCACAGGCGGCCGCCGAGGCGCTGGTGAATGCCGCGCTCGGGGCCGGCAGCCGGGACAACAGCAGCGCGCTCGTCATCCACGTGCGCGGTCTCGCGCCGCTGCGCCTTGACGACGCGCTGGTGCACGCGCGCCAACTGCCGGTGCCGCCGCGCCTGAAGGTGGGCGACACGATCGACCACTACACGGTGACCGCGCTCATTGCCGATACCGGCGTACACCGGCTCTACCAGGTGCGCGACCTCGACACCCGCGAGCTGCTCGCGATGAAGACCCTGCACGAGAGCCGTGCCAGCGACCCCGAGGAGCGAGCCATGCTCGCGCACGAGGCCTGGCTGGGCCTGCGGCTCACGCAGCGCTACGGCGAACACGAGTCGAGCGGCTTCGTGCGCGTGCGCGAGCCCAGGGAGCCGGGCGCCTTCTACACGCTGTTCGACTGGCATGCCGGCCACACACTGGAGCAATTGCTTGCGCAGGGCCGCCGCTTCGAGGTGCGCGAGGTCCTTGCCGGTGCATTGGCCGCGGCCCGTGCGCTGGGCCGGCTGCACCGCCAGGGCGTGATCCACCGCGACATCAAGCCTGCCAACCTGCACCTGGGCGACGACGGCCAATGGCGAGTGCTCGACCTGGGCGTGGCCATCTCGGGCCGCGAGCCCGCGGCGCAACGCGAGCTGCATGCCGGCACGCCCAGCTACATGAACCCCGAGCAGTGGTCGGCCGATGAGGGTGCCAACACCGGTGCCACGGCGCAGAGCGACCTCTACGCGCTGGGCGCTACGCTCTACCAGTGGCTGACCGGCAAGCTGCCCTACGGCGAGATCGAGCCCTACCAGCTGGCGCGTTTCCGCCAGGACCCGAGGGCTCCGTCGCGCCTGCGGCCCGAAGTGCCGATCTGGCTCGACCACGTGGTGCTCAAGGCGGTGGCTCGTGACCCCAGGCAGCGCTTCGAGACGGCCGAGGAGATGGTGCTCGCGCTGGAGCGCGGCGCTTCGCGCCCGCTGGCCGCACCCAGTGCCACGCCGCTGGCAGTGCGCGACCCGCGCGCGCTGTGGCAGATCGCACTGGCGATCTCGATGCTCTTCAATGTGCTGCTGATTGTTTGGCTGCTTTTCCTGCCCCGTTGAGTCCACCCCCGTAGCGCCTTCGGCGCTTCCCCTCAAGGGGGCGACGCTGGCGGACCGGCAGAGCCGGATCCACGGCGTCCGTGCGGATCGCCGCAGGGTCGCTTGGCGACCTGCGGCTCCGCGTGAGAAGAGGGGGGGCTTCATTGCGTGTTCAGGCGCCGCGTTGCAGGGTGCGTGCGGAGGCGTCCTGGGGTGCGCCATGTGGCACGGTGCGAGCACGGCCACCCTTCTCGGCCCAGGTGCGCGTCCAGCGGATCTGCATTACCCGCATCATCAGCAGCACGGCCACGGCCAGTACTGCGAAGAACACGAAGCCCCAGGCGTAGCTGCCGGTGTATTGCTTCGACAGGCCCATCGCGTTGGGCACGAGGCCGCCGCCCAGCGCGCCGACCTCACCGATCATGGAGCCGGCCACCGCCGTGGTGAGCGGCCAGCGCAGCGGCACCAGCTGGAAGAGGGCACCGTTGCCCGCGCCCAGCGCCGAGAAGCACACCATGAAGAGCAGCGTGGTGGCGACGAGCGAGGCGGAGGCGAAGCCGCACAGCACCAGCGTCACGGCCACGATCAGCAGCACCGCGGTGAGCGTGTTGATGCCGCCCAGCCGGTCGGAGATCCAGCCGCCGAACACGCGCACGGCCGCGCCCATGAAGGCGGCCAGCATGGTGAGTTGGCCCGCCTGCACCTTGCTGACGCCGAACTGGTCGTAGTAGTAGGTGGGCAGGAAGGTGGTGAGGCCGATGAAGCCGCCGAAGGTCACGCCGTAGATGAGGCTGAAGGCCCAGCCGTCCTTTTCGAACAGGCAGGCGATGTGTTCGCGGAAGCTGGCGTGTGCGTCGAGGTCGGGCGGCTCCTTGGCGAACACGATCATCACCAGCATGGGCAGCAGGATGGCCGCGGCCGCGAAGCCGTAGACCGTCTGCCAGCCGAAGGCCTGTGCCAGCGGGGGCGCCACCAGCACCGAGACCGCCGTGCCTACGTTGCCCGCGCCCACCAGACCCATGGCCAGGCCCTTGTGGCGCGGCGGGAACCAGCCCGAGCCCAGCGACAGCGCCACGCCAAAGCTCGCCCCCGCAATGCCCAGCAGCACGCCCATGGCCAGCAGGTCGTTGAAGCTCTTGACCATGAAGAAGCCGTACAGCATGGCCACGGCGATCAGCGTCATCTCGACCAGCGTGGCGTTCTTGCGGCCGATGTATTGCGCGAGCACGCCCAGCGGGAAGCGCATCAGCGCCCCGGCGATGATGGGGATCGACAGCATCAGCCCCTTCTGCGCGGGCGTGAGCTGGTAGGCCTCGGTGATGAACGGCGCCATGGCACCGTTGAGCACCCAGATGCAGCACGAGAACGCGAAGTACAGGAACGCCGAGAACAGGGTCGGCGCGTGGCCTGAGCGGAGAAAACTTCTGAAGCCGGACATGTGTGGGCTCGCCATGGGGTTTGCCCCGCACCAGGAGGTGGCGGGACTTATCTGCACATGGCTGCGCACGACGGTGTGCGCATGACCGGCGGTGCTGTTGCACGGTCCGGGTGCAACGTCACACCCGAGTGCCTTGTGCATCGCAACAACCATGCCAGTCGGTCTCGCTGCAGGTCGCGGTCTTGCTCTATGCTTGCCGGCCCTCGGCCGTGCAGGCGGCCGTTTCCCTCTGCAGAAAGGCCGCCGTTCCGTGACTTCCGTTCTTGTCGCCCAGGACCTCGCCCCCGGCTCCCCCGTGTTGGCCGACGACCTCGCGGCCGCGGGATTTCACGTCCTTGGTGCCACCGGTTGCGACAACCTGGTGCGCGACACGCTGCGAAGCAACCCCGACGTGCTGGTGTGCTGGCAGCCCCGGCCGGCAGAGACTTTTTTCACGGCGCTCAGCACGCTGCAGGCCAACGCGGCGCTGCCGGTGGTGGTGTTCACCAGCGACCCCGAGGTCGAAGCCATGGAGAGGGCGCTGGCCGCGGGGGTGCAGTGCTGGGAAGTGCAGGGCTACCTGCCGCAGCGCCTGCGCGCGGTGGTGCAGCTGGCGCAGGCGCGCTTCAAGCACGAGCGTGCGCAGCGCGAGGCGATGGCCGAACTCAGCAGCCGCTTCGAAGAGCGCAAGCTCGTCGACCGCGCCAAGGGCATCCTGATGCGCTCGCAGCAGCTGTCCGAGGAAGAGGCCTTTCGCCTGCTGCGCAGCGCCTCGATGCACGGCAACCAGCGTGTGGGCCAGGTCTCGCAGCAGATCATCGACATGGCGCGTTATGCCGATGCGATCAACCGCGCCGGCCAGTTGCGCATGCTCTCGCAGCGGCTGGTGAAGCTCTACGCACTGGGCTGCGCAGGCACCGATGCGGCGGCCACGCGGGCGCTGCTGGTGCAGTCCGTCGAGCGTGTGGACGACAACCTGGCGGTGCTGGCCAAGCTGCTGTCGCGCCCGACCTTCGGCGACCTGCTCGATGCCGCGATGGCGCCGTGGACCGAACTGCGTGCCAAGCTGTCGGCGCCTGCCGACGTGGCCGGTCTGCAGGCGCTGGACGCCTTGGCCGAGCGCTTGTTGACGCAGGCCGAGCGGCTGACCACCGCACTCGAATCGTGCGGCCTGGCCAGCACCTTGCACGTGATCAACGTCTCAGGCCGCCAGCGCATGCTGTCGCAGCGGCTGGCCAAGCAGGCGCTGCTGTCGCATCTGCTGCAGGGCGATGCCGCCCGGGGCGCCGAGGCCGAGGTCAAGCACATCGTGAGCGAGTTCGACCAGGCGCTGCAGTACCTGGGCGGCGTGCCGCTGTCCACGCGCGACATCCGCGAAGGCCTGGCCACGGCGGCACGCACCTGGAGCGCCATGCTGGCGGCCGTGAAGCGCGTGCATGAAGCCGACGGCCGCCTGGCGCTGGCCGGCAGCAGCGAAGCGCTGCTCGAGCTGTTCGATCGGCTCACCGGCCAGTACGAGCACGGCATGCAGGGCTTGATCGGCTGACGGGCGGCCAGGCTGCACGCCGCATCGCGGCCTGTAGTGCCGCCGGGCGCGCCTTGGGGCTAGGAAAAACCCGCAGCAATGCCCCATATAGGCCCGGGCAATTGGACTCGCCCCGTTGCACAGGAGTAGTGTCCTTTCCGCATCCCGCGTCACGGGATGGGCTGTTCCCTGTTCCCCCACGTCAGGAGATCGTTATGCAGCTCAAGGGCTCGAAGACCGAACAGAACCTGAAGGACGCATTTGCGGGTGAATCGCAGGCCAACCGGCGCTACCTCTACTTCGCCAACAAGGCCGACGTCGAAGGGCAGAACGATGTGGCGGCGCTGTTCCGCTCCACCGCCGAAGGTGAAACCGGCCACGCGCACGGCCACCTGGAATTCCTGGAGCACGGCTCGGGTGACCCGGCCACCGGCCTGCCCATCGGCGCCACGCGTGACAACCTGAGGGCCGCCGTGGCCGGCGAAACGCACGAGTACACCGACATGTACCCGGGCATGGCTCGTCAGGCTCGCGAAGAAGGCTTCGAGGAGATCGCCGACTGGTTCGAGACGCTGGCCAAGGCCGAGCGTTCGCACGCCAACCGCTACCAGAAGGCGCTGGACGCGCTGGTGGACTAGGTCCACCCCCGTAGCAGCTGACGCTGCTCCCCTCAAGGGGGCGACGCTGGCGGACCGGCGGAGCCGGATCCGCGGCGTCTGCTCTGATCGCCGCAGGCCGCCTTGGCGGCCTCGGCTCCTGGTTGGCGGAGGCTTCTGGTGAGCCATCGTGAGGGAAATCTTGAGGCGCCCACCCGGCACGCGGTGGACTGGAAGCATGCCGACTACTACGACGAGGAGAAGTGCTTCCACGAGCTGGAGCGCATCTTCGACATCTGCCACGGCTGCAGGCGCTGCGTGAGTCTGTGCCATTCGTTCCCGACGTTGTTCGACCTGGTGGACGAAGGCAAGACCGGCGAGGTCGATGGCGTGGCCCGCACGGACTACTGGAAGGTGGTGGACCAGTGCTACCTGTGCGACCTGTGCTACATGACCAAGTGCCCCTACGTGCCGCCGCACCAATGGAACCTGGACTTCCCGCACGCCATGCTGCGGGCCAAGGCCATCAAATTCAGGAAGGGCGAGGTCAAGGCGGGTGACCGGTTCCTGGCGTCGACCGACGTGCATGGCCAGTTCGCCGGCATTCCGGTGGTGGTGCAGGTGGTCAACGCCGTCAACAAGACCAGCTTCGCCCGCAACGCGATGGAGTCGCAGCTGGGCGTGGACAAGAAGGCCTGGATGCCCGAGCTGGCCAGCAGGCGCTTTCGCTGGAGCGCGAAGAAGAGCGGCAGCGAAGAGGTAAAGGAAGGCGAGCGCACACCCGGCAAGGTGGCCATCTTTTCCACCTGCTACGTCAACTACAACGAGCCCGGCATCGGCTTCGACCTGCTGAAGATCCTGGAGCACAACGCCATTCCCTACGTCATCCTCGAAAAGGAGAAGTGCTGCGGCATGCCAAAGTTCGAACTGGGTGATCTCGAGTCGGTTGAGAAGCACAAGAACGCCAACATCCCGGTGCTGGCGAAATACGCGAAGGACGGTTACGCCATCCTGTCGGCCGTGCCCTCGTGCACGCTGATGTTCAAGCAGGAGCTGCCGCTGCTGTTTCCTCAGGAAGAGGACGTGCAGCTCGTGAAGGAGGCGATGTGGGACCCGTTCGAATACCTCGTGGCGCGCCACAAGGACGGGCTGCTGAAGACAGACTTTTCGCAAGACCTCGGCCAGGTGAGCTACCACATCCCTTGCCACGGCCGCGTGCAGAACATCGGCCGCAAGACTGAAGAGATGCTCAAGCTTGTCGGCCAGCACGTCACGCTGACACTCAACACGGTGGAGCGCTGCTCCGGCCATGCCGGTACCTACGGCGTGAAAAAGCCGTATCACGACATCGCCATGAAGATCGGCAAGCCGGTGTTCAAGGCCATGGGGAAGACGAACGCCGAAGGCAAGGGGCCGGACGTCATCAGCTCCGACTGTGCGCTGGCCGGGCACCACATCGCGCAGGGCATGGCCGAGAACGGTCTGCCCGCCGCCGCTTTGCAACACCCGCTGACGCTCGTGCGTCGCGCCTACGGATTGACCTGAGGGCACCTCCAGATGGCAATCACCCGCGACAGCCTGCTGACCCTCGAAGCCTATGCCCGCGCGCGCAAGGACATGAAGGCGAGCGTGATCCCGCATCGGCGCCTGCGCAGCGTGCACCTGGGCGAGCACATGACGGTGCAGTTCGAGGACGAGACCACCATCCGCTACCAGATCCAGGAGATGCTGCGGGTCGAGAAGATCTTCGAGGAAGAGGGTATCCAGCAGGAGGTAGACGCCTACAACCCGCTGGTGCCCGACGGAAGCAACTGGAAGGCGACGCTGCTGCTCGAGTACCCCGACGTGCACGAACGCAGGCGCGAGCTGGGCCGCCTGATCGGCGTGGAAGACCGCATGTTCGTCGAGGTGGAGGGGCGGTCGCGGGTCTATGCGATCGCCGACGAAGATCTCGACCGCGAGAACGCCGAGAAAACCTCGTCCGTGCACTTCCTGCGCTTCGAATTCCCTCCGGCACTGGCGGCGGCCATTCGCGCCGGTGCGGCCGTCAAGTTGGGGTGCGACCACAGCAACTATCCGGTGCACGTGAGCATCGCGCCCGACACGCTGGCCAGCCTGGCCGGCGACCTGCGCTAGCCAGCCGCTGCACGCCGCCAAACGCCACCGCGTGGTGCTGCAAGTTCCCCGGCTTGCCCCATTGATCACGGGATACAAGGCTGACAAAGCCTGCGGCTATCATCGGCCGTTACAACCTCTGCCGGATCCGGAAAAGTCTTCCGACGCGGCAAGCAGTACCACTCAACCCCGGGGCCAAGAGCCCGAATGCCGAGGAAGCCAACGTGATGACCCAGCACGACGCCCAGGGTCTGTCCCCCAACGGTGCCGCGTCTGTTCCGGGCGCCGTGGCGCTCTCCTTGTTCGATGCGCTGGGGATCGGCGTCACGCTCAAGGACGTGGCTTCTGGCTGCTACGTTCACGTCAATCGCGCTGCCGAGGGCTTGTTCGGTCGCCCGGCCGAGCAGCTCGTCGGCCACACCGATGCCGAGCTGTTCGAGGCTTCGCTGGCCGCGGCACTGCGCGCTGCCGAGCAGCAGGCGCTGAGCCTGGACGGCACCGCCACGACCGAGCACCGCCTCGACCTGGGCGCCGGCCGGCGCGACCTGCAGGCCACCCGGCGCTACTTGTTCGCTCCCGATGGCAGGCCCATGCAGCTGCTGTGTGCCTGGCTCGACAAGACCGAACAGCACCGCCGCGAGGCCCAACTGCAAGCGGCGCTCGAGCAGCTCGAGCAGCAGCAAGGCGCCAACGAAATGCTGCGCCGCGAGCTGCAGGACGAGCGCGTGCGCGACAGCACCACCGGGCTGTACCACCGCGCCCATTTCGAAGACCAGCTTCGGCGCGAGGTCGATCTGTCTTCACGCGAGCACCGTGAATTCGCCCTGGTGTTCGTGGCGATCGACGCGCTCGACGAAACCGCACGCCAGTACGGTGCCGAAGGCCGCCAGCGTGTGCTCGAAGCCCTGGGCCGGCTGCTGCGCAGCAACACCCGGGCGATGGATGCGCCGTGCCGGCTCGAGCACGAGAACTTCGCAGTGCTGCTGTCGGGCGTCGGCCTGGCCACGGCCCATGCCCGCATGGAAGGCCTGCGTCGCCAGTGCGCCACGCAGATCGTCGCGCTGGCCGGCCAGGAGCTGCACTTCAGTGTGTCGATGGGCGTGGCAAGCTTTCCGCACACTGCCAGCACCCTCGAAGGGCTGATGGAGGCTTCGGAAGCGGCCCTTGCCGAAGCCCGCCGCCGCGGTGGCAACCGCGTGGCACTGGCAAGCATCCGGTTCGACCAGTGACCAGTGGCTAGCACAGGTCACAGGTCACCACACGGTCACTACCCCAAGGCCTTGTAGAGCATGTAGGTCGCCAGGCCGTACAGCAGGAAGGCGAATACGCGCTTGAGCTGCCGGACGTTCATCGCATGCGCGGCCCTGGCACCCAGCGGAGCGAACAGCACGCTCGACACGGCGATGACCAGCAGCGCCGAGATCCACAGGTAGCCGAAGGCGCCGGGCAGCGGGTTGTCGATCGACCTGCCGCCCACCACATAACCCACGGTATTGGCCAGCGCGATGGGGAAGCCCAGCGCGGCACTCGTGGCCACGGCGTTGTGCATGTTGACGTTGCACCACGTCATGAAGGGCACCGAGATGAAGCCGCCGCCGGCGCCCACCAGGCCCGAGACGAACCCGATGACACCGCCCGCAGAAAGCCGCCCGGCAGTGCCCGGCAGCTGACGCGTCGGCTCGGGCTTCTTGTCGAGCAGCATCTGGGTGGCGGAAAAGCCCACGAACAACGCGAACACCAGCGCGAGCACCGTGCCCTTGAGCAGCGCGAACACACCGGCGCCCGCGAGCAGTCCGCCGGCGACGATGCCCGGCGCCAGGGTGCGCACGATCTCCCAGCGCACCGCGCCGCGTTTGTGGTGCGCACGCACGCTGGAGATCGACGTGAACAGGATGGTCGCCATCGACGTGGCGATCGCCATCTTGACGGCCAGCGCCGACTCCACGCCGCGGTGCGACAGGATGAAGGTCATGAACGGCACCATCAGCATGCCGCCGCCGATGCCCAGGAGGCCTGCCAGGAACCCGGTGAAACAGCCGAGCAGCAGCAGCTCGGCGACCAGCTGCCATTCGAGGATCAAGCGCTCTCCAGCAACTGCATCATGGCCTTCCATTCGGCAGGCGTCACAGGCGTGATCGACAGGCGATTGCCTGGCTGCAACGTGCGCATGGTGGCCAGCGCTGGTGTGGCGCGCATTTCCTTCAGGCTGAGCAGGCGCGTCTTGCGCACCAGCTTCACGTCCACGTGCTGCCAGCGCGGCGATTCACGCGTGGACTTCGGGTCGTGGTACTTGCTCTTCGGATCGAACTGCGTTTCGTCGGGGTAGGCGGTGGACGCCACTTCAGCGACGCCGGCAATGCCCGGCTCAGGGCACGACGAGTGATAGAACAGCACGCCGTCGCCGACGCGCATGGCATCGCGCATGAAGTTGCGCGCCTGGTAGTTGCGCACGCCGGTCCACGGCACGGTCTGCTTGGGGGCCGCGGCGAGGTCGTCGATCGATACCTCATCGGGCTCGCTCTTCATCAACCAGTACTGGACGGCCATCGCTGTGTTGTTCTTGTGTGCTCGCGGTGCGTGCAGGGAAGGTGTCCGCCGCGAGCCGAGAGCCGCATTCCTGAACCCAGGGGATTCAGGTGGGCGAGGTCAGAAAGGCTTCGGGTTCATCTGACGCGAGACGATCGCACCAGCCAGTCGATGTTCCAGGCCCTTGCTCAATGAGCATCGGTTCAAGGAAATATAAAACTCCCGCGAACGCGACGGACGAAACCATTCTAGAGCGTGAGTGTGAATGGCAAGGGCCCTACCCGTGCGGCAAAAGGGCCAAGTTCGTCACGTTCAGAAGAGCCGGCCGTCTTCGTTTAGCGCGCTGTCGATCCGGCGGATCAGCGTGTCGACGTCGGCACCGGCATTGCCCTCGAGGCTGCTGTCGGTCAGCAAAGGTTCGGGCGCTGCTGCGGCAGGTGCCGGGCGCTCGGCCAATGCATAGGCAAGATTCAATGCAGCCAGCACGGCGATGCGTTCGCGTGCCTTGACTTTGCCGGCATCGCGGATCGCACACATCTCGCGGTCCACGTTGCCCACCGCTTCGAGCAGCGAAGTCTCGCCGCCTTCCGGGCAGCCGAGGATGTAGCTCTGCCCCATGATCGTCACTTCGATCTGCTTCATGACCACTCCAGGGGCTTCAGGCACGGTGGTCTTCCACCGGCGGATCGGCCGGCAGGCGCTCGAGCAGCGCGTCGATGCGGCTGCGTGCGGCGCCCAGGCGCGCGCGCAGCGAATCGCGCTCGGCTTTCACCGCCTCGAGTTCCTGTTGCAGCAGCGTGTTGGTGCGCTTGAGCTCCTCGTGCCGCAGCAGCAGGCGTTCCACGCGTTCGGCTAGCTCGTCCATTCTCGACATCGGTTCCTCGGCCTCGCCTACAACCTCGCGGCATTGTATGGGGCGCTCCAGCCCACCTTTACAATTTGCCGCGTTGGTGCTCGTGTCGGTGTTCACACCGGCGCGGTTAAACGGGAAGCAGGGAGGTCGTGCCGTCGCCACGACACCACCCAACCTGCGCTGCCCCCGCAACGGTAAGCGGACGGGATTCGTTCCCCACCCTGCGCACAGCCACTGGAGGCTCGTCTTCCGGGAAGGTCGCATGGGCCGTTCCGCCAGCCCGGATACCGGCCAACGGGGGGTGCGGCACGTTCGCGTGCGGTGCCATGTCGCATGGGCCTGCGGGGAAGCTGGCACGTGCACCGCGTTCGTCCATTCAACATGTCGTTTTCTCCCGTGGTGCCGCACGCACCTTTCGCGCGGGCTGCCGTTGCGCTCGCCTCGCTGCTGGCCTGCGCCGCGCCCGCATCCGCCCAAACCGCCGCGGCTGCGCTGTCGCCGGTGGTCGTGACCGCGACCCGCACGGCCACGCCGCTCGACCGCGTGATCGCCGACGTGGTCGTCATCGATGCCGAGCAGTTGCGCGACGCTGCCGGCAGCACCGTCGAAGACGTGCTGCGTGAACACGCTGGCGTGCAGATCGTGCGCAACGGCGGGCCGGGGCAGAGTGTCGGCTTCTTCGTGCGCGGCACGTCGACCAACAGCACCGTCGTGCTCATCGACGGCGTGCGGGTCGGTTCCGCCACGCTGGGCCAGGCGCAGCTCGAAAGCCTGAGCGTCGCGCAGATCGAGCGCATCGAAGTGCTGCGCGGGCCCGGCAGCAGTCTCTACGGTGCCGATGCGATGGGCGGCGTGATCCAGATCTTCACGCGGCGCGGCGCCAACGGTGCGCCACGCGTGCAGGCCAGCCTGGCGGCAGGCCGCTATGACTCGAACGAGGCTTCCGGCAGTGTGAGCGGTGCCATCGGCGGGTTCGACTACGCCGTGTCGTTTTCGCGCGAAGCCAGCGACGGCATCTCGGCCATTGCTGCACCGGGCGATACCTTCCAGAGCTACAACCCCGACAAGGACGGCTTCCGCCGGCGCGGCGGCTCGGCGCAACTGGGGTACACCCCCGTCGACGGCCATCGCATCGGCCTGCGCTGGGCCGAAAGCCGGCTCGATGCGCAGTACGACGGCGCAGAATTTCCACCTCCCAACTTCACTGCCGACGCGTCGCCAGACTTCCGCAACAAGCTCGACACGCGTGTGGTTGCGCTCGACTATGCCGCGAGCGTCACGAAAACCTGGCGCAGCGACCTCACGCTTTCGCAGAACGAAGACAAGCTGGCCTCGGGCGGCACCACGCTGAGCCGTTTCGAGACCGAGCGGCGCCAGGTGGGCTGGCAGAACACCTGGGACTTCGCGCAGGGCCACACGCTCGTCGGGCTGATCGAGCGGCTGGAGGAAACGGTGCAGTCGCCATCGTTCAACCCCAATGAGCGCAGCCGCGACAACGATGCACTCGTGCTCAGCTACACCGGCACGCAAGACGCCCACCGCTGGCAGGTGGATGTGCGGCACGACCGCAACAGCGTCTATGGCGGCCACACCACTGCCAAGCTCGGCTACGCGCTGCAGTTGAGCAAGCCGTGGTCGGTGCGGGCATCGGCCGGCACGGCGTTTCGTGCACCGAGCTTCAATGAGCTGTACTTCCCCGGTTTCGGCGTCGAGACCATGCAGCCGGAGAAGTCGCGCAGCATCGAGGTCGGCACCACGTGGCGCGAGGAGTCCTGGAGCGTGCAGGCCACGGCGTATCGCAACCGTGTCCGCGACCTCATCGTCTATGAGATGGACCGTTCGTTCTGCCCGGCGGATCCGGCTTACGACTTCGGCTGCGCACGCAACGTCAACCGTGCCCGTCTGAAAGGGGCTTCGCTGTCTGCGCAGGGGGCGCAAGGTGCTTGGCATTGGGCTGGCGGCGTGGAACTCCTCGATGCCACCGATGCGGCCAACGGTACCCGCCTGCCGCGCCGCGCCGCGCACACCGCGAACGCCAGCCTGGCCTACCATGCAGCGGAGTGGGGAGCGCGCGCTGCGGTGCAGGGCGTGGGCAAGCGCCCTGAGCCCGGCGGCACGGTGATGCCGTCCTACGAATTGCTCGACCTGAGCGCCCACTACGTGCTGGCCCGCAACTGGCGCGTGGAGGCCAAGCTCTTCAACGCGCTCGACAAGCGCTATGAGCCGGTCAAAGATTACGGCGCGCCGGGCCGCGCGCTGTGGCTGGTGCTGAGCTACGACAGCCAGGCGTTCTGACCCTCCACCCCAGCATGCTCGCCGCACCCTCCGTCCGTCTGTGGCTGCCGTTGGCGCTGCTGGGCGCGGGTGCCGCGGTGGCGCTGGGCCTCTCCGCGGGCTCGTCGGGCTTCGGCTGGGCCGATGCGCAGATCGTCTGGCAGATCCGCTTGCCGCGTGTGCTGGCCGGCTTTGGTGCCGGGGCTGCGCTGGCGCTGGCCGGGGCGTTGATGCAGCTGCTCACGCGCAATGCACTGGCTGACCCTTACGTGCTGGGTGTCTCCGGCGGCGGCTCGGTGGGCGCGCTGTTCGCCATCCTGCTCGCGCCGGCGTGGGCCGTGTGGGCACCGCCGATCGGTGCGGCGGCCGGCGCGGCGCTGGCGGCGATGGTGCTGTTCGCGCTGTCGTGGCGTGTGATGGCGCGCGCCACGGCGCTCGGGCCCGTCAGCGAGGCCGGCGTGACCTTGCTGCTCATCGGCGTGATGCTGGGCTCGGCCTCGTCGGCGCTGGTGTCGCTGCTGCTCACGCTCGCGCCCGACCTGCAGTTGCGCGGCATGGTGTTCTGGCTGCTGGGCGACCTGAACGGTGCTACCGAGTGGGTGCCGGTGTGGCTTGCGGTGGCGGTGTGCCTCGTGCTCGTGTGGCCCGCGGCGCACGAACTCGACCTGCTGGCGCGTGGCGATGCCTGGGCGGCGACGGTGGGCGTGTCGGTGGTGCACCGCCGGCGCATCGCACTGCTCGCCGCGGCGGTGGCCACCGGCGCGGCCGTGGCCACCGCGGGCGCCATCGGCTTTGTCGGGCTGGTGATTCCGCACGCGCTGCGGCTGGCCGGGCTGCGTGTCGCGCGCTGGCTGCTGCCGGCCAGCGTGCTGGCTGGAGGTGCTTTCCTTACCGCGGCCGACACGGTGGCACGCACCATCGTTGCGCCGGTGCAGCTGCCGGTGGGCGTGCTGTCGGCCGGCGTCGGCGTGCCGGTGTTCCTGTGGTTGCTGCTGAGCCGCGCCGGGAGGCGTCCATGAACGACAGGGTGTTGAACGTGCAGGTGCGTGCACTGCAACTCAGGGCGGGCGCCACGAGCCACGGCCGGGTGCTGTGCCGCGACCTGGCGTTCGATGTGCGGGCCGGCGACTGCTGGGTGGTGCTGGGGCCCAATGGCGCAGGCAAGTCCACGCTGATTGCCACGCTGGCCGGCCTGCTGCCCCCGGCGGCAGGGCATGTGGTGCTGCAGGGGCAGGAACTCGCGGCCTGGCCGGTCGCGGAGCTGGCGCGCTGGCGTGCGTGGTGCCCGCAGTTCTGGATCGACCCATTCCCGAGCAGCGTCGAAGACACCGTGCGGGCCGCACGCCGGCCGCAGTCGCGCTGGTCGGGCTGGGGCGATGAAGCCGACGCTGCACAGCCCGGCGAGATCGAGCGGGTGTTGCGCGAGCTCGACCTGCTGCACCTGCGCGAGGCCGACGTGCGCACGCTCTCGGGCGGCGAACGCCAGCGCGTCGCGGTAGCGGCCTGCCTGCTGCAGGGGGCGCCGTGGCTGCTGCTGGACGAGCCGGCCTCGCACCTGGACCTCGCGCATCAGCAATTGCTGGTGGACGTGCTTCGCGAGCGTGCGGCCGGCGGCAGCGCCGTTTTTGCCAGCCTGCACGACATCGACCTTGCCGCGCGCCTGGCCACGCACGCAGCGCTGCTCGACGGCCGCGGCGGTGCCGTCGTGGGCTCGCGCGAAGACGTGATGACGCCGGCCCACCTGTCGGCCGCGTTCGGCGTGGCGGTCGATCGCGTGGAGGTGTGCGGCGTGCAGCGCTTCTGGGTCGGTCCGGCGCGCCATGTGGAGGTGCAGCGATGAGCCGGCTGCACCTGGTGCTGGGAGGTGCCCGCTCGGGCAAGAGCCGCTTTGCCGAAACGCTGGCCCGCGAGGCCGAGCGGCAAGGCCATGAGATCGTGTTGCTGGCCACCGCGCTGGCCGGCGATGCCGAGATGGCCGAGCGCATTGCGCGGCACAAGGCTGCGCGCCCGGCGCATTGGCGGCTGCACGAGGTGGGCCCCACACAGACGTTGGCCGGGACCTTGCTGCAGGCGGCCTCCGCGCCCCGCGGCTTTGTGGTGGTCGATTGCCTCACGCTGTGGCTGTCGCAGCTCATGTGCCCGCCGCCCGGGCTCCCGGTGGCCGATGTGCAGACCGAGTCGGCTGCATTGCTGCGTGCATTGCCGCAGCTGCAGGCTCCCGCGGTGCTGGTGTCCAACGAGATCGGCCAGGGTGTGGTGCCGATGGATGCCGCCACGCGTGCAGTGGTCGATGCACTCGGCCGGCTGCACCAGGACGTTGCCGCGCTCGCGGACCGCGTGACGTGGATGGTCGCGGGCCTGCCAGTTGCCGTGAAGGACTCGCCCCGATGAAAAGACTGGCTGCCTGCACCCTGCTGGTTGCTGCCTGTAGCGCAGCCCACGCGCTTGAAATCACCGACGACGCCGGCCGCCGGCACGTGCTGAACGGGCCGGCGCAACGCGTCATCACGCTGGCGCCCAATCTCACGGAAATGGTCTACGCAGTGGGCGGCGGCGCGCAGCTGGTGGGCACCGTGGCCACCAGCGACCACCCCGAGGCAGCCCGCACCGTGCCGCGCGTGGGCGACCACCAGCGGCTCGACATCGAACGCATCGTCGCGCTCAAGCCCGATGCGGTGCTGGTGTGGCACCACGGCAATGCGGGGCGCGAACTGGCTCAGCTCGAGACCGCAGGCTTGCGCCTGGTGTACCTGGAGCCACAACGGCTCGACGAGATCGCCCGCACCATCGAACGCGTGGGCGAGTTGCTCGGTCGCAAAGCAGCGGCCGGGCAGAAGGCGCAGGCGCTGACCGCCGCACTGGCGTCTTTGCGGGCCGAGCACGCGGGCAGCGAGCCCGTGCGGGTCTTCTACCAGGTGTGGCAGCAGCCGCTGATGACGGTGAACGACCGCCAGCTCGTCAGCGACGTGATCCGCCTGTGCGGCGGGCGCAACGTGTTCGGCCACCTCGCGCCGCTGGTGCCGCAGCTGTCCACCGAGTCGGTGGTGGCCGCGCGGCCGGAAGTGATCATGGCCGCGCGTGAGGGCGGGCCTGAAGCCCCCGGCGGCGGGGCGCGCCGCGAACCCGCTCTCCCGTCGTTCGAGATGTGGGCGAGCTTCCGGCAGATGCCTGCCGTGCAGCACCGCTGGCTCTACACCTTGCCCGGCGACGTGATCAGCCGCCAGGGCCCGCGCATCGACGAAGGCGCCCGCGCCTTGTGCCAGGCGCTCGACGAAGTGCGCGCCGAACGCGCGCGGCTGCGCACTCGCACATCGACTCCCTGAAATTCGCACTCCATGATCATGAAAACACTGGAACAGCAGCTCCCCCGTATCGAACCGGTTCACGACGCGGCATTGCACGCGCGGCTGCAGCGCCGCATCGACCGCAAGACCAAGCCGCTGGGCGCACTGGGCCGCATCGAGTCGCTCGCGCTGCAGCTCGGGCTCATCTTGCGTGACGAAGCCCCGGTGCTGCGCGAACCGCAGATGCTGGTGTTTGCGGCCGACCATGGGTTGGCCACGCGCGGCGTATCGGCCTATCCGCAAGCCGTGACCGCGCAGATGGTGAGCAACATGCTCGCCGGTGGTGCTGCGGTGAGTGTGCTGGCACGCCAGCATGGCCTCGCCCTGACGGTCATCGATGCAGGCGTGAATTCCAGCACCGTGCCCGATCAACACGCCGGGCACCCCGTCGAGAGCGGGCGGGCCCTGCCTGGAGCGGCCGTGCGGCGTGGCGGCCAGGGGATCACCTCGCTCGGGGAGAGCACGCATCCCCCCGGCCTGCTGCTGCGCAAGATGGGCCCGGGCACGCGCGATGCGCTGCTGGAGCCAGCCATGACCGTGGAGCAATGTGTCGGTGCGGTCTCCGCCGGGCGTGCCGTGGTGCGCGGGCTGCCGGGCAACGCGGTGCTGTTGGGTGAAATGGGCATCGGCAACACGTCGAGTGCGTCGCTGCTGCTTTCACGCATCACGAACACCCCCATCGAGCGTTGCACCGGGCGTGGCACAGGCCTGAGCGACGAGGCGCTGGCGCGCAAGGCGCAGGTGTTGCGCAACGTGCTCGAAGCGCACGGGCAGGCACATGAGCCGCTGCAGGCGCTCGCCGCGTTCGGCGGTTTCGAGATCGCCATGATGGTGGGCGCCGCGTTGCAGGCCGCCAGCGAACGGCGCGTCGTGGTGGTCGATGGCTTCATCGCCACCAGCGCATTGCTCGTGGCCCATGCGCTGCAGCCGGCCGTGCACGGGTACTGCGTGTATGCGCACCGATCGGGCGAGGCAGGGCACGCGCTGATGCTCGAGCACCTGGGGGCCGAACCGCTGCTGGACCTCGGCCTGCGCCTGGGTGAAGGCTCTGGCGCGGCACTGGCCTGGCCGCTCATCGACTCGGCCGCACACCTGTTGTGCGAGATGGCCAGCTTCGAATCCGCAGGCGTGTCCGACGCGCTGTGATGCAACACGAACTGCGGCTCTTCTTCATTGCGCTGCAGTTCCTCACGCGTGTGCCGGTGCCGCGCTGGGTGGGCTGGCGCGACGAATGGCTGCACGACAGCGCCCGCCACTTCGCGGCGGTTGGCATCGTGGTCGGCGCGGTTTGCGCGGTGGTGTATCACGCGGCGCTGTGGCTGTGGCCACCGGCGGTGGCCATCGGGCTGTCAGTGGCGGCCGGCCTGCTGCTCACCGGTGCGTTCCACGAAGACGGCTTTGCCGACGTGTGCGACGGCCTCGGTGGTGCCACGAGCCGCGAGCGTGCGCTGGCCATCATGAAGGACTCGCGCATCGGCGCCTATGGCGCCATCGGCATCGCCATGATGTTGGGCCTCAAGGCTGCCGCGCTCGTGAGCCTGCCCACTGGCTGGGTGGCCGCGGCGCTGGTGCTGGCGCACGGGGCTTCGCGTGCAGCGGCGGTGAGCCTGATCCGCTGGCTGCCCTATGCCGGTGACGTGGAGCACGCCAAGGCCAAGCCGCTGGCGCAGCGGCTGTCAGCAGCCGGGCTTTGGGTGTCGTGGGGCTGGGTGCTGCAGGTGGCCGCCGCACTCGCGGCGTGGCGGCCTGCAGCGGCGCTTGCAGTGATGGGCGCCTTGCTGCTGGTCATTGCCTGTGCCGTACTGTGCGCGCGCTGGTTCAAGCAGCGTTTGGGGGGCTACACGGGCGATTGCCTGGGCGCGACGCAGCAGTTGTGCGAGCTCACGGCCTACCTCGGGCTGCTGGCGCTGCTGCGCCATGTCTGAGCCGGTGTCGTCGTCGCTGTGGCTGTGGCGCCACCCGCGGCCGGAGGGCGGGGCGGGGCGCTGCTATGGCCAGTGCGACTTGCCGGTCGACCGCCGCCAGGCCAAGCGCCTGGCGCACCGAATCCGCCAGGTGGCACGACGCCAGGCGCTGCCCCACGTGGTGTGGACGTCGCCGCTGACGCGCTGCCGCGATGTGGGCCAGTGGTTGCGCCGCTGGGGCTGGCAGCACCGCGTCGACGCCGCCTTGAGCGAGCTTCACTTCGGCGCCTGGGAAGGCCGCCCATGGAGCGAGCTGCCGCGCGAAGACATCGACACCTGGGTGCAGGACTTCGCGAAGCATGCGCCCGGCGGTGGCGAAGCCTTGCCGGTGTTCGCCGATCGCGTGCGACGTTTCATGCAAGCGCATGCCGGGCATTGCACGCTCGTGGTCGCGCACGGCGGTTGGATGGTGATGGCACGCTGGTTGACCGATCAACCGGATCGAGCCTTCACGGCTGCAGACTGGTCGGCTGCGCCGCCCTATGGCAGTTGCTGGGTCAACCCGCCAGCCGTGCTCCAAACCTCCCGTCCCCGCCGACCCCGATGATCAGCCGCTGCGTGGCCCGGGTGGCTCCCACGTAGAACAGGCGAGCCTCGTCGCGTTCGTCTTCACCCTGTGCGGGCATGTGGCCCACGCCCACCATCGCCACCACCGGAAACTCGAGCCCTTTGCTGGCATGCAGTGTCAGCACCTTGATGGTGTCGGCAGCGGGGTCGTAGCTGCCCGAGCCTTTGCGCACCTGGTGCGGCAGGCGGCGTTGGCGCAGCACGCCGGCGCAGGTCTCCATCTCGCTGTAGTGCCGGCAGAGAATGGCCATGTCACTCCAGGCGTGGCCTTCTTCGTGGGCGGCGCCCAGCAGTTCGGCCACCTTCTGCACTTCTTCGCGCAAGGTGGGCAGGCGGATGATGAGCGGCGGTTCCCCGTTGCGCCCGCAGCTCACGGGCTTGAGCAGCGGCACGCCGTCGTCGTCCTTGTCTTCGGCGGTCAAAAGGTCGGCCGCAACCAGGCTGGCAGCCTGCAGGATCTGCCGCGTGTTGCGGTAATTGATCTTGAGGATGGTGGTACGCCCCTGCGCCTGGATGCCCACGCTCTTGAAGCTGAACTGCTTGCTCCTGCTGCGCTCGTAGATGCTTTGCGCATCGTCGTAGAGCACCAGCAGGCTGTTGGTGGTCGGGTCCACCATCTGTACCACGAGCTTGAGCCATTCAGGCGCGAAGTCGTGGCCTTCGTCGATGAGTACCGCCTGGTATTGCCCGCCAGGGATCTGCCGGCGTTCCACGGCTCGGATCACGCGCTCGACGAGTTCCGCGACGTATCGAGCCGCTCCGACTTGCCCGGGCAGGGCCTGGCCGAAGTGCACGAGCTGGTCGCGGCACCATTTGTGGAAGTGCACCACATGCACGCGGTGAGCAACGCCCTTGGCGTCCATCACGCGGGCCAGTTGCTTGGAAAGCGGCTCGTTGTAGCAGAGCACGAGGATGGGCTTGCTGGCCGTCGTCTGCGCCTTGGCCAGGTGCTCGGCGCGGTAACCAAGCAACATGGTCTTGCCCGAGCCGGCAACGCCGTGGATCACGCGGTGTCCCTCGCCCAGGCTGCGTGCCAGCTGCTCCTGCTGCAGGTCCATCACGCGCATGATGCTGGGGAGCTCAAGGGTTTCGTCGTCTTCGCCGGCCTCAGCACCGGCCGCGAACAGGGCGCCCTGCACCGGCACTCGCACCTCGGGAAACATGATCCAGCGTACGCGATCGAGTTGCGGCAGCGACATGGCGCCACCCATCATGAAGGGGAACATGTCCCACAGGCGGCTTTGCAATGCCTCCGCGTCTACCTGCCCGCCCATTTCGTCCTGGCAGATCACGCGGTGGGGCTCGATGGCGTGGCCGAGTTCGGCCTTGTCGAACTGCGCACGGGTGATGTTGGGCAGCACCACGCCGTAGCTCCATGGAAAGGCAAGCTTGCCCTGGTGGCGGCCTTCAGGGTGCACCAGCTGTGGGTCGCGCTCCAGCGCGTTGACCACCTGATGGGTGTACTGCCGCGCCTGCTCCAGCGGGTTGGCAATGGTCTTGGGGCCCAGCTCGCCGTGGATGTCCCACGTGTGCTTGTTGGCCTGGATGAGCGTGGAAAGCCGGAAGTCCTTGACCTCGAGGATCAGGATGCCCCGGCGCGGGTGCAAGACCACGAAGTCCGGGTGCTGGTAGCGGGGGCCGACGGCCACGTCGTACCAGAGGAGGTAGTCGGCGTCGAGCTTCTGTTCGAGCCGCTCGGCGGTGCGGCGCTCGCCCGGCGTCATGCGCGAGACGCAGCTGCCCAGGGCAGGTATCAGTGTGGCCATCCCTTTCCACCCACTTTCTGCTTGTCGTGGGGTGCATCTTGCCAAAGATGCGAGATGGGTTTGAGCGCGTGATGTGCCGCTACTGCGGCTGCAGCAGCTTCTCGTCGTAGTGGCACCACGGCACCACCTTGCATTCCCAGCAGCGCGGCTTGCGGGCCTGGCACACGTAGCGGCCGTGCAATATCAGCCAGTGGTGCGCGTCGCCCATGTAGGCCTCGGGCACACGCTTGAGCAACCCCAGCTCCACCTGCAACGGGTTCTTGCCGGGGGCGAGCTGCGTGCGGTTGCTCACGCGGAAGATGTGCGTGTCCACCGCCATCGTCGGCTCGCCGAAGGCCACGTTGAGCACCACGTTGGCGGTCTTGCGGCCCACGCCGGGCAACGCCTCCAGCGCCTCGCGCGAGCGCGGCACCTCGCCGCCGTGGCGTTCCACCAGGATGCGGCAGGTCTCGAGCAGGTGCTTGGCCTTGTTGCGGTACAGGCCGATGGTCTTGATGTACTCGCACAGCGTGTCGTAGCCGAGGTCGAGCAGCGCTTGCGGCGTGTTGGCCACCGGGAACAGGCGCCGCGTCGCCTTGTTCACGCCCACGTCGGTGGCCTGGGCCGACAGCAGCACGGCGGCAAGCAGCTCGAACACCGAGGTGAACTCCAGCTCCGAGGCCGGTTGCGGGTTGGCGGCCTTGAGCGTGGCGAAGAAGGCTTCGATGTCAGCGGGCGTCATCAGCGTCATGGGCGCGCAGTGTAGGGGCAGGTCGCCCGCCGACCCACCCTTCGTGGCGCAGCAGAACCTGCCAGTCCTCGTTCCACGGTTGCTCGATGCCGGAGCCGATGCGCAGCCTCTCGCCTTCACGTGCCGGATGCGGCAGCTCGATCTCCAGCGCATGCAGCCACAGCCGCTGCAGACCCAGGCGCGCCGCCCACCAGCGGTTCAGCGGCCCCTTGCCGTGCGTTGCATCGCCGATGACGGGGTGCGCGATGTGCTTCAAGTGCCGGCGGATCTGGTGGCGCCGGCCTGTGTGCGGCTCGGCCTGCACCAGCGCGGCGCGCGTGGTGGCGTGGCGCCCGTCGGGTTCGGGCAGCTCCAGGGGGGCCAGCCGTTCGATGAACGTCGTGGCGGGCTGTGCAGGTGCGTCGCGCGCCGTGTCTTCCTCCCGCAGCGCGTGGTCCACCAGCATTCGCCCGGCGGGCCAGCCGCGCACGAAGGCGATGTAGCGCTTGTGCACGCGCTGGCCCTCGAACGCCGCGCCCAGCTCGCGCGCCACCTCGGGCGTGAGCGCGAACAGCAGCACGCCCGAAGTGCCCTTGTCGAGCCGGTGCACGGGGTAGACGAGCCGGCCGAGCTGGTCGCGCACCATCTGCATCGCAAAGCGCGTTTCATGTGCATCGAGGCCGGTGCGGTGCACCAGCAGGCCGGGCGGCTTGTGCACGGCCACGAGCCAGGCGTCGAGGTGGAGAACGGGCAGCACAGCGACGGAGTTCACGCAACAGGCTTCACAAACAATGCGACACGGCGATGATGCCTTGCCACAATGCGCGGGCGATGGTGCGCCGTGGGGAGACGCATGACGGTCGGGGCAAGCCTGGGACGGACGTTGCGGGGCGCTGCGCTCAGGTGGGCGTGGTGGCTGCTGGCGTTGTGCGCGACTTCCGCGGTGGCCGATGACACACCGCTGCGCCAGCTGCCCCAGCCAGCGGAGGTGCAGCAGCAACTCAGCCCCGCATCGCAAGCCTGGCTCAAGGCCCACCCCACGCTGCGCGTGGCCACCGTGCGCGAATGGCCACCCATCGACCAGCACGGCCCCGGCGGTCGCTACGAAGGCGCCTCGGCCCAGATGCTGCAGGCCACGGCCCGCCTGCTGGGCGTGAAGGTCTCGGCCAAGGCGTACGACAATTTCGAGCAGGTCATGACCGCGGTGCGGCTCGGGCAGGTGGACTTGGTGACCTCCGTGGCCCGCAGCAGGGAACGTGAAGGCGAGCTGCACTTCAGCATCCCGTACCTGTCGCTGCCGGTGGCCTACATCGGCAGCCGCGGCACCACGGACTTTTCCGAGCGCTTCGACTTCGGCGGCCGTTCGGTGGTGGTGGAGCGCGGCTACGTGGCGCAGGGCTACCTCGAGGCCACCTACCCAGGCACGCGGCTGTTCAAGGTGGACAACACGCTGCAGGCCTTGCAGGCAGTGGCCGAAGGCCGTGCCGACTTCTACCTCGGTGCATTGCCGCCGGCGCACTACCTCATCGAGTCGCACCGCCTGGCCGACCTGGAGGTGATGCGCACCACGCGGCTGTCGATAGGCAACCTGCATTTCGCCTCCACTGCGGTGCCGCTGCGCGACGCCATCGACGTGGCACTGCGCGCCATGGGCAGTGGCCTGCTCGACGGGATCGCCGCGAGCTGGCAGCCACGCTACCTGACGCTCACGCCGCAACGCCCGTTGGTGCAAGGCGCGCGTGCTGCTGCGGCGCAGGCGCTGGGGGAGCTGCGCGTGGCCTTCGACGTGGGCTTCGGCCCGGTGACCTACGTGGGTGAGGACGGCGAGGCCAGCGGCTTCGCGGTGGAGATGTTCCGCCGCGTGGCCGACGCCGCCGGCCTGCGCTACCGCTTCGTGGCCATGCCGTCGTTCCAGGCAGGCATGCAGGCCGTGCGCGAACGCGAGGCTGACGTGATGCTCGCCGCCGTGCGTACCTTCGAGCGGCTGGAGTTCGCCTCCTTCGTGGGGCCGTATTACACGGCGCCTTCGGTGCTGGTGAGCCGGCTCGACGGCGGCGGCTGGCACAGCGTGGCCTCGCTCGGCGGCCGCACGCTGGCGGTGGACGCGGCGCACTACCTCATTCCCGCGATCCGCCGCGAGGCGCCGGCGGTGCACATCCTCGAGACCGGCAGCGTGGAGCATTCGTTCGAAGCGGTGCAGCAAGGCCAGGCCGATGCCGCCGTCACCAACCTCGAAGTCGCGGTGCGGCTCATCAACTCGCGCTTCCTCGGCAAGCTGCAGGTCACCGGCACGGTGGAAGGCCGGCCCAGCGAGCTGTACTTCATGCTGCGCAACGACCGGCCCGAGCTGGCCACGGCGCTGAAGCAGGGCTTCGACGTGACGCCCGAGAACGAGCGCCATGCACTGGCCAACACCTGGCTGCGCACCGAATACCGCCCCGGCGTTTCGTGGTGGCGCGTGGCCGCGTTCGTGGGCCCGCTGTTCGCCGCATTGGTGGTGGCCCTGCTGGCGATGGCCTTCTACAACCGGCGCCTGAAGGCCCAGGTGCAGGCCCGTGAGCGTGCCGAACAGGCGCTCGCGGTCGAGCGCGACATGGCCCGCCAGACGGCCCGGGCCAAGGCCGAGTTCCTGGCCGAAATGGGCCACGAGGTGCGCACGCCGCTGGGCGCCATTGCCGGCGGCCTGAAGCTGCTCGAGCGCGAGGCCCTGCCCGAAAGCACGAGCCGTACGCTGGGCTCCATCAACCGCGCGGCGCAACACCTGGTGGAGCTGCTCAACAACCTGCTCGATGCGGCCAAGCTGGAGGCCAGCAAGATCGAGATGCACGTGCAGCCGCTCGACGTATGCCGGCTGGTGGCCGAGGTGATCCAGGAATTCGAGCCGCTGGCGCAATCGCGCGGTGTGAAGCTCGGCACCGGGCTGCCGAACCCACCGCTGCCCGAAGTGATGCTCGACGGCCTGCGTGCCCGCCAGGTGCTGGCCAACCTGGTGTCGAACGCGCTCAAGTTCACGCCGCCGGGTGGCGAGGTGGCCACCCGGCTGCAAGGCCGCGTGGTGGGCTCCAACCACAGCGGCACGCCGATCTGGGAGCTGTTCTTTGCCGTGCGTGACACCGGCGTGGGCATGAGCCGCGAGGTGCGCGAGCGTGTGTTCCAGCGCTTCGTGCAGGCGCCAGGTGCCGAACAGCGCTACGGCGGCTCAGGCTTGGGGCTCGCCATCGTGCGGCAGCTGCTCGACCTCGTGGGCGGCACCATCGAGGTGGACAGCGAGCCCGGCCAGGGCAGCGAATTCCGCGTGCGCGTTTGCGTGACCCAGGCGCGTGAAGCTCCCGCAGTTCAGGGTGCGTCACCATGGCGCAGCGTGCTGCTCGTCGAAGACGACCCGGTGAACCAGACGCTGTTCGCCGAGGAACTGACTGCCGGCGGCTACGAGCTGCGCGTGGCCGCGAGCGCCGAAGAGGCGCTGCAAGTGCTGCGCGAGCGTCAGGCCGACGTGCTCGTCACCGACTTGAACCTGCCCGGGCAAAGCGGCCTCGAGCTGGTGGCCGAGGCGCGTGCGCTCGGCGAGGCGGCGGCGCCGAAACGCGTGGTGGTGCTGTCTGGCGAAGACACGCCGTCGGGCGGCGCGGCCGCCGCCGGGGTGGACCTGTGGCTCGCCAAGCCGCGTGGGGCCTCAGACCGCAACTGGCTCACCGCGCTGCGCGCCCTGCGCTGAAGCCGTGGTTCGTCATCCGCCGCGAAAGCGCGGGCTCGGGCACGCCAGGTAGAACCATTCCTGGCCCGCCAGTGCGGCCGGGTTGGGGAACACGATGCGCCCGTCGGTGGCGGCTTCCACCGGCGTGCCGTCGTGCCGGGTGCCGACCACCTCGCCGGCACGCACCGCGTCGAAGCTGGCCCACTCGCGCACGAAGCGGTCGTCGTCATGCGCCTTGTCGACCACTTCGAACAGGTGCAGGGCTTCCACGGCGGTGGCCGGCGCGGGCGGCGGTGCATCGATCAGCCGCAGATGCGCCAGCGTGTTGACGATGGCGCGGTAGGCCACCTCGGGTGCGCGTGGATCTGCGTGCTGGCCGCACTCGAGCGTGAAGCCCCAGCCGCCCACGCGGCGCATGTATTCGGTGGTGCCCACGCCGTAGTCCGCATCGAGCTCGTGCAGCGGCTGGCCGGCCGCTGCCAGTTGCGCGCGGCGGCGCTCCACGCCGGCGGCATAGGTGCCCAGCCAGCCGTCGACGATGCGGCGCACGCCCAGCCGCACGGCCAGCGCCTCTTCCTGATCGGCATGGGCAAAGGGCTCCAGCGCGCCGCTGTTGTTCTCAGGCCCCACCATCGCGAACGGCTCACCGGCGGTGTGAAAGGAATGAAGGTCGAGCAATACCTCGTGGCGTTCCAGCAGCGGGCACAGCCAGTTGGCCACGTGGTCTTCGAACTCGTGGATCTCTCCGGTCGGGGCGAGCTTGCGGTTGAGGTTGCGGTCGCCCTGGCGCTGGCGGTGTTCGTAGGCCAGCGGGTTGGTCACGGGCACGAAGGTCACTTCGCCCGCAATGAGCGCGAGGCGGCCTTGTTCGATGTCTTGCAGCACGCGGCGTATCGCCACCGTGCCGCAGGTTTCGTTGCCGTGCACCGCGCCGGTCACGATGAGCCGCGGGCCCGGCGTGGTGCTCTTGAAATGGATGGATTCGAAGGGGCGCATGTTGGTCATCCGTCTTGTTGTCGGTCAGTCCACGCGCGTGAAGTGCTGCCGCACGTGGCGGCGATCGAGCATGTCGAAATGCCACCACTCGTTGTCGATGCCGTTGAAGCCGCCCGCCGCCATGGCTCGGCGCAACAGCTCACGGTGGTTCACGTGCTGTGCCAGCAGCGCGCCGCTGGCCAGGTGCTGCGCTTCGAGCTTCGGATGCGAGAGCTCGTCCATCTCGTCGAAGCCGCTGCCCATGTCGAGCTCGACGCCGCTCGCATCGAGCAGCGTCACGTCCAGCGCCATGCCGAAGGAATGGATGGAGCCGATCGCGGGGTCGGCCACGTACTGGCGCAGCCCGGTGCCGTCGAGGAAGTCCCACAGCTGCACCTGCACGCGGTGCGGGCGCAAGGCATCGAGCACGAGGATGCGATGGCCGGGCGCCTCGCGCTGCAGGTGCGCGGCAGCGCGCTCCAGGCCGTTGGCGGCGAGCCGGTGCAGCCAGGTGCAGTCCAGCGAGCCATAGAGGTTGCGGCCGGTGAAGTTGCGCTCGCTCGCATAGCGCAGGTCCACGGCCACGCCGGCAATCGACGGTACGTGGCGGAAGTCCGGATGGGAGGCGACGTCTTCACAACGCATGTCGCCCGAGGATAGCGGAGCGCCGTGGGCCCGCCGTTGCACGGGGCTATCGGATGTCGCCGTCCACGTAGTACCAGCGGCCTTCTTCGAGCACGAAGCGGCTCGTCTCGTGCAAGCGGTGCGCGCGGCCGCCGAGTTTGCTGCGGGCCACGAACTCCACGGTGGCGTGGGTGTCGTCCTTTTGCTCGTGGCGTTTCACCTCGAGGCCCAGCCACTTGAGCCCGGGCTCGTCGGCGCCCAGGTCGGCAGGCCGTGTGGATGGGTGCCAGGTGGCCAGCAGGTAGTCGTGCAGAGCCAGCACGTAAGCGCTGTAACGGGAGCGCATCAGGGCCTCTGCGGTGGGGGCGGCCGCCCCGGCATGGAAGGGGCCGCAGCAGCGTTCATAGCCGGCATTCGAGCCGCACGGGCAAGGCGCATGGCCTTTCATAGATCGAGCTCCCAGGTTTCGCCGACGAGATCGTGCCCGAAGCTGTGATGCGGCTCCTGCTTCACCAGCCGGTAGCCCGCCTTCTGGTAGGTGGCCCGTGCCGCGGTCAGCACCGAATTGGTCCACAGCGTGATCTTGCGGTAGCCCTTGTCACGTGCGAAGCGCTCGCACTCGTTCACCAGGCGCTTGCCCAGGCCCAGGCCGCGCGCCGCCGGCTCCACCAGCAGCATGCGCAGCTTGGCCGCGTGCTCGCCGTACTCATTGGCCGGCGCCTTCACGAGGAACACGCAGCCGAGGTTTTCGCCATCGCGCTCGGCGATCCAGCCGCGCTCGCGCTGCGGGTCGAAGTGGTCGACGAAGTCAGCCGACAAGCGTGCGGCCAGGGCCTCGAACTGCTGGTTCCAGCCGTACTCCTGCGCATACAGCGCGCCGTGGCGCTGCACCACCCAGCCCATGTCGCCCGCGCGCGGCTCACGCAGCGTGATCATCGGCGGCGTTTGCGGGCCCAGCAGCAGCGACTGCACCGTGCCCATGGCGGCAAGCAGCCGTGTCTGTTCGGGCTCGCTCAATGCGTCGAGCCAGTGCGCGACCTGCGCGCTCGATGCAGCGTCCATCGCGGCGTAGATGCGCCGGCCTTCGGCGGAAAGCGAAAGCTGCTGCGCCCGTGCATCGGCGGGCGAGCGGCTCACGTTCACGAGCCGGGCTTCGCGCAGGCGCCGCAGCAGCCGGCTCAGGTAGCCGGCGTCCAGCCCCAGTTGGCCGGCGAGCCAGGTGGCCGTGGGCGGCTGCGCCTCGTCGGCATGCGCCAGCTCCCATAGCGCACGGGCCTCGCTCAGGCCCAGGCCGGTGTCGAGCAGGCCGTCGTCAAGCAGGCCGAGGTGCTGGGTGTAGAAGCGCCCGAAACGCCGCACCGCGGCAACGCGCTCGACCAGGGCAGGGGAAGCAGCATCGTGCATCGCGAGGCCTTTCAAGTTGTGTAGGCAAATGGCATTTAAATGCTTGCCAAAGGCAAGTTTATGCGTCTCGGTGGCCAGGCACCAGCGCTGATACGCTCGCCCACCCATTTGCCATTGCCCGCCATGCTGTTTCTGCTGTCTCCCGCCAAGTCGCTCGACTACGACACCCCGCCGCACGTGGCGGCCCACACGCTGCCGGTATTCGCCGACCGGGCCGCCGAGCTGATCGGCGTGCTGCGCGAAAAGTCCAGCGCCGAGGTCGCCGAGCTGATGGACCTGAGCGAGGCGCTGGCCGACCTGAACGTGAACCGCTATGCCGCCTGGCAGCGTCGCTTCACCGCACGCAACAGCAAGCAGGCCGCGCTGGCCTTCAACGGCGACGTCTATGAAGGCCTTCAGGCCGCGAGCCTGGGCGAAAAAGACCTCGAATGGGCGCAGCAGCACGTCGCCATCCTGAGCGGCCTGTACGGCGTGCTGCGCCCGCTGGACTGGATGCAGCCCTACCGGCTCGAAATGGGCACGCGGCTGGTCAACCCGCGCGGCAAGGACCTCTACCGCTATTGGGCCGACACCATCGCTCCCCACCTCAACGAGCGCCTGGCCGGCGAAAAGACGCCCATCGTGGTGAACCTCGCGTCTGAGGAATATTTCAAGGCCGTCGATCTGAAGGCACTGAAAGCCCGCGTGGTTCATTGCGTGTTCGAGGAATGGAAAAGCGGGCGTTACAAGGTGGTGAGCTTCTTCGCCAAGCGCGCGCGGGGGCTCATGGTGCGCTACGCGATCGAAAAGCGCGCCAAGACACCCAAGGTGCTGGAGCGTTTCGACCGCGAGGGCTACTCACTCGACGCAACGGCCAGCGAGCCCGACCGGCTGGTGTTCCGGCGTCGTAACAGTGACCTGTGACCGGTGACTGGTGACTGGTACTGGCCACTGGTCACCAGTTACCGGTCACTGCGAGAATCGCCGCCATGAGCGCTCAAAGCATCACCCCCGAACTGCGTCACTGGATCGTCGAGCAGGCGAAGGCCGGGCACAAGCCGGACGTCGTGCTCAAGTCGATGATGGACAGCGGCTGGGAGGAAGAGGTCGCAATCCGCGCCCTCGAAGAGACCCTGCAGGGCTTTCTGGACGAACACGCCAAGGCGGCCGGCCTGCCGGCGCCCAAGCCGGTGCCCGAGCCCGACATCGCAGGCTCCCCCAGCGTCGTGCGGGCCTTCGACCGCGACGTGCGCATCGTGATGGCGATGCGCAACCCGCGCGTCGTAGTCTTCGGCGGCCTGCTGTCGCGCGAGGAATGCGACGCCATCGTCGACCTGGCCCGCCCCCGGCTGGCACGTTCCGAAACGGTGGACAACGCCACCGGCGGCAGTGAGGTCAACGCCGCGCGCACCAGCGAAGGCATGTTCTTCCGCCGTGGCGAGCACGAGGTGATCTCGCGGCTCGAACAGCGCATCGCCGCGCTGGTGAACTGGCCGATCGAAAACGGCGAAGGCCTGCAGATCCTGCACTACCGCCCTGGCGCCGAATACAAGCCGCACTACGACTACTTCGACCCCGCGCAGCCGGGCACGCCCACCATCCTGAAGCGCGGCGGCCAGCGCGTGGGCACGCTGGTGATGTACCTCAACGACCCTGAGCGCGGCGGCGGCACCACCTTCCCCGACGTGCACCTCGAAGTCGCGCCGATGAAGGGCAATGCAGTGTTCTTCAGCTACGACCGCCCACACCCCATGACGAAGACGCTGCACGGCGGTGCGCCGGTGCAGGCCGGCGAGAAGTGGGTCGCCACCAAGTGGCTGCGCGAGGGGCAGTTCGAGTGACCGATCGTCCAGCCGGTGCAGACCCACTGCACGACGCGCTGGATGGCTTGCGCATCGTCGATCTCTCGCGCCTGCTGCCCGGGCCACTGGCCACGCTGCGGCTGGCCCAATGGGGCGCCGACGTGCTGAAGGTCGAAGACCCCGGTGAAGGCGATGGCGCCCGCGCCCTGTGGCGTACCCAGGCCGAGGCTGCCGCAGGCGAACCCGGCCCGTTCTACCGCCAGCTCAATGCCGGCAAGCGCGTGCTGCGGCTCGATCTGCGCAGCCCCGAGGGCAAGGCCACGCTGCTCGAAGAGCTGCGCAGCGCCGACGCCCTGGTCGAGGGCTTTCGCCCCGGCGTGATGGCGCGGCTGGGGCTCGACTTCGACACCGTGTCGGCGCTGAACCCCAAGTTGGCGATGGTGTCCATCAGCGGCTACGGCCAGCAAGGCCCTTGGGCACAGCGTGCCGGTCACGACATCAACTACATCGCGATGGCCGGTGTGCTGGAGCAGGTCGCCACGCCCGATGGCGAGGTCGCGCTGCCCAATTTCCAGATCGGCGATCTGCTGGGTGGCGCGCAGGCGGCGCTGAGCGCGTTGCTGGCAGCCGTGCTGGCCGCGCAGCGCACCGGGCGCGGGCGCCACGTCGACATCTCGATGACGCACGAGGTGATGCGCCACCAGGTGGTGGTGCGTACCGCACTCGAAGCACAGGGCCGGGTGCCGCCGGCCGGGCGCGACCTGCTCTCGGGCGGGGCGCCTTGCTACGGTGTCTACCGCACGGCCGACGGCCGCCACCTCGCGGTGGGCGCGCTGGAACTCAAGTTCTGGCAGTCGCTGTGCAAGGCCCTCGGCTGCCCCCAATGGGAGCGACGCCACTGGTCCCTCGGTGAGGCACCGGGCAGCGACGCGGCGTTGGCCCTGCGCGCCGAGCTGCAGACCGTATTGGCCTCGCAGCCGCTGGCGCATTGGGTGCAGCTGTTCGACAGCGTCGATGCCTGCGTGACGCCGGTGTTGAGGCTGGACGAGGCGCTGCGGCATCCGCTGTTTGCGGCCTGACGCAACACCTCAGCGCCCGCCGGCTGCTTCGATGGCCTGAGCAATGGCGGCGTAGCCGCGCTGCCTCGCGTGCTGCAGCGGCGTCACGCCTGCACGGTCGGCGATGTTCGGGTCGGCGCCGTGGGCCAGCAGCAGCTTCACGATTTCGGTGTGGCGGGGGCCGCCGTCGCCCAGCAATACCGCTTCGAGCAGTGCCGTCCAGCCGAGGCTGTTGACGTGGTTGCGGTCGACGCGGGTGTGCAGCAGCAGCTCGCGCACGATGGCCACGTGGCCATAGTGGCTGGCCGGTATGAGCGCGGTGCCGCCGTAGCGGTTGAGGCTGGTCACGTCGGCGCCGGCCGCCAGCACGGTGCGCAGCACTTCGAGGTGGCCGCGTTCGGCGGCGGTGTGCAGGGCGGCATTGAGGGCCTGCCGGTCGGCTCCGGCAGCAATGGCCTGCTTCGCGGTGCCAGCATCGCCGGCTTCGGCGGCTTGCAATAGCGCGGCGTTGGCCGCGGCGGCACCGGCTCGTTGTGCGGGGGCTTGCTGGGCCTTGAGTGCCGGCGCGGCGGCGCCGGCGAAGGCGGGGCTGCTTTGCCGCAGTTGCCGTGTGTCGTTGTCGCCGGCCGCATCACGCGGGTTCGGGGTTGCGGCTGCCTGCGCCGTGGGTGTGGCAGGAGCGGCGGGCTCGGTGGCCGCCTCGCGTCGGGCCGGCGGTACCGGTGCTGCCGGGGCAGGGGCGGTGGGTTCCGCCAGGCGCGAGAGGTCGCGCTGTTTGGCGGGCACTGCGTCGGCTGGCGCAGCGAGGCTGCGCTGCGGGGCCGGTGCGGCTTCCTGTATCGCGGCTGCCGGGGCGGGGGGCGAACCGCGAGTCTCCTTCTCCTGGGCAGCCGCGGCTTCACGTTCGCGCGCCGGTTGGGCTTGCGCCTTGCGTTCCCGGTCTGCCTCGGCCGCTGCCTTGCGCGCGCGCATCTCGGCCTTGCCGGCGGCAGCCGGCGGCGTGTGCGGGGCGGTAGCCGTGTCGGCAGCGGCGGCCTCGGCCGGTGCTGTGCCGGGGGCCGGGGCTGGTGCCACTTCGGCGGGCGAGGTTTGCTGGGCCGGTGCAGGCAGGGTGGCTGCTACCGGCGCTTCGCGTGCAAATTCCTCCGGCGGGCTTTCCATCTGCACGCGCAGGGCCACCAGCGTGGCCAGCGACACGGTGCACACCGAGGCGGCCACGGCTGCCCAGCGCCAGCGCGGCGTATTGGCGGCGCTGCCGGCGCGCTGGGGCACCGGCGCCACTGCAGGCGCCTCGGTGCGGCCCGCTGCCAGTGCGGCCGCCAGCACGCGGTCGCGCACGGCCTCGGCGGGCTGCGGAGCGCCCGAGCCCAGCAAGCCATCAGCCTGCGCATAGGCTTCCAGCAGCGGGTCTCGGGGCGGTGCGGCGGGTGGGCGAGGGGTCATGACGACACCCCGCTCGCTGAGCATAGCGATCGACCCTCCGAGAGGGGGGGACCTTGCGCGGGAGTGAGTACCGCGGCTCCAAGCCGGCCTGCGCCGGCTTGGACGGCACGAACGCCGGCAAGCTCTGCGGCCGGCAGGCCCGGCGCGGCGGCCAGGGGGGATGACGACACCCCATCCGCTGAATACAGCGGACGCCCCTCCGCGAGGGGGGCGGGTCTTGCTTGGGAGCGGCCCGGCGCGGCGGCCCGGAAAGTACAGGTTGACATTGGACGTCTCATGTCAAAGGGCCTGGTCAGTTCCATGCCGCCAGGGCTTCGCGCAGTTTCGCGCGGGCATAGCGCAACCGGCTCTTGGCGGTTTCGGCGCCCACGCCGGTGGCTGCGGCGATCTCTTCGACGCTGAGGCCGGCTTCGGCCTGCAGCAGGAAGGCTTCGCGCTGCACCAGCGGCAGCGCTTCGAGCGCAGTGAAGAAGGCCAGGGCCTGTTCGCGGTGTTCGAGGCGCCGCAGCGGTTCATGGCGTTCATCGGCCGCGATGCAATCGGCCAGCGAGTGATCCGTCTCGCCATCGGCATCCGTGGCCTGCGCGTCGATCGACAGCTCATGGCCGCGTCCCTGGCGGCGCAGGTGGTCGATGACCCGGCTGCGCGCCAGCGTGAACAGCCAGGTCGAGAAGCGTGCCGTCGGCACATAGCGCGGCGCCTGCCTTGCCACGGTGATCCACGTTTCCTGCAGCACGTCGTCGGCCGCACTGGCATGGTGGGCGCCCAGGCTGCGCAAGATGAAGCGATGCACCCGCTTCGCGTGCCGGTCGTACAGGCGCGTGAAGGCCGCCGCGTCGCCGGCGGCAAAGGCCAGCATCAGCGACTCGTCTGCATCGGCCTCCGTGTCGTCGGGCGCGGCCAGTGTGGCGGTCTCCTCCATCGGCAGCGATGCTACGCGCCGCTGCACCGCGCCGGCGAGCGGTGCATTCACCAGCCGTTGTGTTCGGGCCAGCGCCGCGGCGGGTCGGGTACATAGCCGGCCAGCGGCGCCTCGGGGAAGGGCCGCGGGTTGCCGTGCGGCGCAGGGTAGCGCCGTGGTATGACGCCGGCCGCCACGAGGTTCTCGAAGCTGTCGTAGCGCAGCGCCACCACTTCGTCGGGCGTGCTGCCGGCGCGTTCGAACCGGGTGTTGCGCACCCACGAGGTTTCGCGTTCGCCGTGGCCGGTGCCCAGGCGCTCGGCCGGCGCCGGTGCGGTGGCCGCCGCGGCGGAGTCGCGCGAGCGGTCGGCAGCGCCTGCGCTCTTTTCGGCGCGCTGCTCGGCCAGCGGGCCGGGCGCCGACTGCGACACCTCCGGCTCGTGGAGCCATGGCGGGCGCCTTTCGCGGAAGGCCGCCACGCCGACCACGCCCACGTCGAAGGGCCGGCCGGTGCGCGCCGCGTACGAGTCGCGCAGCTCGGTGAATTCAAAGGCGGCGACCTCGCTCTGGCTTTTGCGCCAGCCCGTGATCTCGTAGCTTTGATAGGGGTCGAGCACGTAGCCGCTCTGGTGCCAGTGCGCCGTCTGGCCGGTGATCGCGTTGACGCCATCGACCGACAGCACCACCAGCAGCCGCTCGCCGGTGAGGTTGCGCAAGGCGACCGCATAGCGCGTGCCGGGGCGGCCGGGCGTGTAGCCGTGGCCACGGTGCCGGTACACGGGCAAGGCCTGGCCGTTGTCGCGGTCGATCAGGCGCACGTCAACCGTGCGGCCGGTGGCTTGCGCGGTGCCGGGCAGGCCGGTGAACGCGGCGAGGGCGGCACAGCCCAGTGCCAACGCAACGGTGAAGCAGCGCCGCTGCAGCGGCGACGCGCAGGGGCTTTGGAAGTGGCGCATGGAACGGCTCCGTGAAGGACATGAGCCTTCAACGCAGCCGTTGCGCTTTCGGGGTTAAGGGCGCCGGCCGCCGGGGGGATCGGCGTGCCGGCCCCCGCGGGGCGTCCGTTCCCGGCTTGACGAGGCCGGCGCGCAGCGTGGCCGCGGTGGTCAGCACGGTCGAGTCGCTGGTGAAGCCCTGCGCAGGGGTGACCGTGTTGATGGCGCAGGCACGCCCGATGGCTGCCGTGCACAGGCTGATCGATGCCTGCGTCTGCTCCCGCAGCGCGAACACGTTGCCCGGGGTGGAGTCGGGCAGGACGGGCACCTGCACGTGGTCGAAGGTATTGCCCTCAGCGAGCACGCGAACCGACGTCTCTCCGGTGTTCAGCGCATGCCAGGCGCCGTTTTCGAAGACGTTGTCGACCAGATGCATTAACTGTTCGCCGTAGGCAGCCCGCGGGGCACGGCCGGTGAAGTCATGCATCCAGTTGTTGGCGAACGTCACGTTGCCGTTGCCGTAGAACAGTAGGTTCCAGTAGTGCTTGCCGTTGCACATGGCCGTGCCTTCGGTGCCGGTGAAATCGATCACCGAAGCGATTTCGATCACGCGGGGTGTCGTGTCGCTGCAGTTGCCGGCGGACATGGTGCGGCACAAGGCCCTCTGCAGCTCGTCAGTCAGGTGTCGTCACGCGCACGACTTCGCCGCCTGCGCCGCCGGTCACCGAGGCGGCAAAGCCGAAGGGGCCGGTGGTCGTGGCCGTGGGGGTCGGAGCAGGTGCGGGCGTGAGCTTCGGGGTCGTGGGGATAGGTGTGGGTTTCGGGGCCGGAGTCGGCGCCGGAGTGGCCGCGGGAGTGGGCGTTGGAGTCGCAGACGGCGCCCCCGTCTTGCCCACCGCGCATTTCTTCACCTTGCCGGGGTACGGGTCTGCACCGAAGGTCTTGACCGTGCAAGCGACGTCACCGCTGAAGGTTTTCAACACCCACTTGTCTTTGATACCGAACGACACAGAACGGGTGCTCGGGCCAGGTTTCGCCTTCGTCGACGCATTTCGAATGGCCGCTCGGCCAGTCAGCGGCGTAAACACCGCCGGTTGCCAGCACGACCATCGCGGTACAGATCGATTTCAGTGGGTACTTCAAGACAACGTCCTTCTTGCCTGGGTCACGCTTTGCCATCTCGATGCGGTAGCAGGAGGCATCGAGTACATCGAGCAAAGCTCCCGGCATGCTGTCACTCACGATAGATCAAGGCTTGACCATTTCGTGACGCTGCGGGCGTTCATCTTTCGGCGGTGTCTTGGTGGCATCTCCGTCATCGAAATTTCCGGGGTGGACGGGACGGGGATGCGCGGGGCAGAGCCGGGGTGCGTGTTCCCAGCGCCCTCCGGGCCCACGGAGGCGTGAGGTGTGTACCCAGGGTGGTACCGCCGCGGGCGCAGGCGGCAAAGGCAAGCAGGCCGATCGCTCAGGGCGCCTGCGCGCCCCGGCGGGCGTTGCCCAGTGCAAAGTGGTCGGGCCAGCCGGCCCGGTCACCGGTTCAGGCCCGGGCGGCCGGGTGGCTGCCGCGCTCCCGTGAAGGCCAGCTCGAAGCGCCGAACGGGCGCTCGTTTTCGATGCGCTGCCAGCGGCGCTGGTCCCAGGTCTGCGGGCCGTCGAGGTGCCATTGCTCGATCAGCGGTGCCAGCTCCGCGTGGGGCAGCCGCACGAACTGCGGTGCGCGGCTCAGGAACCACGGGCCGCGCCGGCAGCTGGCCGGCAGGTGTGCGTGGCGCTGCTCGGCCCAGTAGATGCAGTCCTTGGCGGCCCAGAAGGCCTGCCGCTCGAAGTTCACGAGCCCGGCGAAACCCGTTTCGGCGGGCAGCACCACGTGCTCGTTGTCGAACTCGACCACGGCGAACGCCAGGTCGCCGGCCGAGAAGCCCGGGCCGTCCTGCACGAAGATGACCCGTCGGATCTCGCTGGCGCGCAGCCGATCGACTTCGGTTTCGTCGCGGTAGACGACGATGTCCTGGCCGTGCCAGGCGGTGTGCCAATGGTGTTTCATGGTGACTGCCCTCTCAACGGTCGCCCCGGGGCTCCGCGCGGCCGCACAAGCCGCCCTCGGTGGATTTCAAAACATTGGAGCCTAGGGGGCCCCGGCTTGTTTCACTGTTGCCGTACGCGACCAAATGCAAACCGTGGCTCCCTATGTTTCGGCATTGGCAATCTCCATGCCGGAAGCTACAACCCAAGCCACGCCAAAACCTCCTGAAGGGAGCCACGTCTTGCCGTCGCAGCCGCCTGGAGTCCCGCCTGCAGATCGCGCGCACCGCCTGCCGCTGGTGGGCGAGGCCACGCATGCGAGCGAAGGGCGCGTCACCGCTCCCGGCGGGCTCGATGCCGCCACCGAGCCGCGGCGGCGTGCGCCCATCGTGGTGATGCACGGCGTGGGTGACTTCGCTCCGGGTGACGTGATCGGCTCGGTGGCCAGCCAGTCGGCGTTTTCGCGGCGTGAAGACCTGCAGCGCGACACCGTGTTCGCGCAAGGCTGGCGCTACACGCTGTTGCGCGCCGGCCGCAATGGCGAGGGCGGTGTTGGTGCGCCGGTGCGGCTGGTGGAGGTGAACTGGTCCGAAGTGCGCCGTGCCATGCCCAACGCGCTGGGGCTGGCGCGCAATTTCGTGACCGTGCTGCTGGCGCTCGCGCGCATCGGCGTGTACGGCGCGTGGCGTTCGCGCACGCTGACGAACCGGCTGTGGAGCGGCACGCCGACGCTGTTCTTCATCGAGGCCGTGTTGGTGTGGGCGTCGCTGGCGCCGGTGCTGTCGGCGCTGTTGTGGCAGCTCGAGCCTGGTGAGCGCATGGCCAGCGGCGCGATGGTGGCGGTGTTGTCGCTGTACGTGGCCGCGCTGGTGAAGCCGCTCACGTGGACGCTGGCCGCCGGCGGTGTGTGGTTCGCCGCCTACGCCGCCTGGGCCGGCTGGTGGACCTGCTTCGGCGCCGACGGCCACCGCGGCTTCGCGCAGGTATCGGGCGCGGTGCACAGCTGGGCCACGCTGGCGGCGGCCGGTGCGGTGGTCTTCACGTCGATGGAGATCGCGCTGCGCGACCCCGGGCGGGGCCTGCACCGGCTGTCGCGCATCGGCTGCCTGTGGCTGCCCGTGGTGCTGATGGTGGTGGTGCAGCCGCTCACCGTGTCGGTGATGCTGCTGCCCATGGAACAGGCGGTTCGCAGCAACTGGGGCCGGGCCTTTGCGTCGGCCATGCCGTTTTCACCGGTCGATGGCCAGCAGGCCGCCAGCCTGATGGCGCTGGCCCTGGCGGGGGCGCTGCTGCTGGGGGCCTGGCAGTTCAAGGCGGTGCAGCGTTTTGGCCGCAACGTCGCGGTGGTGGTGGGCTGGGGCGCAGGGCTGGGCCTGTTGTTGCTGGCCCGCGTGATGGAGCGCGGCCTGTTCGAAGACTGCCGGCTGTGCCAGCAATGCCTGCGCACCGACTGGGTTGCGATGGTGGGGCTGCTGCTCGTCGTGAGTGCCAGCGTCACCTGGGTGCTGTTCGCGCGCACCGAGGTGTCGCAAGACCGGCGCGGCCAGCCGTGGTACCCCGCCGGGGCCTTTGCGCGCTTCTGGGCCAGCGTGCTGCTGGCGTTGATGCCGGTGGTGCTGCTGGCCAGCCTGGGCTTCGTGCTGTGGCGCACGCAGGTCTACCACCCGCAGCGCCTGGGCCCGGCCGCCGCGCCCGACGCGGCCGCGGTGTTCCTCGAATCGACCAAGTACGTGCTGCTGCTGGTGCCGCTGGCCACGCGGCCGTTCGCGGCCTTCCTCGACGCCCTGGGCGACGTGTTCTTCTTCGTCGTGCGGCGTCGCGGCCTGCACACGCGCCGCGACACGCTCACGCGGTTCTGGCAGGCGCTGCGCCTGCTCGACGAGCCGTGCAACGGCCGCCACGTGATCGTGTTCGCGCACAGCCAGGGCACGGTGATCGCCGCGACCATGCTTTCGCGCATGGCCCGCGTACTGCTCGATTCGCCGGTGCGGCTCACGCTGGTGACGGTGGGTTCGCCGCTGTCCACGCTGTATCGCAACTTCCTCGACGTGGTGCTGGGCCAGGGGTTCGCGCGGCTGTGCAAGCTGCAGCCCGAGCGCTTTCGCTGGATCAACCTGTGCCGGCCGGCCGACTACATCGGCGGCGCCGTCGAGCTGGAGGGCGTGCACAACCGCGAGCTGCTCACGCCGGGCGACCACATCGGCTACTGGGCCGACGCGGACCTGCTGGCGTGGCTGAAGGCCTTGTCAGAGGGGCGGGTCTGACGAGGCGGCCTGCACGGCGCGCGACCAGCGCTGCGGGTAGAGCTTGAGCACGGCGCGCACGAAGCCGTGGTCTGAGCGGGTGCGGTCGCGGCCTTCGTGCAGGTGGTCGTTGAAGTGCTCCACGCGCAGCACCTCGCCCAGGCTGAAGCGGCTGGCCGCCAGCAGCTCTTCCGAAACCCAGATCTGGTCGAGGCCCGGCGCGGCGGCCCCGGGGGATGACGACACCCCGCTCGCCGAGTACGGCGATCGACCCTCCGAGAGGGTCGTACAGGTTGACGCTGGACGTCTCATGCAATCTCCTGCAGCAGCTGCCGTGATTCGATGATGCGCACGCCTGCGTGGGTCGCCTGCAGCCCGTGTCGCATGGCCTTCGCCACCGCAGCTGCCGGCACCGGGCGAATGGACGCCGGCAGCAGGTGCTGCACCGGCTTCAGCAGTCTCAGTGCCCAGCCTTCGCCGGGCCGGTCGGGCTGTTTCAGCGATGCACGATCACCCGTCAGCAGCGAGGGCCGCACGATCGTGAGGCTGGGGTAGCCGAGTGCGTGCAGGGCGTCTTCGGTTTCGCCTTTCACGCGGTTGTAGAAGACACGCGACTTGGCATCGGCGCCGAGCGCCGTGACGACCGCGAGCCGTTGTGCGCCAGCCTGCAGGGCCAGCCGCGCCAGGTGCAGCACAAGATCGTGGTCGATGGCCCGGAACGCCTGCTGCGAGCCGGCCACCTTGATGGTGGTGCCCAGCGCGATGTAGACGTCGCTCACGCGCGGCACCAGCGGCACGTCGGCCAGCGGCCCCACCAGCACGTGCAGCTTGCCGTTGGCGACCGGCGCGCCTTCGAGCGGGCGGCGCGACAGCACGTGCACTTCGCTGTAGAGATCGTCGTTCAGCAGCTGCTGCAGCAGCTCGCGGCCGACGAGGCCGGTGGCGCCGGCCAGCAAGGCGGTGCGGGGGGCGCGGTGATCTTCGGGCACGTGGGGATGTGGCATGGGCTCGAAGCCTGCCACAACTGCGGCGCAGCACAATGCCCGGCATGGAACAGGTCGACGCAGTTGTCATCGGTGCCGGCGTGGTGGGCCTGGCGGTGGGCTGCACGCTGGCGCAACGCGGCCTTGAAACGCTGGTGCTCGAAAGCGCATCCACCATCGGCACCGGTACCAGCTCTCGCAGCAGCGAAGTCATCCACGCCGGCTTCTACTACCCCGAAGGTTCGCTGAAGGCGCGGCTGTGCGTGGCGGGCAGGCAGCAGCTGTATGCGTATTGCGAAGCACGCGGCATCGCCCACCGCCGCTGCGGCAAGCTGGTGGTGGCCACGCAGGAGGCGCAGCGCGCCAAGCTCGAAGCCCTGCTGCGCCAGGGGCTGGCCAATGGCGTGAGCGACCTGCGGCTCATCGAGCCCGGCGAGGCGCATGTGCTGGAGCCTGAACTCGCTTGCGTCGCGGCGCTGCTGTCGCCTTCGACCGGCATCGTCGACAGCCACGGCTTGATGCTGGCGCTGCAGGCCGACCTCGAACGCGCTGGCGGCCTGGTGGCGCTGGCCTCGCCGGTGGAGCGTGTGACCTGCGGCGCTGAACGGCACGTGGTGCTAGCGGCCGGCGTGGAAGTGGGGGCGCGCGTGGTCGTCAATGCCGCTGGCCTGTGGGCGCCGGCAGTGGCAGCGCGCTTCGAGGGGCTGGCTGCGCAACACGTGCCGCGGGCCTACTTCGCCAAGGGCAACTACTACTCGCTCACCGGCCGGGCACCTTTTTCCCGGCTCATCTATCCGGTGCCCGAAGCCGCGGGCCTTGGCGTGCATCTCACGCTCGACCTCGGCGGCCAGGCCCGCTTCGGGCCCGATGTGGAATGGGTCGCTCCGGCTGCGGACGGCAGCTTCGACTACCGCGTCGATCCCGTGCGGGCCGATGCGTTCTACGCCGAGATCCGCCGCTATTGGCCGGCGCTGCCCGATGGTGCGCTGGAGCCTGCGTACAGCGGCATCCGCCCCAAGATCAGCGCCCCGCACGAGCCGGCCCGCGACTTCGTCATCCACGGGCCGCATGACCACGGCGTGGCCGGGCTGGTCAATCTGTTCGGCATCGAGTCCCCAGGCCTCACCGCCTCACTCGCCATCGCGGAGCTGGTGGCCGGCGCACTCACCAGTCACTAGTCACAGGTCACAGGTCACAGGTCACAGGTCACAGGTCACAGGTCACAGGTCGCCAGTCACTACGAAGCGGCCGGCAAAGGAAGGACCAACTCGATCACCGTTTCCCCCGGCCGCGAAGTCACATTCAGCGTGCCACCCAGCTTCGACGCACGCCGCCGCATGTTGGCCAGGCCATGCCCGTGCAACGGGTCGATGGCCGAAGGTGCAAAGCCGCGGCCGTCGTCGATGACGCGCAGCACGACCGCCTGGCGCACGTTGTCCACCGCCGTGCACACTCGGATGCAGCTGGCCTGCGAATGCTTGAGGATGTTGTTGATGCACTCCTGCACGATGCGCATCGCGTGCAGCGCTCCGTCGTGGCCGAGTGCCGGCAGCGGCGGCGTGTCGCCCACCTCCCAGCGCAGGTCGAGCCCGGCCCAGCGCAGCCGGTCGCCCAGCCGGTAGCGCACCATGCCCAGCAGCGCAGCCAAGTCATTGCCGTGGTCGTCCATCGAGTCGATGGTCAGGCGCAGCTCTTCGAGGCACATGCGCAGCACCTCTGCGGCTTGCAGCGGGTCGAGCTTGCCGGATTCGAGCGAGCGCATCGACACCATCAGGTGCGTGCCAATGCCGTCGTGCATCTCGCTCATGAGCCGGGCACGCTCTTCCATCGCATGGCGTTCGCGCTCGGCCACCGCCAATGCTTCGAGCGAGCGGCGAATCTCCTGCGTGCGATCGGCGATGCGTGTCTCGAGGTCCCGGTTGAGCGCCTCGACTTCGCCGATGGAGTCGATGAAGCGCCGCACCAGCCGTGCCGAGAACACCGCTACCACCACGCCGTAGGCATAGGGCAGCAGCGACAGTGATTCGCCCACCGTCTGGGCGGGTGTGAACGGCGAGATGTCCCACCATGAAATGCTGATCATCAGCACCGTCGCCGCGGCCATCAGCGCGTCGATGGCGCTGCGCGTGCGCCAGGCATGCTGCACCAGCAGCAGCGCGTACAGCGTGGAGAGCACGAACGGTGTGAACTCCCAAGGCTGCGAGTACCAGGCCCACCACCAGCGTGCATCGCTCAGGCCATTGATGAGCGTGATGGCAGCCGAGACTGCGACGTACACGCCCAGCGTGACCATGTGCCAGCGCTTGAGCCGCCCGATGTAGCGCAGCACGAACAGGCACATCAGCGACTCGGTGAGGTAGTCGCCAATGGCGATGCTGATCCCCCAGGCCGGCTCGGGCCAGGGCGGCTCGGTGGCGTAGTAGTTGTGCGTCTGGTGCGCCCACCCCACGCACACCAGCGCGAACAGCAGGTACAGCACCTCGCCGCGCCGCGCCCACCATATGGCCCCCAGCACGACGGCCAGCAGCAGCGCCGTCACGACGATCATCTGCCGCAGCGTTTCCTTGAAGAACACGAAGGTCTTGTGTTCGGCGCGGATGTCGGCCACCGGGCCCAGGTGGAAGCTGCCCACGTAGGCGAAGCGATCGGGCAGCACCGAAAGGCGCAACAGCAACTCGTTGTCGCCCTCGCGCAGCGCGTCACGCGGGATCGGTACGAACACCGCTTCGGCCGAGCCGGAGCGGCTGTGCGCGTCGGGCGTGACGGCGAGCACCCGGCCGTTGACCGCATACAGCGCACCCGGGGCCAACACGCGGATGTGCAGGCCATGGTCCTGCAGCGGCGCGCGCGCGGTGAACACCACGCGGTACCAGCCGGCACTCGCTTTCGCGTGCTGTTCATCGTCGGGCCAGGCATCTGGCAGCTTGACGCCGCGCCAGTCCTGCAGGCTCGCGGCCTGCAGGTCGGCTGGTGTGGCCGCAGGCGCAGCCACTCGTTGAGCCTGCAGGAAGTGCTGGATCGCGTCGTTGCCCGCAGGCAGCTCACCAGGAGACCGGCGCGCCGGTGTGGCTTGCGTCCACTGCACCAGCGCCACGAGGCCCAGGAGCGCCGCTGTCAGCCACCACCACCGCAAGGACGCCGGTCTGCTCAGCATGGGGCGGTGGTTCGTCGCATGGGCTGGTGGCTCAGCGCAGTGCCGATGCGCATTCACGCACCAGCGCCGGGCCTCGGTAGATGAGCCCGGTGTAGATCTGCACCAGGTCCGCGCCGGCTTCGATCTTGGCCTTGGCATCGGCGCCGCTCAGCACGCCGCCCACGCCGACGATGGGGAACACCGGCCCCAGCGCCGCGCGCAGCAGGCGGATCACGCGGTTGCTCGCTTCGAACACCGGCCGCCCTGAAAGACCGCCGGTTTCCTCGGCATGCGGCAGGTCCTTCACGGCGTCGCGCGCGATCGTGGTGTTGGTGGCGATCACGCCGTCGATGGCGTTCTTCTTCAGCGTCTGCGCGATCACTTCGACCTGGGCTTCGTCGAGGTCGGGCGCGATCTTCACGAACATCGGCACGCTGCGGCGGTGTTCGGTGATGAGCTGCTGGCGCCTTTCCTGCAGCGTGCCCAGCAGCGCATCGAGCGCTTCGTCGCTCTGCAACGCGCGCAGGTTCTTGGTGTTGGGCGAAGAGATGTTGACCGTCACGTAGTCGGCATGCGGATACACGCCGGCCAGGCCGATGAGGTAGTCATCAGCCGCGCGCTCGATCGGCGTGGCCGCGTTCTTGCCGATGTTGAGCCCGAGCATGCCGCCGGCCTTGCGGAAGCCGGCGCGCTGCACGCTGGCGAGAAAGGCGTCGAGCCCGTCGTTGTTGAAGCCCAAGCGGTTGATCAGCGCATCGGCCTCGGGCAGGCGGAACATGCGCGGCTTCGGGTTGCCGGGTTGAGCCTTGGGCGTGACCGTGCCTACCTCGATGAAGCCGAACCCCATGGCGCCCAGCGCATCGATGCAGCGGCCGTTCTTGTCGAGCCCGGCGGCAAGCCCCACCCGGTTGGGGAAGCGCAAGCCCGCTACCGTGACCGGCGACTCCACACGTGCTTGCGACCACAGGCATTGCAGGGGGGTGTTCTGCAGCCGGGCCATCGTGCCCAGCGTGACCTCGTGCGCATGCTCGGGGTCGAGGCCGAAGAGGAAAGGGCGTGTGAGCGAGTAGGGGACGAGAGGCATGTCAGTCCAGTGAAACAGGGAAATCGGCCGTACGCCGAGGCGGGCGAGGGTGAGCGCCCGCCAGAGGCGCACTCGCTGTTGCGAAGCCTTGATGTGGGGCCTGCCACGTTGGCGGCCTCGTGCCTGGATTGCGCCCGTGGCAGGCGCTCATGCACAGCCGATTTCTCTGTTTCACTGGACTATCGCTCTTGGATAATCCGCGGATTGTCGCAACACTTTCCTCACGAGCCCAGCATGACGCAAGACGAATTGAAGGCCCTGGTCGGGCGTGCCGCGGTGGATTACGTGGTGCCGGGCAGCGTGGTGGGCGTGGGTACCGGCTCCACGGTCAATTGCTTCATCGACGCCTTGAGTCAGATCAAGGACCGCATCAAGGGCGCCGTGTCGAGCTCTGTGAAAAGCACCGAACGCCTGCAGGCGCTCGGCATCCAGGTGTTCGACGCCAACGAGGTCGAGTCGTTGCCGGTCTACATCGACGGGGCCGACGAGATCGACCATGGCGGCAACATGATCAAGGGGGGCGGTGCCGCGCTCACACGCGAGAAGATCGTGGCCGACATGGCCGAGCGCTTCATCTGCATTGCCGATGAATCCAAGCTGGTCAATGTGCTGGGGCGCTTTCCGCTGCCGGTGGAAGTGATTCCGATGGCGCGCGAGCTGGTGGCGCGACGGCTGCGTGCCTTGGGCGGCGAGCCCACGCTGCGTTCCGGCGTGACCACCGACAACGGCAACGTGATCCTCGATGTGTCGGGGCTCTCGATCACCGACCCTGCCGCGATGGAAGCCGAGATCACGCAATGGCCGGGCGTCGTCACCGTCGGCATCTTTGCCCGCAACCGTGCCCGTGTGTGCCTGCTGGGCACTTCGCAAGGCGTGAAGACGCTGAACTTCTGATCGATCGGCCCGGCGCAAAGCCGTTGCCGCCAACGAAAACAAAAACAAAAGGCCACCTTGCGGTGGCCTTTTGTTTTCAGCAGCGGTGCTTCAGAAGCGGATGCCGGGCGATGCGGCCTGCGGCGTGGGCTGAGGCGCGGGCGCCGTGGCCTGGGCGGCCGGAGCGGCGGCGGGTGCCGGAGCGGGTGCTTCGCGAGCGACCATCGGCTGCGCCGAAGAGAACTTGTAGTTCCCTGGCAGGCGCGACTGCTTCGGGTAGCCGGCTGCGTCGAGGTAGCTGCCCCATTCGGCATCGGAATAGCCCTTGACCTGCTGGCCGCCGATGCGCAGCACCGGCAGCTCGGTCGTGCCCTCGACGCGCTGCATGGCGTCCATGTCGGCCTGGGTGGAAATCGCCCGCTCGGAGTAAGGAATGCCGCGCTGGCGCAGGAAGTTGCGGCCGCTGTCGCAGGGGCTGCACTTGTCGGAGGTGTAGAGCGTCACCGGGTAGCGCGACGTGACCTGGCGCAGCTCGAAGGGCAGCGATTCGTCGGCGATGGGTGTGCCCGAGGACGAAAGAGCCTGCACCTTGCCGGGCGTGTTGCCTTGCGTGGCGGGTGGCCGGTCGGTGTAGGTCACCTTGCCGTCAGGCCCTACCACCTTGTAGAGGGCGAAGCTCGGCAGGGCAGTCAGCAGTGCGGCAAGAGGCACAACGAAACGCATCATGGAAGGGATCTCCTCCGGGTACAGCAGTGCGCGGATGCTAGCTCAGGCCATGCCTTGATGACGCAACAAGGCGTCAATGCGCGGCTCTCTGCCACGGAAGGCCTTGAAACTTTCGATCGCCGGCCGGCTGCCCCCGGCTTCGAGAATGGCTTCGCGGTAGCGCCGGCCGGTGGCGGGGTCGAACACGCCGGCCTCCTCGAACGCGCTGTACGCGTCGGCCGACAGCACTTCGGCCCACTTGTAGCTGTAGTAGCCCGCCGCATAGCCGCCGGCAAAGATGTGCGAAAACGCATGGGCAAAGCGGTTGAAGGCGGGCGGCTTGACCACGGCGACCTCGTCGCGCACCTGCTGCAGCACCGGCATCACTTCGCTGCCCGGTTCGGCATGCAGCCGCATGTCGAACAGCGAGAACTCCACCTGGCGCAGCATCTGCAGCCCGCTCTGGAAGTTCTTGGCGGCCAGCATCTTGTCGAACAGCTCGCGCGGCAGGGGCTCGCCGGTGTCCACATGGGCGGTCATGTGCTTCACCACGTCCCATTCCCAGCAGAAGTTCTCCATGAACTGGCTGGGCAGCTCCACGGCGTCCCACTCCACGCCGGAGATTCCGGCCACGCCGATGTCTTCGACCCGCGTGAGCATGTGGTGCAGGCCATGGCCGAACTCGTGGAAGAGGGTGGTGACCTCGTCGTGCGTGAGCAGCGCCGGCTTGCCGTTCACAGGCGCCGCGAAGTTGCACACCAGGTGCGCCACGGGCGTCTGCAGCTTGCCTTCAGGGCGCTTCCAGCGGCCGCGCACGTCGTCCATCCAGGCGCCGGGGCGCTTGCCGGGGCGGGCATAGGGGTCAAGGTAGAACTGGCCGATCAGCTCAGGGCTGCCGGAGGGCCCGTTCCTGGCTGCGCGTTCGATGCGGAAGAAACGCACCGCCGGGTGCCAGGTGGGCGCGCTGTCGGGGCGGATCGCCACTTCGAACAGCGTCTCGATGATCTTGAACAGGCCCGCGAGCACCTTGTCTTCGGTGAAGTATTGCTTCACCTCCTGGTCACTGAAGGCGTAGCGCGCTTCCTTCAGACGCTCGGAGGCAAACGCCACGTCCCAGGCCTGCAGTTCGGCGATGCCCAGTTCCTTGGCCGCGAATTCGCGCAGTTCCGCCAAGTCTTTTTCGGCATGCGGCCGGCCGCGCTTGGCGAGGTCACGCAGGAAGTCGGCCACCTGTTGCGGCGTGTCGGCCATCTTGGGCACGAGCGACAGCGCGGCGAAGTTGGCGTAGCCCAGCAGCTGCGCTTCTTCCTGCCGCAGCGCGAGGATCTCTCGCATCGCCGCGGAGTTGTCGCGCGCGGGCTCGCCCAGTTCGGACGCACGGGTGATGTAGGCGGTGTAGAGCTTTTCGCGCAGCGTACGGTTGATGGCGTACTGCATCACCGGCAGGTAGCTCGGCATGTGCAGCGTGAGCTTGTGGCCGTCCTTGCCTTCGGCCTGGGCGGCGGAGCGCGCGGCTTGCTTCACGTCGTCGGGCACGCCGTCGAGTTCTGCCGCGGTGGCGTAGTAGCCGTAGGCGTCGGTGGCGTCGAGCACGTGTTCCGAGTAGGTCTGCGACAGCTCGGCGAGGCGTGCCTGGATGGCCGCGAAACGCTCCTTGGCCGCTCCTTGCAGCTCGGCGCCAGACAGCACGAAGTCGCGCATCGCGTTCGACAGGGCCTTCTTGCGGGCGGGAGGCAGTGTGGCCGCCGACGGGCTCTGGTTCAGCGCCTTGTACTTGGCATACAGGCGCTCGTCGGCCCCCAGGCGCGTGTAGAACTCGGTGACCTTGGGTAGGTTCTCGTTGTAGGCCGCGCGCAGTTCCGGGGTGTCGGCCACGGCGTTCAGGTGGCTCACGGCGCCCCAGGCACGGCCCAGCTTTTCGGTGGCCACGTCGAGCACAGCCGACAGCGCGTCGTAGTCGGCAGGGACGTCGGGGCCCACGGTGCGTTCAAGGGCTGCCGAGGCATCGGCCAGCAAGACGTCCATCGCGGGCGAGACGTGTTCAGGGCGGACGGCATCGAACAGCGGCAGGCCGGCAGTATCGAGCAGCGGGTTGGGAACAGTGGACATCGTTTGCCTCCTGGAGTCTTGTAGTGAGGGCGACCTTTCAAAGGTCAAGCGTCAAGCGATCGTACTCAGCCTGCCATGCGCTCTGCGGATTCGATGGTGTTTACGAGAAGCATCGTGATCGTCATCGGCCCGACCCCGCCCGGGACAGGCGTGATCCACCCGGCCACCTCCTTCACGCCGTCGAAGTCCACGTCGCCGCACAGCTTGCCTTCGTCGTTGCGGTTCATGCCGACATCGATGACGACGGCGCCGGGTTTGACCATGTCGGCGGTGAGCACGTTCCGTTTGCCCACCGCGGCCACCACGATGTCGGCCTGCCGCGTGAAGTGGCCGAGGTCCGGCGTGGCGCTGTGGCACACGGTGACGGTGGCACTGGCTTGCAGCAGCAGCATGGCCATGGGCTTGCCGACGATGTTGGAGCGGCCGATCACCACCGCGTGCTTGCCCTTCGGATTGCAGCCGATGGATTCCAGCATCTTCATGCAGCCGTAGGGCGTGCAGGGCTTGAAGCCGGGCTGGCCCACCATCAGCGCGCCGGCCGAGCCGACGTGAAAGCCGTCCACGTCCTTGGCCGGCGAAATGGCTTCGATCACCTTGTGCGCATCGATGTGCGCCGGCAGCGGCAACTGCACCAGGATGCCGTGGATGGCCGGGTCATCGTTGAGCGCGCCGATGCGTGCCAGCAGTTCGGCTTCGGACAGCGTGGCGTCGTACTTCTCGAGCACGGAGTGCAGGCCGTTTTCTTCGCAGGCCTTGACCTTGTTGCGCACGTAGACCTGGCTGGCGGGGTTGTCACCCACGAGCACCACCGCCAACCCGGGCTTCAGGCCCCGGGCGGTGAGCCGGGCGGCACGTTCGGCCACCTCGGCGCGGATCTTCTTCGAGAGGGCGCTGCCGTCGATCAGTTGTGCGGTCATGGTCTTCGTTCCAGAAAGCAAAAAGGCCGCTTGCAAAGCGGCCTCGGGGATGCTGGGTGCGTTATGCCTTTGCCTGCGCGCCGAGCGCGATCTTCAGCAGATCGGCCACGGTGTTGGCGTTCAACTTTTCCATGATGTTGGCGCGGTGCGCCTCCACCGTCTTGATGCTGATGCCCAGGTCGTCGGCGATCTGCTTGTTCAGCCGGCCGGCCACGATGCGCTCGAGCACCTGGGCCTCGCGGGTGGTCAGGCGCGACAGCAGCGCGTCGCGGCTGGCCTGTTCCTGGTGGTGTGAGAAGGCCACGCGGGCCTGATCGAGCATGCGCTCCACCAGGTTGAGCAACTCTTCTTCCTTGAAGGGCTTTTCGATGAAGTCCATCGCGCCCTTCTTCATCGTGGAGACGGCCATCGGCACGTCGCCATGGCCGGTGATGAAGACGATGGGCAGCGGCGACTTGCGCTCCATCAGGCGGTCCTGGAGCTCGAGCCCGCTCATGCCGTCCATGCGGATGTCGGCGATCAGGCAGGCCACTTCTCGGGGGTCGAAACGCGAGAGGAAGGACTCGGAGGAGTCGAAGCACTTGACCCGGTAGTCCTTGCCTTCGAGCAGCCACTGGAGGGAATCGCGAACGGCTTCGTCGTCATCGACGACGTAGACCGTGCCTTTCTTCGGGATCAGGCTCATGCAGTGGTTTCAGCGTGAGAGTGGGAGGTTTCCACCGGCACCGTGAAGGTGAAACGGCAGCCGACCACGGATGGACCATTGTAGAGGTTCTCCGCTTTGATCCGCCCCCGGTGGGACTCGATGATGGAGCGGCACAGCGACAGGCCGATGCCCAGCCCTTCGGCCTTGGTGGAAAAGAAGGCTTCGTACAGGCGGCTGATTACTTCGTCCTTGATGCCGGGGCCGGAGTCGGTGACAGAGAACTCGATCACGCCGCCTTCGTCCGGCGTGTGCCGGGGCACGACACGCAGCTCGATGTTGCGGCGCGACGGCGGCAGGCCCGCAGTGTCGATGGCCTCGGCGGAGTTCTTCAGCAAGTTGAGTACCACCTGCTCGATGAGGATGGGATCCACCATGATGGTGGGCAGCCGCTGCGCGACGTAGGTGTGGATCGTCACGTTGCGGCGGCGCAGCTCAATGCCGGCGAGCTCGACCGCGTCTTCGACGATGACCCGTGCCTGGGCGGGCTGGCGCTGCGGCTCGCTGCGTTTCACGAAGGCGCGGATGCGATGAATGATCTGCCCGGCGCGCTGTGCCTGCCTGGAGGTCTTTTCCAGCGCGGCGATCAGGTCGGTCTCGCCGATGGTGCCGGCCTTCACGCGCGACACCATGCCGTTGCAGTAGTTGGTGATGGCGGTGAGCGGCTGGTTCAGCTCGTGCGCCACCGACGATGCCATCTCGCCCATCGTGACGAGGCGGCTCGTCACTTGCGCCTTTTCGGCCTGGTGCGACGCCTGTTCCTCGGCGCGGCGGCGCGCGGTGATGTCGGTGGCGATCAGCATCTGCGCCAGGCGCCCGTCGGTCCACTGCAGATAGCGGGTGCGCACGTCGAACCACTTCTGCAGCGGTTCGATGAAGACTTCACGCGTGTCCGACCCGGCTTCGGTGAGCTCCTGCGTCGGCAGGCCGCCGAAGTTGTCCACGGTGTCGTCGCTCTCGGGCAGCGAGGGCAGGGCGTGGTCGTTGCCGGCCAGGAGCGCGTGGCCTTGCGAATCGGCACCGAACCATAGCCGGTACGAGCGGTTGGCGAACAGCAGCTCGCCTTGTTGCACCGAGAGCACCGACACGGCGGCGTCCAGCCCTTCCAGCACGGTGGTGAATCGTTCATGCGAGGCCGAGAGCTGGTCGCGGATGCGTTTGGCCTCGGTGATGTTGGTCATCGAGGTCATCCAGCCGGTCTGCTGACCTTTGGAGTCGATCAGCGGCGAGACGTACATGCGCGCGTCGAACTGGCTGCCGTCGCGCCGCATCACGCGCACTTCAATGCCCCCGGCCGGGCTGCGGCCCTGCAGCTCCTGGTGGAAGAGGCGCGTGTTTTCCTCGATGCGATCGGGCGGCCAGTGCGGGAAGGGCGGCAGCCGGCCGATCAGCTCGCCTTCGGAAAAGCCGGTCATCGCGCAGAAGGCCGGGTTCACGTAGGTGATGCGGCCTTCCATGTCCATGGCCCGCATGCCGGTGAGCATGGAGTTTTCCATCGCGCGGCGGAAATTGGTTTCCGATACCAGCGCGCTTTGCATCTGCAACCGGCGACGCATGTGCCGCCAGGTGCCCAGCAGCATCCACACCGTGAGGGCCGACAAGGCGACCACCATCCAGAACAGCGTGTTGCCGATGAGGCCGATGGAAGTGCGGTAGCCGTGGCCGCGCAGCATGAGGTCGTGGCCGATCGGCGCCACCGGCACGGCATGCATGATGGCCGGCCGCTCGCGCGCCGCCTGGGCGCTCTGCGGCGCGGTGCTGGCCAGTACGCGGTTGTTCGCATCGAGCAGGCTCACGCCGTGGCGCTTGCTCACTTCGGTAGGTACGAAGTAGCGCAGCAAAGCTTCGATGGAGTATTCGGCGACCAGCATGCCCGACAGTGCATTGCGGTCGATGATGGGCACGTGCACCTGGAACACCGTCAGCCCGGCGCCGTTGGCATGCGGGCGTGAATACATGGGCTGGCGCAGGTCGCGTGCGGCGTTGAAGGCCCATTCCGATTCGGCGCTCGGGCTGGCGGGGGCTGTTGGCCCGGCGGCATCGGGCCGCGGGTTTTCGATCGGGAAGTTGAGCGACAGGTAGCGCGAGCGCACGCTGTGGTTCGGCTGCTGCCACGTGAGACTCACGACTTCAGGGCGTTCGCGCACGAAATTGGCGGCTTGGCCGAGGAAGTCCTCGGGGTCAATGGCTGGTGTGACCACCTCACGCGCCATGCGCACCAGTTGTTCCTGGTTCTCGATGAGTCGCAGGCGGATCTGCTGCTGGACGATCTCGGTGTCGCGCTTGACCGATTCCTGCTCGCGCTCGAACTCTTCGTTTCGCAGGTACCAGAAGGCCGCAATGATGGCTGCGAGGAAGAGCATCACCGAGATCAGCGGCCCCAGCGTGGCGAAGCGGTCCTGCCGGGCTGGGGACTGCCGCCGCCACCATGCCCAGAAAAGGCGGCGGGGCGGCGACTTTGCCGGCGGAAGCAAGGTGGAATCGGGCGCTTGCAGATGCATCCATGGATTATCGAGTCCGACCCGCCCGGGCCGCGTGCGGCAGGTCACGGACCAGGCGGGGGTAGATACGCAGTTTTCTCAATATGAAACGCACTCGCGCAATTTGAAAACGCGAAAGAGCTGTGCGAAACTAGATCGAACGCCCTAAAACAGGGCTGCGACGGGCCGCGGCCCACCCCTTCTGAGGAGACAAACCATGTCCGCACTGCCGGAGTCCATGCTGGGCGCCGCGGCGAACGACGCCGACGCGCAAGAAACCCGTGAATGGCTGGACGCCCTGTCCGCCGTCATCCAGGCCGAAGGGGGCGACCGTGCCCACTTCCTGCTCGAGCAGCTGCTCGACCGCGCACGCCAAGCCGGTATCGACATGCCGTTCTCGGCCAACACGGCCTACGTCAACACCATCCCCACCGACCAGGAAGAGCGTTGCCCGGGCAACCTCGACATCGAAGAGCGCCTGCGCGCCTACATGCGCTGGAACGCGATGGCGATGGTGGTCAAGGCCAACCGGCTGGAGCCGCCTGATGGTGGCGACCTCGGCGGCCACATTTCCTCGTTCGCTTCGGTGGCCACCATGTTCGGCGCCGGCTTCAACCACTTCTGGCACGCCGAGAGCGAAAACCACGGTGGCGACCTGCTCTACATCCAGGGCCACTCGTCGCCGGGCATCTATGCGCGCGCCTACATGGAAGGCCGCATCACCGAAGAGCAGTTGCTCAACTTCCGCCAGGAAGTGGACGGCAAGGGCCTCTCGAGCTATCCGCACCCGAAGCTCATGCCGGAGTTCTGGCAGTTCCCGACCGTTTCGATGGGCCTGGGGCCCATCATGGCGATCTACCAGGCTCGCTTCCTCAAGTACCTGCATGCCCGCGGCATCGCCAACACCGAGAACCGCAAGGTCTGGGTGTTCTGCGGCGACGGCGAGATGGACGAGCCCGAAAGCCTGGGCGCCATTGGCCTGGCCGCGCGCGAGAAGCTCGACAACCTGGTCTTCGTCATCAACTGCAACCTGCAGCGCCTGGACGGCCCGGTGCGCGGCAACGGCAAGATCGTGCAGGAGCTCGAAGGCGAATTCCGCGGCGCCGGCTGGAACGTGATCAAACTGCTGTGGGGCAGCTACTGGGATCCGCTGCTGGCGCGCGACAAGGACGGCCTGCTGCGCAAGATCATGATGGACACGGTGGACGGCGACTACCAGGCCTTCCGCGCCAACGACGGTGCCTTCATCCGCAAGAACTTCTTCGGCCGCCACCCCAAGACGCTCGAACTCGTCTCCAAGATGAGCGACGACGACATCTGGCGCCTGCAGCGCGGCGGCCACGATCCGCAGAAGGTCTACGCGGCCTACCACCGAGCGGCCAATCACAAGGGCCAGCCCACAGTGCTGCTGGTCAAGACCGTCAAGGGCTTCGGCATGGGCAAGAGCGGTGAGGGCAAGAACACCGCGCACCAGACGAAGAAGCTCACCAACGACGACATCAAGACGATGCGGGATCGGTTCAACATCCCCGTCTCCGATGAGCAGATCGACAAGGACATTCCGTTCTACAAGCCGGCCGACGACACGCCGGAGATGCGCTATCTGCACGAGCGTCGCAAGGCGCTGGGCGGCTACCTGCCGCACCGCCGCACCAAGGCCGACGAGCAGCTGAAGGTGCCCGATCTCTCGGCTTTCCAGGCCGTCCTCGAGCCCACGGCCGAAGGCCGCGAGATATCGACCACGCAGGCCTACGTGCGCTTCCTGACCGCGCTGCTGCGCGACAAGGAGCTGGGCCCGCGCGCGGTGCCCATCCTGGTGGACGAGGCGCGCACCTTCGGCATGGAAGGCCTGTTCCGCCAGATCGGCATCTACAACCCCGAGGGCCAGAAGTACACGCCGGTCGACAAGGACCAGGTCATGTACTACCGCGAAGACAAGGCCGGCCAGATCCTGCAGGAAGGCATCAACGAAGCGGGCGGCATGAGCTCGTGGATCGCCGCGGCGACGTCGTACTCGACGAACAACCGCATCATGATCCCGTTCTACATCTACTACTCGATGTTCGGCCTTCAGCGCGTGGGCGATCTGTGCTGGGCTGCCGGCGACATGCAGGCGCGCGGCTTCCTGCTGGGCGGCACGTCGGGCCGCACCACGCTGAACGGCGAGGGCCTGCAGCACGAAGACGGCCACAGCCACATCCTGGCCGGCACCATTCCGAACTGCATCAGCTACGACCCGACGTTCGCGCATGAGGTCGCGGTGATCATGCACGACGGTCTCAAGCGCATGGTCGAGAAGCAGGAGAACGTCTACTACTACCTGACGCTGCTGAACGAGAACTACCCGCACCCCGGCCTCAAGCCCGGCACCGAAGAGCAGATCATCAAGGGCATGTACCTGCTGCAGGAAGGCACGCAGCAGCAGAAGAACACGCCGCGCGTGAACCTGCTGGGCAGCGGCACCATCCTGCGCGAGTCGATGTTCGCCAAGGAGCTGCTCGAGAAGGACTGGGGCGTGTCGGCCAACGTGTGGAGCTGCCCGAGCTTCAACGAGCTGGCCCGCGACGGCCAGGATGCCGAGCGCTGGAACCTGCTGCACCCGACCGAGACTCCGCGCGTGCCGTTCGTCGCGCAGCAGCTGGGTGCGCACACCGGCCCGGTGATCGCCTCGACCGACTACATCAAGAACTATGCCGAGCAGATCCGCCCCTTCATGCCCAAGGGCCGTACCTACAAGGTGTTGGGTACCGACGGGTTTGGCCGCAGTGACTTCCGTTCCAGGCTGCGTGAGCATTTCGAAGTGAACCGCCACTACGTCGTGGTCGCCGCGCTGAAGGCACTGGCCGACGAGGGCGCGATTCCGGCGACCAAGGTGGCCGAAGCCATCAAGAAGTACGGCATCAATACCGAGAAGATCAACCCGCTCTACGCATAAGAACCACGGGGACAACAAATGGCATTGGTTGAAGTCAAGGTCCCCGACATCGGGGACTTCAAGGACGTCGAGATCATCGAGTTGCTCGTCAAGCCGGGCGACACCATCAAGACGGACCAGAGCCTGATCACCGTCGAGAGCGACAAGGCCTCGATGGAGATCCCGGCCACGCACGGTGGCGTGGTCAAGGAAATGAAGGTCAAGCTGGGCGACAAGGTGAGCGAGGGCTCGCTGGTGCTGCTGGTCGAAGGCGAGGGCGGCGGTGCCGCTGCCCCGGCTCCCGCGCCGGCCGCAGCAGCGTCGGCGCCTGCGCCCCAGGCCGCTGCGCCGGCCCCCGCGCCCATTGCTGCGCCGGCAGCTTCCTCGGGCCTGGTGGACGTGGTGGTGCCCGACATCGGCGACTTCGCCGACGTGGCCGTGATCGAGCTACTGGCCAAGCCGGGCGACACCATCAAGGCCGAGCAGTCGCTCATCACGGTGGAGTCCGACAAGGCGTCGATGGAGATCCCGTCGTCGCATGCCGGTGTGCTGAAGGAGCTGAAGGTCAAGATCGGTGACAAGGTATCCAAGGGCAGCGTGATCGCGGTCGTCGAAGCAGCAGGCGGTGCTGCAGCGCCCGCGCCGGCTCCGGCTTCAGCCCCTGCGGCTGCTACCCCGGCCGCGAGCGCCAGCCCCGCGGAGCTGGCCAGCCAGCCGGTGGCCCGCACCGAGCCCACCGCGGCCCTGCCGGCGCATGAGCCCACCGCACCGAAGGGGCAACTGCCCCATGCGTCGCCCACCATCCGCAGGCTGGCGCGCGAACTCGGCGTGCCGCTCGAAGAAGTGAAGGGCTCCGGCCCCAAGGGCCGCATCACGCAGGACGACGTGCAGAACTTCGTCAAGGGCGTCATGTCCGGCGCGGTGCAGACGCAGGCCCAGAAGGCCAAGGCGCCCGCGGGTGGCGCTGCTGCCGGCGGTGCCTTCCCCGGCCTGCTGCCCTGGCCGCAGGTGGACTTCGCCAAGTTCGGCCCCATCGAGCGCAAGGACCTCTCGCGCATCAAGAAGATCTCGGGCGCCAACCTGCACCGCAACTGGGTGGTGATCCCGCACGTCACCAACCACGACGATGCCGACATCACCGAGCTCGAAGCCTTCCGCCTGCAGCTCAACAAGGAGAACGAGAAGAGCGGTGTCAAGGTCACGATGCTGGCCTTCCTGATCAAGGCCTCGGTCGCGGCGCTCAAGAAGTTCCCCGAGTTCAACGCCTCGCTCGATGGCGAGCAGATCGTGCTCAAACAGTACTACCACATCGGCTTCGCGGCCGACACGCCCAACGGGCTGGTGGTGCCGGTGATCAAGGACGCCGACAAGAAGGGCATCCTGCAGATCAGCAAGGAAATGAGCGAACTCGCCGCCAAGGCGCGCGAAGGCAAGCTCGGCCCGGCTGAAATGACCGGCGGCTGCTTCTCGATCTCGTCGCTGGGCGGCATTGGCGGGCGCTACTTCACGCCCATCATCAACGCCCCTGAAGTGGCCATCCTCGGCGTGTGCAAGAGCGCCACCGAGCCCAAGTGGGACGGCAAGGCCTTCCAGCCGCGCCTGATGCTGCCGCTCAGCCTGAGCTGGGACCACCGCGTGATCGACGGCGCCGCTGCCGCGCGCTTCAACGCATATCTCGCAAGCGTGCTGGCGGACTTCCGCCGCGTGATGCTGTAAGGAGCGCGACGTGGCCGTCATCGACATCAAGGTTCCCGACATCGGCGACTTCAAGGACGTCGCCATCATCGAAGTGCTGGTCAAGCCCGGCGACACGGTGAAAGCCGAGCAGTCGCTCATCACGGTGGAGTCCGACAAGGCGTCGATGGAGATCCCGTCGTCGCATGCCGGCGTGGTGAAAGAGCTCAAGGTCAAGCTGGGCGACACCGTGAATGAAGGCTCGGTGATCCTCACGCTCGACGCCGAGGGGGCTGCCGCGCCGGTTCCAGCGCCTGCCCCGGCACCTGCCTCCACGCCCGCTGCGGCACCGGCTCCGGCCGCCGTCACGCCGGCTCCGCAAGCTGCCACCTACACGGGTGGTGTCGACATCGAGTGCGACATGCTCGTGCTGGGTGCCGGCCCCGGCGGCTATTCGGCCGCCTTCCGCTCAGCCGACCTCGGCATGAAGACCGTGCTGGTGGAGCGCTATGCCACGCTGGGCGGCGTGTGCCTGAACGTGGGCTGCATCCCTTCGAAGGCGTTGCTGCACGTGGCCGCGGTGATGGACGAGGTGAAGCACTTCGCCGACCTGGGCATCGCCTACGGTGAGCCGAAGGTCGACCTCACCAAGCTGCTGGCGCACAAGAACAAGGTGACTGGCAAGCTCACGGGCGGCCTGGCCTCCATGGCCAAGATGCGCAAGGTTACCGTGGTGCGCGGTTACGGCAGTTTTGCCGACACGCACCACGTGACGGTGGAAGAGACCACCGGCAGCGGCCAGGAAAAGACCGGCAAGACGCAGACCATCCGCTTCAAGCACTGCATCATCGCGGCCGGCTCGCAGGCGGTGCGCCTGCCGTTCCTGCCCAACGACGAGCGCATCGTCGACTCCACCGGCGCACTGGAGCTGAAATCGGTACCGAAGCGCATGCTCATCGTGGGCGGCGGCATCATCGGCCTCGAAATGGGCACGGTGTATTCCACGCTCGGCGCGCGGCTCGACGTGGTGGAAATGCTCGACGGGCTGATGCAGGGCGCCGACCGCGACCTCGTGCGCGTGTGGCAGAAGATGAACGCCGAGCGCTTCGACAACATCATGTTGAAGACCAAGACGGTGGGCGCCGAAGCCACGAAAGACGGCATCCTCGTCAAGTTCGAGGGCGAGGGTGCACCGAAGGAGCCGCAGGTCTACGACCTGGTGCTCCAGGCCGTGGGCCGCGTGCCCAACGGCAAGAAGATCGGCGCCGAAAGGGCTGGGGTGGTGGTCAATGACCGCGGCTTCATTCCGGTGGACGTGCAGATGCGCACCAACGTGCCGCACATCTTCGCCATCGGCGACATCGTTGGCCAGCCCATGCTCGCGCACAAGGCGGTGCACGAGGCGCACGTGGCCGCGGAAGTGGCTGCTGGCGAGAAGGCCGCCTTCGATGCGCGCGTGATCCCCAGCGTGGCCTACACCGACCCCGAGGTCGCGTGGGTGGGCCTCACCGAAGAGCAGGCCAAGGCGCAGGGTATCAAGGTCAAGAAGGGCCAGTTCCCGTGGTCGGCTTCCGGCCGCGCCATCGCCAACACGCGCGACGAAGGCTTCACCAAGCTGCTGTTCGACGCCGAGACCCATCGCATCGTGGGCGGCGGCATCGTTGGCACGCATGCGGGCGACCTCATCAGCGAAGTGGCGCTGGCCATCGAGATGGGCGCCGACGAGGTGGACATCGGCAAGACCATCCACCCGCACCCGACGCTGGGCGAAAGCGTGGGCATGGCCGCCGAGATCGCGCACGGCACTTGCACGGACGTGCCGCCGCAGCGCAAGTAGACCTTTCTGCAGCTGCACAGCAACAACGACAAGGGCCGCCACCGCGGCCCTTGTCTCTTTGTGTGGCCGAGTTACGCACCTTGCGGGCTTCCCCCTTCCTCGTCGTTGTAGGACCAGAAGACTTGCGGTAGAAACGCCGGATGCTGCCCACGCTGAGGCAGCCCGTGGGAGGGGCCGTGGACGTCGATTACGCGTCGCTGCTGCTGGATGAAACTCCGGACGCCACCGTGGTCTCCGGTGTCGACGGGCGCGTGCTGTACTGGAACGCGGCTGCGTCGGCCATCTTCGGCTACTCCAGTGAAGAAGCGCAGGGCCGCTTTCTGCACGACCTCATCGTCCCGAATGGGCAGGCCGAGCGGGCGACCGACCGGGAGCGCGAGGCGCTGACCGGCGCGCCGGTGGTGTACGAGACGGTGCGCCGCCGCAAGGACGGCTCGCTGCTGCACATGAGCGTCAGCTTCAAGGCGATTGGCGCCAGCGGCGACCGCCCGCCTTGCCTGGTTCGCAGCATGAAGAACGTGACGCGTCTGAAGACGCAGCGTGACGCCAAGCTCGTGGAGGCCAAGTACCGCGACCTGCTCGAGTACACGCCCGACGCCATCGTCATCGTCAACGTCACCGGGCACATCATCCTGGCCAATTCGCAGGCCGAGCGGCTGTTCGGCTATGTGCGCCACGAGCTGATCGGGCAGGCGGTGGAAATGCTGCTGCCCGACCGGCACCGCAGCGCGCACCTCGGGCTGCGCGGCAGCTATTTCGCCGCGCCGCGCACTCGCAACATGGGCGCCAGCCAGGAGCTGTATGGCCAGCGCAAGTCAGGCGAAGAGTTTCCCGTCGAGATCAGCCTGAGCCCGCTCGAAACCGAGGAGGGCCTGATGGTGATGAGCGCGGTGCGCGACATCACCGACCGCCGCGATGCACGGCGCCGTGCCGACCAGAAGTTCCGAGACCTGCTGGAGTCGGCGCCCGATGCCATGGTCATCGTCGATCAGCGGGGCGGGATCGTGCTGATCAACTCGCAGGCGGTGAAGCTGTTCGGCTGGACGCGCGAAGAGCTGCTGGGCCGCCCCATCGAGATCCTGGTGCCCCAGCGTTTCCACGCCGCGCACCCCGGGCACCGCGGCGGCTTCTTCTCCAACCCGAAGGTGCGGGCCATGGGTGTGGGCCTGGAGCTTTATGGGCTGCGCAAGGACGGTTCGGAGTTCCCGGTCGAGATCAGCCTGAGCCCGCTGCAGACCGAGGAGGGGTTGTTCGTCTCCAGCGCCATCCGCGACGTGACCGAACGCAAGCGCGTCGAGCAGAAGCTGCAGGAAGCGAGCCGGCTCAAGAGCGAGTTCCTGGCCAACATGTCGCACGAGCTGCGCACGCCGCTCAACGGCATCATCGGCTTCTCGGAGTTTCTGTACGACGGCAAGGCCGGGCCGCTGAACGAGCAGCAGAAGGACTTCCTCAACGACATCCTCAGTAGCGGCCGGCACCTGCTGCAACTCATCAACGACGTGCTCGATCTCTCCAAGGTGGAGGCGGGCCGCATGGAGCTGTTCCCCGAAGCGTTCGCGTTGCCGCAAGCGGTCGACGAAGTGTGCTCGGTGATCGCGCAGATGGCGCAGAAGAAGCGCATCCATGTGCAGCGCTCGCTCGACCCAGCGCTGGAAAAAGTCAAGCTCGACCGGCAGAAGTTCAAGCAGGTGTTGTTCAACCTGCTGTCCAACGCCGTGAAGTTCACCGACGAGGGCGGCCATGTCGAAGTGCAGCTGCAGCCCGAAGGCGCTGCCAGCCTGCGCCTGCAGGTGCGCGACACCGGCATCGGTATCCGGGCGGAAGACGTGAGCCGCCTCTTCGTCGAGTTCCAGCAGATCGATTCGAGCGCGAGCCGCCGCTACCAGGGCACCGGCCTCGGGCTGGCGTTGACGCGCAAGCTGGTCGAATTCCAGCAAGGTGTCATCAGCGTGCAAAGCGAGCCCGGGCGGGGCAGCACCTTCACGGTGGTGTTGCCGATGCAATGGCGGCAGGAGGCATCGGCGACCACATGAGACATTCAGTGCCAACCCGTCTTTCACGGGCCGCCGCGCCGGGCCGTTCCCGAGCAAGGCCCGCCCCCCACCCGGAGGGGTGGCCGGCGTGTGCAGCGGCCGGGGTGTTGTCATGAGTCCGGCAAGCTCCGTCATCCTGGTGGTCGATGACAACCCCACGAACCTGAAGCTCGCCTCCGCCGTGCTGCAGGCCGAAGGCCATACGGTCGTGCCGGCCACCGACGCAGAGCAGGCGCAGGTGTTGCTTGCCGAAAGAGTGCCCGACCTGATCCTGATGGACATCGCCTTGCCGGGCATGGACGGGCTCGAGCTGACGCGCCGGCTCAAGGCCGACCCACGCTTGCGCCACGTGCCGGTGATCGCGCTGACGGCATTTGCCATGAAGGGCGACGACCAGAAGGCACGGGAGGCGGGCTGCGACGGCTACATCACCAAGCCGATCGACACGCGCGCGATGCCAGCGCTCGTGAGGCAGGTGCTGGAGCAGGCAGGCGAGCGCCGGGCAGCCTGGGTTGAAGAGGGGCGTCGATGAAGCTCTTGATCGTCGACGACAGCCCGATCAACCTGAAGCTGCTGCGAGCCCAGCTCGAGGCCGAAGGCCTGTCCGTCGAGCAGGCGACCAACGGCGTCGAGGCCCTGCGCGTGCTGGCCGCCACTGCGTGCGACGGCATCATCTCTGACATCCTGATGCCCGAGATGGACGGCTTCAGGCTGTGCCTCGAAGTGCGCAAGGACGAGAGGCTGGCACGCCTGCCCTTCCTGCTCTACACGAGTACCTACAACTCGCCGTCGGACCGCGCGCTCGCGAACTCGGTGGGGGCCGATGCCTACCTCACGAAACCCGCGCCGGTGCAGGAGGTCCTGCAGGCGCTGGAACATGCGCGGGAGCGGCAGTTCTCGCACGAGGTGCCCGCGGCACTTGCCACCGACGAGGGCCAGGTGCTGCGGCAATACAACCAGGCCCTCGTCACCAAGCTCGAAGAGCGGAACCACGAGCTGGCCATGGCCAACGGCCTGCTCGAATACCAGCTCAACCTCACGCGCAACATCACCGACACCGCGGCCGTGGGCATCTTCGTGTGCGACGAGGCGGGCCGCGTGAGCTTCATGAACGCCCATGCCGAAACGATGTTCGGCTGGAACTTCCATGAACTCGAAGACGAGCCGCTCGCGGGCAAGGTGCTGCGCGATGGAGCCGCGGCGGCGCCGGTGAGCGGCAGCCGGAGCGCGCGGGGGCACCACGAGGACACCTACTTCCGCAAGGACGGCTCGCCGGTGCCGGTGGCCTGGTCGCGCACCCCCATTTCGGTCGACGGGCGGCCCACAGGCTCCGTGCTCACGGTGCACGACCTGAGTGACATGAAGCGCGCGGCCGCCGCGCTGCGCGAGTCGGAGCGGTTCGCCCGAGAGACGCTCGATTCGCTGTCGTCGCACGTGGCCATCCTGGACGACCACGGCGTCATCATCGGGGCGAACAAGGCCTGGCGCGAGTTCGCCGCACCGGCGGGTGGCGATGAAGGCGTGAACTACCTCGAATACTGCGACCGCGCCGGCGCAGGCGGCGACATCGCCGCGCAGCACTGCGCGCAAGGTGTGCGCAGCGTGCTGGCGGGCGAAGCGAGCGAGCTGCAGCTCGAGTGCGCCATCACCGGTGCCGATGGCCAGCGCTGGTTCAGCGTGCGCCTGACGCGGTTTCGCGGCGACGGGGCGTTGCGCATCGTGGTCGCGCGCGACGACGTCACCGAGCGCAAGCGGGCGGAAGACGAGGTCGTCGCCCTCAACGAGAGCCTGGAACAGCGGGTGCAGCAGCGCACGCTACAGCTGGAGGCGGCCAACCGCGACCTCGAAGCCACAAACCGGGGGCTCGAGGCGTTTTCGTACTCGGTGTCGCACGATCTGCGGGCGCCGCTGCGCGTGATCGACGGCTATGCGCAACTCCTCGTGCACGACCATGCCGACGCCTTGCCGGACGAAGCGAAGCGCTTTCTCGGGCTGATGCGCAACGGCGCACAGCGCATGGCCGCACTGATCGAAGACTTGCTCCGGTTCGCCAAGACGGCGCAGCAGCCTCTGAAGATGCGGCCAGTGGACCTGGGGGTGCTGGTGACGCATTGCCTCGCGGAGTTTCGAGACGAAATCGCCGCGCGGCACATCGAGGTGGCCGTGCAGCCGCTGCCGCGGCTGCAGGCTGACGAAGCGTTGCTGCGGCAGGTGTTCGTCAACCTGCTGGGCAACGCGGTCAAGTACACGCGCAGGCGGGAACGCGCTGCCATAGAGGTGGGGTGCCAGGCGAGCGAAGGCGAATGCATCGTGTACGTCAAGGACAACGGAGCAGGCTTCGACATGCGGTATGCCGACAAGCTGTTCAACGTGTTCCAGCGCCTGCACCGGCAGGACGAATTCGAGGGCACCGGCGTGGGCCTTGCCATCGTGCAGCGCATCGTGCAACGCCATGGCGGGCGCATCTGGGCCGAGGCTGCGCCTGGGCTGGGGGCCTCGTTCTTCGTCTCGTTGCAGGCCGGCGTGCCGTGATCTCGCGGCTGCAATGAAAAAGGCCCGCGGTGCGGGCCTTCGCCGCCACGGAAGGGCAGGGCGCTACTGCAGCCTCACATCCACCCGCCGGGCCTCGTCGGCATTCGCGGCGCCGACGAGCTGCTCGGGCTTTTGCAGCAGGATGCGCTCCTTCGGCACGCCGTTGGCTTCCAGCGCATGTGCCACCCGCGTGGCGCGCTGTTTGGCCAGCTCGGCGTTTTGCGCCGCATCGCCGCTCGCGTCGTGGTAGCCGCTCACCACCAGCATGCCGTTGCCGTTGCGCGCCACCTCGGAAAGCTTGTTCAGCGGTTCGTTGCTTTCCACCGGCAGCTCGGCCTTGCCGGACTCGAAGTAGACCTTCACCTGGGTCTGCACCTCCAGCTGCGCACGGCCGGCGGCCATGGCGGCGGCCTGCGGGTCGGCGTGCGCGGCCGAGGTGGTCGCAGTGCCGGCCGGCAGCAGCGGCACGATCAGCAGCGCCACGATGTTGATGATCTTGATGAGCGGGTTCACCGCGGGGCCGGCGGTGTCCTTGTAGGGGTCGCCCACGGTGTCGCCGGTCACGGCGGCCTTGTGCGCATCACTGCCCTTGCCGCCGTGGTTGCCGTCTTCGATGTATTTCTTCGCGTTGTCCCACGCGCCGCCGCCGGTGCACATGGAAATCGCGACGAAGAGGCCGGTGACGATGGTGCCCATCAGCAGGCCGCCCAGCGCCTCGGCGCCGAGGACGAGGCCCACGAGGATGGGCACCACCACCGGCAGCAGCGAGGGAATCATCATCTCCTTGATGGCCGCACCGGTGAGCATGTCCACCGCGCGGCCGTACTCGGGCTTGCCGGTGCCTTCCATGATCCCCTTGATCTCGCGGAACTGGCGGCGCACTTCCTCCACCACCGAGCCCGCCGCGCGCCCCACGG
>CAMLLU010000002.1 GCA_946480925.1 uncultured Rivibacter sp.
TGGTGGCGCTTCAGGGATTCGAACCCCGGACCTGCGGATTATGATTCCGTCGCTCTAACCGACTGAGCTAAAGCGCCAAGAGCCCGCGATTATAGCCACTTCTGCGGCGGCTTCGGCAAGACCAGATCGACGGGTGGTAGGCCGTGTTGGACTTGAACCAACGACCAAAGGATTATGAGGACGCTGGCGCTGCGCCGCGACTAGGGCCTACAACAGCCCCGCTCCGGCAAGAGCGTATAAGTCATTGATTTTACTGGACTTTGTGCCACTCAGTGCCGTGACGCAGTTCACGCCTCGCCTCTTGGTCCCGCGAACTTTCCATGGAAAGGGCCTTTATTCAGCCCTTAAATCCTGGCGAAAACGCGGAAAGTTCTTGGTCTCAGGCATGGCAGTGGAAACATGGCGGCAGACAAATTCTCGAGCCTCATCGAGGCGATGGGCTACGAGCCCCCGGCGAAGGGGGTCAAGGAGATTTGGCATCTGACGGCGGTCGGCTTCGGCATCCGCATCGCCGCTCCAACGAAGAGCGGCGTGGTGCGGCGCACCTACCTCGCGCGTTTCGACGAACTCCAACCCGACGGCTCGTACAAGAACACCAAGCCGCCTCTCGGGTTGGTCGAAGACATTGGCAGTGGGGACGAGGTCCTGACCTACGAGGCAGCAGAGCGCAAGGCCCGCGAGCTGGTCGAGGCAGCCAAGCGCCGGAAGGCCGGCGGCACCGTTCGATTGACCGTGGCCGCCGCCTGGGAGCTGTTGCGCGAGGAGCTGAGGAGCCCGGCTTCCCTCGACGCGCCTACCTACGCTGACAAGATTGAAGGCATCTACGAGCGCTTCCTCTCACACCTGGGCCCGCGTTACCTCGACCAACTGACCGAGGGCTTTTGGCGGCAGTTCGCTACACAGCTTCGTGGCGGGACGCTTCGCGTTGGCACCGATGAAGACGGCAAGCCCATTCTTCGCCAAGCAAAGTCAGCGAGCTATGCGACGGCGGTTTTCAACGCCGGCGCGCGTCTGTATCACATCGCGCACGCGCACCAGGGCATCGAGGGCAAGCAGAAGGGCTGGGACCCCACTCGCGACGGCGTCACCCGTATCGAAGCGGCGAACGAGCGCGACGGCCATGTCCACTTCGAGCACCTTGCAGCGGCTTGGCACGCTACCGAGCAACTCATCTCACCCTGGTGGCGGGACCTGTGGCGCGTGTATCTGCTGACCGGCCTTCGCGACCGGCTCGTGATGGACATGCGCTGGGACCAACTAGACCTCGACAAGGGCGTCTACTACATCGAGCAGCTGCAGCAGGGGACCAAGCGTCGGCGCAGCAAGCTGAGCGAGAAAGAGCGTGCCATCCCCATCGAGATGCCGCTCTCGGCCTATGTCACCGAGCTCCTGCGCAAGCGCAAGCGCTTCGCGCCCACTGGCAACCCGTGGGTCTGGTACAGCCCGGAGGTCATCGCGACTCCGAAGAAGCCGGAGAAGGAGCGCCCGCCCGGGTCGAAGGCGAAACGCGAGCCGGCACAGCGGCTGACCGACCCTCGTGCCAGCTGGAAGCGCCTGACACCCGTCATCGGCTACTGGGTCTACAAGCACGACCTGCGTCGGACATATGCGAGCATCGGCGCTACCGTCGACTGCACGAGCGTGCTGGCTCTCTCGCTCCTCCTCTTGCATTCTTCGAAGACGATATCAAAGGCGCTGGCGGTACCTGCCATCACGGTGAAGTACATCAAGGCACAGCAGCATTCGATGCGTCAGACCACCGAGCGCATCTCCAACGCGGTGCTCGAGTTGGTCGGTGAACGAGAAACGACGACCTTGACGGCGTCGCTCAAGGAGTACCTAGAGCTGCCCAAGCACATCGAGGCCGAGCTTGAGCTCGAACTGAAGATGGCGGGCGTCGAACCTGTCTATGTGGGAAGCGAGGACAGCGCAGACTACGAACTCACCTAGCGGATGCGTGCAGCTTCGCGATACGTGACACTGCCCAGTTCGGGGTGGATTGAGCGTCATTGGACCTACTCGGCACTTCGATGGCTAACCACTTGGCCGGCCGGCGTCCTTCAAGAAGGCGCCGAGTGCTCCGGAGGAGCCAATGAAATACAAGAGGGACTTCGCTCATCTCACAAGTTCGACGGTGCCTGGCCCACCGCTGCGTACGCATGACTTTGCGCATTGGAGGCGGTCCGGTCTCCTCACTTGGCCAGCATGAAGCGCCTGCCTGTGGTCGAAGGTCTACCCACTGCTGAAAAGGCAGCTACGCTGCCTGGCCGACCAAGGCCTGCATGAGTGCTGATGCTCCTCCCCAGGGCAAGAGTCTCTGTCGTCGAACTGGAGCTCGAGCACAAGCGCCTTGGCTAGCGAGACTTGTAGCCCGGCGCACTGGTGCGCGCCGGGCCCCAAGACGCTCATGTCCTTTGAGAAATTAGTACCGACACATCCACCACCTGGAAACCCGCGTCGTTGCTGGGTTTCGTGCTAACGGAGCGTGCCTGAATATCCGGGGTTTCGTGACTGTTCCCCCGGGGCGTGCCCGAAACCACGGGGCCTGTGGGCCTCAAACCCGCACCCCGTGTCGGCTTCCACGCTACGCTGCCACGGGCCACCCGGACGTTCTGTCCCTCCACGCGGGCCGTCCATCCAGGTAGCTCCGCAATTTCTGCGAGTACCGCACGTAGCCGGCCATGACGCTTGCGGCGGTTGGCACCGCCGGTCTCCGTGTCGCCCCAGACGTAGGGCTGCAGGTGGTCGAGCTGACAGTCCCAGGCCCTTCCGATGTTCACCTTGCAGCTCAGCACGGCGTGCAGCGCCTTGGCCGGCTCGCTGGACAACTGCAGACGCTCGCACATCGAGATGCGAGAGTACTGCTCCCCCTGCAATGCCTGCGTCAACCGCCAGTTGAGCACCAGCACCACCTGGTGTTCATTGCCAACCTGCCAGCCGAGCAGATGCGAGCCGCCCTCCACCGTGCCACGCTTCACCCAGACCGTGGTCTCGGCGAGCCGGTGCAGTGCATCGCGGACCAGCGTCAGTTCCGCGCCGCTGTCCCCTTTGCCGCACAGCAACGACAAGCGCCGGAAGCTGGTCAGTACGCGCACGATGTCTGGCTTGAACACGTGCTGCTGGTGCACCAAGAGGCTCCACAGCGCGTCGTCCGGCTTCACCAGCAAGGCCTGCCCATCGTCGCGCCATTGCTCCTGCGCCACCTCCAGTACCGCCAGCAGGACGGATTGCTCCACGATGCCGAGCTGGTCAGGACCGCGCCACCGGATGGTGGCTTCCCCCCATTCCATCTGGATGTCGAGCTTTCCTCGTGGGCCCTTGCGCAGCGGCCTGAACGCACCCACCATGCCCAACGCCGGGTCCTGGCGCACGTCGCGCCGGTCGGTGCTCATGTCCGGAGCCCACCGCGTGCACCGCGGCGCTTGGACTGGGCTGCGGCACGAGGCGCGGCGACCACGGAGAACGCGCCACCTTGCCCCCGCTTGAGCACCACAGGCGCCTGGGGCGGCACGTAGTTCGCCTTGGACAGGTCCAAGCGCACGTACTGGCGAACGTCTCCTTTATCAATGCCGTATTCGACGGCAAGTTCGTCATCGAGAGCGGAAAGGTTCAACTGCCAGCGCAAGGCGTCGGTGAATGCGCCGGAACCGCGCGAGGCCCCGGCCCGGTCGCCTTGGCCGGTCGTGGTCGACCACTTGTTGGTGTGATGGGCTACGAGCACGGCCCGCTCGCCGGCGCAAGCCAACACCTGAAGGTCTTGCAGCAACTTGGTCATCACCCACGAGTCGTTCTCGTCACCGGTGTGGAACTGCCGCAATGGGTCAATCGCGACCAGCCGGGCATCGTTGCTGAGCTTGTGGAGCACCGCCAGGCCATTGCAGGCCGGGTCACCGCCGTCGAGCAGCATGCGATAGCGGCCAGCCAGCGGATAGATGTGGAGGTTCTGCGCAAGCAAGTCGGCCAAGCGGCTGCCAGTCTGGTTGAACAGGTCAGGGCGAACGCGACCCAACAGCTCGCCGACGGCCGCGTGCAGTCGGGCGTGCATCAACGATGCCGTCTCCTCCGCGACCACCAGCACGACCTTGCCCGGCTGGGCAGGCGCCACAGCGGAGAAGAGCCCTCCGCCCAGGACGGGCAGCCCCACAGCGAGCGCTACGCAGACCTGCAGAAGCATAAGCGTCTTGCCCGTGGCGCCCGGCGCCACAAGGGCCCCCACGGTGCCGGTCGACAGGCCCGGCAGCACAAAGTCCGGCAGCGGCGGCGTCGTGCTGAGGGCCTTCAGGACGTCCATCCTTTGAGGCAGCGACAGCTTGGGCTGCGCTGCGGCGCTCATTGGGCTACTCCTGTCCGGCCATCCGGGGTCGCGGACACGTGCCGGTCGAGCCAGGCGACGACCTCCGCCTCTCGCCAACGCAGCAGTCGGGTGCCGGGCAGTTGCAGGCGCGGTGGAACTGCGGCAGGGTTGCGACGTAGGTCGCGTCGGATGGTGTGAGGACTGCGACCCAGCAACTGGGCCAGGGCCTGCAAGTCAAGCAGGGGTGAGGGAGAGGACATCGGAGGGCTCCGGTGCAGCAGTTAGGCACCGGTCCCGCATCGAGTCCCGTCGCGCCACTGGGCACCGCGCACCGATGTCCAGCGAGATGTCTAGTGCTCGCTGTTTATCTGCCTTGCCCGCTGGCGCTTCCTACCGCTCCTAGTCGCCCGTGTCGATGAGCAATGGCTAGACTGCGCTCGCGGAGGCGAGTAGAGAAAAACCAAGCACAGGGGCCACGGCGGCAAATCCCCATCGTTGTTGTCACGCGAGGCCCCTACTCAGGGAGGAAGAGCAAGTCGACGCGACAGAGCCGCGCCACGGCACGAAGTGCTCAGTTCCCCACTGCGGTTCCGTATGACGCCGGCTTGAATGATGCGTTTGGCCAGCCGCGCCGGCTGAAGTCCTGAAAGTCTCCTTCGTAGCCGATGGCTTGGAACACCAGGCGATTGAGCATGGTGTACACGGCGTTGCACAGCGGGTACAGCTTGGCCAACGCCGTCGGGTCGTAAGTTCCTTTGGCATGCGCGGTCTTGTTGCGCAGGTCCTTCCATTGCTTGACAGACTCGCGCGTCACCACTCCCGCCGCCTCCAATGCCTTTAGCTTGTCGGTAGCGCTTGCGGTGGAACTCTTCATGGCGTCGAGTGCGCCCCTAACTCGCCGCTCCAGTTCAGGCACCTTGCATCTGACCTTAGCGACTCGTTGCGCCAGTGCCTCCCGTGCCGCGAGGAACTCTGGTGCGGGTTTCCCAATGTCGCTGAACGCGACGTTGAGGACGCCCTCGACCGCCACGCCCACCACCAAGCCATTCAGGTGCAGCTGTCGCGTCTCCCCCGAGAAGACGTGAAAGAGCTGAGACGAGAGCGGGTGGTAGGCATCCGGTTCGTTTGCGCCCAACACATGCTCCAAGTAGCGTGCGAACAGATGCCAGTAGTGCGGCTTCATGTCTGGATGCCGATGGTCGACAGGTTCAAGGAAGAACGACTTGCGAACCGGCCGACGTGGCACGACCATCACCTCACGAATTGTCCCGAACCGCTTTTCCAAGATGCACCAGTTCGCGGAGCTGGCGGTCACATACCGCAGTGCTTCTTCGACCCGCGTTTCGATGGCGGTGGGCATTTCAGACCTATGGGACCGCAGCCGCATGACGAAGCTCCCTTCCTCGGGGGCGACCTGTGTGGCAGCGAAATCGAAACCCGCGGCACTGAAGGTGGTTGGCGCCCGTTGTACGCCGGGAGTGCCGAGGGCGACGCGGAGCTCGCTGAAGAAGTACATGGCGGCACGTGCAAGTGACACCTCGGGCAGGCCCACCACCTCGTGCTTAAGGGCATCCTGAAGCACCCCGGCAACCACAACGCCGTGCCCGGCATCGTGGACATTTACTTGCACCTTTGCGCATCGCCACTCGAAGCCGTTGATGTCGCTGCCCGACATGACGAAGTAGCGGTCATCGGGGATGAAGTCGCCTGGTTTGGTTTCGTTGAACTCGCGCGCCAGTTTCACGAATGGGTGTTCATGGTGCTCGGATGACTCGACGTAGAGCCTTAGCTTGAACTCGCCGTCAGTAACCACTTCCAGCAAGCCCTTGCCGACGTAGACCGTCGGATTGGCGACGCGTCGTTGCTGCAGGCGCAGCGTCGGGAAGTCCACGACGAGGTGGCCCTGTGCATAGCCCTTGATGAACTCAGGAATGAGCGGGGTCCGATGCTCGCTGGGCGGCTCTGGTGCGGTCTCAGGTGGAGGTGCAGCGGTCATGTTGAGTGGTGAAGTCCGTCATCGCCGGGCATGGCCGGCCGCTGATTGCCGGGAGTCATTGTCCTTGCAAGGCTTCTCTTCCAATACAGGTCGTTTGGTAGCCGACGCTCTATACCTGTCCGGCGGCTCGGCCATCAACCCCAGCCTCTCTCGCAAGCGCGCCATCCCGTCAACAGGAAGCTCCAAGATGCACTGCGCGGTCCCAACTTCGGGGACAGGGGCAGGGATGGCGCCTGCGCGCACACAGTTCGCGATGGTCCTGGTCGACACCCTGAGCATCTAGGCCAGTTTCCCCTCCGTCAGTTTGTCAGAAGGTTGCTCGTCGTTCATCTGGCGTCCTTTGGTTGCGCGTTATTGCGCGCCGTTGCGTGGAACAAAGTGAAGCAGCGGCCACTAAACGCTTGCTCGGCGCCGGGCCCGCTGCGGCAAACAAAGAACGCGCTCCCGGAGGAAGGGAGCGCAAATGAGTTGGGCGAGCCAAGAGCAAGACCTGAAGACTTTCGGTCAAGCCAAGGAACTGCTTAGCTATGTCCTCTCGGCGCGCAGCGCGGCGAGTTCTGCCTGCGCCTGTAGGTCCCCCAATGCGGCCAAGGTCATCGACCGCATCCACTCGAACGTGCGAGCGGGTCTGACAACACCACCACCAAGTTCGCGATACAGCAGCACTACGAACTGCTGGATGGCCGGTTCGGCCGTGCTCAGCGCCTCGGGGAAGAAGCCGGCGAACGCAGGGTCCAACCGCAGGGCCTCAACTTGACGCCGCAGGTTCTCGTGCATCGACAGGCGGCTCGGGTGCGTGAAGTCCATCGCAGTGATGAGGCCGACCATGCACAACACGTACGCGGTCGGCACGCCGAGGTAGATGGCAGCGGCCTCGAAGACAGCGCGGCTCGCATTGGCGATATCAGCCTCCTTGCGCCGCCACTGCGCAACGCGCTCGTAGCTCACGCCCAGGTGACTGGCCATGGTCGCCAGCGTGTCGCCGCGCCGGGTGGCTTCTGCAATCAGCACCCGCAGCAGCGGCGGGTCGTCAGCAGTAGGGGGTGGGTAGCCGCGGCGCGGCGCTCGTACTTTGGCCTTGGGCATGCAAGTGTCCTGAAGATGACAGCAAGACGCTGTCAATGGCGTGTAGGCAGCCAATAGCCTCCCCTGAAATCCGTGCGCGCCCCGCCAGCACCGTGCAGTGCTACGCCGCCCAGGGAGTTTGGACAGCATGAAGCCCCATCGGCTTCGGCATCCTTGCCGCTTCATATTCGCCAGCGGAAAGTGGGCGTTGATGAACCACTATCGCAACGAAGAGTCGCGCATGCTGCGCGAGATACTCGAAACCGTTCGAGACCTACAGAGAAACTACGGGGGATGTCTTGGCTACGTGCAGCAAGTCAAGCGGCTGCTGCGCCGAGCTGGCATCCCCATACCAAGTCCTCGACATGGTTCAAGCCGGCGCACGGAACCCAAGGAGACGCCAGACAAGGCTTGGCCTGAAGCAGGACGCCGCTCGCCATGTGTGGTCGTGGACCCTCAGGTGATGGGGGGAAGGCCTTGCCTTGCCGGCTCGCGCCTTCCGGCGCAGACGCTTATAGACATGGTTGACGCCGGTGACGCATGGGAGCAAATCGTCGGGGGCTGGCCGTGGCTCACGCCGCAGCACGTGGAAGTCGCGCGCGCATGGCTTGTTGCTGGCACTGACGACAGCTCGGATGACGCCGGCGAACACTCGTCCATTAAGCCTTGAGTCCGCCAGCATGAAGTGCGCCCGGCTTCGCCCAGCTTGTCGCTTCATGCTGAGGGCATCGACAGTCGAGATTTGGCCCAACAAGTCTCCGCATGTCACCTGACGCCACCGACACAAAGCCAGATGCTGCGGCAGATGCAGACGCATTCACAGGCGCCTTCATCGTCCGCATTGCAGCAGTCGCACCGCCGAGGGTCATCTCGGCTGTCATCGTTCCCCTGAACCTCGGCACAGACGAGCCCGAGATGACGGCGATGGTTGGCTGGGAAGGCATCGAGACGGTCAGCACCTCGGTGACGCTTGAGGTCGACTCTAGTCTTGGACGGTCCGACGCCTGGTCGCGCTTCCTGTTGCTGCTGGGGACCGTGTTCGGCCATACGACGCTGCCTGAGCCGGCAGCCTTTGGCCCTGGCCAGTGGTCGAGCATCGTGCTCTCGACGCAGGAACTCGACGGGGCGCTGCACCACTCCGTTGTGGTCGTGGTCGACCGCGCCCACGAAACCGCTCGTCTTCTCCGTTCCGACGCGGCACGACCGGGCGCCGAAGTCGTGGTGCCGGCGCACCTGCTGACGATGGACGCGGGCAGTGTCCTGGTGGAGATGACATCCAGAGTCATTCTCGGAAGGACATGGCTGTAGAACGAGCCCGGTCCATCTGGGCATCTCTCTCGGCCGGCATCCGGGGAGGCGCAGTCAACGCGACGGCCGGCCAATCCCTGCTGCGGCACGTCGACGCGCGCCGGGAGGCCGAGCGCGTCCTAGGCGAGCGGGAATGGAGGCTGCTGAGTTGCTACGGCAAGCTCATGGAAGGGTCACTGGCGGGAAGCTACGTCAGCAGCCTGGCCGGCGAAGAGCAGCTGAAGCTCGTCCGCCGGCTCCGGTCCGGCGAGACTGTGCCGGTTCACCTGATGCACCGCCATCGCTCCGGATGCCACCGGGCCTCGTCATTGCGGTGGACGCCCTCCGGCCTTGTGATGGTCTTCTCCGACCGCGAGGTGCCGGCATGGCACCGCGCGGCCGGCCCAGGAGCCTGATGCGGGTGCTGTACTGCGGTCTGAGCGGAGTGGTCCACCCGAGTGCGACCACATATCGGCTCGTCCGCGGCAAAGACCCGTGGCACAACGGACATACCGAGTACGAGGCAGTCCCTTGGCTTACCGAGACCCTGGCTCACTGGCCTGACGTGAGGGTTGTCCTGACGTCAACCCAACCGTGGAAGCACGGCCTGCCTGCAGTCTTGCAGCGCATGCCAGCACTGGCCGGGCGAGTTGTCGGCCACACCTTCGAGGACCTAACCACCCAGCCCGTCCGCTCGGTGCGGACCCGCTCTGGCGTAAGCCAGCCGCGTTCGTTCAGCAGCGAGGACTACTGGCGCATGAACAAATCCGACATAGTCGCCGCCCATGTTGACTGGCTCAAACCTGAAGCGTGGGTGGCTGTTGACGACGAGGACATTCTCTGGCGGCCAGAGCACGCGGCACATGTCTGCATCGTGGATGGATGTGAGGGGCTTGGACACCCCGAGGAGCAGGACAGATTGCTGCACTGCTTGCGAGCGAACTTCGGGCCGGGCCGGGACTCGCTCAGCAGCGAGTTTCAACGTTGAAACTCGTAGCGCTGCACGCGCCCTCCATGGAGGCGACGGACTTCTCTCTCGCCTTTGGTCCTGAACATCAACTTGGCCACGCCGTGAAGAACTTCTCGTAGCGTACGCGTCGACAACCTTGCCGCCAGCAGGCGGCATGGGTACATTGGCTTTCTCTTTCACCGGCCCACGCGCCGGTATCAACAGGCAGACCCCCGGACGGGGTGGACTGCTGTCCCGGCGGCCCGCATCGACTTGCTCGAATGCGTCCGCGGAGCTCCACGAGCTCCACAACTCAAGACGTTTCAACCGAAGGCGGCCTCCGCCAACGCTGCTGCATCCGCGGCTGCGTCGCTCTTTAACAAGCCATGCGCAGCCCATCCGCCGGCATCCCGCCTTGCACGCGACCCGGAGACTCGGCTGTACCTCTCGCCTCGGTTTTGAGGCGACGGCGCCTCAGCGTTCTGACGGCAATCCCATCCCATTCCGTGCGCTTGGCTGCTCCAAGGCCAAGCGTTCCAATATAAGCATCCAATCATGAAGAATACGAAGGACTCCAAGGCTAAGAAGAACAGCACCATCGAGGCGAAAAATCACTGTGCATTGCCCGCGCAGTACGCCATGCGCGAGGAGTGTCAGCCCGACTGCGCTGCGGTTGAAGTGTGAAGAAGGGACTTCTACATGCACTTCACCAAGAACACGAAGTCCGTCGGGCAACTAGGCCCGACGGGACCGTATGCCACGCCGGCCGGCGCAGAAGGCAGAACGTTCGAGCTCACCGTCGACTCCATCTACGAGCTTTGGCTCGTGGACACCTTCACCGGCTGGTCATACGAGAAGCTTTGGACTTCAGAGCCTCATCCCTTTGACGAGCTCGACATGAAGCTCACGTTCAAAGAACGCACCATTGCCATCGAAGACCTCCGATGGCTGCTGGAGCGGGTGTTCCGGTTGCACCGGGGAAGCAGTACCTTGCGTTGCCCGCTCGTCAGGCCTTCAAGCAGGCGCAGCAGCGGCGGCCCCAGCAAGCTGGTTCTCGACACACTCGTGCAGAAGGTCCACCTCTATCTCACGGGATACGACCTATCCGCGCTGCTCGACGACGTACCGGCGGCGGGTGACTGGGCGCTTCGAGTGAAGAACAAGTCCATCCCCACCTTCGAAGACGGCCTTGCGGCTTGTGAGGCTTACCTGCAGGTGTGCTTCGACTGCGTGCGACTCACCTACTTCTACGAGACGAACTACCTTCGTTGAGCCACGCACGACGGAAGAGCCTTTGCACATCGCTCTTCCGTCGCGTCCAGCTGCGACAGCAACCAATCTTTGCGCGATGTGAGCCGGCCGCGTGGCCTGCCCATCGTTCTCTTCCAATACATCGGACGTCTAGGCGACTGCCGCAGACGCCCGGTTCTAGCGAAACAAGTAAATGAAAACTATGCAAGAACCCACCATCTTCAAGTTCCGCGCCGAATGCGCCACCGACGTGCAGGCAGTTCGTGCCGTGCTCCTCCCATGGCTGTTTGACTGGTGCGAGCGTCGAGTCAATATCGACCACGAGGGACTCGAGTACCCGGGCCCAGATGTCGACGTCGAGTTCAGCGTGCTTTCAGGCGGCCCTTCCCTGAACGAAATTCGTTGGCTGCTTGACGGCATCGACAACTGTCACGTGGTAGCCGAGAGCATTGAGCACGCTGCGGACTACACGGGTGAGCGCGCAACTCGGCGCGCTTTCACAGCACCGGCTGAGCTGCCCCCCTCCGATGTACTCGGTCAAGCCGTGGGCGCTGCGCGGGTGAGACTGCAGGTGCTTCAGCTTGAGATGGAACGGATTCAGAGTCTCGTTGCAACCTACAACGCGGCGCTCAGGCAAGGGACGAAATGGAAGGCTCCAGCACCTGACGCACCAGCGCCAGGCTGGGTCGTTCCGGTTCCTGGTCCGACCGAGGGCTTGACGGCAATCAGGCGCATCTCGGCACCGCTCGACAGCAAGAAGTGGAAGAGCAAGGGGGACGCCATCGTGAAGGGTCGCCTTATCACCATCAGCGCCTGAGCTGCGCCCGAACAGTGCCGCTGATTGCCAACAAGCGGCCTCTAACAGAAGGGCGAGGCATCATGCTCGCCCTTCTGTCGTACTGTGAAACGTCAACCTTCCTCGACCGAGAGACCCTCGGCGGCCGCACGATGCTTCACTGCGCCGTGCCGGTAGGCTTGTATCCATGGGTAGCCGCCAGATTGGATAGGTCCTTGTCGCTGGCCCAGCCCCTCGGCCGGGCGAATGGCGTGCCAGTGGCTTGGTCAATCATTCGACTGAAGGCGAACCAAGACAGCTTCCAGTCGCGTTCCCCTTCATTGCTCAGCATTGCCCGCAGCTTGTCCTTGTCGTAGGTCTTGCCCACTTTCGCTCGCTCCTTGTACGTCTCGATGTCGCGACCGACTTCATCCATGAGTGCCAGCAGGCGGCTGACCTTGTCACTCAGTGAGTCGAGGTTTAGCGCTGGCGCTGTTGTCGTGCCAGCGGACGAACCGCTAAGCGCAGCGATGACCTCTGCGGCGAGCTCCGAGTCCTTCAGGAGTTGAGCGACGAGGCGGTCCCTGTGCCGTGCCCTAAGCCGCTGTGCCTTGCCAGCCTCGAAAGCAGCCTTGTGGGCATCGCTCTTCACCTTCTTCTCGAGGAGCTTCGACTCGACATAGGCGATTTCTGGGCCGGACAGTCCCTGGTCGGCGAAGGTCCGTCTATCGGCCGCAGTCAGCGCGCCTGTACCAGCGGGCAGCGTGTGGTCGAGGTACACGGGCACGCGAACCTGCTTCGCCATTGAACCCACCGCGACATCCTTCAATACCTTCTTGACGACGTGAATGGGTCCGGGGCCGACGCCTTCTGCGAGGCGCTGGACAACCATGATGTGAAGGGGCTGGTGGCGGGTCTTCTTTGCGGCAGTGCCGGCGTTCGGCGTCGTTGCTTGGGCCATTGGTTCAGGGCTGTGTGGCTGGTTGCAGTGCTCTCGTATAGCAATCGCCGTCAACACCTCATCGCCTGCACGTTGCGGGCGACGCTTCGATGCACTTTGGCGCCGGCGCACGACAGCGCACTGGCGGGCAGCGAAGGTGCACATGTGTCGGCGCCGGCTCTGTTCCTTCGGCAGTCGCCAGCGCCAGACTTGCGGAGCTGTTGGCGAGCCCGTAACGGCGGGACGCTGGTTCGGCTTTGTCGCCGCTTGCGGTAGCACGGGGCGACACAGGCCAGACCGTCGGGAGGCGGCTGCCAAAGCCCCGGAGGGGTGGTCTGCGGACGCGGACCAGTCCGGCGGGAGCCGGACCGGCGGAGACGGGCGGTCAGCCCGGCTCCATGGGGACGACCCGGCGGCAGTGCCGACCGCCGAGTCCCCGGGACGGGGATGAGGCGGTCGGGGCTGGGGGCGCGGAGCGCTCACTCCCCGGCCGGGTCGTCCCCACAGGCGTGACGCGGGCCCTGGAGGGGCCAAGCACGCCAACGTCGACCGGGTGCGCACTCGTAGTGCCTATACGCCCGAAAGCGAGTGCGCTTTCGGAGCCCTGATGACAGCCAACACCACGAAGACCCCACGGCCCTTGCAGCTCCTGCGGGCAGGGACCCCGCAGACCGAGTCAGCGACCGCGGCAGCGGTCGCCACCGCCTTTTCGGTTGCACCGGCGGAGGGCGCATCTACGCAAGCGTCCACCAACAATCACGCGCCTGGCGGCGGCGAGAGTGCGCTGTCCCGCGGCGTGCGATTGCGCGACGCGGCACCACGCAAGCGCAAGGTTCCTTCGGCCGAGCCCTTGGCGAAATTCAGGGCGACGGGCATCGCGACCTGGGTCCAGGCCCAGGACTACGAGTGGGCTGCCACCCTATGCGTCGGCCACTTCGGTCTGGTCAGCGCTCGGCAACTGGGCGAGTGGGTCTTCAGACACCTTGCCACCCCAGCGGCGCGACACCGACAAGCGCAGGCACTGACCCTGCGCCTGTGCCCGCAGGCCCGGGCAGCCAGCCTCGCGCAGCGCTTGGCAACCGCCGGTCATCGGCCCGTGCTGCGGACGCTCGGGCGCAAGAAGGTCGGCAACCGCTTCTACTACTACCTCAATGCCGCCGGCCTGCGGCATATGCAGGAGAACTATGGCCTGGCCCTGCCTGACGCATCGAAGTCACTGACCACGGCGAGCGACATGACCAAGCGTGCGCTCGCGTTCGAGCACTTCCTGACCCTACATCGCGCCGACAAAGACCTGTCGTTTGTGGGACCCGCTGCCCTGGCGGCCGATGTTGCCCGCCAGCAGACGCTGGAACCGCTCGAGCGAGCCCTCTTGAGCTGCCTGTCCAACCTGTGGGGCGCCGTCAGTGGGAGCGGGAAGGTGACCTACTTCTATTTGGCCGACCGCCCAGGTTCATCGAACGGCGCCAATGTGGCCCACTACCGGGAGCTCGCAAAGGCGACCTCGCTGCTGCTTGGGCACACCGTCGGCATCGAGGTCATCGGCCGCCGGATGCCGACGGAGGCGGACGGTTCGCTGAGCGACACCCAGCTCGCGAGGTCGGTCGTGACTGCATCGGCCAATGAGGTCTTCTGGACCAAGAAGACAGGCTATCGGGCGGACAGGATTGTCAGGTTCTTCCCGTCACTGAAGCCACACGAAGCGCGTATCCGACTGCTGATGGTGCGCGACCGTGCTTAGCGACATGCTGCCTGCGCTGATGCCCAACGCCCGAGAACTGCTCGAGCCGTCGAGCCCCTGGGTCTTCGATGAAGAGTCTGCGGCCGAACTCGGGCTGCTGCATGCGATGGGCGTTCTGGGCTCCATGCGGGAGGCCGAGCTGGCCTTGTTCTTTCGAGGCAGCGTCGAGCAAGACCTGGAGGCGCAAGGGCACGGGAGCGAAGTCTCTGTTTGCTATCCAGCGTGTAGTGGACGCGGCCGGGTCACCAGCGACAGCGCCCTGCATGCAACCCGCCGCCGATTGCGCGGGCTGGTGGAACAAAACCTGCTCGCCGTGGCAACCGTCGCGCGCACGACGCCAGACCATCTGAACGGGCGCTACTACTGGCTCACCCGCAAAGGCATCAGGCGCCTCCTCGACGCGGGCTACCGGGTGAGAAGCCGACAGAACGTCGACAACATGACGCATGTCGGGTCGGTTCAGGACCAGCACCGTGTTCTCGAGCAGCAATACATCATCGCGCGCAGGCTCATCAACCCGTTGATACGGGTCTGGGGCGAGTACGCCATTCGGGCTGGCCTGGCCAGGCAGCCGGTTCCCAAGAGTGGAGCGACCGAGCCGCCGACCGTGAAGCAGAAACTCGTCACTATGTCGAGTGAGCTGTACCTCGGGCCTGCGGAGCTTGGTCACGCTGGCGTCGCCAATACAACGGCCAACCGCCGCTACTTCACGCGACAGCCCGACGTACTACTGCTCGACGAGCAAGCCGAACGCGACCGATATCGAGATGCCATCGGACGGAATTTTGAGGCGCGACCACCCCATGCCTTCGGAGACGTCGAGTGGGCGGAAGTGGAGGCGAGCAAGAAGGACGCAGTCACCCAAGCGAAGTCGTTCAACGGCATCTTCTATCTGGGCGAATTCCTCGACCGCACACTGGAGCGTGGACTGGTCACCCGGTTCACCTTGGTCACACGCAACCACCCGCACACAAACTTGCGCGCGAAGCTGCTGGACGCGTACGAGCGGTGGTTGGCACAGCCGGACGTGCAGACCATGCTGAAGAAGAAGGCCATTCTCACCCGTGGTTTCGACCCGCGGCGGCTGGGCGAGCAGGTCTGGGTCGCGGAGCTGACGCAGGACTCGGAGCACCGCTTGAGCGGCGTCCGCATGGAGACCATGGCGTCCATCGCCGAGCGCAATTGGCGGGGCCAGGTCTGACCAACGCGTGGTGTCCAGGCGAGGCATCAACCAAACAACAGCGGTGCCTACACGCATTGCCGCACGGGACACCCTGCGGCTTCAAGGAACACTCTAGAGAGGAAAACATGGCAATCGAAGAGGATGGGCGGTTCTCGCCCAATGCGACCAAGGCGGCGCTTGAGTTGTTCTCGGCCACAGACATGGCCCGCATCCTGCACAAGCTGGATTGCGGTCTCACGCGGGACCAGGTGGCGCTGATTGCGGGCGCTTACGAGCAACTGTTCACGCCGGCCACGGTGCGCCGCAGCGCGAGCGGCCTGGTCCGCGAGCGGCTGATGAAGAAGGTGCAGGACATCTTCACGTCGCCGCGGCAAGTGCAACCCGTGGCCTTGGCGTGTGAGCAACTTCATCGCGACGTGCTCGACGTAAGGGACGGCGATTGGGCCGGGCTCTACGTCCGGCTGGCGATTGCGCTAGGAATGGACCCGGCGGCTGCGGAGTGCGCGCACTCCGTGGTTCGAATGCGGCGAGAGCAAGGAAAGAAAGGCGAAGACGCGATGTTCGCTGCGGAGCAGTTTGCGCAGATGTGGCCTGCGTCGGACCGCCTGGCCCTTGACGGCACGCGTGAACTCGAGGGCGTCCTCCGAGACGTCGCAAGAACCTGCATCGCCGTCGCGCGAAAGGGAGCCATCGAATCGTTCAGGACCGAGGATGAGCGCGAACAACGCGCGCTACGAGCTTCCAGCCGGCCACGGGGGAGGAAGCCACAGACGAGCGGTCGTTCGGACGCGACTGGACGGTCGTTGCAGCATCAGTGCCGTGTGGAGGGATAAACGCCTCGGCTATACAGAATTTTGGGAGAACAGCGAATGAACACACGCGACCAACTGGTGGCTCTTGCGAACGAGGTCGGGGGAGATTTCCACGAATTCACATTCGCTCGGCTCACGGCAATCTTGGCTGCTTGGGAGGGCGCAGGGGAGCCGCCCAGTGAGGTGAAGGTGCTGTCGACCTTCGAGTACGCCGCGCTCGTGCTTGCAGCGGGGCGCGAGGACCTACTCGGCCGCTCGCCAGTGGGCCACTTCCTTCTGATGGATGGCTGGTTGCAGAAGTGGGTCATGGAGACCCGTGGTTGGGGCAGCCTCGTCGGTACCCGCATCGGTGTTTGATTTTGTCTCCGCCTTCGGGCGGAGACCTTCTTTGAGCGCTTGATGTCGCCGATACCATTCAACCCGGCTCGCCGTCCGTTCTGACAGCTAACGCGGTGGCTCTGGCCCCGGCAGCGCGCCCCAACAGCCGAATGCCTTGGCATTTTCAGGTTGACCGGCACACCCTGCCTCCGGCGCGCGCTCCAGCGGCACTTGGCATGTCCCCTTCGAGGCCTGGCGGGTCGGACTGTCGCCGCACAGCAATGTGACCCAGACGGTGCGTACTTGCCCTAGGTGGCGCTGCCTGTGAGCCACGTGGAATGCGAGAATGCTCGGCAACGAACCTGAGCGACTAACGGCAGAATGAACAGCACACAGGCTGCAGACGATTCGAAGGACGGACTGGACCTTCTGACCTACGTGGACCTGTTCTCCGGCTGTGGGGGCTTCTCCCTTGGCCTTGAGTGGGCTGGGCTCAGGTGCCTAGCGGCAGTCGACTTCAACGCCCCCGCCATCGAGACATTCAAGGCGAACCATCCGCAAGTGCCGCATGCCTTGGTCAAAGACCTGACAGCATTTCGACCGGAGCATCTGGACAAGCTCATCGCGCCGGAACGGGTAGACCTCATCGTTGGCGGGCCGCCGTGTCAGGGCTTCTCGAAGGCCCGCCAAGTGGACGGTGCGAACCATGGCGAGCGGCTGGTACACGACTCCCGCCGGGACCTCTACAAGGAGTTCCTGCGCTACGTTAAGTACTACCAGCCGAAGGTCTTCATCATGGAGAACGTCCCGGGTTTGCGCTCGGCAGCCGGAGGCGAGTTCTTCACTCGCGTGCAAGTGGAGAGTCGTGAGCTCGGCTACCGTGTCATCCCCTACGAGGTAGAGGCTTGGCGGTTCGGCGTGCCCCAAAAGCGCATCCGTCAGCTGTTCATTGGGACTCGTCGCGAGCTGCCTCTTTTCATCCCTGACCGCTACATCAAGCACACCCATGCGGCCATTGGTGAGTCGAGTGACAGCGGACTTGAACCCTTCATCACGTTGGGCGAGGCCATTGGTGACCTCCCCGAAATCGTGGCCGGCGACGGCCAGTTCATTCGGAAGTACGACTCCGATTTGCGCAAGGCGCACGTCAAGCGCTACGGCAAACGTTACATCTACGACGTCTTGCAGGCCAACAAGGCAAAGCTCCTGACTGCGCACGCTGCTCGCCCGCACAGCCAACGCGACCTGCGCGACTTCCTCCGGCTTCGTGAGGGAGAAAACAGTAAGCAGGCGATTGCGCGAGGCGAGAAGATGGAGTTCCCGTATGACCGGGAAAACTTTAAGGACCGCTACACCCGTCAGCATCGAGATGGCCTGTGTTCCACCATCGTTGCCCACTTGAAGAAGGATGGGCTGATGTTCATACACCCTGTCCAATGCCGGTCGCTGACGCCGCGAGAGGCCGCTCGCGTTCAGAGCTTCCCAGACACATTCGTCCTGCCAGAGCTGCCGACGAACTCGTTCGCCCAGATTGGCAACGCCGTGCCTCCACTCGTTGGGAAGGCCATGGGTTTGGCAGTCAAAGAGTACGTAACTGCTGCGGTTGACAGCGACCGCGTCGCTCCGAAGATGACGGCAAAGCTGCCCGCTGACCGCGAAGCTGCCATCGCGCACCTTGAGCAGTTCGTAGAGTCTCTCTTTCTGCGACCGTTGCCGAACTTGTCGAAGGAAGAATTCTTGGCAGCTTGGTGGGCGGTGGGTTTCCTACACCCGAATCTGCATCCAGATGCAGCGATGGATGATGGCAAAGTCTTGAGCAAAGGCCCCCGTCGCGGCGTGAGCTTTGTCCTCGAGCCCTTCTATGTCCGGAGTGGGTGGCCTGTCGAGTTGATTCCCATCGCCGTTGAAGCCCGCCGGCGCTTCGACGAGGGCCTGCTCAGTCAGGATGAGTACTACTGTTCGGCTGCAGTCATTGCGGGAGCCATAAGCCATAGTCTTTGAGATTCACCCAGCACACAAGATTCAGGGAGAGTTGATTTGGCGACCAGCGGTTTGGAGGTTATCCCCAGCGCAAAGCGAATGATTCGCTCGCAGCGCGATTTGGGCTATGAGTTCGCGTCTGCAGTCGCAGACCTCATTGATAATTCCATTGAGGCGAAGGCCAATACGGTCCGCATTAACGTCGAGTGGGACGGTGCCGCCTCGCACGTGATGATTGCCGACAACGGCGAAGGAATGGCGCCCGAGCAGCTGAAGGAAGCGTTGCGCTTCGGTTCGGAGCGGGAGTACGACGACACGGACCTCGGCAAGTTTGGCTTGGGCCTGAAGACCGCCTCGTTAAGCCAATGTCTGCGTGTGACCGTCGCTACGCGGAGAAATCCGAATCGTGCAGACATCATCGCTTACTGCTGGGATGTCGAGCACGTCGAGTCGACCAATCGCTGGGAGATTCTGAGCATCAAGTCGGCCGACCTTCCGCTGCAGGCGCGTCTGCACCTGAAGGAGACCACCGGCACTGTTGTCATCTGGGAACGCCTAGACCGTGTGCTGGGCTACAAGTATCCCGACGGCGAGTCGGCGCGAAAGCAGCTGAACACCATGACTCGGGAGATGGAGGACCACGCAGCGATGGTCTTCCACAGGTTTCTCGCAGGTGAAGTGCGGGGTAAGCGCTTTGCCATCTATGTAAACGAAAACAAGGTCGAGCCCTGGGACCCCTTCGTTCGCAAGGAGGAGCACAGCAAGAGACTCGAAGCGAAGGTCTTTAGGCTGGACGGTGCAAAGGGCAAGGGGGACGTCGTTGTCGAGCCGTTCGTCCTGCCGCCTGAGGCCCTGTTCTCAAGCAAGGAGGCCCACACGCGCGCCTCCGGTCCTCGGAAGTGGAACGCCCAACAGGGCTTCTACATCTATCGAGCTGACCGAATGATTCAGAGCGGAGGTTGGTGCGGTTTGCGCGCTACCGACGAGCATCGAAAACTGTCCCGCATTGCCATCTCGTTCAATCCGAAACTCGATGAAGAGTTCAAGATTAACGTCCAGAAGATGCGCGTCTCGTTACCGACCGCAATTCGCGACGAAGTGGAGAAGTGGGTCAAACCTGCGGTCAAGATGGCGGAAGACATCTACCGTAGCGGTAAGCCTAAGAACCCGTCACCGCATCCCCCTGCTCCTCCGAGCCCGACGCCCCAGCCCCGACCTGAGCCGCCCCCGGATTGGGACGACGAGGACGCACCCATGCCCAGCCCTACGCCGACGGCCAAGGCGGGCAAGCCCCGAGCTACTCGTCGCGACTTGGACGTCGTAGCGGACCTACTCATTCAAGTGGCAGAGCCAGAAGAGGTGGAAGCCATCGAGAACGCAGTTGCTCGAGCTCGGCAGAGATTGGAGGAGTAACCGTGATGCAGAACACCCCGCAGCAGGAGAAGGCGCTCCGAACGGCCAGGTTCCTCGTCGACGAGGGACACTCGACCGACGAGGTCATCAACAGCTCCCTGATTCCCGTGGAGCTGAGGCAGTGGGTGGCTGGGGAACTAGAGAAGGAGAGTAATCGCACGTTCGAGCGCGCTCGGGTCATATCCACAGCTACGGAGTCTGACGACTGGCTCAGCGACGTGGACCGGGGCGAGTGGCACTACTGGCCCACGCTACGGCGCTACCTGCTCGGCGTGAAGAACCGGCCGAAGGATGTTGTCGCATCGTTAGACGACGCCTCGGACCGGGTCCTGCGCCAACTCCGTCCACCGTCGACTGCAGAGTTCGACGTCCGCGGACTGGTACTGGGTTATGTGCAGAGCGGTAAGACCGCGAATTTCGCTGCCGTGATTGCCAAGGCCGCAGATGCTGGGTACAGGCTCGTCGTCGTACTGTCCGGCGTTGACAACGGTCTACGTCGACAGACCCAGATTCGACTCAGCAAAGAGTTGACGGGCTACTCACACAACCCAAAGGACGCGGTCCCCCTGCCGCCGGTTGGAAAGCAATGGCACAAATACACCAGCGATGACTTCAACGGGGACTTCGACCCTGGTCGCTCAAGTCATGCAGCGCTGCAAGGTTCCGAGCCAGTCCTGCTGGTAGTCAAGAAGAATCCCGTGGTTCTTCGCAGACTGAAGGCTTGGTTCGATGCGGCCCCTACGAATGCCAAGAAGAACTTGGCCGCACTATTTATCGACGACGAGGCCGACCAGGCGAGCGTCGACGTCAAGGCGTCGATTCAAACGGAAGAGACTTACGACCCGGACGACCCTGACTACGCTTCGCCCGCCGTTATAAACGGCCTGATTCGGGAACTGCTGCTCGTCTTCTCAAAGCGAGCCTATGTGGGATACACGGCAACGCCGTTCGCAAACATTCTCATTCCTCATGAGCAGTACGACCCCAAGGCGGGGCTTGACCTGTACCCAAAGGACTTCTTCATCGACCTGCCCAAGCCTTTGGGCTATTTCGGGACCGAGGAGTTTTTCGGGCGCTTCGACCCCGGCACGGATGAGCAGGTCGATGGCATCCAAGTCTTGAGGCCGGTAAAGGTCGAACAGATTGCGGCACTACTTCAGAACAACGAGCTAACTGAGTCGCTTGACGAGGCCATCTGCGCGTTCATTCTCGGCGGGGCTGCAAGGGCGTTGCGCGGACAGGCCGATGCGCCTTGCACCATGCTTGTCCATACGAGCCATCTAACCTCCAGGCAGGGGCCGCTCAAGCAGATGGTCGAAGAGCGCTGGCGAGAACTAAAGGATGAGTGGCGCTACAGCCGCAAGGCTGGACTGCTCAAGCGACTGAACGACCTTTGGGACAAGGACTTCATCAAGACGTCGAAGTCGGTCGAGGGTTGCCCGGTGCACGAATTCGACGAACTTGTGCCTTACATCGGCAAGTTCATGGAGGCAGTCGAGGTCCGGGAAATCAACACCCAGGCGGGGGAAGTTCTCGACTACGAGCGCGAACCCATGTTGAAGGCGATTGCCGTCGGCGGCAACAAGCTATCGCGTGGCTTGACCCTCGAAGGGCTCCTCGTGAGCTACTTCGCGCGGCGCTCGCCACAGTACGACACGCTCCTTCAGATGGCTCGTTGGTACGGTTTCAGGTCTGGCTACCAAGACCTCACGCGAATCTATTCGAGCGGTGAACTCCTGGGCTGGTTCACCGACCTTGCGCTCGTGGAGCATCGTCTGCGTGAAGACATGCTGGTGTACGAGCAACTGCCCGGAATGACGCCGCGGGATGTTGGGATGCGAATCCTCCGCCATCCAGCCATGCAGGTCACGGCCTCGATGAAGCAGCGCGCGACGCAGATTACAAACGTGAGCGAGAGCTACGCACTGCAACTTGAGCAGACGTTCCGCTTCCCTGTGAAGGACCTCAGTCGTCTGGCACAGATGTGCACGAACAATCGACTGCTTGCCCAGGAACTGGTGAAGAAGTTGGGGACGCCGCTTCGGCAGAAGCCCCGTGAGTACGCGCCAGTGTGGCTGAATGCAAATGCCGCACACGTTGTGGAGTTCTTGCGAGGTTTTGACTACGACCCGAGCGCGTGCGGTTGCGTCCCCGGCCTCATGGCCGACTGGATTGAGGAACAGAACCTTCACGGTGGACTCGTCAACTGGACAGTCGTCGTGCGTGGACGCGAGTCGGCGAGTTCGAAGCTTGGGAGTGTCACTTGGCTGCCTTCCGAGATAGGGCCAGTGCACAACATCGCTCGGACGCGCCTCAAGGGCTCCAACTCCCTTGGCGTCATCACGACCGCCGGCGACGAGGCCTTTGGATTGACGGATGCTCAGCTCGCGGCAGCGCAGGCGCTACTGAGTGCGGGCACAGAGACCAAGACGCTCAATCGCGCGGCACGCCTGTCGCGCGACGCGAGTTCGGGTTTGCTCGTGTTGTACCCAATCAGCCGGTACTCTGGCTACGACGAGAGTTCGAAGCCGGGTGAGGCACGGGAGCCGCTTTACGAGTCCCCAGATGGGGGCGACGCCAGAGACCTCATCGGTTTCGCCGTTTCCTTCCCCAGGGCCGCAAAGGACAAACCTTCGAAGTCATACGTCGAAGGAACGGCGAAGTGGAGGCCGCTGCTGTGACCGTGCCGCGCGACGAGATGGGTATGCGCTGGGACCTACTTGAGTCGCAGCCGCCATCCGGGTCGCGCCTCACGGTCCGCCTCGGAGTCCCCAGCCGGTCCTCGGAGGTGTTCATTGCCGTTGACGCGGCACAGCGACGGTACACGCTCGTGCGCATTCCCGATGGTGAACCTTGCTCAATCTCCGAGCGCACCAGCCGAGGTATCGCCGTCCAGACAGTTGAAATGAACATTGACGACTCGGGCAAGGTCGAGGTCTTCGTGGAGGTCGCGTGCCTCGAGCAGTCGGGCTACGCGGCCTTGGACATCGTTACGCTTGAACTCATCGAAGCCCTGTCGGCTGGCGCGAGCATCGGTCGAGTACGGCTCGTTCAGAGCGTATTGACGAAGTGGCGACGGTTCTGGTCCGGTGTCTCCCAGGGCCTGCTTTCACGGGAGCAACAGCTTGGCCTATTCGGTGAGTTGTGGTTCCTGTCGCGCTGGCTGTTGCCATCCATCGGGGTCGAGCGTGCTGTGGCCATGTGGCGCGGGCCGGTTGGAGCCAGGAACGATTTCGAGTGCCCAGGATGGGCCGTCGAGGTGAAGACCAGTGGCAAGCTGGACGGAAGCCATCAGATTCACGGCCTTGAGCAGCTTCTGGCACCGGCTGGAACAGAGCTCCTGCTTTTCAGCCTCTTGGTGCGCGATGAAGCCAGCGGCGTTGAGACCCTACCTCAGGTTGTCCGTGAGGTACGTGGGTCATTGGCCGGGGACCACGTAGTCTTGTCTCAGTTTGAGGGAATGCTCGCCGCCTCTGGCTTCGATGATGCGCATCAAGCGGAGTACGACAGAGTGAAGCTTCGCATCCGCGGGCAGGGCCTCTATCGTCTCGATGAAGGTTTCCCGTGCTTGATACCGAGTTCCGTCCCATCTGGCCTTCCTCCAGGGGTCAGCAACATAACCTACGAGTTGCGTCTTGACGCGGCGGGTCCTTGGCTTGTTGGTGAGACGCCGAGTGCCAGCGATGGCACGCTGAAAGCACTCTCGCTTGGGACAGCTTCGACGCTTTGACCAAGTGCTTCCTCGGCAAGCGGGTGAGGCGGGCATGAGTGATGTGTTCGACGCCGCCAAGCGCTCGGAGGTGATGTCTCGCATCCGAGGGCGAGGCAACCGCACAACTGAGCTGAAACTTGTCGTCGCATTCAGGCAGCAAGGTGTTGCGGGGTGGCGGCGCCACGTGCTGCTGAAGCCATGCCTTGCATCCGAGGAGCAGGAGCCAGGCAAGCGACGGCAACGCCTCTCCGTGCGTCCGGACTTCATCTTTCGGCACGAGAAGGTTGCCGTGTTTGTGGATGGCTGCTTCTGGCATGGGTGTCCGGAGCACTCCACTAAACCAGCGACGAACACCGAGTTCTGGACAAGGAAGTTGACGGGCAACATCCAACGTGACCAGCGCGCCACCAGAGCACTCCTAGCCTCCGGATGGACCGTCCTGCGACTATGGGAGCATGAGTTGGCCGACCCGCAGGCGGTTGTGCAGCGGGTGAGAGCCTGCTTCCGCGGAGCTTAGTCGCCTGCCCAACCTGCTTCACGTGTCAATTGCGAAGTCCTCGAGCCTCTTGCCTCTGGCGATGGCGTCGGCCAGCCACTTTGGCTTCAGGCCGCGTGCGCTCCATGTCTTGCCGCTGATGGGGTCACGGAACTTGGGCATGACTTGACGTCGCCCTCCAGCTGAAGTTGCGTCCGAGGCCAAGCGGCCTGAGCTGCTTGGAGCAACCAAGTCCGCCGTCGTGAGGTCAAATTCGGCCATCAACGCCATCACCTTGGCAATTCCATCACTGCGCCGAGTTGCCTGCGCCACTTGGATATCGGTTTCCACCTTGACCAGCTCGGCACGCAGCTGCTCACGGCGTAAGAGGAGACCTTCAAGAGTTTGCATTTGGATGTCCGTCTTGCTTGACTGAGCCCGTGTCGATGTGGCTCCACGCAGATGCCAGCGCCGGCCTACCGCGTCCCTCAACGGTTCCAGCCGGCGACTAGGGCACACCGTCACTGGTCGGAAACATGTTAGTGGTTACACACTTCCGTAAGTACGTTGCGGGCTCGTCGTAGGTTGGTACCTTCCCTCGCACCAGGAGGTGCAAAGTTGAAAGTCACCATTTCTGTCAACCGAAGTGTAAACTACAGCGCCAGTCAGGAGGCCAACCCCGATGAGCAGTCCGCTCAAGAACCCACCCGTCTACTTCGTAGTAGTGCAGGTGCGTTTCAACACCATTCTGAAGCTGAGCGAGTTCCTGCCTGGCATTCAAGAGAGCTTTCGCCGTGCTGGCTTTCCTGACTACGAAACCCAGAAGGTCATAGCCCTTCAGGTCTCAATCCAGGACGGACAACCGACACCGGTACCAATCCAACAAGAGCGCTTCTTGTTTGGGAACGTGGAGAAGACGCACATCTTTGTGCTCGACGGCCAAACGCTCACCCTGCAGTCGACAAACCATGGCCGATTCGAGACCTTCTCAGCGATGTTCTTGCAAGGCCTGAGGTTCATTCACGAAGCGGTCCAATTAGCTTACACAGAGCGAGTCGGCCTTCGGTATCTTGACCGGGTGATTCCGGCACCGGGCGACGCGCTGGAGCAGTACCTTGCAGTCCAAGTCCATGGGCTGGGTAGCGGCCTTGGCGGCAATGCCCTCTATTCCTATTCCGAAGCGCACAACGCTGTGGGAGACATTCAGCTGAGGTCGCGCGTCGCGATTCAGAGCGGAGGGCTTGCGTTTCCGCCGGACATCCAACCCGGACCCATGCCTGTGGCCTCGCGGTTCGTCGAGTACGAAGGACGGAGCGCCATACTGGACAACGATGGCTTCATGGAGAAGCGTGAGACGTACTCTGCCGATGGCCTAGCAACGCACCTCACGGCTATCCACGACGTAATCGAGACTGCGTTCAAGGCAACAGTCACCCCCCACGCCTTCATCGTTTGGACCCGCTAATGCTTGCTGGATTCGTTCCCTATCTTGAGTCACCCGAGCAGGTGATGTACCGCCAAATGCCAGCCATCCTTTGCCGTGCACCGGTGGCGGAAGGTCGTCCACTGCCACTGTTCGGTGGCTCCGGAACGGGTGGATTTGAAGGGGTGGCGTTCTATCGTGCACGCCAAGGCTACGAGCGCTTCAAAATCGTCCGTGTCGAACAAGGCGAGGCCGAAAGACCGTACGCGCCATTCGCAGACCTGATGCAAGAGGTCAAGAACGGCTTTGGACGAACGATGGTGCATCTCCCAAGCATCTTCGGTGTCTCCAGGCAAACGCTGTACAACTGGCTGGCCGGTGAAACCCCGAAAGAGCAGCACCAAGGCAAGGTCATTGAGCTAGCGGCCGCGGCACGAGTGTTCATCGAAGCGGGCTTCAAGCCGACGGCACTTATGCTCGAACGCACTGTCGTGGACGGCAAGTCGCTGTTGGAGTTGCTTGGTGCGGGAGCGCCCGGCGCTGAAATGGCCGAGCGGCTCATTCGTATCGTCGAGCGAGGCGAAGCCTCTCGCAAGAAGCTCGATGCGTTGCTCGGCGAACGAAAGCCAGCGTCACTGCAGGTGTCTGACATGGGCGTGCCATCGCTCCGCGAGGATGGCTGACGACCATGGAGGCACCTCCACCACAATGGACCAGGGACACAACATGGCGCCAAGGCCATGTCTTGCCCGAGGAAGCCGTGCTCGCGCTGGGATTGCTTCATCCAGCGGTGCCCGACGCCACCTGTGTAGTCGTTGTAAGCCACGACTGTGACCTCGCAAATGATGATTTGGCTGTTGAGCCGGACGTCGAAGTCATCGTCGGGTGCCATCCGACAGAACCGGACGGCAACTTCCAATGGGCGAAAGCGCCGAGGACGCTGCACCTTGAGATGCATAGGAGTGGAGCACCGGTTCTCGTCGAGCTCGTAGCGACATTCAAGAAGCTGGTGCCAAAGGCTGGGCTTGCAGCATTCGACCCGGACGCCAGGTACTCACTGTCCGGTCAAGGGCGCTCGGTGTTGCGCTCTTGGCTGGCCGTTCGCTACAACCGAGCAGCGTTTCCCGACCCGTTCGTCAGGCGCATGGGAAGGTCAAAGACTGACAAGGCGCTTGCGAAGTTGGTCGAACCCCAGGGAGCCTTGGTTTCCGCCATCTTCTTCGACGTCGACGGCGGACAGGAACTGGACCGGTCGGACGGCAGCGCATACGAACTCAGTGTCGTCCTAGCCTATGCGCCAGGTGCGGACCCTGACAAGGCGGCAGACGCCGTGGAAGCCCTCGAGACCGCGGTCGAGAAAATGTTTGCGGAAAAGCACTTCGACAAGGCGGCTGCGCAATGGAAGGACATCACACTGAAAGGCTGCCTGGCCATCTCTGAAGACGACTTGCCCGTCAGCAAGGCAAAGCTGCTCACGCAATGGCGCCTCGAATACATGACTCTTCGAGCTGAAGAGCCCCAACCGGCGCCGCCGGCGTGACCCAACAGAGGTTCCGATGACACAGCCACCGGCACTCGCCAAGAACTTTAGGTCGTTCGCAGACCTTACGGCTGTCTATGACGAGGACGTGGATTACCGCATCGTTCGAGTGCCACTGCCCGAGTCCACGGTTGGCATCGTCGCGCCACACGGCGGCAGCATCGAACCGCACACCTCGGAGATTGCAACCGCTATCGCCGGCGCAGACTTTTCCTTGTACATCCTGGAAGGAATCCGCTCGACGGCAAATTACGCGGCCTTGCATCTCACGAGCCACTACTTCGACGAACCCAGTTGCCTCGAAATGCTGGCGACCTGTGACGACGTGGTCGCCATCCACGGTTGTAAGGCCGCCGGTGAAGTCGTTCTCCTAGGCGGTCTCGACAAGGGTCTCGCTGCTGAACTCGCAGCGGCGATGACCAAGGCGGGCCTCGATTGCCAAGTCGATGGGCACGAGTTTCCTGCGACTCACCCACACAACATCTGCAACCGCGGGCGACGCGGTGTTGGAGTGCAGTTGGAACTCAGCCTGCAGTTGCGCACGTCACCGCGCAAGCAACTCCTCGCGACGACGGTTAGGGAAGTACTGCTGCGGCGAGCCGCGCAACAGCCACGACCACTAACCCCCAGCCCAGTGGCATAAGGCACTGAGCCAAGCCGAGTCCTGACCCACGTGTCGTCCAGCTTCAACGACCTGCCGGACCCCTTCTCGAGCCCTCGAGAGTTGGCGGGCGACCCAGCGCGGCAGGCCGTCGCCTCTATCCGAGGCATCGTGTATCAGATTTGGTGGTCGATTGATGCCTGGTTGCGGTTGAACTCATCCGACGAAGTCATCTTCCTGGAGGGTGCTGAGGACCTCGACCAAGTGGCCTCAAATGGGGCCACCGCTAGGCAAGTTAAGCATGAGGCAGAAAGCCTCTCGCTCAACAACCAGCGTTCCCACGAGGCCCTCGAGAACTTCTGGGCACTCAGCCAACGGGAGTCGACTCGGCGCGTCGACTTCCACTACATCACCACCGCATCCGCCGCCTTCGAGCGAGATGCGCAGTTCGAGGGAGTCGCGGGCCTTGAAGCCTGGCGCATTGCCCAAACCAACGCTGACATGGCGGCGCGGATTCAGGCCTACTTGACGCCAAAGCTCGCTTCTACCAGTGCGCTGAAGGCGTTTCTTGCCTCGGCCACATCGGAACAGGTTCAAGAACAGCTCATCCGCCGAGTTCATTGGTTCCTGGACCAGCCAGGCGTCGATGCTGTGAAGCAAAGCGTCGACGACAGGTTGTCGGTCCGGCTCAACCAGGCGAGCGTCCCGCTGTCATACGTGGGCGCAGTCAGGGACCGACTTCATACCTTCGCGTGCGACGTGCTCGTGCGACCGGAGTCTGCTAGACGCTGTTTGGGTCTTGCTGACTTGGTGCGGGAGATTGACGCGGCTACGACGGAACATGTCCCGGTCCCCGCCCTGCAGTACCAGCAGTTTCAGAGAGCACTTCAGGCGGGTGCCTTTGACCCCGGCGCTGCGCTTCTACGGGTCATGCGGCTGCCCTTACCACCAGCGCCTGAACCTCTTTTGAACCGAATAGTGCTGGTCGAGCACGTTCGTCTCCGAATAGCAGAACGAAAGGCTGTGCTGCTTACCGGCACCATCTACAAGGGCAAGACGACCATCGCCCAACTTGTGGCGAATGCACTGTGTCCGGATGCCTGGTGGTTCCCCGTGGCCTCTCGCAGCGCAGTTGACACCGACAACCTGCTGAGAGCGATTGCAGCCGGCATCGCAGATGAATCTGCTCCTTCTCTTGTCGTAGTAGACAACATTGACCTGTCTCCGAGTGCGCACGCGGCATACGGCCAGGCATTGGCGCTGCTGGTCAGCCGTGCCACTCGCGCGGGCCGTGGCTTGCTTCTGACCGCGCGCGGTGAATCAGGCGAAACCGCGCAGCTCTCGGACTTCGGCGGCATCGAAGCCATTGATGTGCCTGAGCTGTCGGTCGCAGAAGTCCAACAGCATTGTCTGAGCAACGGTTGTCCTGAGGGGCCATCACAAGCTTGGGCAGCCATCATTCGCGGCGCTACCGGGGGTCATCCAAAGCTGGTTCAGGTGAGGATTGTCGAACTCGGGACGAAAGGGTGGCCAGCGCCGACGGCGACTGACATCACGTTGACCTCACCGGCTATCACAACCGCCAAGCAGGTAGCCCGGCGGATGCTGAGCGAGACCGTCCCTCCCGAGACAGCAGCGTTCGTGTACACCGCTGCAGAGGCAACCTTCCCGCTGACGCGCCCGATGCTGCTCGGCCTGACTCGAGCTGTAGGAGGCATCGTCAACGGCGGCGACGTCATCGACGCACTGCAAGGAAAGTGGCTAGAGCAGGCTCTGGTCGGGCGCCTCAGCGTGACTCCGATGTTGAAGGGGTCCGCAGCCGAAGTTTGGCTACCGGAGCGTAGGCGGCTTGCTCACAGCCACATCTACGATGCCATCGCAGGAGTCCGGAGTCTGGATGTCGGCGACGCCGCATCACTCCTATTCCACGCGTACTTCGCGCAAGACGCGTCTCGCCTCGCACATTGCGCACGCGTTCTGGAGACCATCGACGAAGGTGCGACTTCAGCCGCCGTCTTTCAGCAACTGATTTGGCTGCCATACGTTTCGTTGACCGAGGGGCAGCGCTTCTTCGAACCACAGCCCTTCGTCAGCGCCATGCTGCGCCAGCTTCAGTTCTCGGTAGCGAACGAGGTTGACTCCGACTCGCTGCCGGTCATCTTGGCGCGTTGGACCGACGAGATTGACCAGATTGCCGAGCAGGAACCCCGCGCCCGCCTGGAGCTAATGCGCTGCCTCAAGTTGCTCAGCAACAAGAATCCGCGAGTGCCCTTGCGGTCGAAACTGGCCGCGATTGGCTCGCTTAGCAAGCTGAGAGGCGAAGCAGCAGATGTAGCTGAAGAGCACAGCAAGCGGTTCATCGCGCAGTCTCAGGATTCGCTTGGAACCATCCCGGCTGGAGCAACGAGCACTCAGTTCTACCTTTCGCTTCAAGCGCCTTCTGTGCGCGGCCTGAAAGACTTGGCTGAAGTGCTCGACTGGCTTGAACTTGATTCCGATGACGAACAGAGGCGAGACTTTGACGCCGTGCTTCATTGGCCCCTGGTGAACTCTTGTGGAGCGTTCGTGCACGGCGCCTGGGCCTCGCGCCATGCCAGCGAGGCCGAATGGGCGCCAACGGTCGCGTTACTGTCCCGTGCTGATGCGATTGCACGCCGCTTCGGCCTCGTCCAGTTCGGCAGTGAGGTCGCGAAGGCGACGTCAATCGTCCAGGGCGAGCACCTCCACGACCATGCAGCGGCAATGCAGACCTTGGCCGACGCGGCGTCGGCGTTCGGTGAGACCACCACCATCCGCGAACAGCGAGTCAACGCACTCTTCCAAGTCAACGATGACGTCGGCGCCCTCTCAGTCTGGGACTCGCTGATTGCTGACCCCAAGGCGGCGAAGGTCATCGACGCCTTCGCCTTCAGGCGCGCAGGCATCAGTGCCTGTCGCCTCGAACGATGGCCTCAAGCTGAGCGCTACTTTCTTGCTGGGTCAACCGTACCCCCTGAATATCGGCTCGTCATCACCAAGTATGGGCTCGTGGTCGACGCAAGTCACGTTGCTGCCTTGGCTGGTGCGCCTCAGCGCGCGGCACGGATGCTATCGGACATGTTGGCCGGCTTGCCAGCAGCGGCCTGGGAGGACGGACACGAGGATTGGGAGGCACTACTTCGGGTCGTCAATGGCGTATGCAATCTCATCGAAGCCATTGCGAAACAGGAAGACATCTCAACGCTGAGCCTACCCTTCGGCAAGGCGTCTGAACCCGGTCTAAGCTTTGGCCCCTCGCAGCCCAACCAAGTGCTACGGACGCAGTTGGCCATTGCGAGAGCTGGACTCCTAGCGTCTCAACTTGGTGACATCTCCCACGAGTACCGCGCGCAGCTGGATGCCGTCCGGACGTCTAGCTTCCCGCTTGTAAGGTTGTTTGTCGCCAAGGCCATGCTCGCATTCGAGTTCAACGCCGGTGCGAGCGCAGGTTTCGTCAGCGCGCTAGCTGCCTTCGAGAGAGCGTTCAACACCATCGCATCACTTCCGGACCGCCAGCAAGCCATGCAAAGTGACGGAGGCGACACGCCGCCGAGTGAAAGCAAGCTGAATGTTGACGGTTGGTTTGCGGTGTTGGCAGCAGGCGCCATCTGCTGCGACAGCCCCGAGCAAGCCATCGCTGCGTGGCACGGTGACGCGTCGAGAATCTGGGGCTCCAACAGCTCGGTAGTCAAGACACTGGCAGACATGTCCCGAGGATTGTCGTTGCCGCTCCAGACTGCCCACGACGTCGTCAGGCGCCGAGTCGAGCGGTCAAGTGGTGAGACATTTGGAGCTGCGCTGAAGCTCGTGCGCTCCGCCGTCCTCGGCCCCAAAGAGATGTTTCACCTCCAGGTGTTGCTCGCTTCGGCTGCGGTCTCTTGCTCCGAAGGTTTGGTACTTCAGATGACATTCGGAAGAGCAATGGCGCGGCGGTTCACAGGTGTGTGGAAGCAGTTCGCTGACAGCCCGCTTCTCCTTGTCACGCCGCGGACCAGTGTTCCCGCGTTGCTTCAGTCCATCTCCGCTGTCGAGCAAGGCAAGAGTTCTATCAGTGCGCTCTTAACCGCCGCAGGTCAGGCCGTCGGAACAGTTCTCGGAGAGGTTGGTTCCAGGCTTGAGTGACGTCTTTTGCGGCTGCAGAAAGACGCTTCTGTTCATCAAGGTCCCCGCGGCACCAGCCATCCAACCATTGGTGGTGACCAAGCAGCCGACGGACAAGTGGATGGTAGGCCGGGTTGGAGTCGAACCAACTACCAACGGATTCAGGTTTGCGGACGTTTCCGACCTCCCCGGACTATGCCTTCGCCATGGGTACTTCAACCTTTAGGCGGGCGCCGTCTAGTCTCTACACCTTCCCCTTGCAGGGCTTGGCTCGGCATTGCCTTGCGCCACCGAAGCGGCCGTCAGGTTTCACCGAATTTGACGCCATTCACTCGAGCGCTTTCGCCTCTCGGTGCACAACTTTCGTCATGAGTCCGCTGCTCTAACCAACGTGAGCTACCGGCCCCCAGAAGCGCAGATTGTATCGGTCGCATCTCATGGCTCGACACGACCTGCCCCGGAACTCGAGCCTCGGTCCTCTCGCATGCCGTCGGCGCAGGGTTCTCGAGTCTCTTAGACAAGCCGAGGCCGCGCTGTCTGCACAGTCGCACTGTCACACATGCGCGTCGCCGGGGCCCGGAGCCGGACGACTTCGCCGTGTTCTCAGTCCAGTACCGGCTGAGGCATGAAGGCAAGTCCCGCCAGTGTGTCGCTCGTGTTGTGACCAGGCCCAGAGGTGCTCATGCAGCCCTGCCAGTGCTCGCTCCACAGGTGGTGGTGCTGCAGAGCACGCTGCTCCAACTTGCTGAGCTAGGGGCCAAATCGCCGCTCGAAACTGGCCGTCGACGGGAAGCGGCACTTCTATACGGCGGAAAATTTGTGGAAAACAGCGCGGATAAACAGACATCACTCGCGATGGTTTTTTCTTGCAAATCAACCACTTGTCGCGACCCGGAAACGCGCACACAATTGCTTATGAGTCCTCTGCTCTGACCAACTGAGCTAACGGCCCGCGAAAGAAGCCGGCATTGTAGGCGGCGCTACTTCTGGCTCAGCGCGTTGCTCACCAGCCGCGCGGTGATGTCGACGATCTGGATCATGCGGTCGTAGGCCATGCGCGTGGGACCGATCACGCCGAGCGTGCCGATCACCTGGCCGTCGACGATGTAGGGCGCCGATACGACCGACAGCTCCTCGTACGGCACCACCTGGCTTTCGCCGCCGATGTAGATGCGCACGCCATCGGCACGGCTGGACACGTCGAGCAGGCGCATCAGCTGCGTCTTCTGCTCGAACAGGTCGAACAGCTTGCGCAGCGAGCCCATGTCGTTGCCGAAGTCCTGCACGCCCAGCAGGTTGCGTTCGCCGGACACGACCACCTGCTCGCTTTCTTCCATGGCGTCGGTGCCGGCCTGCACGGCAGCTTGCATCAGCGCGGCGATCTCTCCGCGCAACGCCTCGATCTCGCTCTTGAGCCGCTCGCGCACCGCCTCGATGGTGAGGCCGGCGTAGTGCGCGTTGAGGTAGTTGCTCGCCTCGATGAGCTGGCTTTGCGTGTAGTCCTGCGCGGTGAAGATCACGCGGTTCTGCACGTCGCCATCGGGCGCCACGAGGATGAGCAGCATGCGCCGCTCGCCCAGGCGCAGGAACTCGATGTGATGGAACACCGAGGCCTTGCGCGGCGCGGTAACCACGCCCACGAACTGTGACAGGTCCGACAGCAGGTGGGCCGCATTGGCGATCACGCGCTGCGGCTGGTCGGGCTGCAACTGGCCGCGCGCGTCAGGCGGCACGGCGGCTTCGTCGTCGAGCTTCAGCGGGCGTGCCGTCAACATGGTGTCGACGAACAGCCGGTAGCCCCGCGCGGTGGGGATGCGCCCGGCCGACGTGTGCGGGCTGGCGATGAGGCCGAGCTCTTCGAGGTCGGCCATCACGTTGCGAATGGTGGCGGGTGACAGCTCCAGCCCGGAAGCTTTCGACAGCGTGCGCGACCCCACGGGCTGGCCGTCGGCGATGTAGCGCTCGACCAGGGTCTTCAGCAGCGTTTTTGCACGGTCGTCCAGCATGAAACTCATTCTAGGGTGGCCTGCTCGAAGCGGATTTAAGTGCAAGCGCTATGGTGTAATTCCCGCACCATGCCGACGCGCTTTCGACACGCCGCACTCATAGGCAAATACCAGGCTCAGGGCAGCCGCTCGGTGCTCGAAGAGATTGCCCAGTTCCTGGTGCGGCAGGGCCTCGATGTGTCGCTCGAGCGCGCCACCGCGCTCAACACCGGCTTGGTTGACTATCCGGCGCTGCCCACGGCAGAACTCGGGCGCCAATGCGACCTCGCCGTGGTGGTGGGTGGCGACGGCACCATGCTGCACATCGCGCGCGAGCTGGCGCGCTACAACGTGCCGCTGGTCGGGGTGAACCAGGGCCGGCTCGGCTTCATCACCGACATCCCGGTGAGCGAAACGGCCGAGGCGCTCGCACCCATGATCGCCGGCGACTACGAAGAAGAGCACCGCAGCATGTTCGAAGGTGCGGTCGAGCGTGACGGCGAAGTTATCTACGAGGGTTACGCGCTCAACGATGTGGTGGTGAGCCGCGGGGCCACCTCCAGCATGGTGGAACTCAAGATCTCGGTGGACGACCAGTTCGTCGCCAACCTGCGCGCCGACGGGCTCATCATCGCGTCGCCCACCGGCTCCACGGCCTACGCGCTGTCGGCCGGCGGGCCCATCCTGCACCCGGCGATCGCCGGCTGGTCGATGGTGCCCATTGCGCCGCACACGCTGTCGAACCGGCCCATCGTGCTGCCCGATGCCGGTTGCGTATCGGTCGAGATCGTCGCGGGGCGCGACGCGAGCGTGAACTTCGACATGCAGAGTCTCGCGAGCCTGCTGCATGGCGACCGCATCACCGTGCGCCGCTCCGAGCATCGCGTACGCTTCCTGCATCCGCGCGGCTGGAGCTACTACGCCACGCTGCGTCGCAAGCTGCACTGGAACGAAGGGGTGGTGGGCTGATGCTGCGTCGTCTTGCGCTGCGCGATTTCGTCATCGTGACTTCGCTGGAGGTCGAGTTGAACGAAGGCTTTTCGGTGCTCACCGGTGAAACCGGCGCCGGCAAGTCCATCCTGATCGACGCGCTGCAGCTCGCGCTCGGCAGCCGTGGCGATGCCGGCGTGGTGCGCGAAGGTGCTGCGCGCGCCGAGATCACCGCCGAATTCGACATGCGCGATGCGTTCGCTTCGTGGCTCGAAGCCGCCGGTTTCGAACGCGAAGACACGCTGCTGCTGCGCCGCACGCTCGATGCACAAGGCAAGAGCCGCGCATGGATCAATGGCAGCCCGGCCACCGTGACGCAGCTGCGTGAGCTGGGCGGGCAGTTGGTCGACATCCACGGCCAGCATGCCTGGCAAAGCCTCACCCGTGCCGATTCGGTGCGCTCGCTGCTCGATGCTTACGCCGGTGCCGACACGACGGTGCTGGCCGCGGCCTGGAGCGCCTGGCGCAGCGCGAAGCAGCGGCTCGACGACGCACGCAGCCGACAGGCCGACCTGGAACGCGAACGCGAGCGCTTGCAGTGGCAGATCGGCGAGCTCGACAAGCTTGCGCCGGGAGCCGATGAATGGGCGGAATTGAACGGCGAGCACCAGCGTCTTGCACATGCGCAGGCCATCCTCGATGCGGCGCAGCTCGCCTTGAACGCCGTGTCGGAAGCCGAAGGCTCCGCTGACGAGCTGACCGGCCGCGCCGTGGATGCATTGCAGCCGGTGGCGGCCTACGAGCCAGCGCTCGCCAGTGCACTGGAAGTGCTGCAAGGCGTGCAGGCGCAGCTGCAGGATGCCGCCCACAGCCTCAACACGGCGCTGCGCCACACCGATCTCGAGCCCGAACGCCTGCAGGCACTCGACGAGCGCCTTGCCGCGTGGATGAGCCTCGCACGCCGCTATCGCCGCCAGCCCGAAGAGCTGCCAGCCACGCTCGAAGCCTGGCGCAGCGAGCTGCAGGCGCTTGAAGCCGCGAGCGACCTCGAAGCGCTGGAGCGCGAAACGGTCGCAGCTCGTGCGGCCTACGACAACGAAGCCAAGGCCATTTCAAAACTGCGCCGCAACGCCGCGCCGAAGCTGGCGCAAGCCGTCACGGCCGCGATGCAGCAGCTCGGCATGGCGGGTGGTCGTTTCGATGTGGTGCTGTCACCGTTGCCCGAGCCGCAATCGCATGGGCTTGAATCGGCAGAGTTCCTGGTTGCGGGCCATGAAGGCAGTACGCCGCGCCCGCTGGGCAAGGTGGCTTCGGGTGGTGAACTCTCGCGCATCGCGCTGGCGATTGCCGTCACCACCAGCGAGCTGGGCGAAGCCGGTACGCTGATCTTCGACGAGATCGATTCCGGTGTGGGCGGCGCAGTCGCCGAAACCGTGGGCAGGCTGATGAAGCAGCTGGGTCGCGACCGGCAGGTCATGGCCGTGACGCACTTGCCGCAGGTAGCGGCGTGCGCCGACCATCACCATGTGGTGTCCAAAAGCAGCCGCGCCGGCACCACCGCCAGCGATGTGGTACCAGTGCAGGGCGAGGCCCGCGTGGCGGAGATCGCTCGCATGCTGGGAGGCCAGCAACTTTCCGGCGCGAGCCTTGCCCATGCGAAGGAAATGCTGGACACCGCCGTTGCCGCCCCCGCAAAGTCTCGTGGCAAGCGTTCATGAGCCATACCATGCCCGCCGAAGCGGAAGTGCCCGCATCAGCCACCTCGCCCGATGTGCGCGAGGTCGTGCTCGTCACGGGGATTTCGGGCTCGGGTAAATCGGTCGCGTTGGCCGCGCTCGAAGACGCCGGCTTCTATTGCGTCGACAACCTGCCGCCGCAACTGCTGCGCGAGTTCATCAAGCTCGAACATGCACGCTCAGCACGGCGCGTGGCGGTGGGGGTGGACGTGCACACGGCCGGCTCGGTGCAGCACCTGCTGCCGGTGCTGGCGCAGTTGCGCGGCGAAGGCGTGGCGGTGCGCTCGATCTTCCTCGACGCGAGCACCGACACGCTGGTGCGCCGCTTTTCCGAGACGCGCCGCCGCCACCCGCTGTCCGACGACTTCGACGAAGCTGCTACCGGCGAATTGCGCGAAGACGCGCACCGCGTGCTCACCGAGGCCATCGAACTCGAGCGGGAGCTGCTGGCCGACCTGCGCGAGGTCTCCACCACCATCGACACCAGCCAGCTGCGCCCGGCGCAGCTACGTGCCTGGATGCGCAGCCTCGTGCAGACGGCTGCTTCCACGCTCACGCTGATCTTCGAGTCCTTCGCGTTCAAGCACGGTGTGCCGCTCGATGCCGACTACGTGTTCGACGTGCGCATGCTGCCCAACCCGCACTACGTGCGTGAGCTGCGGCCGCTGACCGGCCGCGATGCGCCTGTCATCACCTACCTCGAAGAGCAACCCGAGGTGGCCGAGATGGTGGCGCAGATCGAAGCCTTCCTGGTGCGCTGGCTGCCTGCTTTTGAGCAGGACCAGCGCAGCTACCTCACCGTTGCCATCGGCTGCACCGGCGGGCAGCACCGTTCGGTGTACTGTGCCGAGCAGCTCGCCCGACGCTTCGCCTCGCGCGGCGTCACCCTCGTGCGGCACCGCGAACTCGGTGCACGCGAGGGCCACCGAACCCCGACATGACCTCATCTCCCAGCAGTACCCGAGAGCTCCCTCTGTTCCCTTTGCAGTCGGTGCTCTTTCCTGACGGCTTGTTGAGCCTGAAGGTTTTCGAAGCGCGTTACCTCGACCTCATCGGCACCTGCCTGCGCGAGCAGCACCGGTTCGGCGTAGTGGCGCTCAAGCGCGGCCAGGAAGTGAGACAGCCGGGCGAGGCGGTCGAACTCGAAGCCATCGGCTGCGAAGCCGAGCTGATCGACGTGGACAGTCCGCAAAGCGGTATCCTGCAAGTGCGCTGCCGCGGCACTCGCAGGTTCGAGACGCAGGCCACACGACAGCAGCCCAACGGCCTGTGGGTGGCCGACGTGGTCGACCTGCCGGACGACGAGGCCGTGCTGCCGACCGAAGAACTGGTGGGCACCGCCAAGGGCTTGGCCAATGCCATCGCCGCGCTCAAGCGCCAGGGGGTCGTGCACATCCTCGAGCCCTACCGCTTCGAAAGCGCTGGCTGGGTGGCCAACCGCTGGTGTGAGCTGCTGCCCATTTCGGTGGTCGCGAAACAGAAGCTGATGGAGCTGCCCGATCCGCTGGTGCGCCTGAAGCTCGTTGATGAGTTCCTGCGCAGCAAGGGCGTGGTGACCTAAGCGCCCAGCAGCAGTTTGCGCAGCGGTGACGGTAAGGCGACTTCGCCCAGCTTGTCCCGCGCGACCCAGCGACCGTCGTTCAGCACGCTGCCCGCATCAGCCGCCGGCAGGGCTGCCAGACGCGCCCGGCGCGGATGCAGCACCCAGTCGAAGTGCGTGAGGGTGTGCTCGATCTGAGGCTGCGGCTCGGGCACCGACCCCAGGCCGTGCGCCGCGGCCTGCAACTGTGCTTCGTCTTCGAACAGCGGCAGCACCCACAACCCGGCCCACACGCCGGTGGCCGGGCGTTGCTGCAGCCACACCTGGTCTTGCCACTCGAGCCACAACCACCAGTGCTCACGTCGGCTGCGCTTGAGCTTGCGGGTCTTGACCGGGTAGCGCTCGGGTTCGCCTTCGCGTTGCGCGGCGCACAAGCCCTGCACCGGGCACAGCAGGCAGTTCGGCTTGCGCGCCATGCACACCGTGGCGCCAAGGTCCATCAGGCCCTGGGTGTAGGCCGGCATGTCATCGCTGTCTTGCGGCAGCAGCGACTCAGCCAAGCTCCACAGCGCGCGTTCGTTGCGGGCCTCGGCCAGGTCATCAGCAAAGCCGAGCGTGCGGCTCAGCACGCGCTTCACGTTGCCGTCGAGGATGGCAGCGCGCTCACCGAAGCAGAACGACGCGATTGCTGCAGCGGTGGAGCGGCCGATGCCGGGCAGCTCGGCCAGTTGTGTGGCGGTGCGGGGAAATGAGCCGCCATGCTCTGCCACGACAGCTTGTGCGCAGCGGTGTAGGTTGCGGGCCCGGCTGTAGTAGCCCAGGCCAGCCCATGCGGTGAGCACGTCGTCCAGTGGCGCTGCAGCCAAAGCGCGCACGTCGAGGTAGCGGTCGAGGAAGCGCGCGTAATAGGCGAGCACTGTGCTCACCTGCGTCTGCTGCAGCATGATTTCCGACAGCCACACGCGATACGGATCACGCGTGCGCTGCCAGGGCAGGCCGTGACGACCGTGTTCGCGCTGCCAGGCCACCACGCGAGGGGCGAATTGCGCGGTGAGATCGTTCATCGAGTCGGAAGCAGGAGCCGCCGCCGGGGCGGCGCGGCGAAGAGCGCGGGGCATCAACTAGGCGCGGATGAGGCGCGCCGCGGGTTCCTCGATGTCGATGAACAAGTCGACAGTGGCTTCCTCTGGCAGGTCCACCAGCTTGATGCTCACCGGGGCGGCCTCTGTGTCGCTGTCGTGGGCGGCCACAGGCTTTGCGGCATGAGTGGCGGTCTGGGGTTGGTCTTCACCGGGCCTGTCCTGCGCCGCGGCAGTGAGCACGTCCACCACCTGCTTGAGGCGTGCCTGAAGTTGCTGCAGTCGCTGGTCCTGCGATTCGAGTTCGCTCAGCCGGTGCTCCAGCTCACCGGCCGCCTGCTGGATGCGCTCCATCGACTCGCGGCGGCGCTTGAAGGCGCGGCGGCGTTCGCGCAGCTGCGAGTCGATCTGCGCCGAGGCCGTCTTGTTCCAGAGTTCGAGTTCGCCGCAGGCGGACTCGAACACCACGCGAAGCCGCGACATCAGCATGCGGCGGAATTGCTCCATGAAGCGCGGCTGTGACAAGCGCAATGCCTGCGTGATGCCCAGGTACTGCACGTAGTTGCGCTCGATGAGCTCGAGGTCGCGTACGAAACGGCTGAGGTCCGGCCCTTTGCCCACCGACAAGCCGAAGCCGAACTCGGCGTTGAGCTTGCTGAACGACGCCGCCAGCATGTCATGGATCTCGTTGCCGCGTTCCTGCGCGCCGTCCATCAGCTTGCGCAGCCCTGCGCACATGTCGACGAAGGCTTTCTTGGCACCGAGCTGCAGCAGCGAGCCGCGCACGGCCTCTTGCATCGCGTCGACCTGCTCGCGCAGGCGGTCGCTCGACAAGCCGACCAGCGCGTCTTTCAGCATGCGGGTGTGCACCATGCGCATGGCCTGCAGGCGTGAAGTGCACTGCTCGAATTCGGCCACCTCGGCCTCGACGCGCGAGACCATCACCCGCACCTTCGAGCTGTTCTTGCCGCGCAACCCGCGCAGCTCGAGCATCTGCTCGGCGAACTGGCGACGGCGATCGTTGAGCCGGCGGGTCACCTGCGACTGAACCTGCTGCGCGCCTTCGAGCGTGACCTGCTCGAGCACCTCGCGGCGCTGTGGCAGCAACTGGTCGGCCAGTGCGGCTTCGAGCGCAGGCAGTCGGCTTTCGGCCAAGCCGGCTTCGTCGTTGGCTACGCGCGCGGCCAGTGCTTGGCGCGCCGAGATCGGAAACACGCAGTTATGTGGCACGTCCAGTGTGCGAGCCACTTCTTCGCACTGACGGGTGATTTGTGCGTCGGTATGTGCCTTGGGGCTGAGCGGATCGACCAGCGCGTCGATCTTGTTGAGCGCCACGTAGCGTGTTAGGCCCTGGCCACCCAGATGGTCGCGCCAGATCGACAGGTCGGATTTCGTGACACCAGTGTCGGCGCTCAGGATGAACACCGTGGCGTGGGCGCTCGGCAGCAACCCGACGGTCAGCTCCGGCTCGGCGCCGATGGCATTGAGGCCGGGCGTGTCGAGCACCACCAGACCGCGTCGCAACAGCGGATGCGGCACGTTGATGAGCGCATGGCGCCAAGCAGGCACTTCGACCTCGCCACGGGCGTCCACCGGCGGGTTGTCCTGCGGGCGCTCGTCGTCCCAGAAACCCAGCGCCTTGGCGATTTCCACCGACACGGTCTTGGTGCGCATCACCTCGGTCAGCGATTCGGCCAGTGCGTCGGGGTTGGCCAGGTCCAGTGGCAGCACCTTCCACGCCTTGGGTTGCTGGCGCAGCTCGGTGAGCGACAGGTTGTCCAGCCGTGTGTCGATGGGCAACAGCGCGAGGCCGGGTTCCTCGTCGGCGTCATAGCCGAGTTCGACCGGGCACATGGTCGTGCGCCCCGGCGTGGCCGGCAGGATGCGCCGGCCGGCATCGGCGAAGAAGATCGCGTTGATGAGCTCGGACTTGCCGCGCGAAAACTCGGCGACGAAGGCCACGACGAGCTTGTCGCCCGAAAGCCGCAGGCGCAGCGAATCGAGCAGGTCGTTCGCGGGCTCGTCGAGCAGCTCGTGTTCGCCCAGGAAACGGGTCAGCTCCTTCAGCCGCGATTCCACGTTGACGCGCCAACTACCAAGGGCGTCAAGGCTGCGGGCAAAGGACTGTGACATGGCGGCCGTTTCTCGCTTTTTGCGGGCAGGGGAGTGCGGGCATCGTAGCCCAAGGTTTCTTTCCCCCCAAACGGGGTGTTGCGTAGCGCGTCACACCTCCGCCACGGAGTTTGTGTGCGTTTGTTACGGTCTGGCCTTGGCGTCGGCCATGTTCAGCGTTTCTGGCAGCCGGGGCAGAAATAGGTCGAGCGCTGGCCTTGCACGAGGCGTTTCACCGTAGCTCCGCAGCGAAGGCAGGGCTGGCCTTCGCGGTCGTACACCTGGGCCTGCAGCTGGAACTCACCGCCCATGCCGTGGCTGTCGCGAAAGTCGCGCAGCGTCGAACCGCCCAGCGCCAAGGCACGTGTCAAGGTGCCGCGCACCGCTTCAACCAGCCTTTCGCAACGCGCCAGGCTGATGCGGTGCGACGGTGTGCGTGGGTCGATGCCGGCCTGGAACAGCGCCTCCGACGCGTATATGTTGCCCACACCCACGACGATGTCGCCTGCCAGCAGGGCCTGCTTGATGGCCACGCGGCGGCCGCGCAGGCGCTCGTGCAGATGATGGGCGGTGAAGGCAGCGTCAAAAGGCTCGAAGCCCAGCGTGGACAGCAGCTTGCCGGCCAGGCCCTCGGTCGGCGCGCTCGACCACAACACCGCACCAAAACGGCGTGGGTCAGTGAGGCGCAAGAGACCCTGCGAGGTGTGGAGTTCGAAATGATCATGCGCGCCGGCTGAAGGCAGTGCGGGAGCGAAGCTCAACGAACCTGACATGCCCAGGTGCAGCAACAGTCCACCGCGTGTCGCAGTCTCAGCCTCGAGCGGCAGCCACAGATACTTGCCGCGCCGCGTGACCGCTCCGACGATCTGGTCGCGCAACGACTGTGGGTCCACACCCAGCGGCCAGCGCAACGGCTTGCCCAGTCGCACGTCGATCACGCGGGCGCCGAAGATGCGATCGGCAAAACTCAGGCGCGTGACTTCGACTTCCGGTAGCTCGGGCATGCACGGATTATCAGCCGCTGCCTGGCCGCAGGAGCCATGAGGCCGTTGCGCCGGCTTACATCGCAAAGCCGGCCATGCCCAACAGTAAACGCAGGAACACGGCATGCCGGCGCAGGTCGAAGTCCTAGAATCAATCGGACCATGGCCCTCGGGTCACAGGAGTTGTAGATGCCCGCCTTCCGTCTGGCCACGAGCGCCGCCCTGATTGCCGCTGCGCTGTGTGCCCTGTCTGTGCCCGCTGCGGCCCAGCAACCCGTACCGCAAGCTGATGAGCAGGCACGGACGAGCGACGAACCGGGTGCACCGGTCGTCAATTCGGCGCTCGATGCGTCACTCTTCTACCAGCTGCTGATTGGCGAGATCGAGCTGCGTTCCGGTGAGGCTGGTGCCGCATACCAAGTGCTGCTCGACGCAGCCCGCCGCAGTGGTGACGAGGGGCTGTTCCGCCGCGCCATCGACATTGCGTTGCGTGCCCGTGCCGGCGAGCAGGCGCTGGCAGCTGCCCGTGCCTGGCGCACGGCGATGCCGGAATCGCGCGAAGCCAATGAATACATGGTGCAGCTACTGCTGGCAATGGGGCGCCTGAGCGAAGCCGCCGAGCCGCTGCGAACCTTGCTGCAGCTCACCCCGGCGGCCGACCGGCCGGGCGCGATCGCTTCGCTGCCGCGACTGCTTGCGCGTGCGAACGACAAACGCCTGGCGGCCAGCCTGCTCGACGACATGCTGCAGCCGTATCGCGCAGGGCCCGTGCAAGGCTCCGATGCCCGCGTCAGTGCCATCGTGGCGACTGGCCGTGGCTGGCTCAACGCCGGCGACCCGCAAAGGGCGCTGGTGCTTGCACGTCAGGCCAAGTCGCTGGAACCCAACGCCGAAGGACCGGCGCTGCTCGGGCTCGAATTGATGGGCAGCATGCCCGAGGGCGAGTCGCTGGTCAGTGCCTACCTGCAGGCCCAACCCGCCGGTCACACCCTGCGCATGGCCTATGTGCGCCGCTTGATCACGGCACAGCGGTTTGCCGACGCAGTGACGCAGTTGCAGACGCTCACCAAGCAGGAGCCCACCTATGCTGCGGCCTGGTTGAGCCTCGGCGCATTGCAGCTCGAACTCAAGCAGCCGCGCGAAGCTGAGGTGGCGCTGCAACGCTATGTGAGCCTGTTGCCGCCGGCATCCGCATCGGAACCTGCGACCGAAGGCGGCAAGCTTGAGGAAGGTTCGGTGGAAGCCAGTCGCACGCAGGGCTACCTGCTGCTCGCTCAAGCCGCCGAGCAGCGCAAGGACTACAAGGCCGCGGAGGCCTGGCTCGGCAAGATCGACAACCCGGCAAGCGCACTCACGGTGCTGTCGCGCCGCGCGTTGCTGCTGGCGCGCCAAGGCAAGCTGGCCGATGCTCGCCAGCTCATTCGCAAGGCCCCCGAGCGCAACGAGGAGGACGCCCGTGCCAAGCTGCTGGCCGAAGCGCAGTTGCTGCGTGAGTTGCGCCAGTGGCGCGAGGCGCACGCCGTGTTGGCCGACGCGGTGAAGCGGTCGCCCGACAACGTGGACCTGCTCTACGAGCAGGCCATGATGTCCGAGAAGCTCGACCGCATGGACGAGATGGAAGCGCTGCTGCGTCGCGTGATGCAGCTCAAGCCCGACTACCACCATGCCTACAACGCGCTGGGCTACAGCCTGGCCGATCGCAACCAGCGCCTGCCCGAGGCGCGCGAGCTGATCGCCAAGGCGCTGGAGCTGTCGCCTGGCGATCCGTTCATCACTGACAGCCTCGGCTGGGTCGAATACCGTCTGGGCAACGGCGCCGAGGCGCTGCGCCTGTTGCGCCAGGCCTATCAGGCTCAGCCCGATACCGAAATCGCTGCCCACCTGGGCGAGGTGCTGTGGTCGCTCGGGCAACGAGACGAAGCCCGCAAGGTGTGGCGCGAAGGCCGTGACAAAGACGCCGGCAACGAAGTGCTGAAGTCCACGCTGGCCCGGTTGAAGGTCGACCTGTGATCCGTGGCGCTTTGGCCGCCGCCCTTGTGGCGGCGACGATGCTGGGCGCCTGTGCCACCAAGCCGCCGTTGGACACCATCGGTGGCGACCGCTTCAGCGGCCGACTGGCGTTGAAGGTCGAAGGCGATTCATCCCGTTCAATGTCGGCCAGCTTCGAGCTCGAAGGCGGGCCGCAGCGCGGCCGGCTTTCGTTGACCACGCCTCTGGGCACGCAAGTCGCGCAGGCCCGCTGGGCGCCCGGCGAAGTGGTGTTGGCTGGGTCCGGCGGCGAACGCGCCTATGGTGACCTCGACGAACTCTCGCGTGATGCGCTGGGTGAAAGCGTGCCGCTGGTCGCATTGTTTGACTGGCTGCGTGGCAGGCCATGGTCTGGCGCGCCGTCACGCGAAACGGCTACGGGTTTCGAACAACTCGGCTGGCAGGTCGATCACCAGCGCGTCGGCGAAGGCCTGATCGTCGTCACGCGGCAAGCGCCGGCCGTCACACTGCGCGTCAAGCTCGACGCTTCCTGATTCAGCATTTCATGAGCCTGCGTTCCATTCACGACGTGCCGGCGCCGGCCAAGCTCAATCTTTTCCTTCACGTCATCGGCCGCCGCGACGATGGCTATCACTTGCTGCAGTCGGTCTTCGTGCTGGTCGACTGGGCCGACACGCTGCATTTCGAATCCCGCAGTGACGGGCGCATCGCCCGCCACGACCTCGGCGCAGCGTTGCCCGAAGACGACCTGTGCCTGCGCGCCGCCCGGGCGCTGCAGACTGCCGCCGGGACCTTGCAAGGTGTGGACATCTCGATCGATAAGCGTGTGCCGTGGGGCGCCGGCATGGGCGGTGGCAGCTCCGATGCCGCTTCCACGCTGTTGGCGCTCAATCGCCTGTGGGGCCTGAACTGGCCGCGCGAACGCCTGCTCCCCCTTGCTCTCAAGCTCGGGGCGGACGTGCCGTTTTTCGTGGGCGGGCGCAACGCCTGGGTCGAAGGCATCGGCGAGCGGCTCACTCCTATCGACCTGCCGCAACGCCGGCTGGCCGTGCTCAAACCAGCAGTTGCCATCCCGACTGCAGCAATCTTCAACAGCCAGTACTTGGCTCGCGACACACAGCCTGCTATACTCTCGGACTTTCTCGCGGACCCATACGGGTTTGGCCACAACGACCTGCAAAAGTCGGCGCAAGCCGCCAGCAGCGAAGTGACCGAAGCCCTGGCGCTCCTCGAAGCCCGTTACGGCAACAGCCGCATGACAGGCTCAGGCAGCGCGGTGTTCGCAGAAGCTGGAAAGTTGGGCACAAACAGCGATGTACCCGTCGCGCCGATGTATGAGCAGCATGAGCTGCCGTCGCAATGGGTGGGTCGTATGTGCCGCAGCCTGGAGCAGCATCCGCTCGTCGGGTGGTGCGAAGGCTGAAGAGATCGAAGGGCAACCTTCTGTCTCAGGCGACAGAGTTTTTTCGGGCGCCGGTGCAAGCCGGAGTCCTGTGTAGGGGAGTCGCCAAGTTGGTTAAGGCATCGGATTTTGATTCCGACATGCGAGGGTTCGAGTCCTTCCTCCCCTGCCAAACCTCTTCGTGTTCCCGGGCCGGCTGGCACGGGGCCCGGCCACACTGAGGCCAGTACCCGCTAAGCGTCAGCACCGAGGGTCGCCATGCTCTCCGATACCGTACTTTTCACCGGCAACGCCAATCCTGTCCTGGCGCAGGAAATGGGTGCCAATCTCGGTCTTACCCTCGGCAAGGCCAAAGTCGGCCGCTTCTCCGACGGCGAAGTCGACATCGAGATCGAGCAGAACGTGCGCGCGCGCGATGTATTCATCGTTCAGCCGACCAACGCGCCCACCAACGAATACCTGATGGAGTTACTGCTGATGGTCGACGCGCTCAAGCGCGCTTCGGCACGTCGCATCACCGCAGTCATCCCCTACTTCGGCTACGCCCGCCAAGACCGCCGTCCGCGCTCGATGCGCGTGCCGATCTCGGCCAAGGTGGTGGCCAACATGCTTGAGTCAGCAGGCGTGAACCGCGTGCTGACGATGGACCTGCACGCCGACCAGATCCAGGGCTTCTTCGACATCCCCGTCGACAACATCTACGCGTCGCCGGTACTGCTGTCGGACCTGAAGACCAAGAACTACCAGGACCTCGTGGTCGTGTCGCCCGATGTGGGCGGCGTTGTTCGTGCCCGCGCACTGGCCAAGCAACTCGGTTGCGACCTCGCGATCATCGACAAGCGCCGTCCCAAGGCCAACGTGTCCGAGGTGATGCACGTCATCGGCGAAATCGAAGGCCGCAACTGCGTGATCATGGACGACATGATCGACACCGCCGGCACGCTGGTGAAGGCGGCCGAGGTGCTGAAGGACCGCGGTGCCAAGAGCGTATTCGCCTATTGCACGCATGGTGTGTTCTCCGGTCCGGCCATTGAGCGCATCAAGGCTTCTCAGCTCGATGAGGTGGTGATCACCAACACCATTGCGCTGTCGCCGGACGCGCAAACCACGCCGAAGATCCGCCAGCTGTCCGTGGCCTTCCTGTTCGCTGAGACCATTCGCCGCATTTCCGATGGTGAGTCGGTCACGTCGCTGTTTTCGGAGCAGAACAACAATTTCTGATCCGTCGTCGGCCGCTTCCCATTGCTGGGCAGCGGCCTTTTTGTAGCGCCTGGTCGCGGGCGCTTCTCTACTTGGAGTGAAACCATGAAATTCGTCGCATTTCCGCGCGAACTGCAGGGGACCGGAGCGAGCCGCCGCCTGCGCAATGCCGGCAAGGTGCCCGGCATCGTCTATGGGGCCGGTGAGCCCGCCAAGATCGAACTCGATCACAACGCGCTGTTCCATGCGCTGAAGAAGGAAGCCTTCCACTCGTCCATCCTCGACATGGAACTGAATGGCCAGGTGCAGAAGGTGTTGCTGCGCGACGTGCAGATGCACGCGTGGAAGCAACTGGTGCTGCACGTGGACTTCCAGCGCGTGGACGCCACCACCCGCATCACGAAGAAGGTGCCCCTGCACTTCATCAACGAAGAGAACTCGCAGGCCGTCAAGCTGGACAAGTGCCTGATCTCGCACGTGGCCACCGAACTCGAGATCGAGTGCCTGGCATCGCAGCTGCCCGAGTTCCTGACCGTGGATCTGGGCGGCCTGGCCAAGGGCCAGTCGCTGCACGTGAGCGACCTGAAGCTGGACGCCGGCATCAAGGTCGTGCTGCACGGCAAGAAGAACCCGGTGATCGCTGCCGTGGTGGCCCAGGAGGCTGAAGAGGCTCCGGCTGAAGCCGCTGCGCCCGCACCGGCTCCCGCGCCTGCCAAGGGCAAGGGCAAGAAGTAAGCAGCTTTGCCCTCACCTGCAAAGCCCCGCTTTGGCGGGGCTTTGTCGTTTGTAGGGCCACTCGATAATCAGCGCCATCATGATTCGACTCTTCGTGGGCCTGGGCAACCCTGGGCAGGAATACGAGGCCACGCGCCACAACGCCGGCTTCTGGTGGGTGGACGCAGTGGCGCGCAAGTTGGGTGCCTCGCTTGTGGTCGACCGCAGCTACCACGGGCTGGTGGCGCGTGTGAACCGCAGCAGCGGACCTGTCTGGCTGCTCGAACCACAGACCTTCATGAACCTGTCGGGCAAATCGGTGGCGGCCCTGGCGCGCTTCTTCAAGATCGCGCCCGAGGAGGTCTTGGTTGCTCACGACGAACTCGATTTGCCGCCAGGGCAAATGAAGCTGAAGTTCGGCGGTGGCCACGCCGGGCACAACGGATTGCGCGACATCCATGCACAGCTCGGTACCGGCGACTATTGGCGCCTGAGGCTCGGCATCGGTCACCCGGGCGTGAAGGCCGAGGTTGCCAACTACGTGCTGCGCAAGCCGCAGGCTGAACATCGCGAGGCGATCGAGGCCTGCATCGACCGTTCGCTGCCAGCGCTCGATGCGTTGCTGGCCGGAGAGATGGAGCGCGCCACACTGCTGCTGCACACCAGCAAGCCGCCTCGGCCCAAGCCACCCAGGCCGGCCGATCTGCCGCCAGGCGCCGCCTGAGAGCACGAAGCTTTTTCTAGGGAGAAAACAATGACGAAACAACAACTTCTGCGCTGGCTCGGTAGTGGCCTGCTGGCCGCAGCTGGCATCGGCATGGCCGCAGCTCAGACCACGGTTTATCGCTGCGGCCAGGACGGGCGTACCTTCAGCGAGAAACCATGTGTCGACGGCAGTGGCCGCACGATGAGCGTGGATGATTCGCGCACGGCAGGCGAGCGCGAGGCAGCTCATGCGGTCGCCCATCGGGAAGCTCGTGCTGCCGATGGTCTTGCCCGTTCCAACCGCCAGTACGAACGCTCGGTGCGGCCTGCCGGGGCCATCTCACTGAGCGGAGAAGGCAAGAAGGAGCAGGCGGCGAAGCCGGTAAGCAAGGCAGATAACAGGGCGCGCAAGCCTCGGACCACCAAGCCTTCCATGCCGGAGGGCTTCACGGCTGTCATGCCAGGCAGTGAGCCGAAGAAGAAGCGCGGCGGCTCCGCCTGAAACGTTCAGTCCGGCTCCGGCTGGCCGGTGCTGCCCGTTGACGCAGGAACGGCACGGCCCTGCAACTGCAGGTATTTCGCCATCAGTTGCTCGCGCGTTTCGATGTGGGCCGGACTGACCGGGATGCAGCTCACCGGGCAGACCTGCACGCACTGCGGTTCCTCGAAGTGACCGACGCACTCAGTGCACTTGCGCGGATCGATGACGTAGAACTCGGGCCCCATCGAAATGGCTTGGTTGGGGCATTCGGGTTCGCAGACGTCGCAGTTGATGCATTCGTCGGTGATCATGAGCGCCATACAGCACGCTCCCCTTCAGGGATTGCTCTTCACGCGGCTTTTCAGCCGATCGAGCACGGACGGTGCCACGAACTTGGAGACATCACCGCCCAAGGTGGCAATCTCTCGCACGAAGGTACCGGAGACGAACTGGTATTGATCACTGGGCGTGAGAAACAGCGTCTCAACGTCGGGCATGAGCTGGCGGTTCATGCCGGCCATCTGGAATTCATATTCGAAGTCGCTCACGGCGCGCAGGCCGCGCACCACCACGCGGCCGCCATTGGCGACGACGAAATCGCGCAGCAAGCCGCGGAACGCGATCACCTCGACATTGGGATAGGACTTGGCCGCCTCACGGGCGATTTCGAGCCGCTCGTCCAGTGTGAACATCGTTCGCTTGTGGTGCCCGGCAGCCACCGCGAGGATGAGCCGCTCGAACAGCCGGCTGGCCCGACGCATCAGGTCTTCATGACCCAGCGTCATCGGATCGAAGGTGCCGGGATAGACGGCGGTGAGGCGGGTCGCGGAGGTCATGTGAGCGAAGAATCGTCAGGCAGGCGCTGTAGCAAATGGTAATGCACGGCTCCGGCGCGTCCGCTGCGGAAGGGTTGCAGGCCCACCGGTCGCAGCTGCGTTTCTTCGAAGGCGCGATCGGCCTCCAAATAGATATAGCCGCCGGGGGCGAGCAGCGGAATGGCCGCGCGCAAGGCTGGCTCGAACATCCCTGCGTCGAACGGTGGGTCGAGGAACACCACGTCGAACCTGTGGTGCGGGGCGCGTTGCATCCAGGCCAAGGCATCCGCCGCCTCAATGCGCATGGCCTGTGCGTCGAGGCGGGCCTTGGACGCACGGAGAGAGGCAGCCAGCTTGGCATCGCGCTCGAGCAGCACCACTTCGGTGGCACCCCGCGAAGCGGCTTCAAAGCCCAACGCACCGCTGCCCGCAAATGCGTCGAGGCAGCGCCAGCCGGTGAGGTCCTGACCCAGCCAGTTGAACAGCGTCTCACGCACGCGGTCCGGTGTCGGGCGCAAGCCGGGTGCATCGGCCACGGGCAGCTTGCTCCGTTTCCACAGGCCTCCGATGAGGCGCACTTCATGCGGCGCATGGCGCGCGATGGCAGGACGCAAGGTGGGTTTCACAGACGCAATTCTAGAGAGCCGGGTGGTGGAGGAAGGGCCTCCTAGAATCGAACGCGACCCGAGGAATTCCATGTTCAGCTTCTTCAAAAAGAAACAGGCACCCGTGCCCGCACCTGCGCCTGCCGACGCAGTGGTGCCAGAACCAGCCCCGGCGGCCGTGCCCGCCGAGGTGGTCACCAAAGTGGTCGCCGAGCCGCTGCCCCTGGTGCCCGAAGTGCCGCGCGAGTCGTGGCTCAACCGGCTGAAGTCGGGGCTGCGCAAGACCGGCACCAGCATCACGCAGGTCTTTACCGGCACGCAGATCGACGACACGCTGTACGAAGAGCTGGAGGCTGCGCTGTTGATGGCGGACGCTGGGGTGGCGGCCACCGAATACCTGCTCACGGATCTGAAGCGCCGCGTCAAGGAAGCCAAGGCGACGCAACCGGAAGCGGTGCGCAACCTGCTGGCTGATGCGCTGGCCGATCTGCTCAAGCCGCTCGAGCAGCCGCTTGTATTGGGACTGCACACGCCGACGGTGATCATGGTCACCGGCGTCAATGGCGCGGGCAAGACCACCAGCATCGGCAAGCTCACCCGCCACCTTGCGGGTGCCAACCAGAAGGTGCTGCTGGCCGCGGCCGACACTTTCCGCGCCGCCGCGCGCGAGCAGTTGGCCGTGTGGGCCGACCGGAACCAAGTCGAGATCGTGAGTCAGGAAGGTGGCGACCCGGCCGCCGTGACCTTCGATGCGGTGAAAGCCGGCGCTGCGCGCAGTTGCGATGTGGTGATTGCCGACACCGCCGGACGGCTGCCCACGCAGTTGCACCTGATGGAAGAGCTGAAGAAGATCCGCCGCACCATCGCCAAGGCGATGGACAGCGCACCGCACGAGGTGTTGCTGGTGGTGGATGGCAACACCGGCCAGAACGCGCTCGCGCAGGTGAAGGCGTTTGACGAAGCATTGGGCCTGACCGGCCTCATCGTCACCAAGCTCGACGGAACGGCCAAGGGCGGCGTGCTGGCCGCCATCGCGTTGTGGTCGCGTGCCCACGCGAAGGCGGTGCCGGTCTACTTCATCGGCGTAGGCGAGAAACTCGAAGACCTGGAAACCTTCAGCGCCCGCGAGTTTGCGCAGGCGCTGCTGGGTTGATGTCGCCTAGCTGGGGCAGGTTTCAGCGTTGCTGACCCTGGCGGTTTGCCGATGCCGTGGCGTCCAGCGGTGCGGGGGCTGAATCGAGGTCGTCGAACCAAGTCGACGAGGGCGGATCACGCGGCACGGCTTCCTCGTCATCGAGCCCCGAATCGAGCGTAGGTGCCAGCTTGACGGCGGCCGATCGCGTGCGAACGCTGGCGCCGCCTTCCTCCTGCGAGAGTTCCGCGGGCATGCCCTGCAGCACTTGGTCGCGCGCAGCGCTGGCGCTGGGCAACTGGCCTTCGCGCCACACATGCACCGGAATGCCGGCCGCCTTGAGCACCCGATCCATGCGGGCATGGCGCTTGTGGGCGCGCTCGCTTTCGTCGATGTCGGCCTGGCGGACGTCTACCACGGCGACCACCTGCGAGCTCGGGTCGCACACCAGGAGATCCACGCACAGCTGGCCGGCGCGGCGCATCCATTCGGCATACGAATACCGTGTGGGCACCTTGATGAAGCGAGCCAGCGGCACCTGGGCCAGGATCATGTGATCGGGCAGCGCCGTGCGCAGCACGCCATAGGCCTTGCGCTCGGAGTTGGTCATGAGCCGCGTGGCCGAGGGCGGCCATGCGACCACCGTATCGAGCGCGTCGAGTGCCTTGGCCTTGGGCTTGGCGACGGGAGCCGCGGGCTGCCGCTTGCGCTGCATCAACCACAGCGCGGCCAGCACCGCAATGACGACGAGGCCGATGAGTAAGGGGTCCATCAGTTCGGCAATCCAGCAGAAATGGAACGTTCGACGTTAGCGGGCGCCCGCATCGCGGTCAATCCGAACTCGACACCTGTGCAGGCCGTCAGCGCCATGTCAGCGCCCCATACCGGGCAGGCCCTTCAAGCCGCCCATGCGTTTCATCATTTTCATCAGCCCGCCGCCTTTCATCTTTTTCATCATGCCTTGCATCTGCTCGAACTGATTGAGCAGGCGGTTCACCTCCTGCACCTGCACGCCCGCCCCGGCCGCGATGCGGCGCTTGCGGCTGGCCTTCAGCAACTCGGGCTTGCGGCGCTCCAGCGGCGTCATCGAGTTGATGATGCCTTCCATGCGGCGCATGTCGCGTTCGGCTCGATCCATGTCGCCGGCACCGGCCTTGCCGGCCAATTCGGTGGGTAGCTTGTCGAGCAGGCCCGACAGCCCTCCCATCTTCTTCATTTGCGAGATCTGCGCGAGGAAGTCGTTCAGGTCGAAGTTGTCACCGGCCTTCACCTTGGCAGCGAGCTTCTGGGCCGCTTCGATGTCGACGCCCTTTTGCACTTCTTCGACCAGCGCGACGATGTCGCCCATGCCCAGCACGCGGCCGGCATGCCGATCGGCGTCGAACACCTCGAGCCCGTCGATCTTTTCGGACACGCCGGCAAATTTGATCGGCGCGCCGGTGATGGCCCGCACCGATAGCGCTGCGCCACCGCGCGAGTCGCCGTCGAGCTTGGTGAGCACGATGCCGGTGAGGGGCAGCGCGTCCTTGAAGGCCCTGGCGGTGTTGACCGCGTCCTGGCCCTGCATCGCATCGACGACGAACAGCGTTTCGACCGGCTTGAGCGTGGCGTGCAGTTCGCGGATCTCTGCCATCAGTGCTTCGTCGATGGCCAGCCGGCCGGCGGTGTCGACCAGCAGCACGTCGAAGAAGTGCTTCTTCGCATGGTCGAGCGCCTTGAGCGCGATGTCGCGCGGCGCATCGCTGGGCTGCGACGGGAACCACTCCGCACCGGCCTGTTTCGTCACCGTCTTGAGCTGCTCGATGGCAGCGGGGCGGTACACGTCGGCTGATACGGTGAGCACCTTTTTCTTGCGCTTTTCGATCAGGTGCTTGGCCAACTTGGCGGTCGTGGTGGTCTTGCCAGCACCTTGCAGGCCGGCCATCAGGATGATGGCCGGTGGCTGCGTCGCGAGGTTGATGTCCGCGATGCCTTCGCCCATCGTCGCGGCCAGCTCCCTGTGCACGATGCCCACCAATGCCTGCCCCGGCGACAGCGAACCGATCACATCCTGGCCGAGCGCCTTGTCTTTCACACGTGCGATGAAGTCGCGCACCACTGGCAGTGCCACATCGGCCTCGAGCAATGCCATGCGCACCTCGCGCAGCATGTCCTGCACGTTCGACTCGGTGATGCGGGCCTGCCCGCGCATGGTCTTGACCAGGCGGGACAGGCGTTCGGAAAGGGCGGAGGTGGCCATGCGGTGCGGGGCGTTGGAGCCGGCGTTTGCCCGGCGTGAGGCGTGTACGCGAAAGTACACTGTGGCCGATGATTTTATTGCCCCGTTCCGACTTGGCTGGCTGGCTGGCCCTGGCGCTCCCCAGCGTGCTGGCGCTGGCCGGCTACGCGGCGGCGACGCTGCGCGGTGAAGCCCACGTCCTGAGGGTGGCCTTGCTGGCCGGCTGGGTGGCGCATGCCGTGGCCATCGTGATCGACACGCTGGGCATCGGTGCTGCGCAGCCCGGTGCGCGTTTCGGTTTTGCGCCGGCGCTGTCGGTCACCTTGTGGCTGGTGCTGGCCGTGTACGCGGTGGAAAGCCGGCTCGTGCCGCTGCCTGGTGTGCGCCGGGTGCTGGCGATGCTGGGCGCCACGGCGGTGCTGCTGGCGTTCTTCTTTCCGGGCGAGTTCCGTCCGCACGGCGGGTCGGCGTGGGCGCCGCTGCACTGGGTCCTGGGCATCGCTTCCTACGGATTGTTCGGAGCGGCAGTGCTGCACGCGGCGCTGCTGAGCAATGCCGAGCGGCAACTGCGCCTGAAGCCCAACGGTGCCGGCGCGCTCAAGCAGCCTCCCACGCCGATGGGACTGCCGTTGTTGCGCCTCGAAACCCTGACATTCCGTTTCGTCGGTGCAGGCTTCGTGGTGCTGTCACTGGCGTTGCTGCTGGGGTGGTGGTACGCGACCCCTTGGCGTTGGGATCACAAGACAGTGTTTTCGGTGCTCGGCTGGGCCGTGTTTGCCGCGCTGCTGGCGGGCCGCGCGGCCTTCGGCTGGCGTGGGCGTCGTGCGACTCGCTGGTTGTACGTGGGAGCGGTCCTGCTGCTGCTGGGCTATGTTGGTTCTCGTTTCGTGCTCGAAGTGGTGTTGAAACGCGCCTCGGCGGCGATGTGACGGTGCTGTGTGAAATACCTGCTGTTGCTGGTGATCGTTGTGGCGGTGTTGTGGCTCATGCGCATGGGCCGTTCGTCGGGAAACGGCGAGAAGGGCGCACGCGCTGACGCGCCTGCAGGCGCGACGCCAAAGCGGCGCGTGACGGCACCACAGGAAATGGTGGCCTGCACCCATTGCGGCGTGCACCTGCCGCGCAGCGAGGCCGTGCCCGATCCAGCCGGCCGGCTGTATTGCAGCGAGTCGCACCGGCTGCTTCACGAGGCCCAGATTTGAGCAGCGGCCCCCGGCAAAGCGGCCGCACGGCGCGGCGTCAATCGGCTCAGGAGGCGGCGACGCGCAAGGAGCGCCGCAACGCCGCCCCTGAAGAATCCTGGTTCGGCGCGCTTGGCGTTGGCGACGATACGCGGCTCGACGCCGCCGATGCCGATGCACTCAGCGATGAATCCCGCTACGACGGCGACTGGAGCAATCTGCAGGGGCAATCACCGCTCGATTCGCGTTTCATTTCGCGACAGGCACGTCGGCTGGTGAGCACGACGCGTCCGTCCTTCCAGCGCATCTACCGCGCCTTCCTAGGGGCACGCGCAGCACTCGGCATGGCCTTGCTGGTGGCACAGGTGGTCGCCAGCCTGTTCTCCGGCAAGCCACCCGCATTGGTGCTTGGCATCTGCGTGGGCTATGCCGCCGCTGCGGTGAGCAGTTGGTTGCTGCCTGGCCTGAGCATGGCGAATGCATCGGGCGACAGGGCGAGATTGAGTCGCGGGCAATGGTTGATCACCATCGGCATCGACGTGCTCGCGTTCTCGGCGTTGCACGCGCTCGCTGCCGCCTCCAGTCTCAATTACGTGGCACTCCTGGTGCTGCCCGTGCTGATGGCTGGTGTGCTGACGTCGCGCATGGCCGCGCTGGCAGCGGCTGCCATCGTGGCCATCATCCTGCTCGGCACAGCGTGGCTCAACGTGCTGGCCGGCGGCGAACCATCGCTGCTCATCACGCAAGCCGGCCTGGCCGGCATCGGTTTTTTCGTCATCACCATCCTCGCCGGCGAACTGGCCGGCCGCCTGGCGCGCGAGGAACTCACCGCACGGGGCAGCCTCGAGCTCGCGCGACAGCAGGCGCAACTGAACCGCCTGGTGATCGAAGAGATGCAAGAGGGCGTGCTGGTGGTCGACCGTCGCGGCCGCGTGCGCGCGGCCAATCCGGCGGCGCGCTTGTTGTTGACGGAAGACAGCATGACGCGGCCCGCACCTTTCCAACTGCGCGGCGTGGCGGCCTGGGAGCCGCTGGTCAAGTCGGTGGAGAAGGCTTTCGCCGAAGGGACGTGGCCCGAGGCCGGGCGTGACGTGATGCTGAGCTTCGCGAGTGGCGGTACGCGTCAGCTGCGCCTGCGCGTGCGCTTCACCCGCAGGCGAGACCCGCAGGCGCCGGAAGAGTTTTGCGTGCTGTTCCTTGAAGACGTGCGCACCGCCGAGGCCCGCGTGCGCCAGGAAAAACTTGCAGCCATGGGCCGGGTGTCGGCCGGCATTGCCCATGAGATCCGCAATCCGCTGGCGGCCATCTCGCAGGCCAACGCGCTGCTCTCGGAGGACGCTACCACGCCCAGCCAGCGCCAGCTCACGCAGATGGTGGCCGACAACGTGCAGCGCCTCAAACGCATCGTCGACGACGTGATGGAGGTTGCGCCGGGTGCCGCTCCCGAGGCGGGTGTGCTGGACCTGGGCACACTGGTTGCCTCCGTGTGCAGCGAATGGGCCCGTACGGCCCAGTTGCCATTGGGCGAACGCAGCCCGCTGAAGGTGACCCTGCCCGACGAGGTCATCGGCGCCCGCTTCGATGAAGATCATTTGCGCCGGGTGCTCGTGAACCTGCTGGACAACGCCCATCGCCACGGCAGCAAGACAACCGGTGCCGTGTGGGTGCGCCTGATGGTGCTGCGTGATCCCGGCCAACTCGAGCTTTCGGTGTTGAGTGACGGTGCGCCGATCGCGCCGGACGTGGAACGCTATCTGTTCGAGCCTTTCTTCTCCACGCGCAGCCGCGGCACCGGATTGGGCTTGTATATTTGCCGCGAACTTTGCGAGCGCTACGGAGCCAGCATCGACTATCGTCAGCGGCCGGCCAACGAGCGTCACCGCAACGACTTCTTCATCACACTCAAACGCGAGCCGCTGATCGATCAGCCCGAAGCCCGCCTTCAAATATGAGCACCCCCGCCCATTTCAGCCTGCTGGTCGTCGACGATGAGCCCGACCTGCGCACGCTGTACGAGCTGACGCTGCTGCGCGAGGGATACGACGTCGAAACGGCCGGCACGGTGGAAGACGCCTGGCTGCATCTGAAGGATCGCACCTACAGCGCCGTCATCACCGACATGCGTCTGCCCGATGGCACCGGGCTCGACCTGCTGCATCGGCTCGAAGAGGCCGGCCGGCGCGAGAAGGCCGTGGTCATTACGGCTTACGGCTCGGCCGAAAACGCGGTCGAGGCGTTGAAGGCCGGTGCCTACGACTACCTCACCAAGCCGGTCGATCTGAAGCAGTTCCGCACCGTGGTGGCCTCGGCGCTCGGCCGCGTGATGTCGCCCGGCCCTACCGTGCAACCGGCCAATCTGCCTTCTGAAAATGCTGCTGCCGCCGCTTCGGCAGGCAAGGCGGCACGTGCACCCGCCGTGCAGTTGCCGCCGCCGGTGGCTGCGCCCGTTTCGGGCAGCCCTGCACTCAACCGCATGGCCGGCAGCTCTCAGGTCATGCAGCAGGTGCGCTCGCTGATCGAGAAGGTGGCGCGCAGCATGGCGCCGGTGCTGGTGCATGGCGAGTCCGGTACCGGCAAGGAACTGGTGGCGCGCGCCATCCACGAAGTGAGCGCGCGGGCCGGTCAGCCTTTCATCGCGGTGAACTGCGGAGCCATCCCCGAACAACTGCTCGAGGCCGAGTTCTTCGGCTATCGCAAGGGCGCCTTTACGGGCGCGGCCGAAGACCGCGAGGGCTTCTTCCAGGCCGCTCGCGGCGGCACGCTGTTCCTTGACGAGATCGGTGACCTGCCGTTGTCGATGCAGTCGAAGCTGCTGCGCTCCATCCAGGAGCGGGCGGTGCGGCCGGTGGGCGCGGTGAGCGAAGTGCCGGCGGACGTGCGCATCGTCAGCGCCACGCACAAGGACCTGGCTGCCGAGGTGCAGAACGGCCGCTTCCGGCAAGACCTTTTCTATCGCCTCAATGTCATCCAGATCCGTGTGCCGCCGCTGCGCGAGCGCCTCGAAGATCTGATGTCGATCTGCGAACGCGTGCTGGCCCGCATCGCGGCCGACGCCGGCGTGAGTCCGCCGCCGCAACTCAGCCGAGATGCGTTGATGCACCTGATGCGCTACTCGTTCCCGGGCAACGTGCGCGAGCTCGAGAACCTGCTGCACCGCGCCGTGGCGCTGTCAGGCGGCGAGGTCATCACCGTGGCCGACCTGGGCCTGCCCGAAGCGAGCTTCGGCGACAGCGGCCCGCAGGACTTCGATGCCTTGCTCGCGCAGCCGGCCGTGCTGGAGCCCGTGCACCTGCCTCCTCCGCCCGACAGCCCGCCACCCCCGCCGGCACGGCGCGCCAGCGATGCACTGCCGAGCGATCTGGCCGCCTATCTGGACACCGTCGAGCGCGACATCCTCGTGCGTGCACTGGAGCGCCACCGCTTCAACCGCACCGCTGCCGGCGCGAGTCTGGGCCTGTCGCTGCGCCAGATGCGCTACCGCATGGCGCGACTGGGCATTCAGGTGGCCGACCAAGGGCTCACGATCGGCGAGCCGGCTGAACAGCCCGGCGAAGCTTCGGACCCGGCATGACCGCAGCCCGTTCGGTGTGGGCCGGCGGCTGGTGGTCCGCCGCGCGCCGCATCGACTCGCCCAACTTCGGGCCGCGCCCAACTGGTGGTTCGCCGCCCACGCTGGCGATCGTGCACTCGATCAGCCTGCCGCCGGGGCACTACGGCGGAGACGAGATCGAGCGGCTGTTCACCAACCGGCTCGACTGGTCGGCGCATCCGTATTTCGAGCAGGTCCGCGGGGCGACGGTGTCGGCGCATTTCGTGATTCGCCGTGACGGCGAGTTACTGCAGTTTGTGTCGGTCGACGACCGCGCCTGGCACGCGGGCCGCTCGAGCTGGGGTGGGCGCGATGAGTGCAACGACTACTCCGTCGGCATCGAACTCGAAGGGCTCGAGGACCATCTGTTCGAGCCGGCGCAATACGAAGCGCTTGCGACCATGTTGCGCGAGCTCGCGGCACGCTATCCGATTGCGCAAGTGGTCGGTCACGAACATGTGGCGCCCGCACGCAAACGTGATCCGGGCCGCGGCTTCGACTGGCGTTTGCTCGCCACGCGCCTGGGATGGCCGGATCAGTGCTTTCCCACGGGTGTGCTGAACGCGGACTGAGGCACATCCGCAGCATTCATGCACCCGTGCACGGGGAATCGTGCTGCAAGCGAGCGCTGGCGCGGGCCTCATGCACCGCATTCAGCAATGGCGCCGCATCGCGCAGCGTGCGTGAAGGTCTCGAAACCTCTGCGTTTGTGCCCTAGCGTAAACACGCTATACGTAGTGCTTGAAGGGGTGGGGCACCCTAGATATAGTGTTCCTTCGTGGTATCCTCCCGGCCCTGAAAAGCCTGCCCCCAAGCCCGTTGTTTCGACGCTCGCACAAGCATCGAGGGCTGCCCACCGTGTGTCGCATGGTTCGGGGAAAGCGCAGGACCCAGGACACCCGCCCCACTGATCTCCCGCAGTGCTGCCAAGCAGCGCGCGGTGCGGTCATTGCGTGGCGATCAAGAAAGATGAGCACCCGTCAGAGTACCCAGGCATCAGAAGGAACAACCATGCAAGCAGTCACACCCAGCGCGCAGATTCCCCCCAATCCCTCGGCGACCAGCGTGCCCGCGGCCCAGGGCATCGGCAGTGGTTCCGCCTATGCGGGCTACCAGATCATTCGTCGCAATGGCGCGGTTGTGGCTTTTGAGCCCAGCAAGATCGCGGTTGCGTTGATGAAGGCTTTCCTGGCCGTGCACGGCACGCAAGGTGCAGCATCGGCCAGCGTGCGCGAAACGGTGGACGGCCTCACCGAGGCGGTGGTGCGTGCGTTGATGCGCTCGCGCCCGGGCGGCGGTACCTTCCACATCGAAGACGTGCAGGACCAGGTCGAGCTCGGCCTCATGCGCGGCGGCCACCATGAAGTGGCGCGAGCCTATGTGCTGTATCGCGAGCGCCGCGCGCAGGAGCGCGCCAAGCAAGGTGAAGTGCTGCAGGTGCCGGCGCAGCCCGCGCTGATGGCGACCGATCGCGGACAGCGTGTACCGCTGGACATGGACAGGCTGCGCGCGCTCGTCGAGTCTGCCTGCGAAGGCCTGGGTTCCGAAGTGCAGGCAGCTCCCATCCTGGCCGAGACGCAACGCAACCTGTACGACGGCGTGCCGCTGGACGAAGTGTTCAAGGCCGCCATCCTGGCCGCCCGCACGCTGATCGAGAAAGACCCGAGCTACACCCGCGTCACCGCGCGCCTGCTGCTGCACACCATCCGCAAGGAAATCCTCGGCGAGGAAGTGACCCAGGCCGAGATGGGCACGCGCTATGCCGATTACTTCCCCACCTTCATCAAGAAGGGCGTGGAAGCCGAACTGCTCGACGAGAAGCTGCTGCAGTACGACATGGCCCGCCTGGGCGCCGCGCTCAAGCCCGAGCGTGACTTCCTGTTCGACTACCTGGGCCTGCAGACGCTGTACGACCGCTACTTCCTGCACGTGCGCAAGCAGCGCATCGAGCTGCCGCAAGCCTTCTTCATGCGCGTGGCGATGGGTCTGGCGCTCAACGAGATCGATCGCGAAGCGCGTGCCATCGAGTTCTACGAGGTGCTGTCGAGCTTCGACTTCATGTCGAGCACGCCGACCCTCTTCAACTCCGGCACGCAGCGCTCGCAGCTGTCGAGCTGCTACCTGACCACGGTGCCCGACGACCTCGACGGCATCTATGAAGCCATCAAGGAAAACGCGCTGCTCTCCAAGTTCGCCGGCGGCCTCGGCAACGACTGGACCCGCGTGCGCGCGCTCGGCTCGCACATCAAGGGCACCAACGGCGAAAGCCAGGGTGTCGTGCCTTTCCTGAAGGTGGTGAACGACACGGCTGTTGCCGTGAACCAGGGCGGCAAGCGCAAGGGCGCCGTATGTGCCTACCTGGAAAGCTGGCACTTGGACGTCGAAGAATTCCTGGAGCTGCGCAAGAACACCGGTGACGACCGCCGCCGCACGCACGACATGAACACGGCGAACTGGATCCCCGACCTGTTCATGCGTCGCGTAATGGAAAACGGCGAGTGGACGCTGTTCTCGCCGTCCACCTGCCCGGACCTGCACGACAAGTTCGGCAAGGACTTCGAAGAGGCCTACACCCGCTACGAAGACAAGGTCGCGCGTGGCGAGCTCAGGCTCTTCAAGAAGGTGCGCGCGGTGGACCTGTGGCGCAAGATGCTCTCGATGCTGTTCGAGACCGGCCATCCCTGGATCACCTTCAAGGACGCCTGCAACGTGCGCTCGCCGCAACAGCACGTGGGCGTGGTGCACTCGTCCAACCTGTGCACCGAGATCACGCTGAACACCAACGACAGCGAGATCGCTGTGTGCAACCTGGGCTCCATCAACCTAGCCCAGCACCTGAAGGACGGCGGCGTCGACCATGCCAAGCTGAAGAAGACGGTGGCGACGGCGATGCGCATGCTCGACAACGTCATCGACATCAACTACTACGCCGTCAAGAAGGCCCGCGACTCCAACATGCGCCACCGGCCGGTCGGCCTGGGCGTGATGGCCTTCCAGGACAGCCTGTACCAACTGCACATCCCCTACGCGTCGCAAGAGGCCGTGGAGTTCGCCGACCGCTCGATGGAAGCGTTGTGCTACTACGCCTACTGGGCTTCGACCGAGCTGGCCGAAGAGCGCGGCCGCTACTCCAGCTACCGCGGCTCGCTGTGGGACCGCGGCATCCTGCCGCTGGACACCCTGAAGCTGCTCGCCGAGCAGCGCGGCGGCTACGTGGAAGTGGACACCGTCGCGACGATGGACTGGGACGCCCTGCGTGCCCGCATCGCCCAGTACGGCATGCGCAACTCCAACTGCGTGGCCATCGCACCCACGGCGACCATCTCCAACATCGTCGGTGTGGACGCCTCGATCGAACCGTGCTTCGGCAACCTGTCGGTCAAGTCCAACCTGTCGGGCGAGTTCACCATCATCAACGAGTACCTGGTGCGTGACCTGAAGAAGCTCGGCTTGTGGGACGACGTGATGGTGATGGACCTCAAGCACTTCGACGGTTCGCTGCGCCGCATCGACCGCGTGCCCGAGAACCTCAAGCAGCTGTATGCCACCGCCTTCGAGGTGGAGCCGCAGTGGCTGGTGGAAGCCGCGTCGCGCCGCCAGAAGTGGATCGACCAGGCGCAGAGCCTGAACATCTACATGGCCGGTGCCTCGGGCAAGAAGCTCGACGAGACCTACAAGCTCGCGTGGCTGCGCGGCCTGAAGACCACCTACTACCTGCGCACCATCGGCGCCACGCATGCCGAGAAGTCGACGGTGAAGTCGGGCCAACTCAATGCGGTGCCTACGCAAGGTGGTGCGGGAGGTCTCACTGCGATGGAAGCGGCAGCCGCTGCCGCGCAAGCGCAGATGGCTGCAGCCGCAGCGAGCGAACCGGCCACCGACGTGAAGTTCTGCGCCATTGACGATCCGACTTGCGAAGCCTGTCAGTGAAGTCCGACAGCGACGACGTGCGTGATGAAGAACTCGTGCATGTCGTCGCTGCGATTCACTCGAGTCGCGAGCATCGCAGCGCGCTCAAGACATCACTCGCACCACGCTTCGACATGCGCATTGCGATGCGATACCGCAACAGCTTTCGCTTCGCGATGTCAAGAAGTGCTTGGTGTTTGAACACAACACTCCGATAATTCGCCGTTATAGGAAGTTCACCTTATGTTGGTCTGGGAAGACAACGCTCGTTCCACATCGCTAGCCTCCAACAGCACCGCGCCCAACTCGCAAGTACGCGACGCGCGGGCCGTGACCTCCTCGCCTCTTCAAACTGCGCCTGCCGTTGTTGAGGCAGTGCCTCACGTGCAATCGGCGCAATCGACCAGCACGCGTCGCGTCAACGTCGCCGACAAGCGCATCATCAACGGCCAGACTGACGTGAACCAGCTGGTGCCGTTCAAGTACAAGTGGGCCTGGGAGAAGTACCTCGCCACCTGTGCCAACCACTGGATGCCGCAGGAGATCAACATGTCGCGCGACATCGCGACGTGGAAGGATCCCAACGGCTTGAGCGAAGACGAGCGCCGCATCATCAAGCGCAACCTCGGCTTCTTCGTCACCGCCGATTCGCTGGCCGCCAACAACATCGTGCTGGGCACCTATCGCCACATCACGGCGCCCGAATGCCGCCAGTTCCTGTTGCGTCAGGCCTTTGAAGAAGCGATCCACACGCACGCCTACCAGTACATCGTGGAGTCGCTGGGGCTCGATGAAAGCGAGATCTTCAACAGCTACCACGAAGTGCCGTCGATCCGGGACAAGGACGAGTTCCTGATTCCGTTCATCGACCAGATCATGGATCTGAACTTCCACACCGGCACACCCGAGAACGACCAGAAGCTGCTCAAGTCGCTGATCGTCTTCGCCTGCCTGATGGAGGGCCTGTTCTTCTACGTGGGCTTCACGCAGATCCTGGCGCTGGGCCGCCAGAACAAGATGACCGGTGCGGCAGAGCAGTACCAGTACATCCTGCGCGACGAATCGATGCACTGCAATTTCGGCATCGATCTCATCAACCAGATCAAGCTCGAGAACCCGCACCTGTGGACTGCGGAGTTCAAGGTAGAAATCAAGGCGCTGTTCCAGAAGGCCGTGGAGCTGGAGTACCGCTATGCGGAAGACACCATGCCCCGTGGCGTGCTGGGCCTCAACGCCTCGATGTTCAAGGGTTACCTGCGTTACATCGCGAACCGGCGCGCAACGCAGATCGGCCTGGAGGAGCTCTTCCCGAACGAGGAAAACCCGTTCCCATGGATGAGCGAAATGATCGACCTGAAGAAGGAACGCAACTTCTTCGAGACGCGTGTCATCGAGTACCAGTCCGGTGGCGCGCTCTCGTGGGATTGACGTTTCCGGGCACGAGACTCGGAGATCAGGTCATGTTGATGGATCAAGCTCGGTGAGCCAGATCGACGCAAACGCAAGAAGAAATGCGCGGTCTGGCTTGCGACCCCATTCACCGTACCGGGGCGCCTCTCCAAGGCAAACACGGGCGGTGAATCGCTGCACTGAATCGAACAGTGCGGCGTTCTTTGCAACTTGATCAAGGAGAATCGTGATGGCAACTGCGAAGAAAGCTCCGGCCAAGAAGGCCGCTGCGAAGAAGGCCCCGGCCAAGAAGGTCGCCGCCAAGAAGGCTCCGGCCAAGAAGGCCGCTGCGAAGAAGGCTCCGGCCAAGAAGGTCGCTGCCAAGAAGGCGCCTGCTAAGAAGGTTGCTGCCAAAAAGGTCGCCGCCAAGAAGGCTCCGGCCAAGAAGGCCGCTGCCAAGAAGGCGCCTGCTAAGAAGGTTGCTGCCAAGAAGGCTCCGGCCAAGAAGGCCGCTGCGAAGAAGGCCCCTGCGAAGAAGGCCGCTGCCAAGAAGGCTGCGAAGAAGCCTGCTGCCAAGAAGCCTGCGAAGAAGGCTGCTGCGAAGAAGCCTGCGGCCAAGACGGCCGCTGCTGCTCCTGCTGCCGCTCCTGCGAAGCCTGCCGCAGCTCCGGCTGCCAAGACGACGCTGAGCCCGCAAGCTGCTTGGCCGTTCCCCACGGGCAACAAGCCCTGAGCTCGCTTCCGGCGATCAGCAAGCCCGGCTTCGGCCGGGCTTTTTGCTTCTGTGCACAACGCCAGCATGAAGCCTGAATCCGACTGGCCCTGCGCACGCGCCGACGGCGCCGGCACGCTGCTGGACGTGCACGTCGTGCCGGGAGCGCGCCGCACCGAGGCTTGTGGCCTGCACGGCGATGCGCTCAAGTTGCGGCTGGCGGCTCCGCCGGTGGACGGCCAGGCCAATGACTGCCTGTTGCGTTGGCTGGCCGAGCAGCTGCAGGTGCCGCGCCAGCAAGTAGTGCTCAAGCGCGGCTCCACGTCACGGCGCAAGCAGGTGTGGCTGCCGATGGGCTTGGCTGACGTACGTCGCTGGCTCGATAGCCTGCCGGCCGTGCCGGCATCGCGCTGAGAAGTCTTTCACGCAGATTCACACCCGGCGCCGCGCCATCGGATCACACTTCCTTCAGCCATTGAAGGAGTTGTCGTCATGGCACACGTCACCGCTTCGTTTGCCGCGGCCTTTTTCGCGCTGTGTGCGGCAGCAGCAGATGCCCAGGGCATCCACGCGGCAACTCCCATTCCGGCGGTGGGTGTGAAGCTCTCGCAGGCCAGCGACAGCAAGACTTATCGCGCCGACGCGGCCCGTCACCTCTACGACGCCTACTCGCACCGCATCTACCGAGGCAAGCTGCCGCCACTGATCCATGCAGTGGTTGTCGTGGAGACTGAAGTCGACGCGCAGGGCCGCGTGGTGGACGTGAACTTCGTGCGTGTGCCCAGCCATGCACCGGAAGTCGTGGCCGCCGTGCGTCAGATGCTGCGCGACGCATCGCCGCTTCCGGTGCCCGAGCGCATGGGCCGGGTCAAGTACACCGACATCTGGCTCGTGGACAAGAGCGGCCACTTCCAGCTCGACACGCTGACCGAAGGCCAGCTGATGGGGCACGAGCAGCGCTGAGCTGCCTTGCGCCTACAGAGGCTGGGTATTGGCGAAGCTAGGCGCAGCAGGTTCCCTTGCAGTTGTGGGCTCGGTCGCGGGCCCCAGCGCCTTTGGCTGGATCTGCAATGACTTCCAGGCTTCCTGGATCTTCTGGTGTGCGGCAATCTCGCTCTGATAGCCGGCTATCTTGCGCTGCAGCTTGGCGATCTGGTGCCTAGCCTGCATTGTGGTCACCGATGCTGCCTTGCGAGCCTTGTCGAGCTTGCGCTGCAGCAGCAGCCGGCCCCGCTCGTGGCCGCGGCCTCAAAGGCCCAGGGCAGTGCGATCGATGAGGTGGTTTTGAGGGCCGGGCGATGCGATCTTCAGCGCGCCCGCGCGGTTGCCCAGTTGAGCGCAGCGTGTAAGGGGCCAGCCGCGTTCCAGGCCGTAGAGCAGGGCACCGCGGAAGGCATCGCCGCAGCCGGTCGGGTCGACCACTGCCGTGGCTGCCACGCCGGATACGCGGGTCACTTCGCCTTGCACCCAGATGTCGCAACCCTCGGCGCCGAGCGTAACCACCACGCCCTGCAGATGCGAACGCGAGAGCGCTTCCAGGCTGAGCCCGGTGCGCTCACACAGCATGCGGGCCTCGTAGTCGTTGACCGCCACCCACGTGGCCTGCTCGACGAAGCGCCGAAGCTCGGCGCCGTTGAACATCGGCAGGCCCTGGCCGGGGTCGAACATGAAGGGGATGCCGGCTTCGGCAAGTTGCTGCGCATGCTGCAGCATGGCGTCGCGCCCATCGGGCGCAATGATGCCGACCTTCAAGTCGGCACGGCCGGCAGGCACGGCCGTTTCGTGGGCCTGCTGCATCGCGCCGGGGTGGAAGGCCCACAGCTGGTTGTTGTCTTGGTCGGTGATGCAGAAGGCCTGTGCGGTGTAGGTGTCGGCGATCGTGCGCACGAACTCCGTGTTCAAGCCCAGCGTGCTCAGGCGCTCGAGATAGGGCCCGCCGTCTGCCCCCAGCGTGGCCATCACTGCCGGCTCGCCGCCCAGGGCCTTCAGCGTGTAGGCGATGTTGCCCGCGCAGCCGCCGAACTCGCGCTTGAGCGTGGGTACCAGGAACGACACGTTCAGGATGTGGATCTGCTCGGGCAGGATCTGCTGCGCGAAGCGGCCCGGGAAGGTGGTGATGGTGTCGAATGCGAGAGACCCGCAGATCAAGGCCGGCATGAATGGCTCCGAAAAAACTAGGGGTAGAAGATCTCGACCGTGTAGCCGGCCACACGTTGGCCGCTGGTGGACAGCAAGGCCTGCAACGTGGACTCGGCACCGGCGCCGAGCTCGTTTCCCTTGGCCTGGAAGTCCGCGGCCGACAGCGCACGGCGCGTGACCAGCAAACCGTTGGGGTCGGTCATGCTCAGCTCGATCGCCGGCAGCAGGGCATTGAGGTGGCCGCGATTGCGCAGCACCACGGTCAGCCGGTAAGCGTCGCCGTTGCCATTGGCCTTGATGAGCGAACTGCTCTCGACCACGAGGTCGTCGATGCGGCGCGGCGCCTGCAGCGTGCAGCCGGTGCGTTGGCACACCTGGGCCAGGTAGATGCGTGCTTGCGGAAACTCGGCCGCCACGAGATCGCGCCACTGGTAGGCCACCTGTGCAGCCAGCGTCAGCATCAACGCCAGCATCAACCCAGCCAGCACGCCCCGCACCGCCGGGCTGCGCCAGCGCTCGGCCCGCTCGGCATGTCGCACGAACTGCGGCGCCACCGGCTCGGGCTTCGCACCTGGCTTCTTGGTGCGGGTGCGCAGCTTGTCCTGGCGGATGCGCGGCGGTTGCGCCGGTGGGGGCTCCAATGAGTCGCCAGGGCGGGTGGCCGCATGCATCAGCTCTTCCGGGAACTGCGCGTCGGCAAAGTCGAACGGGGCGGCCGCTTCTTCCTCTTCTTCGGGAGGCTCGGGCTGCAGGCCGAGCTCGCGTCGAAGGAAGCGCGAGTCGAGCACGTCGGACTCGTTGGTGGCCGGCAGGTCAGGGTCGTCCTCCACCGGATCGGCACTGCGTTGCTGGCTCTGGGTGGAGGTCCAGTCGTCCGGCGCCGACGGACGCATCAGCGCTGGGGCTTCAGGCTCGACTGCAGCACGCGGCTGCGGGCGCTGCGGCGGTGGCTCGCGTTCGAGGTCGAACAGCCCTTCGAGCGCGTTGAAGACTTCCTGGCAGCGGCCGCAACGCACCCAGCCTTCGGAGATCTTCAGCTGATCCTGCACGACACGGAAGATCGTGCCGCAGGCGGTGCACCGAGTCGCCAGGCTCATGGGGCCGATGCTGCCGCGCGGCCTGCCGTCATGAGGATCCAGCCGTCCTCGCTGTCACTCACCTCTAGCGTGAGCCACGGGGCATAGGCGGCTTTTAGCTCGTCGGCCTGGCGCTCCAGGATGCCGGCCAGCACGAGGTGCCCGCCCGGCGCCACGTGACCGGCGAGCAGCGGCGCCAGCAGCTTCAGCGGCGTGGCCAGGATGTTGGCCAGCACCAGCGGATAGTGGCCTTGCGCCAGCTCGGGCAGGCCGGCGTTCAGCGACACGCCGTTGGCCCTTGCATTGGCCTCGGTGGACGTGACGGCGGCGGGATCGATGTCCACCGCGTCGATGTGCCGTGCGGCATGCAAGGCCGTGCCAATGGCAAGGATGCCGGAGCCGCAGCCGTAGTCGAGCACGCGCGTCCACCGTGCCGCGAGCTGCGGTGCCTGGCGGGCGATCCAGCGCAGGCACATGCGGGTGGTCGGATGGGTGCCGGTGCCGAAGGCCAGCCCGGGGTCGAGCCGGATCACCCGCTGCGCGTCCTCGGGCGGCTCATGCCATGACGGCACGATCCAGAACTCGGGGGTGATCTCGACCGGAGCGAACTGCGACTGCGTGAGCCGCACCCAGTCTTCGTCGGGCACCGTGTCGAGGCTCTGCACATGCACGTCGGCTGCCCAGTCTTGCGCCAGCAGCAGCGTGGCGGCCTCAGTGGCAGCCTCGGCATCGGCGAACAGCGCACGCAGCGTCGAACGCTGCCAGCCGCCCCGCGGTGCCGGCAGGCCGGGCTCGCCGAACAGCGCCTGCTCGGCCGGTGTGTCGGCATCGGCGTCTTCCACCGACACCGACAGCGCATCGAGTTCCATCAGCGCGTCGGAGACGGTCTCGACGAGGTCTTCACCGGCGAGCAACAGCAGTTCGACCATGGCGACCCTCGCGTCAACGCTTGTGCTGGCTCATCCACCCTTCGAGGTAGTGGATGCTGGTGCCGCCTTCGACGAACTTCGCATCCACCATCAGCTCGCGGTGCAGCGGGATGTTGGTCTGGATGCCTTCGACGAGCGTCTCGGAGAGTGCCGTGTTCATGCGCGCCAGCGCCTGCTCGCGCGTGTCGCCGTGCACGATGATCTTGCCGATCATCGAGTCGTAGTTGGGCGGCACGAAGTAGTTGGTGTAGGCATGCGAATCGACGCGAACACCGGGGCCTCCGGGCGCATGCCACATCGTGATGCGACCCGGCGACGGCGTGAACTTGTACGGGTCTTCGGCGTTGATGCGACATTCGATCGCATGGCCGCGCATTTCGATCTGGCGCTGCGTGAACGGCAGCTTCTCGCCGGCGGCCACGCGCAGCTGCATCTGCACGATGTCGATGCCGGTGACCAGTTCGGTGACCGGGTGCTCCACCTGCACGCGCGTGTTCATCTCGATGAAGTAGAACTCGCCGTTTTCGTAGAGGAATTCGAAGGTGCCCGCACCGCGGTAGCCGATCTTCTTGCAGGCCGCCGCGCAGCGTTCGCCCACCCGTTCGATGAGCCGGCGCGGTACACCGGGCGCCGGTGCCTCTTCGATGATCTTTTGATGGCGGCGCTGCATGGAGCAGTCGCGCTCGCCCAGCCACACGGCGTTGCGGTGCTGGTCGGCCAGTATCTGGATCTCGATGTGGCGCGGGTTCTCGAGGAACTTCTCCATGTAGACCGCTGGGTTGCCGAAGGCGGCACCCGCTTCGGCCCGCGTGGTCTGCACGGCATGGATCAGCGCAGCCTCGGTGTGCACCACGCGCATGCCGCGCCCGCCGCCGCCGCCGGCCGCCTTGATGATGACCGGGTAGCCCACCGATCGGGCGATCTTGGTGATCTCCTTCGGGTCGTCGGGCAGCGCACCTTCGGAGCCCGGCACGCAGGGCACGCCGGCCTTGATCATCGCGTTCTTGGCCGACACCTTGTCGCCCATCAGGCGAATGGATTCCGGCGTGGGGCCGATGAAGGTGAAGCCGCTTTGCTCCACGCGCTCGGCGAAGTCGGCGTTTTCGGAAAGAAAGCCGTAGCCTGGGTGAATGGCCTCGGCATCAGTCACTTCGGCCGTCGAGATGATGGCCGGCATGTTGAGGTAGCTCTGCGCCGACGGGGCTGGTCCGATGCACACGGCTTCGTCGGCCAGCTTTACGTACTTGGCGTCGCGGTCGGCCTCGGAATACACCACCACCGACTTCACGCCCATCTCGCGGCAGGCCCGCTGGATCCGCAGGGCGATCTCCCCGCGGTTCGCGATCAGGATCTTCTTGAACATCGAGCAGCTTCCTTACTCGATGACAAACAGCGGCTGACCGTATTCGACTGCCTGGCCGTTCTCGACCAGGATCTTGGTGACCTTGCCGGCCTTGTCGGCTTCGATCTCGTTCATGATCTTCATCGCCTCGATGATGCAGATCGGTTCACCTTCCTTGACCTCCGAGCCCACGTCGACGAACGACTTGGCGCCGGGGCTGGCCGAGCGGTAGAAGGTGCCGACCATCGGAGACTTCACGACGTGGCCGGTCTCGGCCGGGGCAGCCGGGGCTGCACCAGCGGCCAGCGTGGCCGCTGCTGGAGAGGCCATCACCGCGGGAGCTGCCACGGGCTGGGCGATCACCGGTGCCACGGAGGCCACCGTGGCCACCGGGCTCGCCTTGACGATGCGGACCTTGCCGTCGGCTTCGGTGATTTCCAGTTCGGAGACGTTCGATTCGGACACAAGGTCGATCAGCGTCTTCAGCTTGCGAAGATCCATGGATGCTCTCTCCAACTCGGTCGTTGTTGTGGACCGGGGCCTCGTGAGGCGGGCCGGCCGATATAGGGAAAACTGCAAAAAGAGCCTGCGTCAGCGGCCGGGCTTCATCACGCGGTCGAGCGCGAACTCGAGCGCAAGTCGATACCCTGCCGTTCCCAGCCCCACGATCACGCCTTCGGCGATGTCGGAAAAGTAGGAGTGGTGACGGAAGGGCTCGCGGCGGTGCACGTTCGACAAGTGCACCTCCACGAAGGGCAGCGCCACCCCGGCAAAGGCATCGCGCAAGGCAATGCTGGTGTGGGTGAAGGCGCCCGGGTTGATGATGATGAAGGCCGTGCCATCGGTGCGTGCGGCGTGCACGCGGTCGATCAGCGCGCCTTCGTGATTGCTCTGAAAACTTTCCAGCTTGGCGCCGCGATCATTGGCGATCTTGGCCAGTTCTGCATTGATCTGCTCCAGAGTCGTCGAGCCGTAGACCTGGGGCTCACGAGTGCCCAGCAGGTTGAGGTTCGGACCGTGGAGAACGAGGATCTGCATGGCTGGCGGGACGTTGGCGGAAAGATGTGCCAAAGAAGTTGCGAAAACCTGAACTTTACGCGCAAATGGACACAAAATCGAGCCGGCTTTACAGATCGGCTCAACTTGGCCGGCTTAACCGGCAGAAGCGGCCCATTGCCGCAGTTCTTCGAGGCTGGTTTCGCCCAGTTTGCGTTGCACCACGCTGCCGTCGCGGTCGAACATCACAGTGAAGGGAAGGGCGCCCGCGGCATTGCCCAGCGTGCGTGACAACTCGGTGCCTCCCAGGCCACCCAGCGCCACAGGATAGTGGACGGGGCGTTTCACAAGGAACTCGTTGACCGCGCGGGCATTGTCGATGGCAATTCCCACGACCTGCCAACCCCCGGGCGCAAATTCACGGAAGAAGCGATCGAACTGAGGCATTTCGCGCACGCAAGGCGCGCACCAGGTCGCCCAGAAGTTCAGCAATAGCGGCTTGCCGCGCAGGTCGGCGAAGGCCAGTTGGCCACCCGCTGGTGTTTCGAGATTGAGCTTCCAGAGCGCTGCCATGGCTTCGGGGGCGAGCTGCGGCACGTGCCGGCGCAAGGACCACCAGGCGCCGGCAGACACCGCTGCCACGCCCACCGCCGCGAGTGCCAGGCGCCGGCCCCAAAGGCCTGCCGGCGCCGCCGGTTCGGCGTTGCGGTCGTCCATCAGGCGCTCTCCGATTCGTCCACCAGGCGGCGCACTGCGTCGATGTCGCCGCGCTCGGTGTGGCCACGCGCATCGGGCTTCAAGGCGCCGCGCAGATCGTCATGGTCGAGCACGCTCATGCGCACCAGCACCTGTTCGCCCAGTTCCCGGCTGGGGGTGGAGACCACCAGCACGTCGACGTCCTGGCCGCGGGGGCCAGGGGCACTGGCCACTTCGTAGCGCACGCCGCGATTGAGCAGCGCGATCTCCGCCGACTTGGGATCGTCGCAATACAGCTGCAGGTGCACGTCGGAAAGGCGTGTCGCTGTGCCGCGCCACACCGCGCCGGTGAGGTGTGGACGGAATTCGGCCAGCCGCTCCATCCACGACAGTGCCACGCGGCGCAGGGCGGCCAGTTCGCCCGGTTGCGTGTCGGCGCAGAACAGTGCGATGTAGGCTCGCACCTCGTCTTCGACCGCATCGTTGTCGGGCAAGGTCACGCGCTGGCCGTCCAGCATCTTCATGGCCTTGCGCTTGGCCGGGCCGTATTCCATGCCTTCCTCGACGATCAGCCGGGCCGCGATGGCCGCCAGCTCGGCGCTTTGGCTGTTGTCGGTGCCCATGGCGACGCCTCTCAGGGGAGCTCCACCGCGCCCATGCGTGCGACCACGGTGCCGGCTCGGCCCATCACATAGGCCGAGCCGGGGCGTTTTTCGAAGCGCTTGGGTGCCGGCAGCATGACGGCCAGCCGTGCCGCCGGGTAGGCGCCGAGCCGGTCCGCATCGACGCGGAAGTAGTAGCGCGCGGCGGCCTGCGCGCCGAACAGGCCTTCACCCCATTCCACGTTGTTCAGGTAGATCTCGAGGATGCGCTGCTTGTCGAGCACGGCTTCGAGCATGAAGGTGATCAGGAACTCCTGGCCCTTGCGGGCGAAGCTGCGCTCGCCGGACAGGAACAGGTTCTTGGCCAGCTGCTGCGTGATGGTGGAGCCCCCCACGATCCTGGCAGCCGCCAGCTTGGCGGCCGGCAGCTCGGGCGCCATGCGGCCACGGGCCTGCGCACGCTCGACGAGGCGCTGCTGGCGCTTTTCGATCTGCTCGTTGATGCGATCGGCGCGGGCCTCGGCCCGCTGGTTCTTTTCCCAGGCCTTTTCGATGGCTTCCCATTCCACGCCGCTGTGCTCGGTGAACCCGGCGTCTTCGGAGGCGATGACGGCGCGCTTCAGGTGGTCCGAAATTTGCGCATAGGGCCGCCACTCCTGCGCCCACAGCACGCGCTGCTGTTCGATCGCCAGGCGGTAGATCTCGGAGCGCTGGAAGGTGGTGGATTGAGGATCGACCACCCGCATCAGCGCCACGCGAGTCAGGAAGTAGGCCTGCAGCGACACGCCGGCGATCACCAGCAGGGCGACGAGGCGCAGCAGGTGGCCGATCAGGCGCTTCATGCCGTGGCTTTCGCGAGTTCAGCGCGCAGCGCAGCCAATACCGGCGCCGTATCGGGCCGGACGCCACGCCACAGCCAGAAGGCTTCGGCCGCCTGCTCGACCAGCATGCCCAGGCCGTCGCGGCCGCTGGCGCCGTGCCGGGCCGCCCAGTCGAGAAAGCCTTGCGCGGCCGGGCCGTACATCATGTCCAAGGCCAGCGTGCCCGGCCGCAGCACGGCGGCGCTCACCGGCACGCCGGCGTTGGCCAGGCTCGTGGCGGTGCCGTTGAGCACCACGTCGTATCGCTCGCCGCAGCCATCGAGCGGGGCGGCGGCGAGCTTCACGCCGTGGGCGGTTGCGTGTCGTGCATGGCGCTCGGCCAGCGCGTGTGCCTTGTCGACCGAGCGGTTGGCCACCACCAGCTCGGCAGGGCGCGTTTCGATGAGCGGCCCCAGCACCCCGGCCGCCGCGCCGCCGGCGCCCAGCAGCAGCACCCGTGCGCCGGCCAGCGTGATGCAGGCGTTGCGCGTCAGGTCGTTGACGAGCCCGATGCCGTCGGTGTTGTCACCGTACCAGCCGGTTTCATCGAAACGCAACACGTTGGCGGCTTGTGCCAGCGTGGCGCGCGGCGAGCGTTGCACCGCAAGGTCGTGCGCGAGGAACTTGAACGGCACCGTGACGTTGCAGCCCTTGCCGCCTTGCGCCGCGAATTCGCGCACGCAGGCTTCGAAGCCATCCATCGGGCACAGCAGCCGGCCGTATTCGACGGGCTCACCGGTCTGCTGGGCGAACATCGCGTGGATGAAGGGCGAGCGGCTGTGCTCGACGGGGTTGCCTGCGACGACGTAGCGGTCGGTCATGGGAAATCTGGAGCGGTCAAAGGTCAGGTCGGTCAGCGGTCGAGCATCTGCGCCTGCATGCCTTCTTCGCGCGTGAACTTGAAGCGCGACACGACGACCAACTGGTCGAACTGCTGGCGCATTTCGCGCGTGAAGTTGCCGAAAGGCGCGGCTGCCTTCGCGATGGCCACTGCCTGCCGGTCGAGCACGCCGTTCTTCGACGACTGAACGATCTCGGTCTCGACCACACGACCCAGGGCGTCCACCGTGATCACCATGGTCAGCTCGCCGTAGAGTTTCTTGCCCTTGTATTCAGGGAAGTTGCGCGTGCCGCGTTCTTCAATCTGGCGGCGCAGCTGGTCGTAGTAGATGGCCGACACCGCCTCGCGTGTGCTGGGGCCGACGAAGCGCTTGCGCGGCCGGGCGTTTTCTTCGTTGATGCGCTTTTCGATCTCGGCCAGCAGCTCCAGCAGCTGGCGGCGCTTTTCGGTCAGCGCCCGGGCTTCGGGCGTGCCTTGGTCGCGTTTGGGGTCGGGCGGCGGCAGCGCGGCGAGCTCGCGGCGCACCTGCGCCAGCAACTGGTTCTGCGTTTCCTGCAACTGCTCGATCTGCCTGCGTGCCTCGTCCATCGAGTCGCCTACTTCCGTGAGCGCCGAAGGCGGCAGCGGCGACGTGGCGCGGCCCTTTTCGGCGTCGCCCCCGCCCAGCAGGTTGCGCTGAGCGATGGCCTGTGCCTTGGCCGGCGGCTCGTTGGAGCTCGCGTTGACGAGGATCACCTCCAGCGGCGTGTCCTGGAACACGCGGTTGAAGCCTTCGGGGTCGACAAAACGCACGGTCAGCAGCACTGCGTGCACGGCCACTGAAAACAGCAGCGCCAGCTGCAGGGTCGTGAGCTTCTTGAACCAGGACATGGAGGTGGGTCGCGGCGAACTCAGGAGGCGGTGGCCGCAGTATCGCTGGTGCCGGGCGCGGCTTCACCGTCCGCGTCACCCACGTCGATGGCCAGCGACAACGGACCGGCGGTGTCGGCCCCGGCTTCTTCGCTCTCGTCGGGCTCGACATTGGCGTCGTCGGCCGTGGTCGCGGCGTCATCCAGGCGTGCCACGACGTTGGCATGCACGTCCAGCGTCAGCAGGTCGGTGCCGGTCACGCGCACCCGCACCCGCGCACCGCGCGGCAGGTTGTCGGCACCGAGCGCGCGGAAGACCAGCGGCAGCGCGTCGGCGCGCACCAGCCCGTCTTTCAGCACCGCGGCGTCGAGCTCGGCCATGCCGTTCTGTTCCAGGTAGCGCAGCGTCCAGTAGCGTTCCATGCCGCTCTGGAAGCCGTTGTAGGCGCTGTAGGCGGCGTCGAAACCCGAGATCACCGAGAACAGCTCGGCGTCCTTGGGCTTGAACGGCGCCACCAGGGCGGCGGTGCGGCCATGGCGGGCGGCCGCGATGATCTGCCACTGGTTCACCAGGTCGACATAGCGCCGCAGCGGCGACGTGGCCCAGGTGTACTGCTTCACGCCCATGCCGGCGTGCGGCGCGGGCTTCACACCCATGCGCACCTTGATGCCAGGCGCCAGGCTGGCCTGGCTGCGGTAGATGCCCGGCACGCCCGATTCGGCCAGCAGCGCGCCCCAGCTGCTGTTGGCCAGGATCATGGCTTCGGAAACGATGAGATCGAGCGGCGCGCCGCGCTGGCGCAGGCCGATGACCACGCGCTCGCTGCCATCAGGCTCGCGGCCGTCGTTGCCTTCGAGCTTGAAGTTGTAGTCGGGGCGGTTGAAGTTCTCGGGCTTGCCGCGCACCACTTCGCGCTGCGCCTTCAGGTGCTTCGCCAGGCGGTAGGCAAACGCCAGCTCGGCAGGGAAGGGGTAGTCGGCCGGCGCGGCGCCCGTGAGGCTCGCATCAGTGATCACGCTGTCGAGCTTGTCGTGCCGCAGGTTCGCCGCGATCGGCACGATCTCGAGCTTCGTTTCCGTGTGCCTGATCTCGAGCGTGGCCTCGTCGAAGCTCACGTAGATCGACACAGCCGGGCAATCACGGCCTTCCTGCAGCGTGTAGGCCTGCACCACGTCGTCGGGCAGCATCGTGAGCTTGTAGCCCGGCATGTAGACCGTGGACCAGCGCGAGCGCGCCAGCTGGTCGAGCGGCGAGCCCGGCGCGATGGCGAGGCCCGGCGCCGCGATGTGGATGCCCAGCACCACGGTGCCGCTGCCCAGGCCCTGCACCGAAAGCGCGTCGTCGATCTCGGTGGTGGCCGAGTCGTCGATCGAAAACGCCTGCACCGGTGCGCGCGGCAGATCGTCCTTGATGGCCGGCGCGGCGAGCGCAGGAAAGCCCGTGCCCTTTGGGAAGAACTCGAACAGGAAGCGCTTCCAGTGGAACTGGTACGGGCTGTCGATCGCGCCGGCGTCCTTCAGCAGGTCGAGCGGCGCCTTGTGCGAACGCTTGGCCGCGTCGACCACGGCCTTGTATTCGGGGCCGTTCTTGTCGGGCTTGAACAGCAGCTTGTACAGCTGCTCGCGAATCGGCGCGGGGCACTGCCCAGCGGCCAGTTCCACGGCCCAGGACTCGATCTGCGCGGCCTGCTGCGCCTTGCGTTCGATGGCGAGCAGCGCCTGCTTGAGCACGTCTTCGGGGGCCTTGCGAAAGCGCCCCTTGCCGCGGCGGTGAAAGTAGTGCGGCGCTTCGAACAGGCGGAACAGCGTGGCCGCCTGCTGCGGCGCATCCGCCTTGTCGCTGAAGTACTCGCGGGCGATTTCCTCGAAGCCGAATTCCTCGTCGGGTGCGACTTCCCAAATGAGGTCGAGATCGATCTCGCGAGAAAGCTGCTGGCCTTGCGCCAGCACTTCCTGCGGCGCCGGCTTGGCAAAGCGCAGCAGCACGTTGGCGGTTTTCACCTTCACGCGTTTGCCGGAATCGAGCTCGACCTGCATCGAGCTCTCGGCTTCGGACATCACGCGGCCGGCGAGGAACTTGCCGGCGTCTTCGAACAGGGCATACATATCCCGGCGATTGTCGCTTGGTTGACGAAGCCCCTTGGCAGGCGGCTACGCCGGGCTCCCCCTTCGCGACTGGTGCTCGAGCGCTCAGCCCTGCCCGGTGAGCTTGCGCGGATCCAGCAGTTCCTGCAGCTTCTCGCGGCCCAGGTCGGTCATCTCGTCGGCCACGTCGATGATGGGGCGGCCTTGTGCGTAAGCCTTCTTCGCGATTTCGGCTGCCTTCAAGTAGCCGATCAGCGGGTTGAGCGCCGTGACCAGGATGGGGTTGCGTGCCAACGCCTGTTGCAGCGTATCTTCATTGACCTTGAACCCGGCGATCGCCTTGTCGGCCAGCAGCCGGCTTGCGCGCGCCAGCAGCGTCAGGCTCTCCAGCAGGTTGCGCGCGATCACCGGCAACATCACGTTGAGTTCGAAGTTGCCGCTGCTGCCCGCCACCGTGATGGTGGTGTCGTTGCCCATGACCTGCGCGGCCACCATGGCCACGGCTTCGGGGATCACCGGGTTCACCTTGCCCGGCATGATGGAAGAGCCCGGCTGCAGCGACGGCAGCTCGATCTCGCGCAGGCCGGCCAGCGGGCCGGAATTCATCCAGCGCAGGTCGTTGGCGATCTTCATCAGCGATACGGCGGTGGTTTTGAGCTGGCCCGACAGCGCGACTGCGGTGTCCTGCGAGCCCATCAACGCGAAGTAGTGGTCGCCAGGGCGGAAGGTGAGGCCGGTCTGCTCGGTCAGCGCCTCGCAGAATGCAGCAGCAAAACCAGCCGGCGCGTTGACGCCCGTGCCCACCGCGGTGCCGCCCTGGGCCAGTGCCTGCAGGTCGGGCATGAGGTGGTGCAGCTGCCGCACATCGTGCAACACCTGCTGCGCCCAGCCGTCGAGTACCTGGCTCATGCGCACCGGCATGGCGTCCATCAGGTGGGTGCGGCCGGTCTTCACGTGTTCATGTACCGAAGGGGCCTTGTGCTTGATGACGTTGACGAGGTGCCCCAGTGCCGGCAGCAGCTCACCATGCAGCTCGAGTGCGGCGCTGACGTGGATGGCCGTCGGGATCACGTCGTTGCTGCTCTGGCCGCAGTTGACGTGGTCGTTGGGGCTCACCGGCGTGCCCAGCGTGCGTGTGGCCAGCGTGGCGATCACCTCGTTGGCATTCATGTTGCTGCTGGTGCCCGAGCCGGTCTGGAAGATGTCGAGCGGGAAGTGCTCCATCAGCGCCGGGTCGTTGCGCAGTCGCAGGCAGGCGTCGATGATCGCTTCGCCGGTTTCCTGCGGCAATGCGCCGATGCGTACGTTGGCCCGCGCTGCGGCTGCTTTCACCAGCAGCAGTGCTCGCACGAAGGCCGCCGGCAGGCGTTGCCCGCTGATCGGGAAGTTCTCGATCGCGCGCTGGGTTTGCGCGCCCCACAACGCATCGGCCGGCACGGCGAGCTCGCCCATGCTGTCTCGCTCGATGCGGGTGTGTTTCGGGTCAGACGACATAGGTGTGCTCATGGTGTGACGCGTCCCTGTTGTTTGAGATGCGCCACATGATGAGCCGCTTCGCATGCCCTTGGGGCAGGGCGTGCAATGTGCCTATGCCCGGCTCAGGGTTTGGGGCCGGCCAGTTCTTCGACGGCCACGCCGCGCTCGCGCAGCAGCGCTTCGAGCGCGGGCAGCAGCGGGCCCAGGCGTTCTTCCAGTGCGTCGCGCACGGTATCCACCACCACTTGCGTGCCACGTTCGATCTCGATGTTGAGTGCGTCGCCTTCGCGCTTGTCGCCGAAGGTCGTCATGCGCAGCGTCTCGGGAATGAGCCACACCTCGAACCAGCCGGCGCGCCGGTCTGCTTCGGCCACGGTGAGGCTGGCGCCGTTGATGGCGACGTAGCCCTTGGCGAAGACATAACGCATCCACGGTGCGGGCACGCCGATGCGCAGCACGTAGTTGTTCTCGGGCTGGCGGATCGACAGCAGGTGCGCCTGGAAATCGACGTGCCCGGAGATCGGGTGGCCGCCGATCTCGGCGCCGTCTTTCGCGGCGCGCTCCACGTTGATGCGTCTGCCCTCCCGCAGCGTGCCCAGCGTGGTGAGCGCGAGGCTTTGCTGCATCACGTCGAACTGCGCGGCGTTGTCGCCTTCCAGCGCGGTGACCGTGAGGCACACGCCGTCCACCGCCACGCTGGCGCCGATGGCGAGGTCGGCCGCGAAGCCGGTCGGGAAGTCGAGCCGGAAGCTGCGCAGCCCGGTGCGGTCGGTGATGGCCGCGACGGTGGCGACGCCTTGAACGATGCCTGTGAACATGGTGCGTGAGCCTAGGAAGAACGGTTCAACCCGAGGAACGCCAGGATCTCGGGCAGGTGGGTGTCGAAGTCGGAAAGCGCGTGGTCGCCGCCTTCGAGCAGCTTGACGCGGCACTGTGCATAGCGGGCGGTCATCTCGTGCCAGTCCAGCACCTCGTCGCCCTTCGCGATGATGGCGAAATAGCGCTCGGGCCGCGTGACGGCAGCGGGGTGCAGTGCCTTCAGCTCGTCGAGGAACCCGACGCGGAAGTAGAAGTGCTCGGTGGGGTCCTGCCAGGTGGTCTGCTCGCCGATGTAGCCCGCCAGATCGCGTGCCGGTTCGACGGCGGGATTGACGAGCACGGCGGGGCAGTCGAACTCTTCAGCCACCACGGTGGCATAGAAACCGCCGAGCGAGCTGCCCACCACCGCCATCGAGTCACGCGGCCACGCGGCGATGCCGGCCATCACCTCGCGCATCGCCTGCGCAGGCGACGGCGGCAGCTGCGGGCACCACCACTGCACGTCCGCACCGTGCGCGCGCAGTGCCTCGATTTCACGCGCCATGCGCTGGGCCTTGGTGGACCGCGGCGACGAGCGAAAGCCGTGCAGGTAGAGCAGGTGGGTGGTGTGCGTCACGTCATGTGCTCGGCCGCGTGAGGATCCAGCTGCCGACCACCAGGGCCACGCCGGCCGGCACCCAGCGCCACGGGCCCTCGAGCAGCCAGGCGCCCAGCGCAGCACTGCCGAGCAGCGACAAGGCCGATGCCAGCTTGGCCGGTCGTGAGATCGCACCTCGCGCGCGCCACGCGCGCAGCTGCGGCCCATAGGTCGGGTGGTCCAGCAGGCGCTGCTCCCAGGCCGGGTTGGCACGTGCAAAACACCACGCAGCCAGCAGCAGGAAGGGCACGGTGGGCAGCAGCGGCAGGAACGCGCCCACCACCCCGGCGGCCACCGCGAGCACGCCGATCGTCAGCAGCACCGGCCTTTTCATCGCCTCTCGCTTCAGCGCCGCGAGCCGCTCAGTGCGTCGAGCAGCTTGGCGTGGATGCCGCCGAAGCCGCCGTTGCTCATGCACAGGATGTGATCGCCTGGCTGGCTCGCACGCACCACGCGCTGCACCAGCTCATCGATGTTGTCGCTCACCAATGCCTTGTCGCCCATTGGCGCAAGGGCCTCTTCGGCGTCCCAGCTCAGGCCGCCGCTGTGGCAGAAGGCGAGGTCGGCTTCTTCCAAGGCCCACGGCAACTGCGCCTTCATGGTGCCCAGCTTCATGGTGTTGGAGCGCGGCTCGAACACCGCGAGGATGCGCTCCATGCCGACCTTGCGGCGCAGGCCATCGACCGTGGTGCGAATGGCGGTCGGGTGGTGCGCAAAGTCGTCGTAGACCTTCACGCCTTTCGATTCGCCGCGCAGTTCGAGCCGGCGCTTGACGTTGCGGAACTCGCCCAGCGCCTTGGCGGCCACCGCGGGCGCCACGCCCACGTGGTCGGCCGCGGCAATGGCCGCCAGCGCGTTCATCTGGTTGTGTTCGCCCAGCAGGTCCCACTCGACACGTGCGAGATGCACGCCGGACTTCAGCACGTCGAAGGCATGCGGCTCGCCGCGTGCGCGCCAGCCGGGTGCGTCGCCACGCGTGCCGAAGCGCACGCTATCGCTCCAGCAGCCGCGCTGCAGCACGCGGTCCAGGCTTTCCTCGCGGGCGTTCACCACCAGCCGGCCGGAGGCGGGCACGGTGCGCACGAGGTGATGAAACTGCGTCTCGATGGCGGCGAGGTCGGCAAAGATGTCGGCGTGGTCGTACTCGAGGTTGTTGAGCACTGCGGTGCGCGGCCGGTAGTGCACGAACTTGCTGCGCTTGTCGAAGAACGCGGTGTCGTACTCGTCGGCTTCGATGACGAACGGTGCGCCTGATCCGAGCCGTGCAGAAACGGCGAAGTTCTGCGGCACGCCGCCCACCAGGAAGCCCGGGTTGAGGCCCGCGTGTTCGAGGATCCACGCCAGCATCGACGTGGTGGTGGTCTTGCCGTGGGTGCCCGCCACCGCGAGCACGTGACGGCCTTGCAGCATGTGTTCGGCCAGCCACTGCGGGCCGCTGGTGTAAGGCGCGCCCGCATCGAGGATCGCCTCGATCAGCGCATTGCCGCGCGACACCACGTTGCCCACCACGAACATGTCGGGCGAGAGCTTGAGCTGGTCGGCCGAATAGCCCTCGATCAGCTCGATGTCCAGCGCACGCAGCTGGTCGCTCATGGGCGGGTACACGCCTGCGTCGCAACCCGTCACGCGATGGCCGGCCCCGCGCGCCAGCGCCGCCACGCCACCCATGAAGGTGCCGCAGATACCAAGGATGTGGATGTGCATCGGGCCATTCTAGAGAGACCCGTTCGTGACAGCTGGCAATGCCGACTCGCCTTACCATGCCGCTTCCGCCCTACCGGGCGTCACCGGCTCATGAGGCCCAGCATGACGGACCACAGCGCGACCAATCCCCTGCTGCAGGACTGGGATGCCCCCTACGGCCTGCCTCCCTTCGACCGCATCCAGCCTGGCCACTTCGTGCCTGCCTTCGAGCAGGCACTGGCTGCGCACCTGGCCGAGATCGACGCCATCGCACAAGCGGCGCCGAGCTTCGACAACACCGTCGCCGCGTTGGACCGCAGCGGCCGCCTGCTGCGCAGGCTCGAAGGCGTTTTCTACAACCTGTGTGCTTCCGAAAGCTCGCCCCAACTGCGGGAGGTGGAGCGCGAGATGGCGCCCCGGCTGGCGGCCCACCGCAGTGCGGTGTACCTGAATGCGGCACTGTTCGCGCGCCTCGAGGCGCTGAACGAGCAGCGCGGCAGCCTCGGGCTGAACCTGGAGCAACAGCGCCTGCTGGAGCGCCTGCATCTCGACTTCGTGATGGCCGGTGCACGCCTGGCGCCGGAGGCGAAGGCGCGCTATGCAGCGGTGATGCAGCGGCTGGCCGAGCTCAACACGCAGTTCAGCCAGCACGTGCTGGCCGACGAAGCCACCTACCAGCTGCCACTGGCGACCGAAGCCGATCTCGACGGCCTGCCCGAATGGGTGCGCAACGCGGCTCGCGAAGCGGCGGCGCAGCGGGGCATCGAGGGCCACGTGGTGACGCTGTCACGCTCGCTCATCGTGCCGTTCCTCACCTTCAGCAAGCGGCGTGACCTGCGCGAGGCCGTCTGGCGTGCCTGGACTTCGCGCGGGGAGCTGGTGCCCGAGCGCGACACCCGCCCGCTGGCCGCCGAGATCATGAAGCTGCGCCTCGAACAGGCACGCCTGCATGGCTTCGACAGTTATGCCGATTACGCTCTGAGCGATCGCATGGCTGGCCGGCCCGATGCCGTGGAGGCGCTGCTGCAGCGCGTGTGGGGTCCGGCCAAGGCGCGCGCGACGCAGGAGCGTGCTCTGCTGGAAGCGCGAGCCCGTGCGGTGGGCGACGCCATCGAGCTGCAGCCCTGGGACTGGCGCCATTACGCCGAGCAGGTGCGCGTGGAGCGCTACCAACTCGACGACAACGAAGTCAAACCGTATTTCCAGCTCGACCGCATGATCGACGCCATGTTCGACTGTGCCCAGCGCCTGTTCGGCGTGCGGTTCGTGGAGCAGCACGGGCTCGCGCTCTACCACCCCGACGTGCGCGCCTGGGAGGTGCGCGACGCGAATAGCGATGCACTGGTCGGCCTCTTTCTCGGCGACAACTTCGCTCGGCCGAGCAAACGCGGCGGTGCCTGGATGAGCCTGTACCGCGAGCAGATGCGCAACACGGCCGATGGCTCCGCGGTGCTGCCCATCGTCGTGAACAACAACAACTTCGCGAAGGGCGCGCCGGGCACGCCGACGTTGCTGTCGTTCGACGACGTACGCACGCTGTTCCACGAGTTCGGCCACGGCCTGCACGGCCTGTTGAGCAGCGTGACCTACGAGCGCCTGTCAGGCACCAACGTGCTGCAGGACTTCGTGGAGCTGCCCTCGCAGATCTACGAGCACTGGGCACTCGAACCCGAGGTACTCAAGCGACATGCCCTGCACGTGCAGACCGGCGAACCGATCCCCGATGCGTTGATCGAGCGCCTGAAGCGCGCGCGCCACTTCAACCAGGGCTACGAGACGGTGCAGTACGTCGGCTCGGCGTTGATCGACTTGGCGTTGCACCGCAAGACCTCGATGGAAGGGTTGGACATCAACGTCTTCGAACGCGAGGAGCGCATGCATCTCGGCGTGCCCGACGTGGTGGGCGTGATGCACCGGCTGCCGCATTTCCGCCACCTGTTCGCCAGCGACAGCTACGCGGCCGGCTACTACGTCTACATGTGGGCCGAGGTGCTGGACGCCGATGGCTTCAACGCCTTCGTCGAGGCGGGCGACATCTTCCACCCCGCCACGGCCGAGCGGCTGAAGCGTCACATCTACAGCGCTGGCAACACCGCCGAGCCGGGGGCTGCTTACCGTGCCTTCCGTGGCCGGGATGCCGACGTGCAAGCCATGCTGGCGGACCGCGGTCTGGTGGCAGAGCCTGCCTGAGCCGGGGGGCAATCGGCGGCGGCGCGCCCGGTATGCAAGCCTTCGCCTGGATCGCTTCGCACCCCTACGCCTATCCGGCGCTCGAGACGCTGCACATCGTCGGCATCGCACTGCTGCTGGGCAGCCTGGTGTTGTTCGAGTTGCGCGTGTGGGGGTGGGGCGCCGCGCTGCCGCCGGTCGAGCTGGCGCGACTGGCACTCGGGCTTTCGCTGACTGGCTTTGCACTGGCCGCCGCCAGCGGGCTCACGATGCTGGCGTCGCAGTTCGATGAATTCATCACCAACCGCGCCTTCCTCGTGAAGATGGGGCTGCTCGTGGTGGCGGGGGCGAATGCGGCGTTGTTCCATTGGCGCGGGGGCCTGCGTCGACTCGATGCCACGGCGCGCGCGCAGACCGCGCTGTCGCTGGGGTTGTGGCTCGCCGTTATCGTGTGTGGTCGCTGGATCGCTTATCTGTAACCCGCCCTCGTCTCGAAGTTACGCGGAGGATCTTCATGCAAAGACGTCTCGTACTGTCCGCTGCTTCAGCGATGCTGTTGCCGCGTGCCTTTGCGCACCATGGCTGGAGCAGCTTCGATCAAAACCGCCCGTTGTGGCTGGAAGGTCGGGCTGCCAAGGTGGCGTGGCGCAATCCGCACGTCGAGTTCGATCTCGAGATCAAGCCCGATCTCAAGCTGCCGGCCGACCTGGCGCAGCGCACGGTGCCTCCGCAGAGCACCCAGGTCGATGGCTCCAAGTTGCTGGCCAGCGCGCAACTGCCCACGCGGCGTGACAAGGTGTGGCACATCGAGCTGGCACCACTCACGCGCATGGAAGCGTGGAAAGTGCCCGAGCTGAAGCCGGGCCAGGAAGTGGCCGTGCTCGGCTTTACCTTCAATGAAGAGAAGGGTGAGCCGGTGCTGCGCGCCGAATACCTGTGGGTCGGCGGCAAGGCCTACGGCCTGCGCTCGTCGCCGGCTTAACCGAGCGCAGCTTGGGCGGCCTGCACGGTGGCGGCAATGTCGTCCGCCGTGTGGGCCGCACTCACGAAACCAGCTTCGTAAAGTGCCGGTGCAAGGTAGACGCCGCCTTCCAGCATCGCGTGGAAGAAGCGGTTGAAACGCTCCTTGTCGGTGGCCATTACGGCGCCATAGTGCTGCGGCAGCTCGCCGGCAAAGAAAAAGCCGAACATGCCGCCTTCGCAGTCGCCCACCAGCGGCACGCCGGCGTCGCGCGCAGCGGCCAGCAGGCCGTCGGCCAGTGAGCGGGTGCGGGCCGCGAGCGCATCGAAGAAGCCGGGCTTCTGGATTTCTTTCAAGGTTGCCAGCCCGCAGGCCGTGGCCACCGGGTTGCCGCTCAAGGTGCCAGCCTGATAGACCGGCCCGAGCGGTGCCAGCTGCTGCATCACCGCGCGCGGCCCGGCAAACGCGGCCAGCGGCATGCCGCCGCCGATCACCTTGCCGAATACGCTGAGATCCGGCTTGAAACCAGGAATCGCCTGGGCATACAGGCTCTGTGCGCCGCCGAGCGCGACACGGAAGCCCGTCATCACCTCGTCGAACACCAGCAGTGCGCCGTGCTGTGTGCACAGCTCGCGCAGTCGCTGCATGAAAGGCACAGCAGCGCGCACGAAATTCATGTTGCCCGCGATCGGTTCGATCATCACGCAGGCCAGCTCTGCGCCGTGTTCCGCAAAAGCGGCTTCGAGCTGCGCGAGGTTGTTGTATTCCAGCACCAGCGTGTGCTGCACCACCTCGGGCGGCACGCCGGCGCTTGTGGGGTGGCCGAAGGTGGCCAGCCCCGAGCCGGCCTTCACCAGCAGCGCGTCGGCATGGCCGTGGTAGCAGCCTTCGAACTTGATCAGCTTGGGCCGCCCGGTGGCGCCGCGTGCGAGGCGAATGGCGCTCATGGCTGCTTCGGTGCCGGAGCTCACCAGCCGCACCTGCTCGGCGCTCGGTACGAACTTCAGGATCTCTTCGGCCAGCTCGATCTCGCGCTCGGTAGGCGCTCCGAACGAAAAACCTTCGGTGGCAGCCTTTTGCACGGCTTCGAGCACCGCGGGGTGGCCGTGGCCCAGGATCATCGGCCCCCAGGAGCCGATGTAGTCGATGTAGCGCTGGCCGTCGGCGTCCCACAGATAGGCGCCCTCGGCTCGGGTGATGAACCGCGGCGTACCGCCCACTGCGCGGAATGCGCGCACAGGCGAATTCACGCCGCCCGGGATCACGTGCTGGGCACGTTCGAACAACCTGGCGTTCTGGCTCATGCGGTGAAGGGGGTCAGTGGATGCTGCGACCGGGTGCGGGCTTGTCGGGGTCACTACCGCCCGGGCCACCCTGCGGTTCCTCACCTTCTGCGCCCTCTTCGGCCGGCGGCAGGGCCCAGAAGAAGCGGTCTGGCACCACGTTGCCCATGCCGGGGCGGAAGCCGGCATCGAGCGACTGGTCGAGGAAGCTCAGGGCCTCAGACACAGCGACATGCAGCTCCTGGCCACTGGCCACCAGCGCGGCCAGTGCAGCAGAGAGCGTTTCGCCGGCGCCGACGAAGCTGGTCTCGAAGCGTTCGAACTTCTCGCCGGTGATGGCGCCTTGCGCCGAGGCCAGCACGTTGTCGATGAACTGGTCGGGTAGCTGTACGCCGGTGACCAGCACGTAGCGGGTGCCGTGCTCGGCGGCTGCCACCGCCAGCTCGCGTGCCGACGGCGGGCGCTCGGCGTCCCACTCCGGCAGCAGGAAGTCGGTCAGAGTCTTGTGGTTGCCCACCAGCACCTCGGTCTGCGGCAGCACCAGCTCACGGAAGGCGTCGAGGTAGGCTGCCAGCGGATCTTCGTCCATCCACGACAGATTGGGCAGGTAGGCCACCAGCGGCACATCGGCGTAGTCGGACAGCACCTCGGCTACCGCGCTCACCCCTTCGGCGCTGCCCAGGAAGCCGACCTTCCAGGCGGAAATCGTGACGTCTTCCAGAATGCCGCGAGCCTGCTCGACGATGGTGTCGGCCTCGATTTCCGATGCTTCGAACACTTCGGCCGTATCGCGCAGCACGATCGAGGTGACCACCGGCAGCGCGTGAGCGCCCATCGCGGCGATGGTGGTCACGTCGCCCGCCAGGCCGCCGGCACCGCTGGGGTCGCTGGCGTTGAAGCTCATCACGCATGCGGGGGCGGGTGGCTCCTGCAGGACCTCGGGATTGGCGTCGGAAGGGGCGGTCGGGGCGGTGGTCATCAGGGCTTTTGAGGGGTGGGCCGGGCTGCGGGATAGCCCGCGTTCGACCTTCTAGAAAAGTGTGAGGAATGTTGCGTATGTGCCTACGAACTCTTGGATTTTTGCGAGATCGCGTGGCTACAATCGTCACTCATTGTAGTGAAGCTAAAAGACTAAGTGAGCGAATCGCAGACCTGGATGTGCCTCATTTGCGGCTGGATCTATGACGAGGCGGCAGGCGACCCCGAACATGGCATTGCTCCCGGCACCAAGTGGGCCGATGTGCCGATGAACTGGACCTGTCCCGAGTGCGGAGCCCGCAAGGAGGACTTCGAGATGGTGCAGATTTAGCAGCAAGCCTACAACCCCCTCGGGCGCGCTCCCGCGGGGCCACAAGTCGTTAGGAGTTCGTCCGTGAGCGAAGCAGGGCAGGCCGGCCAGGGGGCTGGTACCAAGGTGCTTGTGATTGACGATAGCAACACCATTCGGCGCAGTGCCGAAATCTTTTTGAAGCAGGGTGGCTATGAGGTCGTGCTCGCCGAAGACGGCTTCGATGCGCTGGCCAAGGTCAATGACTGCGAACCGCACCTGATCTTCTGCGACATCCTGATGCCCCGGCTCGACGGCTACCAGACCTGCGCCATCATCAAGCGCAATCCGAAGTTCTCGCGCGTGCCGGTCATCATGCTGTCGTCGAAGGACGGCCTGTTCGACAAGGCGCGCGGCCGCATGGTCGGCTCCGAGGACTACCTGACCAAGCCTTTCACCAAAGACCAGTTGCTCCAGGTAGTGGAGCAGCACAAACGGGCGGCCTGAAATGGGCGTGTGCGGTCGAGCGGTCCGCATTACGCCCTGGAGCCCGGCAGTAACCGGCGGCGTCGCACAGCGCTGCCGTTGACAGAGGAAAACGAGCCATGCCGATTCAGAAAATCCTCCTGGTGGATGACTCCAAGACCGAGCTCCACTATTTGTCCGAAATCCTGACCAAGCGTGGCTACCAGGTGCGCACGGCCGAAAACGGCGACGAAGCGATGCGCCGCCTGGCCGAAGACAAGCCCGACCTCATCCTGATGGACGTGGTGATGCCTGGCCTCAACGGCTTCCAGCTCACGCGCGCGATCACCCGCGACCCGAACTACGGCGACATCCCGGTGATCATGTGCACCAGCAAGAATCAGGAGACCGACAAGGTCTGGGGCATGCGCCAGGGCGCGCGCGACTACGTCGTGAAGCCCGTCGATGCCGACGAACTGGTGGCCAAGATCAAGGCCTTTGGCTAAGAACAAGAAGCACCCAACGAGCAGCTTGAATGGCTAAACGAGAAGCACTGCGTGAACTGCAAAGCCGGCTGGCCGAGCGCCTGAAGGTCGCGCGCACGCAGGCCAACACGGCCACCTGGCTCGCCGTCGAGTCCGGTGGCCAAGGTTTTCTGCTGCCGCTGGGCGAAGCCGGTGAGATCTTTCCGTTCGGGGCGCTGGTGCCGGTGCCGCACACCAGCGGCTGGTTCCTTGGCGTGGCCAACCTGCGCGGCGGTTTGCACGGCGTGGTCGACCTCGCAGGGTTCCTGGGCCTGAAAAGCCAGGCAGCCAACGAATTTGCACGCGAGCAGCTGCGCCTGATCGCGTTCAATCCGGTACTCGAAATCAACTGCGCCATGCTGGTGGACAAGCTCTCGGGTCTGCGCAGCCGTGAACAGTTGGAAGAAGACGCCGACGAAGGCAAACCCAAGCCAGGATTCGTCGGCAGTCGTTATCGCGACAGCAGTGGACGTGTGTGGCAGGAACTTCGCCTGGCGGCTCTCGCCGGCGACGAGTCGTTCCTCAGGATCGTGGGCTGAGAGCCCACTGGCATCTGGTATCGATCAGCGAGATAAAGCGCAAGCAGGAAAAGAGGGGCCTATGAGTTTTCTGAACAAGATCAAGGGTTTCGGTAAGCCCAAGTCGCAACCCGACGCATCGGACGACCTGCCCTTCGATGAAGCCTATCCGGCTGACAACGACGTAGCCGTGGGCCCGGGTGGCACGCTGGCCATGGAGCCCACGACCATCCAGGCCACGAGCGCGGACTCGTCGATCATCTCGGAGGCCGCACCTTCCGAACTGCCGGGCGAATTCAGCGAAACGCGCATCCAGGCCGCCGAGGCGGGCGAAGTGGGCGCGCCGCTGCCGCTCATCGGCCACCTCTCGACCGGTCAGCAGCAGCGCATCCTGGGTGGGATGCTGGTGCTGGGCGTGTTGGGTCTTGTGGCCTCGGCAGTGTTCTCGATCAATGCCGCGACCAAGGGCGCTGCCCAGGTGGGTGCTTCCGGCCAGGCGCTGATGCAGTCGCAGCGTCTCGCGAAGTCGGTGTCGCAGGCGCTGATCGGCAGCCCGCAGGCCTTCCCTGAAGTGCAAGAAAGCATGGAAGTGCTGGCGCGCAACGTGCGCGGCCTGAAGGACGGCAGCGCTGAACTCGAAGCCGCGCCGGCGAATGCGCAGCAGGCGCTCGATCCGCTGCTGCCGTTGGTGGACCGCGCTGAAAAGAATGCACAGACCGTGTTGGGCCAGCAGAAGATCCTGACGCAGGTGGGCCAGGCGCTTCGCGCGATCAACCGTCAGTCGTCCGACCTGCTCGAGATCGCCGAAACCGTGTCGTCGCTGAAGCTGCAGCAAGACGCCTCGCCAGCCGAGCTCTCGGCCGTCGGCCAGTTGGTGATGCTGACGCAGCGTATCGGCAAGTCGGCCAACGAATTCCTGACGATGGAAGGCGTGTCGCCCGAGGCCGTGTTCCTGCTGGGCAAGGACTTGAACTCCTTCCGTGAAATCGCCCAAGGTCTGACCGACGGCAACCCCGAGCTGCGCCTGCCCGGCACGAAGGACCCGCAGACCAAGGAGCGCCTCGAAGCGCTGATGAAGCTCTACGAAGAGACCCGCACGCAGGCCGGTGCCATTCTGGGCAACCTGCAAGGTCTGGTCTCCGCACGTGAAGCGCAGGCCGCGATCATTGCAGACAGCGAGCCGCTGCGTAAGGGTCTCGAGCAGGTGCAGGAAAGCCTGGCCGGTAGCGCGGGCATCTCGCTGCTCAACATCGTGCTGATCGTCCTGTCTCTTTTGCTGGCACTGGCCGGCGCCAGCGGGCTCTTGATGGCCTACCTGCAAGACCAGCGTCAACGTGCCGCCATCGCTGAAACGCAGCGTCAGGAAGCAGAGCGCCAGGAGCAGGAAGCCAAGCGCGTGAACGACGCCAACCAGGCGGCCATTTTGCGGTTGATGAACGAACTGCAGACGGTGGCTGAAGGCGACCTGACGCAACAGGCCACGGTGACCGAAGACATCACCGGCGCCATCGCCGACTCGGTGAACTACACGGTGGAAGAGCTGCGCACGCTGGTGTCGCAGGTGCAAGGCACGGTGTCTCGCGTGACCGAAACCACGCAGCAGGTGGAAGCCACATCGACCGAACTGCTGGCTGCTTCCGACGAGCAGCTGCGTGAGATTCGCGAAACCGGCGAATCGGTGCTGCAGATGGCCGGCCGAATCAACGACGTGTCCGCACAAGCGCAGCAGTCAGCCCAGGTGGCGCGCCAATCGCTGCAAGCAGCCGAGTCCGGCCTGCAGGCGGTGCAGAACACCATCGGCGGCATGAACACGCTGCGCGAGCAGATCCAGGAAACCTCCAAGCGGATCAAGCGACTGGGCGAGTCGTCGCAGGAGATCGGTGAAATCACCGAACTGATTTCTGACATTACCGAGCAGACGAACGTGCTGGCTCTGAACGCCGCCATCCAGGCAGCCTCTGCCGGCGAAGCCGGTCGCGGCTTCTCGGTGGTTGCCGAAGAAGTGCAGCGACTGGCTGAACGCTCCGCCGACGCTACCAAGCAGATCGCGGCGCTGGTGAAGACCATTCAGACCGACACGGCCGACGCCGTGGCCGCTATGGAGCGCTCGACGCAGGGTGTGGTCGAGGGTGCCAAGCTGTCAGACAACGCAGGTACAGCACTGGGCGAGATCGACCGGGTGTCGCGTCAGCTCGCTGAACTGATTACCAGCATTTCGTCGCAAGCCTCCCGCGAAGCCGAATCGGCCAACGTGGTGGCTGCCAACATCCAGCACATCTTCGCGGTGACCGAACAAACCGGTGAGGGCACGCGATCGACCGCTCAGCTGGTTCGAGAGCTGTCCAAGACCGCCGAGGAGTTGAAACAGTCGGTGGCGCGATTCAAGATCAGCTGATCACGCGGACTCCCAAGTTGCGCCGCCTTCGGGCGGCGCACTGCCAAGAGTGCTGAACATTTGAGACAAGGGATGGGATGGATACCCAGCGCGACCCACAAATGATCGACGATTTGAGTTCCCTTGCCTGGGTGCATGAGGAGCTGCGCAAGTCGCTCGACTCCGCTCACAAGGCGCTGCGCCGTTGCCTGAAGGAGGCGGAGGCTGCCGCCGGTTCAGACGTCGACGCTGTTGACCCTGCCATCCTGCGCACGGCTCGCCAGCAGATCCACCAGGGCGTGGGGGCGCTCGAACTCGTCGGGCTGCCTGCGGGTGCTGCGCTGCTGCGCGGCTCCGAGGCCGCGGTGCAACGTTTCATCGGCAAGCCGCACAAGCTGGACCTGGCGGCGGTCGAAGCGATCGAGCGCGCCTCGTTCGCGCTGCTCGACTACGTCGGCCGACTGTTGGCCGGCAAGCAAGTGTCGTCGGTTGCGCTGTTCCCGCAGTACCGCGCGGTGCAGGAGCTGGCCGGAGCCGAGCGTGTGCACCCGGCCGATCTGTGGTCGGTGGACTGGAGTTGGCATGACGTGCAGGGCGACGGCACTGCCCGCATTGCCGCCAATGCCGCCGCGGTGGCCAGTTTCGAATCGCAGCTGCTCACGCTGATGCGCAGCACCACGCCGCAGGCGCCAGCCCAGATGAGCGACATGTGCGCCGGGCTCGCCAACGGTGCGGCTGACGGGCAGGGCGCCACGCTGTGGCGGCTTGCGGCTGCCTTTTTCGAGGCGCAATCTCAAGGCCTGTTCCAGGCGGACGTTTTCAGCAAGCGCGTTGCGTCGCGTCTGCTGGCGCAGTTGCGCGCACTCGAGCGCGGTGAGGCCGAAGTTTCCGAGCGCTTGGCGCAGGACCTGTTGTTCTTCTGCGCGCAGGCCATTCCGAAGAGCGCCGCTTCGTCGCCGCGCCTGGCCGCGGTGCGCCGTGCCTACGATCTCGATCGTCAGCCGCCGGTGGACTATCGCGAGCCGATGCTCGGCCGTTTCGACCCGGCCTGGATCGCGCAGGCGCGCAAGCGCGTGTCGACGGCCAAGGATTCCTGGTCGGCCGTGGCTGGCGGCGAACTGCATCGTCTGCCCGGTCTGACCGAGCAGTTCTCGCTGGTGGGGGACTCGCTCAAGCGCCTGTACCCTTCGGGCGAAGCGCTGGCCGACGCGATGCAGAAGGCCGCTGGCCAGGCCGTGCAGGCCAATGCCAGCCCCGCACCTTCGCTGGCCATGGAAGTGGCCACCAGTGTGTTGTACCTGGAGGCCTCGCTCGAAGACGGTGACTTCGACCACCCAGACCAAGCCCAGCGCGTGCAGCGCCTGGCCGAGCGCATCAACGCCGTGAGTGCCGGCAGCACACCCGAGCCGCTCGAGCAGTGGATGGAGGAGCTGTACCGCCGCGTCTCCGACCGCCAGACCATGGGCAGCGTGGTGCAGGAACTGCGCGCAACGCTGTCCGAGAGCGAAAAACTGATCGACCAGTTCTTCCGCAATCCGGCAGATCGCACCGTGTTGATCCCGGTACCGAACCAGATGCAGGCGATGCGCGGCGTGCTGTCGGTGCTCGACATGACGCAGGCTTCGCAGGCCGTGCTGCGCATGCGCGACGACGTGGACGCACTGATCATCACCGAGGTCGATCCTGCCAAGGCGGCCGCCGCCGGCACCTTCGACCGCCTGGCCGGCAATCTGAGCGCGTTGAGCTTCCTGATCGACATGCTCAGCGTGCAGCCGCAGATGGCGAAGTCGCTGTTCGCTTTCGACGCCGCCAGCGGCACGCTGTACCCCGTGATGGGGCGCAGCCAGGCCGTGCACGTCGCGGCGCCGGTGATCACCGACATGGCCGAAACGCCGGCTGCGCCGCGTCTGATCGAGCAGGCGCAGTCGCTCGCGTTGGCCGCGATGAACCAGGACGTGCCGCTCGAAACCGTTTCCGGCGAGCTGGACCGCCTGTCGCAGGAAGTGCTGGTGGCCGACCAGCCCGAGCTTGCCGCCACCGTGTCGCATGCGCAGGCCGCGCTGCAGCAGGCCGAGCAGGCCGGTGCCGGCCCGGCCACCGTGTCGATGGCGCGCGAGCAGGTTGTGCAGGCCATGGCTGACTTCGTGGTCAGCGCCTCCGAGCCGATCGGGCTCGACATGCTGGAAGTCCCGACTTCGCATGCGCCTTTGAGCGCAGCGCCGGCCGTGCCGCCGCTGGCTGCCACACCGCCGGCCCCGGCCGCGCCCACAGGGCTCGAAGAAGACGACGAGATGCGCGAGATCTTCCTCGAGGAAGCTCGCGAAGTGATGGGCGACGCGCACAACGCGCTGGCCGAACTCGACGGCAACCCGGGAGATGCCGGTCAGATCACCGTCGTGCGCCGGGCCTTCCACACGCTCAAGGGCAGCTCGCGCATGGTCGGGCTGAACGAATTCGGCGAAGCCGCCTGGTCGTGCGAGCAGCTCTACAACGCCTGGCTGGCCGAGCAGAAGCCCGCCAGCGACGAATTGCTGGCCCTCACGCGCGACGTGCTGGCCTACCTGGGCGACTGGGTGGAGGCCATTGCCGCTCGCCGTCAAGGCGGCCATGCCACCGCGCCGGTGCGCACCGCAGCCGATGCGTTGCGCCTCGAAGGCCGCCTGCAGGCGGTGGGGTCGATCGCGGCGCCGGTTCCTGCGCCAGCGCCGGCTCCTGTTCCGGCACCCATGCCCGCGCCTGCTCCGGTCGTCGAACCGGAGCCGATGCAGCCGCTCGTGGCCGAAATGCCGGCCCCGGTCGAGGATTTCGCACTCGATCTGTCGCTGGATGCCGCGCCCGCACCTGCAGCGAGCGCCGAGCCGGTCATGCCGGAAATCGACTTCACGCTCGATCTTTCCAGCTTCGACAGCGCAGCACCCGCATCTGCGCAGCCTGTGGCCCCGCCGCAGTGGAACCCCGAGATCACCCAACCAGTGCGCATCGAGACGCCGGCCGAAGCGCACGAGGCCACGCTCGAGGCTCCCTTGTCCATCGAGACACTGGAGATCACCGATCTCGACCTGCCGTTGGATGAAGCCTTTGGCGCCATGGTTTCACAGCCGGCGCCGCTGGCCGATCTGCCGCTCGAGCCCGAAGGGCTCGCACCGGTGGCTCAGCCCGAGGTGGTGGCGTCCAACGACGCAATCGAAGCACCGGCAGCCGCTGAAGCAGAACCGGAACCGGTCAACGACCAGGTCAAGATCGTCGGGCCGCTGCGCATCAGCATTCCGCTGTTCAACATCTACCTCAACGAGGCCGACGAGCGTTCACGGCGCCTGTCCACCGAGCTGGCCGAATGGGCACTCGAGCTGCACCGTCCGGTAGGCGAAACGGCCGTCGCGATGGCGCATTCGCTGGCCGGCAGCTCGGCCACCGTGGGCTTCGCCGACCTGTCGCACCTGGCGCGCCAGCTCGAGCACGCGCTGATGCGCTCGCAGGCCATTGGCCATGGCACGCCGCAGGAAGCAAGCCTGTTCGTCGATGCGGCCGAAGAGGTGCGCCGCCTGCTGCACCAGTTCGCTGCCGGCTTCCTGAAGGCGCCGCCGCCCGAGTTGCTGCAGCGCCTGGCCGAACACGAGGTGGACGCGGGTCGTCGCCTTGAGGCCCAAAGTGCCGCGGCCGAGATCGAAGCGCAGCCGTCGGAGATGGTGCAGCTCGAGGCTGCGCCCGAAATCATCGAGCCGCTGTCGCTCGATGTGGCACCGGAGCCGGTAGCCGAGCCGCAGCAAGTGCCGGTGGCCGAGCCGATGATCGAACCGGCTGCTGAACCCGTGGCGGTCACGCCCGAGCCCGTGGCCGACTCGACCAACTTCGCTGAACTCGGCCAAGCCGAGCTCAAGGAGCTGGCCCCGCTCAAGCCGCAAGACGTCGTGCATGCGACGTCGGCACGTGGCCACGGCACCGACTACGACGACGAGATCGACGCCGTCGACGCGGTGGATGCCGACCTGTTCCCGATCTTCGAAGAAGAGGGCCAGGACCTGCTGCCCCAGCTCGCTTCGCAGATGCGCGACTGGCAGCGTCGCCCCAGTGACCCGGGTGGCGCGACCGCCTGCATGCGCACGTTGCACACGCTCAAGGGCGGTGCCCGCCTGGCTGGCGCGATGCGCCTGGGCGAAATGGCGCACCGCCTCGAAACCGCAATCGAGCACCTGCTCGCCCGCGAAGAGGTGACGGCGGCCGACGTCGAAGCGCTGCAGTCGCGTGTCGACGGCTTGGCCACCGTGTTCGAGGCGCTGCGCTCCCGTGACGCCCTGGCTTACGAAGAAGCCGCAGCCGCGGCAGTCGAGGCGGCCCAGTCGCTACATGGCGACCTGGACGAGGAGCCGCGGCCGTCGGTGCCGGTGCAGGCCGAAGAGCCGGTGGCCGAGCTGCCGGAGGAACTGCCGCCGCTGGCGCCCGTGCTGGAACTGCCGGCGCAGACCGTGCCGGTGCTGCCGCCGCAACCTGTGGAGAGCGACTCACCCGCGGTGGTGCCGCCGGTGGAGGCAGCTCCTGCACAGCGAGCCGCGACGCCAGCAGTCGAGATCGACTGGTCGCGCTTCCTGAAGGACGCATCGGCCACTCGTGTGGCTGTGCGCAGCGAACGGGCTGTGGCGGCGTCCACTCACGCGGTGCGTGTGCGTGCCCAGCTGCTCGACCGCCTGGTCAACCAGGCCGGTGAGGTGAGCATCACGCGGGCGCGTCTCGAGTCCGAGGTCGGCAACATCAAGGGCACGCTCGGCGACCTGACCGACAACCTGGAACGTCTGCGCCAGCAACTGCGCGACATCGAGCTGCAGGCCGAAACGCAGATGAGCTCGCGGCTGGAAGCGGCCAAGCAGCTGTCGCAGCAGTTCGACCCGCTGGAGTTCGACCGCTTCACGCGCTTCCAGGAACTCACCCGCATGATGGCCGAGTCGGTGAACGACGTGGCCACGGTGCAGCGCACGCTGCAGCGCACGCTGGAAACCGCGGAAGACGAGCTGGCGGCCCAGGCCCGCCTCACGCGCGACCTGCAAGACGACCTGCTGCGCACGCGCATGGTGGAGTTCGAAAGCCTTTCCGACCGCCTATACCGCGTGGTGCGCCTGGCGGCCAAGGAAACCGGCAAGCAGGTGCGCCTGGATATCGTGGGCGGCTCCATTGAAGTGGACCGCGGCGTGCTGGAGCGCATGACCGGTGCCTTCGAGCACCTGCTGCGCAACTGCGTGAGCCATGGCATCGAAGCCCCCGAAGTGCGCCAGGCCAAGGGCAAGGAGGCCACCGGCTCCATCTACGTGGTGCTGCACCAGGAAGGCAACGAAGTCAGCGTGGAATTCCGCGACGATGGCGCCGGCCTGAACCTCGCGCGCATCCGCGAAAAGGGTGTGACGATGGGCCTGGTCGCGCCCAATGCGCAGCCGTCCGATGCCGAACTGGCCAACCTGATCTTCACGCCCGGCTTCTCCACGGCCGACAGCGTGACCGAACTCGCCGGTCGCGGCATCGGCATGGACGTGGTGCGTTCCGAGATCAACGCGATGGGTGGCCGCATCGAGACCGCCACCGCACCCGACCAGGGCACCAGCTTCAAGCTCGTGCTGCCGCTGACCACGGCGGTGACGCAGGTGGTGATGCTGCGCTGCGGCGACGCGGTGGTGGCTGTGCCGTCGAACCTGATCGAGATCGTGCGCCGTGCCACGGCGACCGAGATCGATTCGGCCTACACGCGCGGCGGCTTCCACTACGGCGACCACACGCTGCCGTTCTTCTGGTTGGGCGCACTGCTGCAGACGAGCCCGCGCGGCCAGACGGCCGGTCGCTCGATGCCGGTGGTGGTCGTGCGCTCGGCACAGCAGCGCATCGCGATGCACGTGGACGAAGTGCTGGGCAACCAGGAAGTGGTGGTGAAGAACCTGGGGCCCCAGCTGTCGCGCCTGCCCGGCCTGGCCGGCATGACGCTGCTGGCCTCGGGTGCCGTGTCGCTGATCTACAACCCGGTGGCGCTGGCCACCGTGTACGGCGATACCGCCCGCGCCTACACCACGGCTGCGCTGCATGCGCCGCTCGAAGAGCTCAAGGCCGAGCCCGAGGTGCAGGTCAGCACCGTGCCGGCGGTGCCGCTGGTGCTGGTGGTGGACGACTCGCTCACGGTGCGCCGCGTTACGCAGCGCCTGCTGGCGCGCGAAGGCTACCGCGTCACGCTGGCCAAGGACGGCCTCGAAGCGCTGGAGTGCCTGGCCGAGGAACGCCCGGCCATCGTGCTGTCGGACATCGAGATGCCGCGCATGGACGGCTTCGACCTGGTGCGCAACATCCGTGGCGACGCCAAGCTGGCCGACCTGCCGGTGATCATGATCACCTCGCGCATCGCGCAGAAGCACCGCGACTATGCGGCCGAGCTCGGAGTCAACCACTATCTCGGCAAGCCCTACAGCGAAGAGGAGTTGCTGGCCCTGATCGGTCGCTACACTGCGGAAGCGGCGATGGTCGAGTGACCACGGTTCGCCGCGGCGACCATGACCAAGGCCATTGATCATCTCGCGGCACTCACCGGATACCGGGACAGGGACCTGCTCGACGTTACGCTGGCCCATGCGCTGATGGATCTGCTCCACCCGGGCTCGGTGGCGATCTACAAGCTGGTCGGCGACAGCGGTACTGCGCAGCGCTGGTTCCTGCGCGCCCGCCTTGCTTCAGGCCAGGTGACGGCATCGTCCGATCCGCCCTGGATCGATCTCGATTCCTTGCCGCTGAGGCAGGCGTTCCCCCGACGTTGCGAGGCGCTCGACAGCGAGCAGGTCCTGCGCACGCAGACGCCGCGCGGTGAGGCGCTGACGATCTTCCCGATGCTGGCCGAAGGCACCGACGTCGGCGTGATCGAAGTGCTGTCGGGCGGGCCGCTGTCGCCGGCCTCGCAGCGCACGGTTTCCAGCATCCTGCGCATCTACCGCAACTTCCACGGCCTGCTCGACTATTCCGAGCGCGACACGCTCACCGGTCTGCTCAACCGCAAGACCTTCGACGAGGCCTTCCTCAAGACCACGCACACGTCCGCACCACCGGGCCAGCAAGACTTGCCGGCCGACGATCGCCGGCACGAAGCCTCGCCCACGCAGTACTGGCTGGGGGTGGTGGACATCGACCACTTCAAGAGCGTCAACGACCGCTTCGGCCACCTGATCGGTGACGAGGTGCTGCTGCTGGTGGCGCGCATCCTGCGTAGCACCTTCCGCTTCCAGGATCGGCTCTACCGCTTCGGCGGCGAGGAATTCGTCGTGCTGCTGCGTTGCGCCAGCGAGGCCGACGCCCACCAGGCCTTCGAGCGCATGCGCGCCAACATGGAGTCCTACCAATTCCCGCAAGTGGGCCAGGTGACGGCCAGCGTGGGTTACACCGCCGTGCTGGCGGGCGACACGCCCAGCGGCGCCTTCGAGCGCGCCGATCAAGCCGTCTACCACGCCAAGCAGCACGGTCGCAACCAGGTGTGCGGTCATGCCGAGCTGGTGCGCCGCGGCGTCCTGAAGGACGCCACCAAGATCGGCGACGTCGAACTCTTCTGATGCCTGAGCCTTTCGGCGCCACCTCTCCCCCCGGAGGTCGGCGACAAGCCCCTTCGTCTTGCCAGGGCTTGAATCAAGCGCTTGCTTGAGGTGGCTACACTGCGCCGGCTTTCCTTGGCTGGCGTCGAGTCGTCATCGTTGCCAACCATCCCGGTCGCCACCGCGGCCGCACTGCCCATTCCCTGTCTTCGTGAATACCTTGTCCGAGCAGCCCGGAGCTGCTGCCCCACGCGCTGCTGAAACCGCTGATGGCAAAGCGCTACAGACACGTGAGCGCTTGCTCTGGGAGGCTACGCGCATCTTTGCCGAGAAGGGCTTCGCGCGCGCGTCCACCCGCGAGATCTGCCAGGCCGCCGGCACGAACGTAGCCGCCATCCACTACTACTTCGGCGACAAAGCCTGCCTCTACCGCGCCGTACTGCTGGAGCCGATCGCGCGCATCACCGGTGCGTTTGCGCAGCCGGAGGATGCCGACGTGCCGCTGGAGGTCTCGATGCGGCGCCTGTTCGGTGCCTTCCTGAAGCCGCTGGTCGAAGGCGGCGACATGCAGTGGCTCATGCGCATCCACCTGCGCGAGATGGTGGAGCCGACCTCGCTGCTGAAGGACGTGATCGAAGGCAACGTGCTGCCGCACTACCGCGACCTCGTCGCGCTGTTGGCCCGTCACGTCGGCGTGGCCGAGCCGGACGACGACCTGCACCGGCTGGCCTTCGCGGTGACCGCCTTCGTCAACGACTACTGCATGTCGCGCGAATGGATGGAAGTGCTGGCGCCCGGCCTGCTCGAAGGGCCCGATGCGCTGGACCGCGCGCTCGATGCGCTGGTGGGCTACGCCTGCGCGCTGGTGCGCTACGAATCTCAGCGTCGCCAGGCACAGGCGACCGCGAGCTAATGAAGGCTTAAGAAACGCCCCACAAGAATCCGCGTCGCCCGACCTCCTGCCACCCGACCCAACCGGATACCTGCATGGCCGCCCAACCGACCCCAGAGTTCCTTGCTTCGCCCCGTCGCCACGTTCACCACGCACCGCGCTGGCTGCTGCCCGTGGGCTTGGCTGCGCTGCTCATGGGGTGTGTGGCCACGCCGTCCGCCACGCCCCCGGCCGACGTGATGCCGGCTCAGTGGGGGGGCACGCTGCCGCACGGCGGCCAGGGCAGCCGGCTGGCGGATTGGTGGACGCAGTTCGACGACCCGCTGCTGCCGCAGCTGATCGACACCGCGCAGCGCCAGAACCCGACGCTCGCGCAGGCCACCGCACGCATCCGCCAGGCACGTGCCACCGCACAGGTCAGCGGCGCCGCTCGCTGGCCCAGCCTCGACGCACGGGCAGGCGTCGCCCGCAGCAGCACCGAGCTGCCGCCCACGCCGGGTGTGCAGACCACCGGCAGCGTGAGCCTCGACGCTGCATGGGAGATCGACCTGTTCGGTGTCGTGCGCCACAGCGTGACGGCAGCCGAGGCGCGTGCCGCCGGCAGCGAGGCGCAATGGCACAACGCGCGGGTGAGCCTGGCTGCCGAAGTGGCCAACGCCTATGTGGGCTTGCGCACCTGCGAAGCGGTGCTGGCCGTCTACGAGCAGGACGCCGCTTCACTGGCCAACACCGCCGACCTGACGCAGCAGAAGGTGAAGGCCGGATTCGACGCGCCGGCCAACGCCGCGCTCGCCAACGCCAGCGCCGCCGAGGCGGCCAACCGCGTGGTCGCGCAACGTGCGGACTGCGATGTGGCCGTCAAGCAGCTGGTGCAGCTCACCGCGCTGCCGGAGGCTGGCCTGCGTGAGCAGCTCACCGCGCGCCGTGCCGTGCTGCCGAAGCCGGAGCAACTGACGGTGGCCAGCGTGCCGGCCGAGCTGCTGTCGCAGCGGCCCGACCTGGCCGCCAGCGAACGCGACCTCGCCGCGGCCGCTGCCGATGTGGGCGTCGCGAAGGCCGACCGTTTCCCGCGGCTCAGCCTGGCCGGATCCATCGGCCGTGCCGGCGTGCGGGCGGCAGGGCAGACCTTCGACGGCAACACCTGGTCCATCGGCCCCAGCCTGCTGGCGCCGTTGTTCGACGCAGGCCGCCGGCGCGCCGCCGTCGATGCCGCCGAAGCCCGCTACGACGAAGCCGTGGCCGTTTACCGCGAACGCGCGCTGGCCGCGGTGCGCGAGGTCGAGGAGTCGCTGGTGCGGCTCGATGCCGCCGAAAAACGCGAGGCCGACGCCCAGCGTGCCGCACAGGGCTATGCCGAATTCCTGGCAGCCGCGGAAACGCAATGGCGTGTCGGCACTGGCAGCCTGCTCGACCTGGAACAGGCCCGCCGCAGCTCGCTGGGCGCCAGCGCCGGGCTGCTGCAGGTGCAGCGCGAGCGCGTGGCCGCCTGGCTTGCGCTCTACAAGGCCATGGGCGGCGGCTGGTCGCGCGAGGCTGGCACCACCACCGCCGCGCTGCCTGCCGGCGCCAGCACCGAACAGGACCAACGCACGAGGTGAGGACAAGACGATGCGACTCTTCAAAGACAAACAAGCCATGAAACCCGCTGCCGTGGTGGCCGTGCTCGCACTGGGCGGCATCGCGTTGTGGGTCAGCACCTCCAACGGCAAGACCGACGACAAGGCCGCTGGCGCAGCGGGTAACGGCAGCAAGGCCCAGGCCGCGGCGCCGGCCGCGTCGGCCGCCAAGCCGGCACTGAGCGTGACCACCACCACTGCCACGCCGGCCGAATGGGCGCAGACGCTGCAGGCCAACGGCAACGTCGCAGCCTGGCAGGAGGCCGTGGTGGGCGCCGAGATCGGCGGATTCCGCCTCACCGAGGTGCTGGTCAACGTGGGCGATCGCGTCAAGCGCGGCCAGGTGCTGGCGCGCATGTCGAGCGATACGGTGGAAGCCGACCTCGCGCAGACGCGCGCGGCGCTGGCCGAGGCGCAAGCCACGCTGGCCGAAGCCTCGGCCAATGCCGAACGCGCGCGCCAGCTGCAGACCACCGGTGCCATCAGCGCCCAGCAGATCAACCAGTACCTCACCACCGAGCAGACCGCCCGTGCAAGGGTGCAGGCGCAGGTCGCGCGCCTCAAGGCCGAGGAGCTGCGCCTGTCGCAGACGCGGGTGCTGGCGCCCGACGACGGCGTGATCTCGGCCCGCACCGCCACGGTGGGCTCGGTGGCACAGCCGGGGGCGGAGCTGTTCCGCCTGATCCGCGGCGGGCGGCTCGAGTGGCGAGCCGAAGTCACGGCCTCGGAGCTGGCGCGCGTGAAGCCCGGCATGACCGTGCACCTGGTGCAGGCCGATGGCTCCAAGCTGGAGGGCAAGGTGCGCATGGTGGCTCCCACCATCGACCCGCAGACCCGCAACGGCATCGTCTACGTCGACCTGCCGCAGGCCGCACCCGCTCGCGCCGGCATGTTCTCGCGCGGCGAGTTCGAGCTGGGCCGCTCCAAGGCCATGACGCTGCCGCAGTCGGCCGTGCTGCTGCGCGACGGTTTCACCTATGCGTTGCGCGTGGGAGCCGACTCGCACGTGTCGCAAACCAAGATCACCACCGGCCGGCGCGTGGGCGATCGCATCGAGGTGCTGGGCGGCTTGAAGCCCGATGAGCCGGTGGTGGCCTCGGGTGTCGGCTTCCTGTCAGACGGCGACTTCGTGCGCGTGGTGTCGGCCGGAGCCCCGGCGGTGGCGCAAGGCCAGCCGGCCTCGGCGACCACCACCACGCGCTGACGCACCGCGACGAGTGCACGAACGAAAAGGCCTGCGCTATGCAATTCAACGTCTCGGCGGCGTCGATCCGCAACCCGATTCCATCGCTGCTGTTCTTCATCCTGCTCACGCTGGTGGGGCTGTACTCGTTCAGCTCGATGAAGATCCAGAACTTCCCTGACATCGACCTGCCCACGGTGATCGTCACGGCTTCGCTGCCGGGCGCTTCGCCCGCGCAGCTCGAGACGGAGGTGGCACGCAAGGTCGAGAACTCGATCGCCACGCTGCAAGGCGTCAAGCACATCTACACCAAGGTGCAGGACGGCACGGCGACCATCACCACCGAGTTCCGGCTCGAAAAGGCCACCCAGGAGGCGGTGGACGACGTGCGTGACGCGGTGTCGCGCGTGCGCTCGGACCTGCCCGCCGACCTGCGCGATCCCATCATTTCGAAGATGGACCTGTCGGGCATGCCCATCCTCACCTACACGGTGGCGTCCGACCGCATGGACGACGAGGCGCTCTCGTGGTTCGTCGACAACAACGTTGCGAAGTCGATGCTGAGCGTGCGTGGCGTGGGCGCGGTGGGTCGCGTGGGCGGTGTGAGCCGCGAAGTGCGCGTCGAGCTCGACCCGGCCAAGCTGCTGGCGCTCAACGCCAGCGCGGCCGACATCTCCCGCCAGCTGCGCCAGATCCAGCAGGAAGCCTCCGGCGGCCGGGCCGACGTGGGCGGCACCGAGCAGTCCGTGCGCACCATCGCCACCGTGCAGTCGGCCGACGAGTTGGCGCGCATGGAAATCACGCTGTCCGACGGCCGGCGCATCCGTCTCGATGAAGTGGCCACTGTGCAGGACACCGTGGCCGAGCAACGCTCGGCGGCGCTGCTCAACGGCAAGCCGGTGGTGGGCTTCGAGATCACGCGCAGCCGCGGTGCCGGCGAGGTGGACGTGGCCGAAGGCGTGCAAGTCCAGCTCGAGAAGCTCAAGGCCGCGCACCCCGAGATCGCCATCACCGAGGCCTTCAACTTCGTCGACCCGGTGGTCGAGAACTACGACGGCTCGATGAAGCTGCTGTACGAAGGCGCCGCGCTCGCGGTGATCGTGGTGTGGCTGTTCCTGCGCAACTGGCGCGCCACCTTCGTGGCGGCCACCGCGCTGCCGCTGTCCATCATCCCGGCGTTCGCGGGCATGTACCTGCTCGGCTTCACCATCAACGTCGTCACGCTGCTGAGCCTGTCGCTGGTGGTGGGCATCCTGGTCGACGACGCCATCGTCGAGATCGAGAACATCATGCGCCACCTGCGCATGGGCAAGACGCCATACCAGGCGGCCATGGAAGCGGCCGACGAGATCGGCCTCGCGGTCATTGCCACCACCTTCACGCTGATCGCGGTGTTCCTGCCCACGGCCTTCATGGCCGGTGTGCCGGGCAAGTTCTTCGTGCAGTTCGGCTGGACCGCCTCGCTCGCGGTGCTTGCCTCGCTGGTGGTGGCGCGCATGTTGACGCCGATGATGGCGGCCTACCTGCTCAAGCCCGACAACCACGAGCAGAAGGACGGCCGCGTCATGCAGCTGTACCTGCACTGGGCCGCCTGGTGCCTGAAACACCGCGTGCTGACGATGATCGGCACGGTGGTGTTCGTGGTCGTGTCGTTCGCGCCCGTCGCGATGGGCCTGCTGCCCACGGGCTTCATTCCGCCCGATGACCTGTCGCAGACCCAGGTGAACATCGAGCTGCCGCCGGGCTCCACCTTCAAGCAGACGCTGGCCGCGGCCGAGCAGGCACGCGAGATCGTTCAGCGCAACGAGCACGTCAAGCTCATCTACACCGCCGTGGGCGGCGGCAACGCGGGTGGCGACCCGTTTGCGATGGGTGGTGCGGCCGAGGCACGCAAGGCCACGCTCACGCTCAACCTCACGCGGCGGCAGGAACGCCCGGGCCTTTCGAAACAGGCCATCGAAAGCCAGCTGCGCGCCGCGCTCGAAGTGCTGCCCGGCGCAAGAGTGAAGGTGGGCCTGGGGGGCTCCAACGAGAAGTACGTGCTCGTGCTGGCCGGTGAGGACGGCGAAGCGCTCAACGAACACGCGATGAAGGTGGCACGCGAGCTGCGCACCATTCCCGGCATCGGCAACGTCACGTCCACCTCCAGCCTCACGCGGCCCGAGCTGATCGTGCGGCCGGACTTCGCCAAGGCCGCCGACCTCGGCGTGACGTCCGCGGCGATCGCCGACACGCTGCGCATCGCCACCGCCGGCGACTACGACCAGGGCCTCGCGAAGTTGAACCTCTCGCAACGCCAGGTGCCGGTGGTCGTGAAGCTGAAGGCCGATGCGCGGCAGGACCTGGAGCTGCTGTCACGCCTGCCCATCCCCGGCGCGCACGGCCCGGTGATGCTGGGCAACGTGGCCAGCCTGGCCATCGACAGTGGCCCGGCGCAGATCGACCGCTACGACCGGCTGCGCAACATCAACTTCGAGATCGAGCTGAACCAGCAGCCGCTGGGCGAAGTGGAGGCACGTGCGCTCGCGCTGCCCAGCCTCAAGAACCTGCCGCCCGGCGTGACGCAGACGACGGTGGGCGACGCCGAGGCGATGGCCGAGCTGTTCGCGAGCTTCGGCCTCGCCATGCTGACCGGCGTGCTGTGCATCTACATCGTGCTGGTGCTGCTGTTCCACGACTTCGTGCAGCCCGTGACCATCCTGGCGGCGCTGGTGCTGTCCATCCCAGGCGCGTTCTTCGCGCTGTTCGTCACCAACACGGCGGTGTCGATGCCCTCGATGATCGGCCTGATCATGCTGATGGGCGTGGCCACCAAGAACTCCATCCTGCTGGTGGAGTACGCCATCGTCGCGCGGCGCGATCGCGGGCTGTCACGCTGGGACGCGTTGCTGGATGCCTGCAGCAAACGGGCGCGGCCGATCGTGATGACCACGGTGGCAATGGGCGCCGGCATGCTGCCGATCGCGTTGGGGCTGGGGGTGGACCCGAGCTTCCGGGCGCCGATGGCGATCGTGGTGATCGGGGGGCTGATCACCTCGACCTTCCTGAGCCTGTTGGCGATTCCGGTGGTGTTCACCTACGTGGATGACGTGGTGCAGTGGCTGAAGCGGAATACGTTTGGGCGGTTGCATCACCACCACCACACTCACGCGCCGGGCGGTGCTTCCGCGACGGCGTCGCAGCCGGTGCGCGAAACCCACTGAGTTGCCAGGCCGGGGCAGGCCGCTATTTCGTCGCGGCCCGCTCCTTGACCACGGCGTAGCGGGCCAGTGTCTTTTCGCGGGCCGCGTCATGCTGGACCCGCGGCTTCGGGTAATCGCGCCCCAGCACCACGCCCGCGGCTTCCAGGTCCGCAGGCCTTGCGAGCCAGGGCGCATGGAGGGCCTCGTCCGGCAGCCTGGCGAGCTGCGACAGGTAGCGCCGGATGAACCGGCCCTCGGGGTCGAACTTCCGGCTCTGCGTCACTGGGTTGAAGATCCGGAACCAGGGCTGAGCGTCGCAGCCGGTGGAGGCCGCCCACTGCCAGTTGCCGTTGTTCGCCGCGAGGTCGTAGTCGTTCAACTTCTCGGCGAAGTAGCGCTCACCCCATCGCCAATCGATCCCGAGGTCCTTTACCAGGAAACTCGCCGCCACCATGCGCAAACGGTTGTGCATGTAGCCGGTCTGGTTGAGCTGCGCCATTGCCGCATCCACCAGCGGGTAACCGGTGCGCCCCTCGCACCATGCGGCGAAATCTTCCTCGGCGTGTTTGCCGTGTTCCCACTTGACGCGTTCGTATTCGCGCCGGAACGCCTTGTCCACCACGTGCGGGTAAAACAGCAGCACCTGGAAGAAGAAGTCACGCCAGATGAATTCCGACAGCCAGGTTTCGGCCCCGCGCGAGCCCCCGCGCATGCGGTCCCAGGCCTGCCCGGCGAGCTCTCGGACCGACACGGTGCCGAAGCGCAAGTGCATGCCCAGGTAGCTCGGTCCCTTCACGGCCGGGAAGTCGCGCGTTTCGTGATAACGGTCGATGCGCGGCAGAAAGTCTTCGAGCAGGGCTTGCGCCCCCGACGCGCCGGTCGGGATCTTCAAGTCGGCCAGGTTCGTCGACTCGAAGCCCAATGCCCCCAGGCCCGGTACCTCGTGGCGCCAGCCGGCCGGCAGCGGCGCCAGCGCGCCGGCGTGGCGCTCCACTGGGTAGGCCTTCACGTAGAACGGCTCCAGCTTCTTCAGCCAGGCGTTCTTGTAAGGCGTGTACACGCCATAGGGCTGGGCCGAGGCGGTGCGCAGTTCGTCGCCTTCGAAGACCACCTGGTCTTTCGACGTGTGGAGCACGACGCCCGCATCGGCGAGCAGGCCACGCACCCGGGCGTCACGCGCGCGGGCTGCTGGTTCGTAGTCGTGGTTGGCGTACACCGCCTGCACGCCCAGTTCCCGGGCCAAGCGAGCGATCTCGTCGGCGGCCACCCCATGGTGCACGATGAGACCGGCACCTTGCGTGCCCTGCAGCGCGGCGAGCGCACGCAGTGCCCCGTCGAGCTCTGCCACGCTGTCGCGGATGAACTCCACGCGCCGGTCGGCGCGAGGCAGCGCGTCGAGGATGGCGGTGTCGAACACGAAAGCGCACCACACGCGGCGTGCCGCACGCAATGCGTGATACAGCGCGGCATGGTCGTGCACCCGCAGGTCGCGGCGGAACCAGACCAGTGCGCTGCCCAGGGCTTTTTCCATGAGCCCGGAGTGTCGTGCACGGCTAAAATTCCCGCCATGTCCACCGAGCCGTCCGCTCCTCCTGCCGCTGGCACCACCACCATCAACCTGACGAACCAGTTCCTCATCGCCATGCCCGGCATGGGGGACGACAACTTCGCAGGTTCGGTGGTCTACATGTGCGAGCACACCGAGCGCGGCGCGCTGGGGCTGGTGATCAACAAGCCCATCGACATCAAGCTGCGCAACCTGTTCGAAAAGGTGGACCTCACGCTCGACCGCGAAGACCTGGCCGACGCGCCGGTGTACTTCGGCGGGCCGGTGCAGACCGAGCGCGGCTTCGTGCTGCACGAGCCGCTGGGCGGCGAAGAAGGCGCCCACTACAACTCCACACTCAGCATCCCGGGCGGCCTGGAGATGACCACCAGCAAGGACGTGCTGGAGGCACTTTCCAGCGGCGCCGGCCCCAAGAAGGTGCTGGTGACGCTGGGCTATTCCGGCTGGAGCGCCGGCCAGCTCGAAGAAGAGATCGGCCGCAACGGCTGGCTCACCGTGGATGCCGAGCCCTCGATCATCTTCGACACCCCGATCGAAAAACGCTACGAACGTGCACTGTCCCTGCTGGGTATCCACCCGGCGATGCTGTCGTTTGGAGCCGGGCACGCATGAGCTTTTCCGCTCCTGCCGCCTCCCACCCTCAAACCCTTCTCGCTTTCGATTTCGGGCTCAAGCGCGTCGGCGTGGCCGCCGGCAACACGCTGCTGCGCCAGGCCCAGCCGCTTTCGACCATCGCCGCCGAAGGTGATGCGCGCTTTGCGGCCTGCGCCAAGCTCATCGCCGAATGGCAGCCCGCCGCGCTGGTGGTGGGCGTGCCTTTCCACCCCGATGGCGCCGAGCACGACAATACGCGCCGCGCGCGGCGCTTCGCCCGCCAGCTGCACGGCCGCTTCCGGCTGCCGGTGTACGAGGTGGACGAGCGCTACACCACCACCGAGGCCCACAGTGCCGGCGCACGCGATGCCGATGCCGCCGCCGCGGCGCTGATCCTCGAGCAGTATTTCCGGGAACATCCATGAAGACTTCGAAGCAAGTTTTGCGGGCCGCCTCGGCGAGCGGGGTGTCGTCATGAGCACCCTGCATCTCGACGCCGAAGCGCTGTATGCCGACCTGGCCGCCGGCGTGCGCCCGCTCATCAAGCCGGGCGGCGTGCTGGTCGGCATCTGGTCGGGTGGGGCCTGGCTGGCCGAGCGGCTGCAGCGCGACCTGGGCTTGGCTGGCGAACACGGCGTCATCTCGAGCACGCTGCACCGCGACGATTTCGGCTCGCGGGGCCTTTCGGCTTCGGCTGATGCCACGCACCTGCCGTTCGAAGTGGAAGGGCAGCACATCCTGCTCATCGACGACGTGCTCTACACCGGCCGCACGGTGCGTGCGGTGATCAACGAGCTCTACGACTTCGGCCGGCCCGCGAGCGTGACGCTGGCAGTGCTGGTAGACCGCGGCGGGCGCCAGCTGCCGATCCAGCCGGCATATTCGGCGGCGCGCATCACCTTGCCAGCCAGCGAGCGCCTGTCCCTCGCACGCGGCACCGACGGCCGCTTCAGCTTCAACATCGAATAACGAGACGATGCTGCACAAACGCAATCCGCAGCTCAACGCCCACGGCGAGCTGATCCACCTGCTGTCCATCGAGGGCCTGCCGCGCGCGGTGATCCACCACATCCTCGATACCGCCGAGACCTTCCTGTCGGTGAACGAGCGCGAGGTGAAGAAGGTGCCGCTGCTGCGCGGCAAGAGCGTGTTCAACCTGTTCTTCGAGAACAGCACCCGCACGCGCACGACCTTCGAGATCGCTGCCAAGCGCCTGAGCGCCGACGTCATCAACCTCGACATCGCGCGCTCGTCCACCGCCAAGGGCGAGAGCCTGCTCGACACGATCGCCAACCTGTCGGCCATGCATGCCGACATGTTTGTCGTGCGGCACAGCGAATCGGGTGCGCCCTACCTCATCGCGCAGCACTGCGCGCCGCACGTGCACGTGGTCAACGCCGGCGACGGCCGCCATGCGCACCCGACGCAGGGCCTGCTCGACATGTACACCATCCGCCACTACAAGCGCGACTTCACCAACCTCACGGTGGCGATCGTCGGCGACATCGTGCATTCGCGCGTGGCGCGGTCCGACATCCACGCGCTCACCACGCTGGGTGTTCCTGAAGTGCGTGCGGTCGGTCCGCGCACGCTGGTGCCGGGTGACCTGAAGGACATGGGCGTGCGCGTGTGCCACAACCTCGAAGAGGGCATTGCCGGCGCCGACGTGATCATCATGCTGCGCCTGCAGAACGAGCGCATGAGCGGCGCGATGCTGCCGAGCGCCGGGGAGTTCTTCAAAAACTTCGGCCTCACCGAAGAGAAGCTCGCGCTGGCCAAGCCCGATGCGATCGTCATGCACCCCGGTCCCATCAACCGTGGTGTCGAGATCGAATCCGCTGTGGCCGACGGCACACAGAGCGTGATCCTGCCGCAGGTCACCTTCGGCATCGCGGTGCGCATGGCGGTCATGAGCATCATCGCGGGCAACGAGGCGTGACGACGAGGGGCCACAACAACATGAAGATCCTGATCCAGAACGGCCGAGTCATCGACCCAGCCTCGGGCCGCGACGAAACCGGCGACCTCGCCATCGCGGCCGGCCGCATCGTCGCGGTGGGCAAGGTGCCGGCCGACTTCCAGGCCAACCGCAGCATCGACGCGACCGGCCTCGTCGTCGCGCCCGGCCTTGTGGACCTGGCGGCCCGCCTGCGCGAGCCCGGCCACGAACACGAAGGCATGCTCGAGAGCGAGCTCAATGCGGCAGCGGCCGGCGGCGTGACCAGCCTCGTGTGCCCGCCCGACACCGACCCGGCGCTCGACGAGCCGGGCCTCGTCGAGATGCTCAAGTTCCGCGCCCGCAAGCTGAGCCTGTGCCGGCTGTTCCCGCTGGGCGCGCTCACGCGTGGCCTGGCCGGCGAGGTGCTCACCGAGATGGCCGAACTCACCGAGGCCGGCTGCGTGGGCTTCTCGCAGGCCGAGGTGGCCATTGCCGACACGCAGGTGCTGACGCGCGCGCTGCAGTACGCCGCCACCTTCGGCTACACGGTGTGGCTGCGCCCGCAAGACCAGTGGCTCGGCAAGGGCGTGGCGGCCAGCGGAGCCATCGCCACGCGGCTGGGTCTGTCCGGCGTGCCGGTCACGGCCGAGACGATCGCGCTGCACACCATCTTCGAGCTCGTGCGGGCCACCGGCGCGCGCGTGCACCTATGCCGCCTGTCCAGCGCGGCCGGTGTGGCGCTGGTGCGCGAAGCCAAGGCTGAAGGGCTGCCCGTCACGGCCGACGTCAGCATCAACTCGCTGCACCTGACCGACGTGGACATCGGCTACTTCAACTCGGCCATGCGCCTGACGCCGCCGCTGCGCCAGCAGCGCGACCGCGATGCGCTGCGCGCGGGACTGGCCGATGGCACCATCGATGCGCTGGTGTCCGACCACATGCCGGTGGACGAAGACGAAAAGAACCTGCCTTTCGCCGAAGCCACACCGGGTGCTACCGGCCTGGAGCTGTTGCTGAGCCTGGCGCTCAAGTGGGGCGCCGACAGCGGCCTCGGGTTGCCGGCCGCGCTGGCACGCATCACCAGTGAGCCGGTGCGCGTGCTGGGCGAGTCGCTGGGCTCGCTGGCCTCCAGCGCTGGCCGGTTGGTCGAAGGCGGTGTGGCGGATGTGTGCGTGTTCGATGCGAAAGCGCACTGGGCGGTGCGCTCCAACGTGTTGCTGAGCCAGGGCAAGCACACGCCGTTCGCCTTCGAGGCCAGCGGCTTCGAGTTGCCGGGCCGCGTGAAGCTCACGATGGTCGCAGGCCACGTGGCGCACGAGGCCCTGTGAAGGCGCTGCGGGCACTTGGGCGCCTGGCCCGCGTGGTGGCGCATATCGCGCATGGCCTGCTCATCGTGTGGACCGGTTTCGGCCGGCTCGACGTGGCCCAGCGCCGGCAACGCGTGCAATGGTGGGCGCGCAAGCTGCTGCACGTGCTGGGCGTGAGCCTGCACGGCCAGGGCATCGCACACCCCGGCCCGGTGTTGCTGGCCGCCAACCACGTGTCTTGGCTGGACATCGTGGCCATCCACGCGCTGTGCCCGCAGACACGCTTCATCTCGAAGGCGCAGGTCCGGCACTGGCCGCTGCTGCGCACGCTGGTGGACGCCGCCGGCACGCTCTACCTCGAGCGCGAGCGCCGGCGTGACGCGCTGCGCGTGGTGCACGTCATGGCCGAGGCGCTGCAACAGGGCGACACGCTGGCGGTGTTCCCGGAAGGCACCACGGGCGAAGGGCCGCGGCCGCTGCCTTTCCACGCCAACCTGCTGCAGGCCGCCGTCGCGACCGGCACGCCGGTGCAACCCGTGGTGCTGCGCTTTGCCGACCCTCAGCACGCCTTTAGCCCGTCGGTGGTGTACGTGGGCGACACCTCGCTGCTGCAGTCGCTGTGGTGGGTAGTGTGTGCGCAAGGGCTGCAGGTCCACGTGACGCTGCTGCCCGCGCTGCCCCTGGCCGCCGGCGCCGAGCGGCGCGCATTAGCCGAGCAGCTGCAAGTGCAGATCGCCGCATCGTTGGCCTCTGCCGCGTGAGATTTGCCGCGGTGTGTGGCCCAACTGCTTGAAATTGCTGCGCCACACCGGCGGCCGCTTGCTGTAGTCTGGCCGCACCGGCCCGAGTGCCGGCGTCCGTGCGGGTGGCACGGAGCCAATCCCCAAGGAGGGCAGTCCCGCGAACCCGGGTTCGCGGTCCGGCGGCATCGCTCGGGGGAGCGCCATGCAGTTGCTGAAGCTGGTCCAGAACCAAGTGCGGTTGGACGAGCCCTTGCCCTGGAACATCCGCGACGCCACGGGCCTGCTGCTGCTGGCCAAGGGCTTCGTGCTGCATGGCGAACAGCAGCTCGAGGTCCTGCTCGATCGTGGCGTGTACGTCGACATCGAAGAACTGAGGGCAGCCAAGCGCGCCGCCGAAGAGGCCGCCGCACGCGCGCCGAACCTGTTCGGCCAATGGGAGCGGCTGCTGTGGCGGCTCGACAAGCTGCTGCGATCCATTGACAAGGAAGTCGACTTCACGGGCGACCTCGACCAGCTGGCGCACGACTTTTCGGCGCTGGTGGACCGCGATCCCGACATCGCGATCTATCTCGCGGTGAGGCAGGACCAGAAGCGCTTTCCGCTCTACGGCCTCACGCACGCGATCCACACCGCGACGATCTGCCTGCTGATGGCGCGCCGCGCCGCCTGGGCGGCCGAGCGCGTGCAATCGCTCATCGAGGCCGCGTTGACGATGAACGTTTCCGTGCTCGATCTGCAAGGCCGGCTGTGCGCCCAGGGTGTGCAGCCCACCGAGCCGCAGAAAGCCCTGATGCGCGATCACCCGCTCAAGAGCGCCGAGATGCTGCGTGCCGTCGGTGTGGCCGATGCGGCCTGCCTTGCCGCCGTCGAGCAGCACCACGAACGCTGCGGCGGCGGTGGCTACCCTCGGGGCCTGACGGAGCTCGATGAAATGGCCGTGGCGCTGCGCCATGCCGACGTCTTCATGGCCAAGATCAGCCCGCGTGCGCTGCGCCCGGCCCTGCCAACGCAGCAGGCGGCGCGCGAGCTGTTCGCCGAAGCCAAGGGCAGCCCGGTGGCCGCGGCCCTGATCAAGGAGCTCGGCATCTACCCACCGGGCGACTTCGTGAAGCTCAAGTCGGGCGAATGTGCGGTGGTGGTGCGCCGCGGCGCCGATGCACGCACGCCGCTGGCGGCCAGCATCACCAATCGTGACGGTGTGCCCATCGTCAACACGGTGCAGCGCGACACGGCCCGGGGGGAGTTCGCCATCACCGGGGCGATGAACGACAAGTCGCTCGTGCTGCGCCTGCCGCCGGAGCGGCTGTACGGGTTGCCGGAGTGATGTCAGCCCCTCGGCCGGCGGGTACGCCGGCCGCTCCCCCGAGGGGAGCGGGCCTTGCTTGGGGCGGCCCGGCGCGGCGGCCCGGTCGGCCCCTCGGCTGACGAGTACGCCGCCCGGTGTCAGCCCTTCTTGCCCTGCGCCGCGACTGCCGCAGCCGCCTTGGCCGCGGCTTCCGCGTCGCCCAGGTAGTAATGGCGGATGGGCTTGAGCTCGGCGTCGAGCTCGTACACCAGCGGAATGCCGTTGGGGATGTTCAGGCCCACGATGTCGGCATCGGAGATGTTATCGAGGTACTTCACCAGCGCACGGATGCTGTTGCCGTGCGCGGCGATCACGAGGCGCTGGCCGCCCTTGATGGCCGGTGCCAGCGTTTCTTTCCACAGCGGCAGCACGCGTTCCACCGTGTCCTTCAGGCATTCGGTGAGCGGAACCTGTTCCGGCTTGAGCTTCGCGTAGCGCGGGTCGTTGCGCTGGCCGCGCGGGTCGTTGGCGTCGAGCACCGGCGGCGGCGTGTCGTAGCTGCGGCGCCAGATCAGCACCTGCTCGTCACCGTACTGCTTGGCCATGTCGGCCTTGTTCAGGCCCTGCAGCGCGCCGTAGTGGCGCTCGTTCAGGCGCCAGTCCTTCACCTCGGGCAGCCAGGTGCGGTCCATCTCCTCGAGCGCGTACCACAGCGTCCAGATCGCGCGCTTGAGCACCGAGGTGTAGGCCACGTCGAACTCGTAGCCGGCAGCCTTGAGCAGGCGCCCGGCCTCGCGGGCCTGCTCGACGCCGGTAGGCGTGAGCTCCACGTCGGTCCAGCCGGTGAAGCGGTTTTCCAGGTTCCAGGTCGATTCACCGTGGCGGATCAGGACGAGCTTGTGCATGGGAGGAAGCAGCGTTGGGGCGGGTGGGACGTGTGCCGGCAGCGGCCGGCGCGAGGAATGTGAATTCTATAATTCGCCCCCTCTCAAACCCGCTGCCCGCAGGCCCGTGGCCCGCGAAAGTACCCGCCGTGAAATTCATCATCGACAACTGGTTCCTCATCCTCGTGGCCTTCATTTCGGGCGGCATGCTGGTGTGGCCGGCCGTCACGCGGCGCGCCGGTGCTGGGGCGGTGTCGGTGAACGACGCGGTGCAGCTCATCAACCGCGAGAAGGCGGTGCTCATCGACGTGAGCGAGCCTGAGGAATACGCCAAGAGTCACGCGACCAATTCACGCAACGTGCCGCTTAACAGCCTCGAGGGTTCGAAGGATCTGCCTTCCAACAAGGCCTTGCCGCTCGTGGTGGTGTGCGCCACGGGGGCCCGCGCGAACCGCGCGGTGGCTATCCTGCAAAAGCTCGGTTTTGAAAAGGCGCGGCCACTGGCCGGCGGCATGGCCGCATGGCGCGAGGCCAGTCTGCCCACCGAAAAATCTGCCTGAGGCAGCAGGGCGCAGCCCTATCGGTGCCATAGGCGCGGCGTGCTTGAGTGTCCGCTGCGTGGGCCGACATGAGGCTGACCGGCCGACGCTTCCTGTCGGGCCCGGGTATTGCTGGATACCGTTCATGAAGCCTGTTGTGAAGATGTATACGACGCTGGTATGCCCGTACTGCCAGCGTGCCAAGGCGCTGCTCAGGCAGCGCGGTGTCGATGCGATCGAGGAGATCCGCGTCGACCTCGACCCCGCCCAGCGCACCACGATGATGGAGATCACCGGCCGGCGCACCGTGCCGCAGATCTTCATCGGCAACACCCACGTGGGCGGCTGCGACGACCTGATGGCGCTCGATGCGCGCGGTGGGTTGATGCCCTTGCTGCAAGGCGCCGCTGCCTGAGAGATGCAGCCTTGTCGGGAGCCGCTCGACAAGGCCCGCAGGCGGCACCTCTTCCGTCATCTTCACTGGGCCATAATCCTTGGCTCCGGCCCGCACCGACACCGAAAGCGTGCGGGCCTTGTCTTTCAAGGATTCATCATGGCCGAACAGCAAGCCGCGGGCGTGCAGCCCGTGTTCCAGATCCAGCGCGTGTACCTGAAGGACCTCTCGCTGGAACAACCGAATTCCCCGCAGATCCTGCTCGAGCAGGAGCAGCCGCAGGTCGACGTCAACCTGGGCCTGGCGGCCGAAGCTGTGGCCGACGGCATCTTCGAAGTCAGCGTCACCGCCACCGTGACCACCAAGATCAAGGACAAGACGCTGTTCCTGGTCGAGGCCAAGCAGGCCGGCATCTTCGAGATCCGCGGCGTGCCCGACGACCAGCTGCAGCCCATCATCGGCATCGCCTGCCCGCAGATCGTCTACCCCTACTTGCGTGCCGTGGTGGCCGATGTCGTCACGCGTGCCGGCTTCCCGCCGGTGCATCTGGCCGAGGTGAACTTCCAGGCCATGTTCGAAGCGCAGCAAGCGCAAGCCGAGCAGGCCAACGGCGGCGGCGCGTCCCCCATCATCACCAACGCCTGACGCTCCAAGGGGCGCGATGAAGATCAGCGTCCTTGGCGCGGGTGCCTGGGGAACCGCACTGGCGGTTCAAGCCGCGCAGCGCCATGAGGTGAAGCTGTGGGCGCGTGACGCAGTCCAGGTCGCGCGCATGCAGACCAGCGGCCGCAACGAGCGCTATCTGGCCGAGGTGGCGTTGCCGCAGGCACTGCGGCTCACGGCCGACTTGGATCTGGCGCTCGCGCATGGCGAGCAAGGCTTGTTCATCATCGCCACGCCGATGGCGGCGTTGCAGCCGATGCTGCAAGTGCTGCCCGAGCGCGCGGCAGTGCTGTGGCTGTGCAAGGGCTTCCAGGCCGGCACCGGCTTGCTGGGTCACGAAGTGGCGCGTGCGGTGCGGCCGTCTGCGCGTGTCGGTGTGCTGTCGGGCCCCAGCTTCGCGCTCGAAGTGGCGCGCGGCCAGCCTACCGCGCTGGTGGCTGCCAGCGAAGACGCCGCACTGGCCGAGGAGGCGGTCGACGCCTTCCACGCAGATACGCTGCGCATCTACACGTCCAACGACCCCGTCGGCGTGGAAGTGGGCGGTGCGGTGAAGAACGTGATGGCCATCGCTACCGGCATCGCCGACGGCATTCCGAACGCCGACCCCGCGCAGCCGCCTGGCCTGGGCCTCAACGCCCGCGCTGCGTTGATCACGCGCGGCCTCGCCGAGATCACGCGACTGGGCACCGCGCTCGGTGCGCGAGCCGAGACCTTCATGGGCCTGTCGGGCCTGGGCGACCTCGTGCTCACTGCCACGGGCGACCTATCGCGCAACCGCCAGGTCGGCCTGCGGCTGGCGCAGGGGCGTGCGTTGAGCGACATCCTCGCCGAACTCGGCCATGTGGCCGAAGGTGTGTACAGCGCGGCCACCGTGCTGCAGCGCGCACGGGCGCGTGGTGTCGAGATGCCGATCACCGAAGTGGTGGTGGCCTTGCTCGAAGGGCGCCTCAGCGTTGCGGAAGCCGTGAGTGCGTTGATGCGCCGCGAAGCCAAGCCCGAGGCTTGAGCGTTCCCCCCGACAATTTCGAAAGATCAACGATGTCGTCTGTCGTGTCGTCGCACCGTCGCCACTTTGTAAGTGCTGCGGCGGCTTCCATGCTTCTGGGCAGCGCTGGTGCATGGGCTCAAGCCTGGCCGTCACGACCGATCAGGCTCGTCGTGCCTTTTCCGCCTGGCAGCTCTCCGGACCTGATCGCGCGGCTGATCGCGGAGCCGCTGGGCGTGGCACTCGGCCAGAGTGTCGTGGTCGACAACAAGCCTGGTGCGGGCGGCAATCTCGGCACCGGACTGGTGGCCAAGGCCGAACCCGACGGCTACACGCTGCTGTTCACCATCCAGGGCCCGCTGGTCACGGCGCCGCTGCTGTCGAAAAGCCTGCCCTACGACCCAGTGAAGGAACTCGCCCCGGTGACGCTGGTGGCCACCAGCCCGAACGTGCTGGTGGTCGATCCGAAGCTGGGCGTGGACACCGTGGCCGACTTCGTGCGCGTAGCGAAAGAAAAGAAGGGCGAGCTCAACTACGGCAGCGTAGGCAACGGCAGTGCATCGCACCTGGCGATGGAGTCGTTCAAGTCGCGGGCCGGCCTCGACATCGCGCACATCCCGTACCAGGGCTTCCCGCAGATCGTGAATTCCATCCTGGCAGGCCAGGTACAGGCCGGCTTCATGGTGCCCGGCATCGCGATGGGCCAGGTGAAGGCCGGCAAGCTGAAGGCGCTGGGAGTCACCACGCTGGGTCGCGTGGCAGCACTGCCTGACATGCGCACGTTCACCGAGCAGGGCTACCCAGGCTTCGAGGCGATCAGCTGGCAAGCCGTGCTGGTGCCGGCCAAGACGCCTGCGCCGATCATCGCGCGGCTGAACCAGGAACTCGTGCGCATCATCAAGAGCGATTCGCTGCGCAGCGCGATGCTGCACCAGTACTTCAGTGCGGCCGGCACTGCGCCCGAGGCGCTTGCGTCGCTGATGAAAAGCGAGCGCGAGGTGTGGGGCAAGGTCATCAAGGCGGCTGGCGTCAAGCCAGAGTGACGATGGCCTCGACCGGCGCGGCGGTCCGAGAGGAGGCCTTCACATCGCGCTCCTTGATCGCTGCCAGGCGCATCTGCGCGCGCTCTCTCGCCTTGATATCGGACCGGCCATGAGCTAAGGGCGAATTGCAACGAGCTGCGCATCCGCCAGTCCCACCAGCAAGGCCTTGCCGTCGGCACCCACGCGGAATTCGCCGTACTTCGCCACGGCCCAACGTTCAGCGTCGCCCTCGCGAAAGAACCAGGCGTCGGTCACGAATATCCAGCGGCCGTTCTTGGGCGTGAGCTCGATGCGCAGCTCGTCAGCGGCCAGCGGTGTGCCGTCGTCGATGCGCTTGAGCGTGGCCACGCCGCGTGCGTCGCGCTGGGCGACCACCTGCGGGCGCTGCAGCGTCACCAGCCGGTCGAGCACACCTTCCACGGCGGTGGGCACGCGGAAGTTCAGCTGCATGTAGTCACCCTGCATCAGCGAGCGGGGGTCCACCGGGGCCAGCTCCACGTACACGGGCTGGCCGTGCGCGATGAGGTCTTCCTTCTGCCAGATGCCGTAGTTCGCAACGGCCAGCACCGCAGCGGCACACAAGCCGATGCCAAGCTGGGCGACGCGCGGCGTTGACGCAGCTGGCTTCTCGGAATGGGGCGCAGTGGCGCCTGTCGCATCGGTGGTTTGCCGGTGCGCCCACCATGCCAGCGCACCCAGCACGAGCCCCGCGAGCATGAGCACCAGCGCCTTCGTCGCGAGAGGCCACTGCAACTGGTAATAGAAGCTGCCGATGATCCATGCGGCGGCCAGCCCTGCGGCGCCGGCCTGCCGCCAGCGTTGGCTGGTGGTGCACCAGGCCAAGGCGAAACACACCGCGCCCAGTGCCGGCAGAAACCATGCGAGCACCACCAGCACCAGCGCCGCGCCGGCAAGCCATGGCTGGCGCAGCGCGGGCCACTGGCGTGCTCCCCACAAAGCGGCCACGAGGGCCAGGCCGGCGGAGAGGGTCTGCAGTGCCGGCCACTGCCAGACGAGGCTGCGTTGCGTGGCGAGTTCACGCGCCACGTCGCCCAGGAAATTGCCGCCCAGGCTGGCACCGACAAGGAAGCTCATGCCCGACCACCACGCCAGTCCGGCCAACGTGGCCAGCAGCCAGCCCGCTGCAAACGACTCCAGTGCGGCTGCATGACGCGCATATCGCCCGTCGTTGAGCCATCGCTGCTGGAGCACCTGGCCCGACACCCACAGAGCGAAGCTCACGTGCCACGCCAGCCAGAAGCTTTCGACCCCGCTCGGGCTCGAGTCGAACCAGCGCGGGGGCGTGCATGCGGTGGCAACCAGCGATGCTGCGGCGGTGCCCATCAGCGCACGCAGCCAGGCTTGTCGCAGGGCCATGGACAAGCCTGCGGCCACCACAGCCAGCGCGGTGGCTGCCGCCTGCACCGGCAAGTCCCGAAATAGCCCGAAGCCGAGCGCACCACCACCCACCAGCAGCCCAGGCACCGCAAGCTGCTCGACGAACAGCGGCACTTCGCGCGAGCGCAGCACCACCATGGCACCTGCCAGCACCAAGGCGCCGATGAAGTAGGGCCCGACGCCACGGCTGATCAGGTCGCCCAGCAGGAGGCCCACTACTCCCAGCAGCGGCACGGCAGCCAGCCAGGCGCCCAGCGTCGTGAGCAGCACCACGGGCCAGGGCCGCGTTTCGTGGATCGGGCGCGTGGCCGCTGCAGGCAATATGCAGGCCGCAATGGCGGCCTGCAGTGTCTGATCGAAACGGTCCGCCTTCATGCTGCAACACCTCCGGCGCTGCCGTCGCGGCGCGACAGCCGCATCACGCCGCTCACGGTGGCCGCGAGCAGGCCTGCTGCGGCGAGGCCGATGATCAGCAACGCGCCGATCGGGTCTCCGTGCTGCGGGCGGTCGAACTGCCAGCGCGCGACGCCGGCCACCACCAGCGTGTTCCACCCCAGCGCGACGGCGCTCAGGGCGTAGATCTCGAAGTGCCGCGGCAGGCTCAGCGCCACCGCGGCGGCTGCGAGCAGCAACAGCCCCAGCCAGTAATGCGGTGCGACGCCCTTGTGGAAGAGCCCGCCGATGGCCGTGAGCGTCACCATCACGACAGCCAGCGTGGCCGCGGTACGCATGGCCCACGGCCCGGCACCGCTGTAGTGCCGCAGTGCCGGGCTCAGGGCTCCGGTCAGTGCCGCAGCCGCCAGCCAGCCGATGACGTGGGCCTGCAGATCGTCAGGCTGCACCCGCCAGCGGTGCCCGGTGTGCGCGTGCACCCACAACGAGATGGCCGTCATCACGATCAGCGCCCACGGCGCCCACAGCACGTCGCTGCGTATCGCTGCACACAGCGGCAACGTCAGCGCTGCCCAAAGCGCAAACAGCTGCCAAGGGTCCGCGCCGGTCTGGTAGGTCTGGCCGAAATAGGCGAACAGGGCGCCGGTGGCCAGCAGGGCCAGCAAACCGAGCGGGGCTCGCCCCGCCGGGCGCCACATAGCCCCCAGGCACATCACCAGCACGAAGCCTTGCAACAGCGCGAAGCGTCCGAAACGGCCCAGGGTGTCCCAATTGGCGGCGATCCACAGCACCACGCCGAGCCCGCCGAGTGCGGCGGCCAGCACGGCAACGCCACGTGGCAGCCACTTCGTCACACCGTTTGCTTGTTGATCCAGGGCCGCGATGCTGAACAACCGCTGCATCCGCTCGCGGTCCAGCCGATGCTCGGCCGCCAGTTCGTAAAGCGCCAGGCGCAGGTCCATGTGGGCTCCTCCTCGATGCGTGAGTGAGCCGCATCGTATCGAGGCGTTGCGCCTGCTACAGCCCTGCGGCCCCGCGGTATCGCGCCATGCGCCCGCAGGCATCGCCCGGTGCACCGTCTCAGCCGGCCGCGGCTTCTTTGGCTGCCGCGAGCGTTGCCGCGTCTGCAAAGGCTTCGTGCGTACCGTGCTGTGTGCACGCAAAGGCGCCGGCCAATGCGCCGCGTTGCAGCGCCACGGGCCATGGTTGCCCGCTCAACCAGGCGCTCAGCACGCCGCACACGAAGGCATCGCCCGCACCGTTGCTGTCCACCACCGGGCCGGGTGGCGTTGTGGCTGGTTGTTCGATGGGGTTGTCTACTTGCTCGCGCAGCCATAGACGGCTGCCTTGTGCGCCGGCCGTCACGAGCACCGCCCGTGCCCGGCCTTCGCGCAGCAGGTGTTGCGCAACCTGCGCTTCGTGGAGGCGGCCTTCCAGCCGCGCGGCGCTCATGAATGCGAGATCCGCCTGCAGACCGTAGGCCAGGTGGTAGGGGTTCTCGCCGTCCCAGTCGTGCAGATCGGTCGATGAAGTCAACCCACGTTCGATGAGTGGCGCGAACAGCGCATGCGGCCAGCCGACGATGGACACGTGCACGTGGCGGCTGCGTTCGAGTAGCGGCAGCCACGTCTCACCCGGCAATTGCAGGTCGGCGGGGTGACGGCCGTCGTAAAGCGACAGGCGCCGGCCCAGCGGGTCCACCAAGTTGACGCTGCGGCGCGTGCCCTGCTGCACGATCACCGGGCGGAAGTCCAGCCCTTCGCGCTCGAAACGGGCACGCACCAGGCGGCCCGCTTCGTCGTCGCCGATCGCTTCGACGAAGCTCACACGCAGGCCGAGCGCCTTGAGCCCCAGGGCCACGCCGGTGCCGGTGTGGGCCACGTAGTCGTGCACCGGTGGTACGTGGATGCTGTCAGCCATCGGCAGCGGCAATGCAGGCACGTGCACGATGGTGTCGATGCCGGCACCGCCGGCGACGAGCACGTCGATGTCCTTCGCGTTGGCGTGTTGCTGTGAGCTCATGGGGTCAGGATCCGCCGGCATAGCCGTTCTGGCGCCAGGCATCGAACACCGTCACGGCCACCGCATTGCTGAGGTTCAGGCTGCGCTGGCCGGCTCGCATCGGCAGCCGCACGCGTTGTGCTGGAGGAAAACCCTCGCGCAGTGATGGCAGCAGCCCACGTGTTTCGCAACCGAAGACGAGCCAGTCGCCCGGCTGCCACAACATTTCGCCCAGCAGCCGGCTGCCGTGCGTGGTGAAGGCGAACATGCGCGACAGTTCCGGCCTTTCAGCGTGCAGCAGCGCGGTCCAGGAGGCGTGGCGCTTGACGTCGGCGTACTCGTGGTAATCGAGCCCGGCGCGCTGCAGCAGCTTGTCGTCCATCGAGAAGCCGAGCGGCTCCACCAGGTGCAACCGGCAGCCGGTGTTGGCCGCCAGGCGGATGACGTTGCCGGTGTTCGGCGGGATCTCAGGTTCGACGAGGACGATGTTGAACATGGTGGCCGCATTGTCGCGGCGAGTCGATCAATCGATCGGCGTGCGTGCCAGTACCCAGACGGCCACGCGGGCCGCGCCGCCCTGCAGCAGCGTGCGGGCCATTTCGGCAGCGGTGGCGCCTGTGGTCATCACATCGTCCACCACCGCGACCGCCTTGCCACTCAGCGCAGCGCGTCTTGCCGGCTCGACGACAAAGGCACCGCGCACGTTGGCAGCCCGCTTGGCCTGCGGCAACGCCAGTTGATGCGGCGTGTCCTTGATGCGCAACAGCAGGCCGGCATCGGCCGGCACCGACAGCCGCTGCGCCAGCCGCCGCGTGATCTCCCAGGCCTGGTTATGGCCCCGTTCACGCAAGCGCTCCGGCGAGAGCGGTGTGGGCAGCAGCAAATCGGGGAGTGGTCCCGCGTTTGCACGTACCGCGTCGCATAGTTGGCCTGCGAGCGTGGGTGCCAGGTCGAGTGCCGCACGAAATTTGAAGGCGGCCAACAGATCGTCCCACGGGTAGTCGTAGTCGAAGGCCGCCACGGCTTGTTCGAAGGGAGGAGGATGCTGAATGCATTGCCCGCACAAGTTGGTGCCGGCCGGCACACGCAGGGCGCAACGCAAGCAGCGCGGCACTGCTGCCGCAAAGCGCTGCCGGCATGGGGCGCATACGCGGCGCGATTGCCACGTGTGGCACACCGCGCATTGGCTGGGCCAGCGAAAGGGCAGGGCGGCTGACAACGGCTGGCGAAACATCGCGCTAGCCTACACTGCGCCCCCACCATGAACGCTGCTCGCGAACCTTCAGCCAGCCGGCCCGATGCCGCGGCCGTGGCCCGGCGGCTGCGCCGCGCAGCCGCTGCGGATGCAGCGCCATGGCTGCATGGCGAGGTGGCACGTCGCATGGCCGACAAGCTCGGATTCATCAAGGTGACGCCGCAGCGAGTGGTCGATTGGTGGAGTTTCTTCGGCGGTGGTGCGCAGGTGTTGGCCGAGCACTATCCGCAGGCCGAGCGCGTGATCGTGGAGCCGACGGCTGCGTTGCAGCAGCGCAGCCAGGCCGCCACCAAGCTGCCGTGGTGGTCGGCAAGACGGTGGCAGCAGGGCGCACCGACCGTGCTGCTCGATGCAGGGCAGGCGTTGCCGCGCGAGGCTCAACTGCTGTGGTCGAACATGGTGCTGCACTGGGCGGGTGATGCGCCTGCGGTCGTGGCCCGCTGGTTCGATTGCCTGGCGGTGGACGGCTTCGTGATGTTCTCGTGTTTCGGGCCCGACACGCTGAAGGAACTGCGAGCGCTGTACCAGCGCTGCGGCTGGGCTGCGCCCGCCCATGAGTTCACCGACATGCACAACATCGGCGACCTGCTGGTCGAAGCTGGCTTTTCCGACCCGGTGATGGACATGGAACAGCTGACGCTCACCTATGCCTCGCCGGCGGCGTTGCTGGAAGAGCTGCGTGGCCTGGGCGGCAACGCGGGCATGGCCCGACATGCGGGTTTGCGCACGCCGCGGTGGCGCCGCCGTCTCGAACAGGAACTTCAGGCTCTTTCCGGCGACGACGGCCGCCTCGCGATGAGCTTCGAGATCGTCTACGGCCACGCATTCAAGCCGATACCGAGGGTGCGCATGGCAGAACAGGCCAGCGTGTCGCTGGAGCAAATGCGCCAGATGGTGCGCAAACCGCGCGATCGCTGATCAACGCTGATTGCTTGCAATGTTGTCGTATGGCCAATGCAGCACCGTTGCCGGTTGGAGCCCGCCATTTGCGCTGCTATAAAATCGGTTGGTTTTGCTGACTGCGCTTGTGGTTTGTTTGACAGACGTCAAAGACGACCGGCAAGCGTGGCCTGCAGGGCACGGTGATTCAGGGCGAATGGAGCTGTGGCCACATGGCAGCACCCGTTTCCTCCGCGACTCCCGCTCCGGTGGCTATGCTGCTGCGCTTCGGCTCGGTGACCGAATCCGGTCAGCCCGCGTCGGCGAACGAGGAGTGGAGGGTGGAGTGGGTGCTCAAGCGCAACTGCTCCCTGTCGCCCAGGCAGACGATGGCGGTGTACGCCTCGCTGTGTGTGGTTTCCCTCGGGATAGCGGCTTGCTTCTGGGCGCTCGGCGCCACGATGGTGATGCCGTTTGCCTGGGCTGAGCTGTTGGCCTTGGGCGCCTGCCTGCTGGTCTATGCCCGTCATGCGGGGGATCAGGAGCGCATCGCGCTGTCACGCGAGCGGCTCACGGTGGAACACCGCCATGGCGGGTACGTCGATTGCGCCGAGTTCCAGCCACCCTGGGTGAGCGTGGAGGCGGGGCATGGCGAAAGCGCTCTCATCGAGCTGTCGGGCCGAGGCGTACGCATCGAGGTGGGGCGGTATGTGCGCCCGGAGTTGCGAGACGACCTGGCCCGAGAATTTCGTGCAGCGCTGCGCCGGTCTTTGCAGATGGATGCAGCACGTGGCTAAGAAGATTTTGAAACTGAGACGACCACGATGAAGACGATGAAAGCACTGGGTCACAAGGCCGGTCAGCTCGCAGTGGCCTTCGGCGCGATGCTCGCGGCGAAAACGGCCATGGCCGTCAACTCGCTGCCGGGTGGCCCTGCGGTGAACCAGCTCGACCTGCACCCGCCGGTGACCAAGATCGCCGCCGAACAGCAGTGGCTGCACTACTTCATGCTGATCATCTGCACCGTGATCTTCATCGCAGTGTTCGGGGTGATGTTCTATTCCATCCTGAAGCACCGCAAGTCCCTGGGCGCCAAGCCCGCCAACTTCCACGAGTCCACCACGGTCGAGATCGTCTGGACCATCGTGCCGTTCATCATCGTGATCCTGATGGCGCTGCCGGCCACCAAGGCCGTGGTCGCGATGAAAGACACCACCAATGCCGACCTCACAATCAAGGCCACCGGCTACCAGTGGAAATGGGGTTACGACTACCTCAAGGGTGAAGGCGAGGGCATCGCCTTCCTGTCCACGCTCGACACCACGCAGCGCGTGATGTCCGACATGGGCAAGCCCGAAGGCGACGATTACCTGCTGCGCGTCGACAATCCGCTGGTCGTGCCGGTCAACAAGAAGATCCGCATCGTCACCACCGCCAACGACGTGATTCACGCCTGGATGGTGCCGGCCTTCGGTGTGAAGCAGGATGCCATTCCCGGCTTCGTGCGCGACACGTGGTTCCGCGCCGAAAAGACTGGCGACTTCTACGGCCAGTGTGCCGAGCTTTGCGGCAAGGAGCACGCCTACATGCCCATCCACGTGAAGGTGCTGTCCAACGAGGACTACGCCAAGTGGGTCGAAGGCAAGAAGAAGGAAATGGCTGCCAAGGCCGACGATCCGAGCAAGGTGTGGGAACTTGCCGAGCTGGCTGCGCGAGGCGAGAAGGTCTATGCCGCCAACTGCGCTGCCTGCCACCAGCCCAACGGCAAGGGCGCCGGCCCGATCAAGCCGCTCGACGGTTCGCCCGTGGTGCTCGACGCCGACAAGAGTAAGCAACTGGCGATCGTGCTCAACGGCGCTGCCAACGGCGCGATGCCGGCGTGGAAGCAGCTGTCCGACACCGAGCTCGCCGCGGTGATTACCTTCACCAAGAACAACTGGTCGAACAAGACCGGCCAGATCGTGCAGCCCGCTGAAGTGCAGGCCGCCCGCAAGTAAACGCTAGCCGCAGAACGAGGATCGACCATGAGTGCTGTTCTGGACCAACACGGTCACGTCGCCGGTGACCACGCACACACCGACCATGCGCACGATCACCCGCACGGCTGGCGCCGCTGGGTGTTCGCCACCAACCACAAGGACATCGGGACGCTGTACCTGCTGTTCTCGTTCACGATGCTGATGATTGGCGGCATCCTTGCGCTGGGGATCCGTACCGAGCTGTTCCACCCAGGCCTGCAGTTCGTGAACCCCGAGCTGTTCAACCAGTTCACCACGATGCACGGCCTCATCATGGTGTTCGGCGCCATCATGCCGGCCTTCGTGGGCTTCGCGAACTGGATGATCCCGCTGCAGATCGGCGCGTCCGACATGGCCTTCGCGCGGATGAACAACTTCAGCTTCTGGCTGATGATCCCCGCGGCCATCATGCTCGTGGCGTCGTTCTTCATGCCCGGTGGCGCACCCGCCGCCGGCTGGACGCTGTATGCGCCGCTGACGCTGCAGATGGGCCCGTCCATGGATGCCGGCATCTTCGCGATGCACATCCTGGGTGCCTCGTCCATCATGGGCTCGATCAACATCATCGTGACCATCCTGAACATGCGCGCGCCCGGCATGACGCTGCTCAAGATGCCGCTGTTCGCCTGGACCTGGCTCATCACCGCCTACCTGCTGATCGCAGTGATGCCGGTGCTGGCTGGCGCCATCACGATGACGCTGACCGACCGCCATTTCGGCACCAGCTTCTTCAACCCCGCAGGCGGCGGCGACCCGGTGATGTACCAGCACATCTTCTGGTTCTTCGGTCACCCCGAGGTCTACATCATGATCCTGCCGGCGTTCGGCATCGTGAGCGCCATCGTGCCGGCCTTCGCCCGCAAGAAGCTGTTCGGCTACACCTCGATGGTGTACGCCACAGCCTCGATCGCGATCCTGTCGTTCATCGTGTGGGCGCACCACATGTTCACCACCGGCATGCCGGTCACCGGCCAGTTGTTCTTCATGTACGCGACCATGCTGATCGCGGTGCCCACGGGCGTGAAGATCTTCAACTGGATCGCCACCATGTGGAAGGGCTCGATGACCTTCGAGACGCCGATGCTGTTCTCGGTGGGCTTCATCTTCGTGTTCACGATGGGCGGCTTCACCGGCCTGATCCTGTCGATGGCGCCGGTGGACATCCAACTGCAGGACACCTATTACGTCGTGGCGCACTTCCACTACGTGCTGGTGGCCGGTTCGCTCTACGCGCTGTTCGCAGGCTTCTACTACTGGAGCCCGAAGTGGACTGGTGTGATGTACAACGAAACGCGCGGCAAGATCCATTTCTGGGGCTCGCTGATCGCTTTCAACGTCACGTTCTTCCCGATGCACTTCCTCGGACTGGCCGGCATGCCGCGTCGTTATGCCGATTACCCGATGCAGTTCACCGACTTCAACATGATCGCGACGATCGGCGCGTTCTGGTTTGGCTTGATGCAGGTGTACTTCTTCCTGTTCGTCGTGCTGCCGGTGATGCGTGGCAAGGGTGAAAAGGCGCCGCAGCGTCCTTGGAACGACCCGGACGGCCAAGGCGCAGAGGGCCTGGAATGGGAAGTGCCGTCGCCCGCGCCTTTCCACACTTTCGAGAACCCGCCGAAGCTCGACCCCAGCGCCACGCGCGTGGTCGGCTGAAGCAGGTGAGCGCCGCGGAGCGAAGCACCGTGCCTCTGACGCCTGAACAGAAGAAGAGCAACGTTCGCCTGGGCCTGATCCTGGGCTCGATTGCGCTGGCCTTCTTCGTCGGCTTCATCGTGAAGCTGGCGCTGTTCAACTGAGCGTGGTGAAGCATCGTGGCCGCTGAGCACACCCCCACTGCTGACCATCAGCGCCGCGCCGACAACCGGCGCATGGTGGGCAAGCTGCTCGTCGTGGCGGTCATGATGTTCGGCTTCGGCTATGCGCTGGTGCCGATGTACGACGCGATCTGCAGCGCGCTGGGCATCAACGTACTGTCGTTGTCCGAGCGTGCGCTGCCTGGCATGTCGAACGCCGCGGCCAATACGCAAGTCGATCGGACCCGCACGATCACGGTGGAATTCGACGCCAACGCACGTGGGCCGTGGGACTTCAAGCCTGCGGTGCGTTCGGTGCAGGTGCATCCTGGCGAGCTCACGACGGTGATGTACGAATTCAGGAACGTGCAGAACCGCACCATGGCTGCGCAGGCCATTCCGAGCTATGCACCCAAGCAGGCCATGCCGCACTTCAACAAGCTCGAATGCTTCTGCTTCAGCGAATACACGTTGAAGCCGGGCGAGTCGAAGGAATGGCCAGTTGTCTTCGTGATCGACCCGAAGCTACCGAAGGACGTGACGACGATCACGTTGTCGTACACCTTCTTCGAAGTGGGCGGCAAGGTGCCGGCGGCGCCTGCTGGCCAAAGCGCGAAGACGACCGAGCAGGCTGGTGCGGTATGACGCAACAACAGGATCCTCGCCCCGGCGCAGACCTGAAGGCGGCCGTGCAGCGCAAGGGCTCGTTCTGGCAGACCATGAAGGCCGTGGCCTGGTCGTTTTTCGGGGTGCGCAAGTCCTCGGACCATGCGCAGGATCTGAGCAAGCTGAACCCGGTGCACGTGGTCATCGCGGGCATCGCCGGCGCGGTGATCTTCGTCACGGCGCTGGTGCTGCTGGTGCGCTGGGTGATCGGTAGCGGCGTGGCCGCCTCTTGAGCGGCAACAGCATGCAGCCACCAAACCAAGAATAGGGTACTAGGAGAAAACATGTCCGCAGCGACGCATCACGGGCACACGCCCTACTACTTCGTGCCGGGCCCTTCGCGGCACCCGGTCATGGCCGCCATCGGCCTGTTCTTCGTGATCCTCGGGGCGGGGCAGTGGATCAACGGCCACCAGTGGGGCGCGTGGTCGCTACTGTTCGGCCTGCTGTGGTGGGCCTTCGTGCTGTTCCAGTGGTTCGGTGACGCCATCCGCGAAAGCCAGGGAGGCCTCTATGGCGATCGCATCGACGTGTCGTTCCGCTGGAGCATGAGCTGGTTCATCTTCTCGGAGGTGATGTTCTTCGGCGCTTTCTTCGGCGCGCTGTTCTGGTCGCGGCTGTACACCATTCCGACGCTGGGCAGCCTCGAGAACGCGATCCTGTGGCCGGACTTCAAGGCCGTGTGGCCGAGCGTGGCGGCCGGCACCACTGCGTCACCGGCGGGTACGGTGGAGCCCTTCACGACCATGGGCCCGTGGCCGATTCCCACCATCAACACCGCGCTGCTGCTCACCTCGGGCGTCACGCTCACCATCGCCCACCACGCGTTGCGTGCCGGTGAGCGTGCAAAGACCGTGCTTTGGATGTGGGTCACCGTGCTGCTGGGCATCGTCTTCCTGGGGTTCCAGGCCTACGAGTACATGCATGCGTACCGCGACCTGAACCTCAAGCTGAACTCCGGCATCTATGGCTCGACGTTCTTCATGCTGACGGGTTTTCACGGCTTCCACGTGTTCGTCGGCATGCTGATGCTGCTGTTCATCACGCTGCGGCTGATGAAGGGCCACTTCACGCCCGAACGTCACTTCGGCTTCGAGGGCGCCGCCTGGTACTGGCACTTCGTCGACGTCGTGTGGCTGGGCCTGTACATCATCGTGTACTGGCTGTGACCGCGGTCGCTGCAAGCACCAGGAACGAAGAGCGCCATCGGCGCTCTTCGTGTTTTTGGCAGGGGCTCAGCGCGGGACGGGCAGGCCGGTCGGCTGGATCCAGCCGAGTTTGTAGGCCACGAGGATGAAGATGAACAGCGCGACCGAAAGGCCCACGCGCAGCGCCAGAGCATGCAGCATGCGGTTGGTCTTGGGGGCGCCATCGCGACCGTCCTTCAGCATGGCGCGGCCGGCCAGGAAAAGCGCGAAGAGGATGCCGACGAACACCAGCGCGATGACGATCTTCATGCGCTCCGATTATCCGCCTCGCTTCCGAGGTGCCGACCGGCGCAGGCATTGATGTGAACACAGACAAGCAGACTCGCAAGTCGGGCTGGGTTGTGGCGCTTGCCACTGCCATCGGCATGGCGATCACCGCAGCGTTGGGCAACTGGCAGCTGGATCGCGCGGCGCAAAAGGAGGCATTGCAGTCGGCACTCGACGAACGCAGCGGGCTGCCAACGTTGGAGCTTGCTCAAGTGGCGCAGACACAGGAGCAGGCGCTGTCGCAGTATTACCGCAGCGCCAGGCTGGCCGGTACCTGGCTCACTCAACACACGGTCTATCTGGACAACCGGCAGATGAATGGACGCCCCGGCTTTTTTGTCGTGACGCCACTGCTGCTGGGCCCTGGCGATGCCGTGCTGGTGCAGCGCGGCTGGCTGCCGCGCGACATGCGCGATCGCACGTTGCTGCCGCCGGTGCCCACAACGCCAGGTGCTGTTGTGGTGGAAGGCCGCATCGCCCCGCCCCCAGCCAAGCTTTACGCCTTCGCCGGCGAAGAGCGTGGGCCCATCCGGCAAAATCTCGACCCGGAGGTGTTTGCTCGCGAGATCGGCGTGCCGTTGCGCCCGGTGTCGCTGATGCAGGTTGTGCCGCCCAGCCCCGATGACGGGCTGTTGCGGCAATGGTCGCGTCCCGCGGTGGACGTGCACAAGCACTACGGCTATGCCTTCCAGTGGTTTGCGCTGTGTGCCTTGATGGCAGGTTTGTATGTCTGGTTCCGAATCCTCCGCCCGCGGCGTATCGCTTCCGCCGAACGTTGAAGGCAGCATCGCCGCGCCGCAAGCACTGAGCTTCACGGTGCACAGTCTGCCGACACCGGAGTTGCCCACAGAGCGGCGCACGCGGCTTGGTCGCCTGAAGATGCTGTTGGTGCTGCTGGTGTGTGCCACTCCGGTAGTGGCCTCCTACTTCACCTACTACGTGATCCGGCCGCAAGCGCGCAGCAACTATGGCCAGTTGATCGAACCGCAGCGTCTGCTGCCCGCTGCCGCCGAGCTGCCGATGACCGATTTGCAGGGCAAGCCGGTCGATCCCTCCTCGCTGCATGGCCAATGGCTGCTCGTGGCAGTGGCCGACGGCTCATGCGACACGCAATGCGAACATCAGCTCTACATCCAGCGCCAACTGCGTGAATCGCTGGGCCGCGAGAAAGACCGTGTCGATCGTGTGTGGCTGGTCACGGGCGAACAACCGGTGCGCACGGCGCTGCTGCCCGCGCTGGAAGGTGCCACGGTGCTGCATGCGCCGACACCAGCACTGAGCCGCTGGCTGCTGCCGGAGGCGGGGCAGGCACTCGATGCACATCTGTATGTCGTCGATCCGATGGGGCGCTGGATGATGCGCTTCCCCGCCGGGCTCGATCCGTCCAAGGCCAAGCGCGACCTCGAACGGCTGCTGCGCGCGGCCGCATCGTGGGACCGCGCAGGGCGCGAGGCGAAGTAAGCGCGAGATGGCAACACAGCAAGTCCAGCTCTACAACCTCGAGCCCATCCTCGAACTGTTGCTGCTGGGGGCTCTGGCAGCACTCGTCCCGCTGGCATGGGTCTGGCGCAAGCATCGTCACGGTGGACCGGCTGCCTGGTTGAAGGCGCTCACGTGGATGACGTTGTTCCTTACCTTCGATCTCGTGCTGTTCGGTGCCTTCACTCGCCTCACGGATTCCGGCCTGGGATGCCCGGACTGGCCGGGCTGCTACGGCAGTGCCAGTCCTCTGGGTGCACACGCCGAAATCAGTACGGCGCAAAGCACCATGCCCACCGGCCCGGTAACGCATGGCAAGGCCTGGATCGAGATGGTCCACCGCTACTTCGCCACGGGCGTGGGCGCGCTGATCACCGCGCTCATGCTGGGCAGCTGGTTGCTTCGTCGCCATGTCATCAATGCTTCGCCCTGGTGGGCCACGGTGACCTTCGTCTGGGTGTGTGTGCAGGGTGCCTTCGGTGCACTCACCGTCACGCTCAAGCTGTACCCGGCGGTAGTGACTGCTCACCTGCTGGGTGGGCTGGTGCTGCTCGCCTTGCTGGCCTGGCAGGCGGTCTCGTATGAACCACGCCCGCTGCAGGTGGGCGTGAACCTGCGCCGCGGCACGGCTTTCGTGCTGCTGCTCAGCGTCTTCCAGGTGCTGCTGGGCGGCTGGGTCAGCACCAACTACGCGGTGCTCGCTTGCACGGACTTTCCCACCTGCCAGGGCCAGTGGTGGCCGCCGATGGACTTCGACCACGGCTTCACCATCATTCGTGGATTGGGCGAAGGCAAAGACGGCGGCTACCTGCCATTTGCCGCGCTCACCGCCATTCATGTCACTCATCGCATCGGCGCTTTCGTGCTGCTGTGTGCGGTCGGCTGGCTCGTCTGGCTGTTGTTGCGTTATGCCCCGCAGGAGCCGCGACTGCGACGCTACGCGACCGGGCTCGTGGCCGTCGCCGTGTGGCAAGTTGCCTCCGGGTTGGGCAACGTGGTGCTGGGCTGGCCCATGGTCGCTGCACTGGCTCATACGGGCGGTGCCGCCGCGCTGATCGTCGTGCTGACCACCTTGCTGGCACAGGCCTGGCGCTGGCGCGTGAGGCTCGCACGCCTGAGCGTGGCCGTCGCCACCCAAAGCGCGTCACGGGCCGCTCCCTAGCGCTGCTTTCTAGAATCGCGTCCGTTCCGATGTCAGACACCCTTGCCACCCATTCCGCCGCGGGCACGCCCTTGCCGTCGCGCCTGCGCCAGTTCACTGCGCTTACCAAGCCGCGCGTGGTGCAACTCATCGTGTTTTGCGCCGCCATCGGCATGCTGCTGGCGGTGCCGGGGTGGCCTTCAGTACGTGAATGGCAGCTGGCCGTGGCCGCCACCGTGGGCATCTGGCTGGTGGCCAGCGCCGCGGCGGCGTTCAACTGCTTGGTCGAGCAGCACATCGACGCCAAGATGCGCCGTACCGCCTGGCGCCCCACCGCCAAGGGCGAGCTCACCAATACGCAGACGCTCACGTTCTCGATGCTGTTGTGCGCCGCCGGCATGGCAGTGCTGTACCTGTGGGTCAACACGCTCACGATGTGGCTCACCTTCGCCACCTTCGTGGGCTATGCAGTGATCTACACCGTGGTGCTGAAGCCGCTCACGCCGCAGAACATCGTGATCGGTGGTGCCTCGGGTGCGATGCCGCCGGTGCTGGGGTGGGCCGCGCTGCGTGGCGAGGTGGGTCCAGAGGCGCTGATGCTGTGCCTCATCATCTTCCTGTGGACGCCACCGCACTTCTGGGCGCTTGCGCTCTACCGCGCCGAAGACTATGCGCGTGCCGGGCTGCCGATGCTGCCGGTCACCCACGGCAACGAATTCACTCGGCTGCAGGTGCTGCTTTACACCATCGTGCTGTTCGCCGGCACCTTGCTGCCCTTCGTCTACGGCATGAGCGGCTGGATCTACCTGTTGTCGGCCCTGGCGCTCGGCGCCGGCTTCATCGGCTATGGGTGGCGGCTGTGGCGCCACTACAGCGACACGCTGGCGCGTGCCACCTTCCGCTTTTCGATCGTCCACTTGTCGCTGCTGTTCGCGGCCTTGTTGCTCGACCACTATCTCAACCCCTACCTGAAGGGCTGGATCGCATGACGTTGATGATGGACCGGCGTGTATTCGTGTTGGGTGCGATCGGTGCCTTGAGCGGTTGCAAGCCCACGGGCGGCGGGAGCGATGCGTCAAAGGCGCAATTCAAGGCGGTCGATGTCACTGGCGCCGACTATGCGAGGGACTTTTCACTGCCCGATACGGAGGGCAAGGTCCGCACGATGGCCGACTTCAAAGGCAAGGCGGTGCTGGTGTTCTTCGGCTTCGCGCAATGCCCGGACGTCTGCCCCACGACGATGGCTGAGCTCGCCCAGGTGAAGCAGCAGCTTGGTGCCGATGGCGAACGCATCCAGGGTGTCTTCATCACGGTCGATCCGGAGCGCGATACCCCCGAGGTACTGAAGGCCTACGTGCGCAACTTCGACCCGAGCTTCGTCGCTCTGCGCGGCACGCCCGAGCAGACGCTCGCCATGGCCAAGGCCTTCAAGATCTTCTACGAAAAGGTTCCCGGCAAGACGCCGGACAGCTACACCATCAACCACACCGCGGCTTCCTATGTTTTCGACCCACAAGGCCGGGTGCGTTTGTACGTGCGCTACGGCTCCGGTGCCGAGGCCCTGGCGGCCGACTTCAAACAGCTCCTGCAAGGCGCCTGAGCTGTCGCCGCTCCAATGAAAACGGCTCCCGTGGGAGCCGTTGTTCTTGTGCCGGAGCAGGCCTTTATGCGTATTCGGCCAGGGCCTTGCGCATCTTCTTCATGGCCGCCACTTCGATCTGGCGAATGCGTTCGGCACTCACACCGTACTCGGCTGCCAGCTCGTGCAGTGTCATTCCACCGGAGCCGTCGTCGTCGACCTTGAGCCAGCGCTCTTCGACGATGCGGCGGCTGCGCGGGTCGAGCACTTCGAGCGCTTGGTTGATGCCTTCTCCAGCCAACGTGTCACGGCGCTGCGTATCCAGCACGCGGGTCGGCTCCTGCGATTCATCGGCAAGATAGGCGATCGGCGTGAAGGCCTCCTCGCCGTCGTCGGTGCCGCTCGGCTCCAGCGCGACATCACCGCCCGACAACCGGGTTTCCATCTCGATGACTTCTTCGCGCTTGACGTTCAGTTCGCGTGCGACGATGTCGATCTCGCTGTCGGTGAGCGTGCTGCGATGCAGGTCGTGGTCTTCGGCTTCGCCCTTGAAACCTTGCTTCATCGAGCGGAGGTTGAAAAACAGCTTGCGCTGTGCCTTGGTGGTGGCCACCTTGACCATGCGCCAGTTCTTCAGCACGTACTCGTGGATTTCGGCCTTGATCCAGTGCAGTGCATAGCTCACCAGCCGCACGCCCTGGGTCGGGTCGAAGCGTTTCACGGCCTTCATCAGGCCCACATTGCCTTCCTGGATCAGGTCGCCATGCGGCAGACCATAACCCAGGTACTGGCGTGACACCGACACCACCAGCCGCAGGTGTGACAGCACAAGCCGACCAGCGGCTTCGAGGTCGTTGTGTTCGCGCAGCCGTTTGGCGAGCGTGATTTCCTCTTCCTGCGTCAACAGCGGAATACGGTTGACTGCGGAGATGTAAGCGTCGAGATTGCCGACCGGCGGGACCAGCGCCCACGGGTCGCGAACGGTCAGAGCCATGCCGGCACCGGCCGGAAAATTTGCGTTGATGGAAGCAACGGACATCAGGAGCCCCCTTTCTGGCCAGGATACTAGCACTCGCCATGGATGAGTGCTAAACGTTCGGTTTGAACGGATTCATGAAGAAAGTTCATTTCCGATCCGGGGAAACCCGAATCGTTCCGGCGAGAAGGGCATCCAGCCGCTCCCGTTACCGCTGCAGTGACAATCTGGCGATGCTGCCAACACTTCCTCCTACAGTTCGCTTGGCTTCGCCGTTGGCCCTGACGATGGGAGACGCCGGCGGCATCGGCCCTGAAATTCTTGCCATGGGCTTCCGTTCCGGCGCGCTGGCGGGCGGTTTTGTGATCGGCGACGTTACGGTCATGCGCCGCGCGGCCCGGATCACTGGCGGCGTCCTGCCTGTGGTGGTGCTTGAAACATCCTCTGATGTGAGTGCCTGCCCACGAGGTTGCATCCCGGTGCTCCCGCCTCCGGGGCTGCCGGCCGATGTGGCTGAGGCGCCGCTGGGTCGTGTTGACGCGCGATCCGGTGCGGCGGCCGCGGCTTGTGTCCGCCATGCCATCACACTGGCGCGGTCAGGCGAGATCTCGGCCATCGTGACAGCACCGCTTCACAAGGAGGCGCTGGCGGCCGCCGGTGAGCCTTATCCCGGTCACACCGAGCTGCTGCAGGCGGAAAGCGGCGCGGCGGCGGTGCGCATGATGCTGGCCAATGACGAGCTCAAGACGGTACTGGTGAGCATTCATGTGTCGTTGCGAAGGGCGATCGAACTGGTCACGCGTGAGGCCGTTCTCGAGACCTTGCGCATTGCCCACCGCTGTGCGGCAGCGTGGGGCCAGCCGCAGCCGCGCATTGCTGTGGCAGGTTTGAACCCCCACGCAGGTGAGGGCGGATTGTTTGGAGACGAGGAGCAGCGCTTCATCATCCCCGCCATTGAATCCGCACAGGCCGAAGGCATCGCCGCCAGCGGGCCCTATGCGCCGGACACGATATTCATGCGCGCACGCCGCGGTGAGTTCGACCTCGTGATCGCGCAGTACCACGATCAGGGTCTGATCCCGGTGAAGTACCTGGGTGTGGAGCAGGGCGTCAACGTGACGCTGGGGCTTCCGTTCGTGCGCACCAGCCCCGATCACGGCACGGCCTTCGACCTGGCGGGGACCGGGCGGGCCGACCCATCCAGCCTGATTGCCGCGGCCCGGATGGCACGCCGGCTGGTGACAGGCCGCTCAGTGCTTGCTGCTTGAGCCAGACAAGGCCGCCAGCTGCTTGCGTGCACGCGCGGTAGCGCGCTCGATCAACTCAGCCTGCTCGAAGGCCTTGAAGCGCCCGGTTTCGCACATGCGGCCGAGCATGCGCGAAGTGAGCGAGATGGTCTTCTGATGCTTTTTGCCGTGCGTGAAGACGAAAAACGCGCGGCCAGGGCTCACCCAGTTCAACCGTACCTTCTTCCAGCCGCCCTGGTCCAGGTGCATCTGGTAGGCGATGCCGGGCTGAATGTGGTGCATGAGTTGGGGCCCAGCCGATGGGGGCGCCGGGCTGTCCAGATTGATGTCGAGCTCGGCCGACGATGAGTCGCCCGCAGCCGTGTCGAGGTCGATGTCGACGGTGCCGTCCCAGTCGATCGCGCTTTCGTCGACCAGGCCGATCTTCTGAGCCTCCTCGGGCGAAAACTGTGGCGTTGCTGCTTCGGTGGCCGAGAGCGGCGCCTGCGCAGAGTCCCGCGCGATGTCCTGCGGCTTGGGAATCGACACCTTGTCGACCTGGTCGAGCTGGTGCGACAGCTGGCGCTGCGCAAAGTCGGTGAGCGGCTGCCCTTTCAGCGATTCGGCGTGCGCCGGAAGCAGCTTGGAGAAGAAGTCCTTCTTTGCTGCTTCCGGCCAGCGAATCATCGCCAGCCCTTCGTTCAAGTCCTTCATCAGCTGCGGCAGTTTGACGAGGAACTCTTTTCGCAACTGAGGCGTGCCCTTGGGCTGCACGCTGAACACCAGATCGCGCGGCACACGCTTCATGCGCTCGGCCAGCTGCGAACCGGGGCCTTCGCGCGTGGCTGCCATCACCTGCACCTGGCTCCACACCTGCGCCACGAAGTCACGCACGAAGTCGTGCAGTGCCAGCGGCGCGAGGTTGACCTGCAGCTCGCGCATGTAGCGCTGCTGGATGCGCAGCTCGGTTTCCTTGTTGTCGAGCAGCGCAGCGGCCTGCGCGTGTTCCGGGTTGTCCTTGGCGGCTTGAGCCTGGATCAGCGCTTCGAGCTCGACCAGCTTGGACTCGTACAGATCCATCTGGTCGAAGTCGCCTTCGACGATCTGCTGCACCAGCGTGCGGACCTTGGCGAGGAATTCGCGGCCGGGGCCGTCATCGAAGTCCTCATATGCGGCAGCGAGCGAAGCGATGCGATTGACGAAGCGTCGCACCGGGTGCTTGCGCGAGCTGAAGAACCCGACGTCCTTGAGCGCCACGCGCAGCACCGGCAGCTGCAGCCGCGCGATCTGCCGCGCCATCGCCGGCGCCACCTTCGGATCGGACAGCACCTGGTCGAACAGTGCGCCGACCACATCGATCACCATGTGATCGAGCGCGCCGGTGGAGGCGCGCATCAGCTCGTCGCGATGCTGACGGATCAGGTTGGCGGCCATCAGGCCCGTCAGGGCGCCGAGCCCGGAAGATGGGCCCGAAGCGCCCAGCGCGCCAGGGCTCGAACTGCCGTAGTCGCCACCGCCCGTGACCGTGAAGCTGCGTCCCGACGATGCGCCGGGCGCCGATGACGTGCTCGCAGTTCCCGCGGCCCCGGTACCGCCGCCGGAGCTTGGCCAGCCGAGATCGCCCGGCCCGCTGGTCAGAAAGGCGAGGCGGCGGATCACGTCGGCCAGTTGTGCATCCGAGCTGCGTGGTGCTGCCGTGCCGTGTCCGCTGCCGCCGCCTAATCCGCCGTGCGCACCGCTGCTAGCTGCGGCGGCACGACCTGTACCCAGTCCGGCCAACAGCCCCGCCATCGACGCGGCGGCGTCCTGGCTCAGGCTGCCGTGGCCACTGCCGCCACTCGCGCCGCCCATTTCGCCAAAACTTGAAGGCACAGCCATGCCGAACATCGCGCTCAATGCCTTTGCCGCCTGGACCTCGTCTTTGGGCGGAACGGACCTGTAGGCGGAGGTGTCGCGCAAGACCTCGCGCGGTAGTTCGTTCCCCGGGCCCTCGACCTGCTTGACGGACAACCCCACCGGCTGCACGCCGCGTTGCCGAAGGTCTTCGACGATGCTCCGGTAGCACGCTCGCATGGCCTGAGCCATCGCTCGGCTCAACTCGCGCGCCAGCAGCTTGCGCGAATCAGGTTGTTCCGTCGTGGTCTCGATGGCGCGAAACAGCGCCTTGCCCACGAGTTCGGGCCGCAGAGGGTTGCGGTCTTGGTCGGCACGGCCCAGGCCCATCAACGAGCCCATGTAGGCTGAGAGCTCGCGCAGCTCCCATTCACACTCGTGCTCGACTTCCATGCCCAGGCGCTCGGCCGAGACCCGCTCTTCGACCTCATCGTCGCCGACCAGGCTCAGGGATTCCCAGTCTGTCGCAGCAAAACTGCGCTCTGCAGGCGGCAGCACCTCCTTCATGACCTTGTCGCGCAACACGTTGCCGAACGTCAGGTTGAAGGCCGGCAGCCGGCGACGGAGGTCGAACTGGGCCGTCATGTACGCCTGGCGCTGCGCATTGCTGCTGGCCGACATGGCCGCCAGCCCGAGCGCATCCGCGACGCGATCCGCCACGGTCTGTGCGGTCGTCTGAATGCGCGTCAGGCCCGCTTGCAGGGCGGGCTGGAGTCGAGAGTCGATCACGGGCTGTTCACGTGCTGGCGGGCCGGGCAGGAACCGGCGGGCACGGCAAATGCTACCGCCACCCGGCCGAAGTATGGACCGAAACAGCGGCGCATCTCACCTTCAGTGATGCCCATGGCTCCCAACTCGTTCCCGGCTGGTCGGATGTTCCGCCAGCTCTGTGCAGTGGCTGGTTCTACTTCTTCAACGCATCCCGGATCTCACGCAGCAGCACGATATCTTCCGGCGGCGCGGCAGGTGCCGGGGCTGCCGGTGGAGTTTCGCGCTTGAGGCGGTTGATCTGCTTGACCATCATGAAGATGATGAAGGCCAGGATGATGAAGTACACCAAGGTGGTCAGGAAACTGCCGTACGCGAACACCGCGCCGGCTTTCTTGGCCTCTGCCAGCGGCAGACCGGCCGGCTGCCCAGCCAGCGCGATGTAGTAGTTGGAGAAATCGAGCCCTCCGGTCACCTTGCCGATGAGCGGCATGATCAGGTCGTTGACCACGGAGTCGACGATCTTGCCGAAGGCTCCGCCGATGATCACGCCGACGGCGAGATCGATGACGTTGCCCTTGACAGCGAACTCCTTGAACTCGGTGATGAATCCCATCGGCTGCTCCTGTTGTTCGGTTTCTGGTGTGTCCCGCTGGTTGAGCGCGGCATCGTGCGCAGGCAGTATTCCGCAGACTTTCACCAAGTCAAGCTGCCGTGGATGCTCTGTGTTCCGCGTTGTCGCTGGTCAACGCGTGCCGCTCGGCGCCTTCCGGCGCGTGTTACGCGTCCGCTAGAATCGCCGGTTGCCCCCGAATCCGAACTCGAATCCTGAGGATTTTCATGAGCGATAACAAAGGTGAGAGCTCCGTCGACAAAGGTCGACGTACCTGGGTAGCCATTGCCTGCGCCGCGGGCGGTGTGGGTGGTGTGGCCACCGCCGTGCCGTTCGTCAGAACCTTCGAGCCTTCGGAGCGGGCGCGGGCCGCGGGGGCCCCGGTGGAAGTCGACATCAGCGCGCTGAAACCCGGTGAAAAGCTCACCGTCGAGTGGCGCGGCAAGCCGGTGTGGATCGTCAAGCGCACGCCGGAGCAGCTCGAATCGCTCAAGAAGACCGATGTCCTGGTGGCCGATCCGAAGTCGGAGCGCAAGGCCGACGAGGTCACCCCGATGAAGAGCACTCGCAACGAGTGGCGCTCCATCAAGCCGGAAATCCTCGTGGTGGTGGGCATCTGCTCGCACCTGGGGTGCTCGCCGACCGACAAGTTCGCGACCGGCCCGCAGCCTTCATTGCCCGACGACTGGGTCGGCGGCTTCCTGTGCCCCTGCCACGGCTCTACGTTCGATCTGGCTGGCCGCGTCTACAAGAACAAGCCCGCGCCGGACAACCTCGAAGTCCCGCCGTACAAGTACCTTTCCGAAAGCCGCCTGCTGATCGGCGAAGGCGAAACGGCTTAACGCGCAACGAGGTCCACGATGGCTGAATTCAAAGAAATCTCCCCCGATGCGCCGGCCGCCGTACGGCTGATGAACTGGGTCGACAACCGGTTCCCAGCCACCAAGCTCTGGAACGAGCACGCCGCCGAGTACTACGCGCCGAAGAACTTCAACTTCTGGTACTTCTTCGGCTCGCTGGCGATGCTGGTGCTGGTGATCCAGATCGTCACCGGCATCTTCCTCGTGATGAACTACAAGCCGGACGCGAACCTCGCATTCGCCTCGGTCGAGTACATCATGCGCGACGTGCCCTGGGGTTGGCTTGTGCGTTACATGCACTCCACCGGAGCCAGCGCGTTCTTCATCGTCGTGTATCTGCACATGTTCCGCGGGCTCATGTACGGCAGCTACCGCAAGCCGCGTGAACTGGTGTGGATCTTCGGCTGTGCGATCTTCCTGTGCCTGATGGCCGAGGCGTTCATGGGCTACCTGCTGCCCTGGGGCCAGATGTCGTACTGGGGCGCGCAGGTGATCATCAACCTGTTCGCTGCCGTGCCCTTCGTCGGCCCCGACCTCGCCATCCTGATCCGCGGCGATTACGTGGTGGGCGACGCCACGTTGAACCGCTTCTTCAGCTTCCACGTCATTGCCGTGCCGCTGGTGCTGCTGGGACTGGTGGTGGCGCACATCGTCGCGCTGCACGAAGTGGGCTCCAACAATCCCGACGGCGTCGAAATCAAGGCCAAGAAAGACGCGCAAGGCCGTCCGCTCGACGGGATCCCGTTCCATCCGTACTACACGGTGCACGACATCATGGGTACGGTGGTGTTCCTGTTCATCTTCAGTGCCGTGGTGTTCTTTGCTCCCGAGTTCGGCGGCTACTTCCTCGAATACAACAACTTCATCCCGGCTGATCCGCTGAAGACGCCTGCGCACATCGCGCCGGTGTGGTACTTCACGCCGTTCTATTCGATGCTGCGTGCCACCACCGATCAGATGGTCTACGTGCTGGTGGCGCTGTTGGCGCTTGGTGCTGTGCTCGGCATCCTCCGCGGCGGCTTCTCGGCGAAGGGCAAGGCTTTCATTGCCGTTGGTGCGTTGCTGGGCGCCGCAGCCCTGCTGACCTTCGAGGCCAAGTTCTGGGGTGTTGTGGTCATGGGCGGCGCCGTCGTGATCCTGTTCTTCCTTCCTTGGCTCGATCGCAGCCCGGTCAAGTCGATCCGCTACCGTCCGGACTGGCACAAGTACATCTACGGTCTGTTCGTCGTCTTCTTCATGGTGCTGGGTTATCTCGGCATCCAGCCGCCGTCGCTCATCGGCGAGCGTGTGTCGCAGATCGGCACTCTGGTGTACTTCGGCTTCTTCCTGCTCATGCCGTGGTGGAGCCGCCTGGGCACGTTCAAGCCCGTGCCGGATCGCGTGACCTACCACGCGCACTGAACGACCAGCCGAGAAAGACCCCAAGATGAAAAAGCTGATCGCTTCCCTGCTGGCCACGCTGGCCCTGCTGTCCGGCGGCGCACAAGCTGCCGAAGGCGGCATTGCATGGGACAAGTTCCCGACCGAGAAGATGTCGGACGTGGCAGCGCTGCAGAACGGCGCCAAGCTGTTCGTCAATTACTGCCTGAACTGCCACTCTGCTGCATTCATGCGCTACAACCGCATGAAGGAAATCGGCCTGACCGAAGAACAGATCAAGGGCAACCTGATGTTCGCCACCGAAAAGGTCGGTGAAACGATGAAGGTGGCCCTCGATCCGAAGCAGGCGAAGGACTGGTTCGGCGCGGTGCCTCCCGACCTCACGGTGATCGCACGTTCGCGCGCCGGCCACAACGGTACCGGGGCCGACTACCTCTACACCTATCTGCGCACTTACTTCCGCGACGACACGAAGGCCACCGGCTGGGACAACCTCGCATTCCCCAACGTCGGCATGCCTCACGTGCTGTGGGAGCTGCAGGGCCAGCGAGTCGCCAAGTACGTCGAGGCCAAAGACCCGCACGATCCAAGCAAGACAATGCACAGTTTTGCCGGTTTCGAGCAATTGACGCCCGGGAAGCTGTCCCCGCAGGCCTACGATGCCGCCGTGGCCGACTTGGTGGCGTATCTTCAATGGATGGGCGAGCCCGCCCAGAACCAGCGTGTGCGCGTCGGCGTGTGGGTGCTGCTGTTCCTGGCGGCCTTTTTCGTGATCGCTTGGCGACTCAATGCCGCCTACTGGAAAGACGTGAAGTGACCCTTTGAGCCGCGCTGCGGCCGACCCGTTCGGCGCTGCGCACTGTCGGAGTGGGACGCGCCCCCGCCGCCCACTCCGTTTGTGTTTTTCGAGAACCTGTTTTTCATTGCTGGGAGCACACCGCCATGATGGTGCTTTACTCCGGAACCACCTGCCCCTACTCGCACCGTTGCCGCTTCGTGCTGTTCGAAAAGGGCATGGATTTCGAAATCCGTGACGTCGACCTGTTTGCCAAGCCGGAAGACATCGCGCTGATGAACCCGTACAACGAGGTGCCCATCCTCGTTGAACGCGACCTCATCCTGTACGAGTCGCACATCATCAACGAGTACATCGACGAACGCTTCCCGCACCCGCAGTTGATGCCGGGAGACCCGGTGGCCCGTGCCCGTGTGCGGCTGTTCCTCTTCAATTTCGAGAAGGAACTGTTTGCCCATGTGAACCTGCTCGAAGGGCGCGGCGTCAAGGCCACGGACAAGCAGCTCGAAAAAGCCCGCTCGCAGATCCGCGATCGCCTCACGCAGCTCGCCCCTATCTTCCTGAAGAACAAGTACATGCTGGGCGACGATTTCTCCATGCTCGACGTGGCGATTGCGCCGTTGCTGTGGCGTCTCGACTACTACGGCATCGACCTGTCGAAAAACGCTGCGCCGTTGCTGAAGTACGCCGAACGCATCTTTTCGCGGCCGGCTTACATCGAGGCGCTCACGCCCTCGGAAAAGGTGATGCGCAAGTAAGACGCGTGGTGGTGCGATGACAGGTCCTGCAGCTCCTGAAGCACAAGGCACGTCCACTCGGCCGTACCTCATTCGTGCGCTGCACGACTGGTGCACCGACAACGGCTTCACACCGTATCTTGCGGTGTACGTGGACCGTTCGGTGCAGGTGCCGCTGGAGTACGTGAAGAACAACGAGATCGTGCTCAACGTCAGCTTCGAGGCCACCAGTGGCCTTCAGCTCGGCAACGATCAGGTGTCGTTCAAGGCACGCTTTGGAGGCGTGGCGCGCGAGATCATCGTGCCCATCGACCACGTGATTGCCATCTACGCAAGAGAGAACGGTCAAGGCATGGCCTTCCCGGTGCCCACCGACGCTGCCGTTGCAGAGGCCGAGGCACCTGCGCCGGCTGCAGGCGCCGAGTCGAGGGGGCTGCGACTGGCCTCGCCCCCCGAAGAAGAAGGGGCCGGCGAAGAAGAGCCGCCGGAGCCGCCCGCCGCCCCTGGCGCGGGCAACGGGCGTCCCTCGCTCAAACGTATCAAGTAACAAGAGGTGATCGAAGCGCGACCTTCCTCGTGCCTAGAATTCCACCGGTGCCCGCCCTTGCGGCGGTCGAGTCAAGAAGCGCCATCACAATGGCGCGTGAACAAATCGGCGCTTTGCGCCGCCAGCCGGCTTAGCTCAGTTGGTAGAGCAACCGCCTTGTAAGCGGTAGGTCATCCGTTCGAGTCGGATAGCCGGCACCAAGCTTTACACATTACCGTTTCCGCTTGATTGAACATGGATGCGGATGGCGGTAACCTGCCACCCCCGCTGGCGCAGTGCTGCTTCCAGGCGAGGTTGCAACTGGCGCAACTTCGCCGCCACTGAAGCATTCCGAGCAATCAGCGTCCAGCCTTGGTCATCGACCGGGCCGGCGCTTACGAATGGGCTCAGCGCAGCGGGCAAGCAGGTCAACACGGCATCGAACCGTGCCCTCGAGTCGGCAAGCCGCTGCTGCAGCCGCTCCAGGGGACCGCTGCGTTGAAGGGCGTCACGGATCGGCAGCGCGTCGGGTACCGAGCGGTGCATGGTCATGATGTGAGGAGTGTAGAGCGATGCAGGTAATGATCACCCACGGGCGTATGGCCCGCACGCGCGTACTGCAGTTCAGCGCCATGCAGGTGGCGGTGCTCGGCCTGTTGCTGGGCGCGCTCCTGATGCTGGTTTCCGGCGCGGTCTACCACTTCATCTTCCTGAAGGCAGCGCGTGAAGGTTGGCCGGTGGTGAGCCAGGTCGTGCGCTTGGTCGTGCGCGACGAAATTGCGCAGCGCGATCGCTTCATGCGCGAGAACCTTGATGCCATGGCCCAGCGCGTCGGTGAAATGCAGGCGAAGCTGGTGAAGCTTCAACTCATGGGCGAGCGCGTTTCCGGCTTGGCCGGGCTCAAACCTGAAGACCTGCGCCCTGCTGATGAAAGAGACACAGGCAGGAATGCGCCTGCCGCTCGAGGCGGTGCCCCCGCTGGAGCGAAGGCTGTGGGTTCGGGAGGGCAAGGCGGGCCTTATGTGCCAGCGCATTCGCCGTCACTCGAACAGCTCAATCAAGCCGTGGCGCAGCTTGACGAGCAGGCTGAGCACCACGGCGACATGTTCACGATGATCGAGTCGCGCCTTCTCGAAAGTCGGCTCAGCGCGTTGATGGTGCCCAGCTCGGCACCGGTGGAGGGGCCGATCGGTTCTGGCTTCGGCTTCCGCACCGACCCGTTCACTGGCCGCGGTGCGTTGCACACCGGCCTCGACTTTCCGGCCGACACGGGCACGCCGATCCAGGCCGCGGCGGGCGGGGTGGTCATTGCTTCTGAGATGCACCCGCAGTACGGCAACATGGTCGAGGTCGACCATGGCAACAGCCTGGTGACCCGTTATGCGCACGCATCGAAGCTGCTGGTGAAGACCGGTGACATCGTCAAGCGCGGCCAGGCCATCGCCCTGGTCGGGTCCACGGGCCGGTCGACCGGCCCGCACCTGCATTTCGAAGTGCTGGTCGAAGGTGTGCCGCAGAACCCCGCCAAGTTCCTGGCTGGTAACCGCGCCGGTTCGTCGGCGGTGGCAGCGGCCGGCCGCTCTCAGGCAGCTGTGGCGCGCTGAGCGGGCCGTAGCAGACACGCCCCGCCGCACGGTACCGGGGCACCCCGGTGCTAGAATTTTTTGCTTTGCGGCGGCTGCCGCAAGCGGCTGCACGTCGCGCTTGCAAAGCGACGGTCAGGCCTCAGTTGGCAGGGGCGCAGCGCGGCAAGGCGCTTCGCCAGGTCCGCTGCCAGCCGGCGGCCCCACCTCACACCCCGTCCATCTTCCCGAAGCATGTTGCCCAATCTTCTCACTCAAATTTTTGGCAGCCGCAACGACCGCCTGCTGAAGCAGTACCGGCGTGTGGTCGAGAAGATCAACGCACTCGAACCCCAGTTCGAAAAACTCAACGACGACGAACTGCGTGCGCAAACTGCGCAATTCAAGGAGCGGCTGGGCAAGGGCGAGACGCTCGACCAATTGCTGCCCGAGGCGTTTGCGGTGGTACGTGAAGGCGGCAAGCGCGAGCTGAAGATGCGCCACTTCGACGTGCAGCTCATCGGTGGCATGGCTTTGCATAACGGCAAGATCGCCGAAATGCGCACCGGCGAAGGCAAGACGCTGATGGCGACCTTGCCGGTCTACCTGAACGCGCTCACGGGAAAGGGCGTGCATGTCGTGACCGTGAACGACTACCTCGCACGTCGCGATGCCGAATGGATGGGGCGGCTGTACAACTTCCTGGGCCTCACCGTGGGTGTGAACCTGCCGCAGATGCCGCGCGAGGAAAAGCAGGCCGCCTACGCCGCTGACGTGACCTACGGCACCAATAACGAGTTCGGCTTCGACTACCTGCGCGACAACATGGTCTACGAGACCGCGGATCGCGTCGCGCGCGGCCTGAACTACGCCATCGTCGACGAGGTGGACTCCATCCTCATCGACGAGGCCCGCACGCCGCTCATCATCAGCGGCCAAGCAGAAGACCATACCGAGCTGTACGTGCGCATCAACGCTGTGGTGCCGCACCTCAAGAAGCAGATCGGCGAGGCTGATCCGCGCACAGGCGAAGGCGTCATCGAGCCGGGGGACTTCACCGCCGACGAAAAGTCGCACCAGGTGTTTCTCACGGAAGCCGGCCACGAGCGCGCTGAGGAACTGCTTGCCAAGGACGGGTTGCTGGCCGAGGGCGCGTCGCTGTACGACGCGGCCAACATCACGCTGATGCACCACCTCACGGCCGCATTGCGCGCCCACCACCTGTACCACCGTGATCAGCACTACGTGGTGCAGAACGGCGAGGTGGTCATCGTCGACGAATTCACCGGGCGCCTGATGACCGGCCGCCGCTGGTCCGACGGCTTGCACCAGGCGGTGGAAGCGAAGGAGCGCGTGGCGATCCAGCCCGAGAACCAGACGCTGGCGTCCATCACCTTCCAGAACTACTTCCGCATGTACGCCAAGCTGGCGGGCATGACGGGCACGGCCGACACCGAGGCCTACGAATTCCAGGAGATCTACGGTCTCGAGACCGTGGTGATCCCGCCGAACAGGCCGACGGTGCGCCGTGACGAGCTCGACCTCGTCTACAAGACCGCCCGCGAGCGCTACGAGGCGGTCGTCAAGGACATCCAGGACTGCTACGAGCGCGGCCAGCCGGTGCTGGTGGGCACCACGTCCATCGAAAACTCGGAGCTGGTCTCCAAGTTGCTGGAAAAGGCCAAGCTGCCGCACCAGGTGCTCAACGCCAAGCAGCACGCGAAGGAAGCCGAGATCGTGGCGCAGGCCGGCCGGCCGAAGATGATCACGATCGCCACCAACATGGCCGGCCGCGGCACCGACATCGTGCTGGGCGGCAACGTCGAGAAGCAGATCCAGTTCATCGAAGCCGACGAAGCCATTCCCGAGGCCGAGAAGGCGCAGCGCATCCAGCAGCTCAAGGACGAATGGGCAGGCCTGCACGAGCACGTGAAGGCACAAGGCGGCCTGCGCATCATCGCCACCGAGCGGCACGAGAGCCGCCGCATCGACAACCAGCTGCGCGGCCGTTCCGGGCGCCAGGGTGACCCGGGTTCTTCACGCTTCTACCTCTCGCTCGAAGACCCGCTGATGCGCATCTTCGCGGGCGACCGCGTGAAGGCCATCATGGAACGCCTGAAGATGCCCGACGGCGAAGCCATCGAGGCGGGCATCGTGACGCGCAGCATCGAAAGCGCACAGCGCAAGGTCGAGGCGCGCAACTTCGACATCCGCAAGCAGCTGCTCGAGTACGACGATGTGTCGAACGACCAGCGCAAGGTGATCTACCAGCAGCGCAACGACATCCTCGAGGCCGAGAACCTGAGCGCGCAGATCGCCCACTTGCGCCGTGGTGCATTGACCGACGTGGTGCGCACCTTCGTGCCGGCCGAAAGCGTCGAGGAACAGTGGGACCTCGCTAGCCTGGAGAAGGCGCTGCGCGACGAGTGGCTGCTCGACGTGCTGCTGAAGGCCGAGGTCGAGAAGAGCGAGGCGATCACCGACGAGGACATCGTCGAGAAGGTTGTGAAGGCAGCCGACGATTCGTTTGCCGCCAAGCTGGCCATCGTCGGCGACGCGCAGTTCGCAGCGTTCGAGCGGATGATCCTGCTGCAGACCATCGACACGCGCTGGCGCGAGCATCTGGCGGCACTCGACTACCTGCGCCAGGGCATCCACCTGCGCGGCTACGCGCAGAAGAACCCGAAGCAGGAATACAAGCGTGAGGCCTTCGAGCTGTTCTCGCAACTGCTCGACATGGTGAAGATGGAAGTGACGCGCGTGCTGATGACCGTGCGCATCCAGTCGCGGGAAGAAGCCGCACAGGCGGCCGAGGCCATCGAAGAGCGCGCGGAAGCCATCTCCAACGTGCAGTACACGCACCCCAACGAAGATGGCAGCGTCGCCACCGACAGCGAGGCGCCGCTAACAGGCGACGTGCCGCGCGTGGGCCGCAACGACCCATGCCCATGCGGCAGCGGCAAGAAATACAAGCACTGCCACGGCAAACTCGCCTGAAGCATTTGCGTACCAAACGAAGAGGGCCTGCCGGGCCCTCTTCGTTTTTCTGAAAGCATGCGCTCCCTACAATGCGCGCCTGCCCTTTGCTGACCCGTGAGGCCTGCCATGCCCGTGAATCTGACCGCTCCCAACCCCGCCGATCTGTTCGCCGTGCCCGGTGTCGAAATCGGCATCGCGATGGCCGGCGTGCGCAAGGCCAATCGTCGCGACCTCACTGTCATCACGCTGGCCGAAGGCAGCGCGGTGGCCGGGGTGTTCACACGCAACCGCTTCTGCGCGGCGCCGGTGCAGCTGTGCCGCAAGCACTTGGCCGCTGGCGTGGGGGTGAGGGCGCTGGTCATCAACACCGGCAATGCCAATGCAGGCACGGGTGAAGACGGGCTCACGCGTGCCTACGCCACCTGCGTTGCGCTCGCGCAGAAGCTGGAGCTGGCGCCGGAGCAGGTGCTGCCCTTTTCCACCGGCGTGATCATGGAGACGCTGCCCAACGATCGCATCGCCGCTGCGTTGCCTGCCGCGCTGGGTGACTTGAAGGCCGATAACTGGGCCATGGCGGCCGAGGCCATCATGACCACCGACACGCTGCCCAAGGCAGCCTCGCGACGCGTGCAGATCGGTGGGGCCGCCGTCACGGTGACCGGCATCTCGAAGGGGGCGGGCATGATCCGCCCCAACATGGCGACGATGCTTGGCTTCGTCGCCACCGACGCCAACATCGCCGCTGGCCTGGTGCAGACGCTGGTGAGCGAAGCGGCCGACCGCTCGTTCAACCGCATCACGATCGACGGCGACACCTCCACCAATGACTCGTTCATGCTCATGGCCACCCGCCAGGCCAAGCACGACGAGATCACCTCGCTCGATTCACCTGAAGGGCGCGCATTGCGCGAGGCGGTGATCGCCGTGGCCACGCAGCTGGCGCAGGCCATCGTGCGCGACGGCGAGGGCGCCACCAAGTTCATCACCGTGCAGATCGAGGGCGGCCGCACGGAAGCCGAATGCCAGCAGGTGGCCTATGCCATTGCACATTCGCCGCTGGTCAAGACGGCCTTCTATGCCAGCGACCCGAACCTCGGCCGCATCCTGGCGGCCGTGGGCTACGCCGGCATCGCCGATCTCGACCAGGGCCTGATCGAGCTGCACCTCGATGACGTGCACGTGGCCACCAAGGGGGGGCGTCACCCGGCCTATCGTGAAGAGGACGGCCAGCGCGTGATGAAACAGAGCGAGATCACCGTGCGCGTGGGCCTCAACCGCGGTGCGGCGCAGGCCACCGTGTGGACCTGCGATTTCTCGCACGACTACGTGAGCATCAACGCCGACTACCGAAGCTGAGGAAGGTTGCCCGCGGCCTCAGGCCGTGGCCAGCGGCTCACCGGGCAGCACGACGAAAAAGTTCGCGCCTTCGCCGGGGGCTGACTCCGCCCAGATGCGGCCGCCATGCCGGTGCACCGCGCGGCGCACGATGGCAAGCCCCACGCCGGTGCCGGAAAAATCGGCCTCGCTGTGCATGCGGCGGAAGGGCTCGAACAGGCGCTGGGCGTAGGCCATGTCGAAGCCGGCCCCGTCGTCGCGCACGACGAAGCCGTGTTCGCCCCGCTCCGAAACATAGGGCTTGAGCCGGATGTGGGCGCGGTCGCGTTTGGAGGTGTACTTCCAGGCGTTGGACAGCAGGTTCTCCAGCACGAGGTGCAGCAGGCCGATGTCGCCGTGCACCGGCAGCGTGTGCGGCAGTTCGATCTCGACATGGCGATGCGGCGCCGTGGCTTGCAGCCGTGCCATCACTTCGTGCGCCATCGGCGCCAGGTCCACCATGCGTGGCAGCAGCGCCTCGCGGCCCACCTGCGAGAGGCTGAGCAGATCTTCGATGATGCGGCCCATCCGATGGGCGGAGGTGTGGATGTGCTGCAGGAAATTGCGGCCTTCAGCGTCGAGTTGCTCGCTGTGCGGCGGCTCTGCCAGCAGCTGGCTGTAGCCGTTGATCGCGCGCAGCGGTGCCCGCAGGTCGTGTGAAACCGAGTAGTTGAACGCCTGCAGTTCTTCGTTGGCATGAGCCAGCGCCGCAGTGCGCTGGCTCACCCGCTCTTCTAACTCTGCATACAGCCGCACGTTTTCGATGGCCACCGAGGTGGTGTCTGCCAGCGCCTGCAGCAATGCCACTTCGCTTTCGGTGGCCGTGTGCGGCGTGGCCCAGTAGTTGCCGATCGCGCCGATGGGCGATTCGGTGCGGATGGGCACCATGGCCAGGCTTCTCACGAAGGTGGGCCGATAGGCATCGACGGGGATGCGCGGGTCGACGTAGATGTCCGGGATGACGGCGGCCTGCTGGTTGAGCATGGCCCAGCCGCTGATGCACGTGTGCAGCGGGAAGCGGCGGCCCTTCCAGAGCGGCTCGATCGCGTCCTCGTCGGCGTAGAAGCAGCACTCGCGGTCGCGCAGCACGAAGGTGGCGCCGTCGGCGCCGGTGAGCTGGCGCGCACCGCTGCGCACGATGGTCATCACGTCGGTCATCGTGCGGGCAGTGGAGAGCTGTTTGACGATGCCGATCAGCACCGCGAGGCTTTCCTTTTCGCGTTCGAGGCGTTCGCGCTCGCGCTGGTTTTGCAGATAGTGCATGGCCGGCAGCAGGCGCCACAGCCCATCCTTCAGGATGTAGTCGTTCGCACCGGCCTTCAGGCACTCGAGCGCGCGTTGCTCGTCGGGGTTGCCGCTGAGCACGATGAACGGGACGTCCGGGTGCGTGTTGCGAGCCAGCTGCAGCGCCTGCAGGCCGTCCATGCCGGGCAGGCTGTTGTCGCACACCACCGCGTCGAAGCGGTGACGCTTCAGCGCGTCGGCGTAGCCGTTCACCGAATCGACGGTGCGCCATTGCACGTCGACCTGCCAGCGAGCGACCGTTCGGTGGATGAGTTCCGCATCGAGCGGGTCGTCTTCGAGGTGCAGGATGCGCAAGCTGTCCATCGAGTGCTGCAAGGGACTTCTTTGGGGGGAGACACCCCCATGCTAGGGAGCGGTCCATGCCGGAACATTCCCTCTTTGGAGGGGTGTCGTGTGCATCATGCACGACTACGCCACGCGTTGCAGCCCTTGTGAGCCCGAGTGTGCCGCTGCTAGCATGCGGGCACATCATTCGAGGAGCCCTCCATGGACGCGATGAACCCGATCGGCCTTGCAACCGCAGCGCGCGGCGGGCTGCTCGCAGGTTCATACGCACCTCATGATGTGCGGCGAGCATCGCGAGCACGACCATCGTCTCGCGTCGGCCGCTAGGCCGCCACGCCGGATTGCCTGCCGCCGGCCGCGGCGCTGTGAAGTTCGCAGCAGCAGGCCACCCTGACGCTCTGACATGCCGACCACGGGCCCACGAGGCCGGTGGTGACGTTGACCCCCTCTCTTGTGGCGCGCACCCGCGCTGCAAGCCTGGAGAACACCATGACCGCATGGCTGGCCCGCATCCGCCGGGCCCTGCAGCAACAGCTGTCGCTGCCGCCCGATGACTTGCTGCGCGACGCGACCTACCGGCGCCTGTGGAGCTCCATCCTCATCAGCTCCTTCGGCGGGCAGGTCACCATGCTCGCGCTGCCGCTCACGGCTGCCGTGCTGCTGCACGCCAGCCCCACGCAGATGGGCGTGCTCACGGCGATGGAGATCCTTCCTTTCGTGCTGCTCTCGCTGCCCAGCGGCGTGTGGCTCGACCGCGTGCGCAAGCTGCCGGTGTACGTGGCCGGTGAAGCCAGCATCGCCGTGGTGGTGGCCAGCGTGCCGCTGGCGTGGTGGCTGGGCTGGCTCAGCATGGGCTGGATGTACGCGGCCGCCTTCGTGATGGGGTGCATCTACGTGACGGCCGGTTCGGCAGCGCAGATCGTGCTCACGCAGGTGGTGGCGCGCGAGCGGCTGGTCGAGGCACATGCGAAGAATGCTCTCGCCACGTCGGGCGCCGAGGTCGCCGGGCCGGGCCTGGCGGGAGCATTGATCAAGGTGGTGGGGGCGCCGCTGGCGCTGCTGGTGGATGCGGTGCTGCTGCTGGTGTCGGTGGCCATCCTGCGCGGCATTCGCGTGCATGAGATCCGGCGCGAACGACCCGATGCCCACTTCTGGCGCGACCTGAAAGCCGGCGTGCGTTTCGTGCGCAACACGCCGCTGCTGATGGCGCTGGCCACCGCGGTGGGGCTGTGGCAGATGCTGCACCACTGCGCGTTGGTCGTGCAGATCCTGTTCGCCACCCGAACCCTGGGCCTGAGCGAACACCAGGTGGGCCTCAGCTACGTCGGCATGGGGTTGGGCACCATCGTGGCCAGCACGCTGGGCAACCGCGTCTCCAAGCGCATCGGCCCGGGGCCCTGCCTGGTGCTCGGCTTCGCGGTGTGCGGCCTGGGTTGGGCGCTGCTGGCAATCGCTCCGGCCGATCGTTGGGGCATCGCGGCCTTTGCCCTGATGCTCGTTTGCTTCAGCGCCGGCGCGGTGCTGATCTTCATCAACTTCCTGGCGCTGCGGCAGGCCGTCACGCCGGAGCACCTGCTGGGTCGCATGACCAGCACGATGCGCTGGCTCATCCTCATTCCGGCCGGGCCTGGCGCGCTCATCGGCGGCTGGCTGGGCGAGCACGTGGGGCTGCGCGCCTCGTTGGTCTTTGCGGGGCTGGGCGGGTTGTTGCTGGCGGCGCTGGCCTGGCGGCACCCGGTGATCCGCAACACCACCGAGCTGCCGCAGCCGGAGCCGGTGGAAAGCCTGCTGGGCGCCGAGGCCACGGTGCGGCCGGCCGACGTGGTCCAGGCCGAAGGGGTGTGACGACGCGCGGTGGCGCGTTTGTCAGATGACGGTGGCCGCCGGTGAGAAGCGGTCCACCGCGTCGGTGATCAGCCCGTCGATGCCGAGGCCGTGCAGGCGGTGCGCCTCGGCAGGGTCGTTCACCGTATAGGCCATCACTTTCATGCCGGCGCCGCGGATGGCAGCAATGACTTGCGCGTCGAGCAATGCATACAGGCTCACCACGGCCACGCAGCCGAGCGCGCGTGCCTGATCGAGCCAGCCGTCGTGCAGCTTGTCGAGCAGCAGCCCGCGCGGCAGCTGGGGGGCGGTTTCGCTGGCGCCTTGCAGCGCATCGGTCTTGAACGAGGTGAGCAGCGGCGGCACTGCCTCGCCTTGCCACAGGCGCGCCGCTTCGCTGGCTACCACGCGGCCGGTGTGCAGCTCCGTGCCCGGTGTGGGCTTGATCTCGATGTTGAGCGCGAAGCCGTTGCGGCGCACGAAATGTGCAATGGCCGTCAGCGTGGGCAGCGGCTCGCCGGCGAAGGCGCGGCTGTGCCAGCTGCCGGCATCCACCTGTGAAAGCTGCGTCCACGGCAGGTCGCCTGCCGTGCCGCGTCGGTCGGTGGTGCGGTTCAACGTGGCGTCGTGCAGCAGGAAGGGCACGCCGTCGTCCGACAGCTTCACGTCGCACTCGAACATGCGATAGCCATGCCCGGCGCCCACGCGAAAGGCGGCCAGCGTGTTTTCAGGCGCCAGCTTGCCGGCGCCGCGGTGCGCGATCCACAGGGGGTAGGGCCAATCGGTCATGAGGCGATGCGTTGTTGCGTCTGGGCGTCGAACCAGTGCTTGTGCTCGGGCGTGGTGCTCACCCGCACGGTCTGGCCGACGCTGGGCGGTGTGGCGGTGGAGTCCATGCGCAGCGTCACCAGATGCTCGCCCAGGCGGCCGTAGATCAGCCGCTCGGCGCCCAGCATCTCCATCATCTCCACCTTCACCGGCCAGCCGTCGCCTTGCGCATCGAGCTCCAGGTGCTCGGGCCGCACGCCCAGGATCACCGCGCCGGCACGCGGCGCGGGCCGGCTGAGTTGCAACGTCGCGCCGTCGAGCACGAAGCGTGTGCCGTCGGCCTGACCCTTGAGCAGGTTCATCGGCGGCGAGCCGATGAAGCCGGCCACGAAAGTGGTGGCCGGGCGCAGGTACACCTCCTCGGGCGTGCCGATCTGTTCCATCGCGCCGCCGTTCATGACGATCATGCGCTGGGCCAGCGTCATGGCTTCCACCTGGTCGTGCGTGACGAACAGCGAGGTCACGCCGAGTTCGCCGTGCAGCTTCTGGATCTCGAGCCGGGTCTGCGCGCGCAGCTTGGCGTCGAGGTTGGACAGCGGCTCGTCGAACAGGAAGACCTGCGGCTGCCGCACGATGGCGCGGCCCATGGCCACGCGCTGGCGCTGGCCGCCCGACAGCTGGCGCGGCTTGCGCTCGAGCAGGTGGCTGAGTTCGAGGATCTTCGCGGCCTTGTCGACGCGCTTCCTGATCTCGTCCATCGGCACCTTGGCGATCTTGAGCCCGTAGGCCATGTTCTCGAACACGCTCATGTGCGGGTACAGCGCGTAGTTCTGGAACACCATAGCGATGTCGCGCTCGGCGGGTTCCAGGTCGTTGACCACGCGGTCGCCGATGGCGATCTCGCCTTCGCTCACTTCTTCGAGCCCGGCCACCATGCGCAGCAGCGTGGACTTGCCGCACCCTGATGGACCCACGATGACGATGAACTCGCCATCGGCGATCTCGGCGTTCACGCCGTGGATGACCTGATTGGCTTTCGGGCCGTGGCCGTAACGCTTGACGACGCGGCGGATGGAGATGGCGCCCATGTGTTGTTGTCTCTGATTCGTTATTTTTCGGCGTCGACCAGGCCCTTGACGAACCACTTCTGCATGAGGATCACCACGAGCGCCGGCGGCAACATCGCGAGCATGGCCGTGGCCATCACGATGTTCCATTCGTTGGCAGCATCGCCGCCGGAGATCATGCGCTTGATGCCGATGACCACCGGGTACATGTTCTCGTTGGTGGTCACCAGCAAAGGCCAAAGGTACTGGTTCCAGCCGTAGATGAACTGGATGACGAACAGCGCCGCGATCGAGGTGGACGACAGCGGCACCAGCACGTCCCTGAAGAAGCGCATGGGCCCGGCGCCGTCGATGCGCGCGGCCTCGGCCAGCTCGTCGGGCACCGTCATGAAGAACTGCCGGAACAGGAAGGTCGCGGTGGCCGAGGCGATGAGAGGCACCGTGAGCCCGGCGTAGGTGTTGAGCATGCCGAGGTCGGACACCACCTTGTAGGTCGGCCCGATGCGCACCTCCACCGGCAGCATCAGCGTCACGAAGATGGCCCAGAAGAACAGCATGCGAAACGGGAAGCGGAAGTAGACGATCGCGAAGGCCGACAGCAGCGAGATCGCGATCTTGCCGATGGCGATGACCAGCGCGCTCACCAGGCTCACCCACATCATGCGGCCCACTGGCGCGGTGGAGGCCGGGCCGGTGGTGCTGCCCTGGAGGGCCGCGACGTAGTTGTTCCAGAACTGGTCGCCGGGCAGCAGCGGCATCGGCGACTGCACGACCGCCTGGGCCGTGTGCGTGGAGGCTACGAAGGTGATGTAGACCGGGAAGGCCACGACGGCCACGCCCAGCAGCAGCACGAGATGCGACAAGGCGGTGAGGACAGGGCGGCGCTCGACCATCAGTAATTCACCTTGCGCTCGACGAAGCGGAACTGCACCACCGTCAGTGCGATCACGATCACCATCAGCACCACCGACTGCGCCGCCGAGCCGCCCAGGTCCAGCGCCTTGAAGCCGTCGTGGTAGACCTTGTAGACGAGGATTGCGGTCTCCTTGCCTGGCCCGCCTTGCGTGGCGGCATCGACGATGGCGAAGGTGTCGAAGAAGGCGTAGACGACGTTGATCACCAGCAGGAAGAACGTGGTGGGCGACAGCAGCGGGAACACGATGGTCCAGAAGCGCCGCCACGGCCGCGCGCCGTCGATGGCGGCCGCTTCGATCAGTGACTTCGGAATGCTCTGCAGCCCCGCCAGGAAGAACAGGAAGTTGTAGGAGATCTGCTTCCACACCGCCGCCAGCACGATCAGCACCATCGCGTGGTCGGCGTCGAGCAGGTGGTTCCAGTTGAGGCCCAGCTGGCGCAGCGCATACGACACGATGCCGATGCTGGGTGCGAACATGAACAGCCACAGCACGCCCGCCACCGCCGGCGCCACTGCGTAGGGCCAGATCAGCAGCGTGCGGTAGACCATCGCTCCCTTGATCACGCGGTCGGCGAACACCGCCAACAGCAGCGACACGCCGATGCCCAGCGTCGCCACCAGCAGCGAGAAGATGGCCGTGGTCTTGAACGAGTCGAGGTAGGACTCGTCATTCCACAGGTTGCGGAAGTTCTCGAGTCCCACCCATTCGGTCGAGAGGCCGAAGGCGTCGGACTGCTGCAGAGACTGCAGCAGCGCCTGCGCCGCCGGCCAGAAGAAGAACACCGCGATGACGGCCACCTGTGGCGCCAGCAGCAGCCACGGCAGCCATCGCGAGCGGAAGACGACGCGCTTTTCCGCAGTCAAGCGGTCAGACCTTGTTGGCCTTCTCGAAGCGCTCGAGCTGCTCGTTGCCGCGCTTGATGGCGGTGTCGAGTGCTTCCTTGGCGCCCTTCTTGCCCGACCACACCAGCTCGAGTTCTTCGTCGACGATGGTGCGGATCGGGTTGAAGTTGCCCAGGCGGATGCCGCGCGACTTGTCGGTGGTCTTGCGGATCATCTGGTTGACCGCCGTGTCGGTGCCCGGGTTCTGTTTGTAGAAGCCCGACTTCTCGGTCAGCTCGAACGAGGCCATCGTGATGGGCAGGTAGCCGGTGCGCTGGTGGCTCTTGGCCTGGATCTCGGCGTTGGTGAGGTAGTTGAAGAACGCCGCCACGCCCTTGTATTCAGCCGGCTTCTTGCCTGCCAGCACCCACAGCGCAGCGCCGCCGATGATGGTGTTCTGCGGGGCGCCCGGCACGTCGGGGTAGTAGGGCAGCGGGGCGATGCCGAAGTCGAACTTGGCGTTCTTCTTGATGCTGGCATAGGTGGACGAAGACGCCGTGGCCATGGCGCATTCGCCCGAGTAGAAGCTCGCATCGGGCGCGTTGCCGCGGCCCTTGTAGACGAACAGGCCCTGCTTCGACATGTTGGCCAGGTTCTCGATGTGGCGCACGTGCAGCGGGCTGTTGAAGGCCAGGCGTGCCGAGGTGCCGCCGAAGCCGTTGTTCTGCGTGGCGTACAGCGTGTTGTGCCAGGTCGAGAAGCTCTCGAGTTGCGTCCAGCCCTGCCAGCTGGTGGTGAACGGGCAGGCGATGCCGGAAGCCTTGAGCTTCGCGGCGGCCGACACCAGCTCGGGCCAGGTGGCTGGCGGCTTGTTGGGGTCGAGGCCGGCCTTGCGGAAGGCGTCCTTGTTGTAGTTGAGCACCGTGGTCGAGCTGTTCAGCGGGAAGCTCAGCATCTGGCCGCTCGGCGCGGTGTAGTAGCCCACCACGGCGGGGATGTAGACCTTCGGGTCGAACTTGTAGCCCGCGTCGCCCATCACCTTGCCCACCGGCACGACGGCGCCCTTGGCGGCCATCATGGTGGCGGTGCCCACCTCGTAGATCTGCACGATGTGAGGCGCGGTGCCGGCGCGGAAGGCGGCGATGGTGGCCGTCATGGAGTCGTCGTAGCTGCCCTTGTAGGTGGGCACGACCTTGTAGTCCTTCTGGCTGGCGTTGAAGCCGTTGGCCAGGTCGACCACCCAGTCGTTCAGGCCGCCGGTCATCGAGTGCCACCACTGGATCTCGGTCTGGGCTTGGGCCTGCGCCGAGGCGAAGACGGTGAGGGCGGCCGAAAGGGCGAGCGTTTTGAACTTCATGACTTCTCCGTGAAAAGGTCGGTTCGGGATCTCCGAGCAAACCCGCGAGGCTAGGTCTGGTTTGTGACAGGCGCGTTTCTGGCATGGCGGGCTGTGGTGGACAAGCCCGGGATTACCCCTCGTGACAGGGGGCCGGCGGCGGGGCTTGCCGGAGCGGGCGCCTGGAGCGTGTGCGGTACGATCGCCCCTCGGGCGCGCGCAGACGATTTCCTCCCCCACATGGCGGCGCCTGGAGCCTATGAACGCACCGCTCCCGCTCACCCAGATCGCCGCCGCGGCGGCCGACCCCGACCACGAAGCGCCCCGGCTGCGCGAGATTCCGTACAACTACACCTCGTTCTCCGATCGCGAGATCGTCATCCGGCTGCTCAGCGTGCATGCCTGGGAGGTGTTGAACCAGCTGCGCACCGAGCGCCAGACCGGCCGCTCCGCGCGCATGCTCTACGAGGTGCTGGGCGACATCTGGGTGGTGCAGCGCAACCCCTACCTGCAGGACGACCTGCTGGACAACCCGAAGCGCCGCCAATCGCTGATCGACGCGCTGCACCACCGGCTCAACGAGATCGAAAAGCGCCGCACTCCGCAGACCGACGGTGCGCGTGATGCGATGGTGGGCGAGCTCCTCACGCAGGCCAAGGCGGCGGTGGAGCGCTTTGCGAACCAGTTCAAGGACATCGCCGCGCTGCGTCAGCGCACGCGCCGCCTGCTGGGCAAGCGCACCGCGAAAGACAACATCAAGTTCGACGGCCTGTCGCGCGTTTCTCACGTGACGGATGCGACCGACTGGCGCGTCGAATACCCCTTCGTCGTGCTCACGCCCGACACCGAGGCCGAAATGGCCGCGCTGGTGAAGGGCTGCATCGAACTGGGCCTGACCATCATTCCGCGCGGGGGCGGCACCGGCTACACCGGCGGGGCCATTCCGCTCACGTGGAAGAGCGCCGTCATCAACACCGAAAAGCTGGAGGCGATGACCGAGGTCGAGATGGTGCGCCTGCCCGGCTTCGACCGCGACGTGCCCACCATCTGGACGGAAGCCGGCGTGGTGACGCAGCGCGTGGCCGATGCGGCCGAGCGTGCGGGCTTCGTGTTCGCGGTCGACCCGACCTCGGCCGAGGCTTCGTGCATCGGCGGCAACATCGCGATGAACGCGGGCGGCAAGAAGGCCGTGCTGTGGGGCACGGCGCTCGACAACCTCGCTTCGTGGCGCATGGTGACGCCCGAGGCCAGGTGGCTCGAGGTTGTGAGGCTCGACCACAACTTCGGCAAGATCCACGATGTGGACGTGGCCCGCTTCGAGCTGCGCTACTTCGACGCTTCAGGCAAGAAGCTCGAACGCACCGAGCTGCTCGAAGTGCCCGGCCGCACCTTCCGCAAGGAAGGCCTGGGCAAGGACGTGACCGACAAGTTCCTGGCCGGGCTGCCTGGCATCCAGAAGGAAGGCTGCGACGGCCTCATCACCAGCGCGCGCTGGGTGGTGCACCGCATGCCGGCGCACACGCGCACCGTCTGCCTCGAGTTCTTCGGCAACGCGAAGGACGCGGTGCCTTCGATCGTCGAGATCAAGGACTTCATGTTCGAGGAGCAGAAAAACGGGGGCGCCATCCTCGCGGGCCTGGAGCACCTCGACGACCGCTACCTCAAGGCGGTGGGCTACGCCACCAAGAGCAAGCGCGGCACGCTGCCCAAGATGGTGTTGATCGGCGACATCGCCGGCGACGACCCCGATGCGGTAGCGCGTGCCGCCGCCGAGGTGGTGCGCATCTCCAACTCGCGCAGCGGCGAGGGCTTCACCGCCGTGTCGGCCGATGCACGCAAGAAGTTCTGGCTCGACCGTAAGCGCACCGCCGCGATCAGCCGGCACACCAACGCCTTCAAGATCAACGAAGACGTGGTGATCCCGCTGCCGCGCATGGGCGAGTACACCAACGGCATCGAGCGCATCAACATCGAACTCAGCTTGCGCAACAAGCTGCAGCTGCTCGATCCGCTGGAGCAGTTCTTCGCCGAAGGCCACCTGCCGTTGGGCAAGAGCGACGACGCCGGCGAGATCCCGAGTGCCGAGCTGCTGGAAGACCGCGTGCAGCAGGCGCTGGCCGTGGTGCGCGAAACGCGCGGGCTGTGGCAGCACTGGCTCGACAACCTCGACGTGACCCAGGCAGACACCGGTCGCAGCTACTTCGAACAGCTGCAGGACCACACGCTGCGTGCCTCGTGGAAGCTGCAGGTGCTGAAGGCCCTGCAGCAGATCTTCGCAGGTGCGGCCTTCGCGCCCATCGTGGCCGAGGCCAAGCGCATCCACAAGGAAGTGCTGCGCGGCCGCGTGTGGGTGGCGCTGCACATGCATGCCGGCGACGGCAACGTGCACACCAACATCCCGGTCAACAGCGACAACTACGAGATGCTGCAGACGGCGCACGAAGCCGTTGGCCGCATCATGAAGCTGGCGCGCAGCCTGAACGGCGTGATCTCGGGCGAGCACGGCATCGGCATCACCAAGCTCGAATTCCTGAGCGACGACGAGATCCGCGACTTCGCCGACTACAAGAAGCGCGTGGACCCGGAAGGCCGCTTCAACAAGGGCAAGCTGCTGCGTGACGCAAAGTACCTGGGCGATGACGTGCAGGCGGCCGACCTGACGCATGCCTACACGCCCAGCTTCGGCCTCATGGGGCACGAGTCGCTCATCATGCAGCAGAGCGACATCGGCGCCATTGCCGACTCGGTGAAGGACTGCCTGCGCTGCGGCAAGTGCAAGCCCGTGTGCGCGACCCACGTACCGCGCGCCAACCTGCTGTACAGCCCGCGCAACAAGATCCTGGCGACTTCGCTGCTCGTCGAGGCCTTCCTGTACGAGGAGCAGACGCGCCGTGGCGTGTCGATCAAGCACTGGGAAGAGTTCGAGGACGTGGCCGACCACTGCACGGTGTGCCACAAGTGCGCCTCGCCCTGCCCGGTGAAGATCGACTTCGGCGACGTGTCGATGAACATGCGCAACCTGCTGCGCAAGATGGGGCAGAAGAGCTTGCGCCCCGGCAACGCGGCCGCCATGTTCTTCCTCAACGCCACCAACCCCGAGACCATCAAGCTGATGCGCTCGGCCATGGTGGGCGTGGGCTTCAAGGCGCAGCGCCTGGCCAACAACCTGCTGCGTGGCCTGGCCAACCAGCAGGCCGCCAAGCCGCCGGCTACCGTGGGCATGGCGCCGGTGAAGGCGCAGGTCATCCACTTCGTCAACAAGAAACTGCCGGGCGGTCTGCCCACGCGCACGGCGCGCGCGCTGCTCGACATCGAGGACAAGGACTACGTCCCGATCATCCGCGACCCGGCCGGGACCACGGCCGACACCGAGGCAGTCTTCTACTTCCCTGGCTGCGGCTCGGAGCGCCTGTTCTCGCAGGTGGGCCTGGCCACGCAGGCGATGCTGTGGCATGCCGGCGTGCAGACAGTGCTGCCGCCGGGCTACCTGTGCTGCGGCTACCCGCAGCGCGGCAGCGGCCAGTACGACAAGGCCGAGAAGATCATCACCGACAACCGCGTGCTGTTCCACCGCGTGGCCAACACGCTGAACTACCTCGACATCAAGACCGTGGTGGTGAGCTGCGGCACCTGCTACGACCAGCTGCAGGGCTACGAATTCGAGAAGATCTTCCCGGGCTGCCGAATCATCGACATCCACGAATACCTGCTTGAAAAAGGCCTCAAGCTCGAAGGCAAGGGCGCCTATCTGTACCACGACCCCTGCCACAGCCCGATGAAGCTGCAGGAGCCCATGAAGACCGTGAAGGCGCTGGTGGGCGAACAGGTGCAGAAGAGCGAGCGCTGCTGCGGCGAGAGCGGCACCTTCGGCGTGACGCGGCCCGACATCGCCACGCAGGTGCGCTTCCGCAAGGCCGAGGAGCTCAAGCGAGGCGAGGCCGCGCTGAAGGCCGGCGGTGCAGTCGGCGAGAAGGAAGACGTGAAGATCCTCACCTCGTGCCCGAGCTGCCTGCAGGGCCTTTCGCGCTACGCGGGCGACCTGAACAACGGCCTGCTCGAAGCCGACTACATCGTGGTCGAGATGGCCCGCAAGATCCTCGGCGAGAACTGGATGCCCGAGTACGTGGCGCGAGCCAACGCCGGCGGCATCGAGCGGGTGCTGGTGTAACGCGATGGCCGGCTGCGAACTCTGCGAACAGCCCGGCGGCGAGCTGATCCACCGCGCCGACCGCTGGCGGGTCATCCGCGCCGCGGACGCGAACTTCCCGGCCTTCTACCGCGTGGTGTGGAACGAGCACGTCGCCGAGCTCACCGATCTCGGCGAAGCCGACCGCAAGCGCTGCCTCGACGTGGTGTGCGCCGTCGAGCGTGTGCTGCGTGACTCGCTTTCGCCCACCAAGATCAACCTCGCCAGCCTGGGCAACGTGGTGCCGCACCTGCACTGGCACGTGATCGCGCGTTTCGACTGGGACAGCCACTTCCCGCAGCCGGTGTGGGGCAGCGTGCAGCGCGTGGTCGAAGGCGGCGCCGTGGCGCGTCTGCCGATGGGCCTGCCCGAGCTCGATGCACGCATGCATGCCGTGCTGGCGGCGCTTTGAAGCGAACACAACCATGGCCGGCCTCAGCAAAGACACCCCAACACCCACTGCGCTGACGGTGCACCAGCAGTCGCGCGTGCTCGAAGTCGATTTCTCCGACGGCGCGCGATTCCGCATTCCGCTCGAGCTGCTGCGCGTGTATTCGCCGTCGGCCGAGGTGCAGGGGCATGGCCCCGGCCAGGAAACGCTGCAGACGGGCAAGCGCGACGTGGGCATCGATGCCATCGAGCCGGTGGGGCACTACGGCATCAAGCCGGTGTTCAGCGACGGCCACGCTTCGGGCATCTATTCCTGGGAATACTTGTATCGCCTGGGCGACGAGCAGGACAAGCTCTGGCAGGACTACCTCGCCAAGCTGGCGCAGGCCGGCCTTGACCGCGACGCCCCGATGGCGCCCCCGGCAGCCGGTTGCGGCCACCACCATTAAAGGACTCCCCAATGAGCAGCACGCACTTCGGCTTCGAAACCGTCGACGAATCCCAAAAGGCCTCGCGTGTGCGCGGCGTGTTCGACTCGGTGGCGCCGAAATACGACGTCATGAACGACCTGATGTCGATGGGCCTGCACCGCCTGTGGAAGGCCTACACGGTGGCGGTGTCTGGCGCACGGCCGGGCCAGCGCGTGCTCGACATCGCCGGCGGCACCGGCGACCTCGCATGCGCCTTCGCCAAGCGCGTGGCGCCGGGCGGCATGGTGGTGCACACCGACATCAACGAAGCGATGCTGCGTACCGGCCGCGACCGGCTCACCGACGAAGGCATGGTGCTGCCCACGTCGCTGTGCGACGCAGAGAAACTGCCCTTCGCCAGTGACAGCTTCGACATCGTGAGCGTCGCCTTCGGCCTGCGCAACATGACGCACAAGGACCTGGCCCTCAAGGAAATGTGCCGCGTGCTCAAGCCGGGCGGCCGCCTGCTGGTGCTGGAGTTCTCCAAGGTTGCCAAGCCGCTGGAAAAGGCCTACGACCTGTACTCGTTCAAGGTGCTGCCCCGCATCGGCAAGTGGGTGGCAGGCGACGCCGACAGCTACCGCTATCTCGCGGAATCCATCCGCATGCACCCGGGCCAGGCCGAACTCAAGGCCATCATGAAAACCGCCGGTTTCGGCCACGTCGATGTGCACAACATGACCGGTGGGGTGGTGGCGTTGCACATGGGGCTGAAGTGCTGAACCGCCCGCGTCGGCGAGCGCGGCAGCCTGTCTTCGCTGCACGCTGAAAGTCAATCAAACCGGCCCCTCGGGCCGGTTTTTTTGTGTCTGCTCCTGCGTCTGCCTTTGTGCCTGCTCGTTTGTGCCTGCACTTGCGTGAAAACGAAGTGCTGACATGCACTTAGCTGCTGCCCCTCAAACACGGGGGGCCCCGTACATGGAGGATTGCCGCGTCACATTGGCTGCAGAGAATCCGTTGCACTTGTTGCACACCAATCTGAGGTGCACGGCTCGCCAGTCCTCGGGAGCCTTGCGCGGAGGGAAACACCAATGTTCCGCGTCTTCCAGAACCAAGAGTCACTTTCCACGTTCCGGGACCTGCTCGCCGATGCGCTGCTGTGCTTTTTGGCAGTGCTGCTGGCTACGGCTTCACTGGAGCTCGCGCCACGTGGCCGTGCGCTGGACCTCGCCGCGCTGCTGACGGCTCCCAACGTGCTGCTGCCGGCCGCGTCCTTCGCTCTGGTGATGGCCTTGCTGTATTCCTTTGTCGGCCTCTACCGCCACACTCACCTGTCGGTGCTGTCCGTCGTGGCGCGCCTGGCTGTTGCGTTCCTGCTGGGCGGCTATTTCATCTACTTGTCACTCAAGGCGGTGGACTACCACGGCCATCCGGCCTTGCTGGTCGGTTATGCGTTGCTGTACGTCTCGGCCGGTATCGTGCTCGTGCGCGGCACCGCCTGGGTCGTGCGCAAGGCCATGGGTGCGCGCCGCGTACTCATCGTGGGCACCCCTGCTGAAGCGGCCAACGTGCTCGAAGGGTTGGGCGCCCGCGGCAGCCGCGCGCATCGCCGGGTGGTCGGCGTCTATCCCACTTCAACCGGTGGTGCGGCCGACCTGGCCGGCGTGCGCCTGTTCAATCGCGACACCGAACTCGAGCAGCTGGTGCTGCGCCACAACGTCAGCGAAGTCATCGTGGCGGCCCGTGAGCAGCGCGGCGGCGGCGTGCCCATGGACCAGTTGCTCGCCTGCCGCATTCGTGGCGTGCGCATCATGGACTTCGCCGGCTTCTACGAGCAGGTCAAGGCCGAGGTGCCGATCGACAGCCTCAAGGGCAGCTGGCTGGTCTACGGCGACGGTTTCGTGCAGGGCCGTGCGCGTCGTGCCGCCAAGCGCGTCTTCGACGTCGTCTCGTCGGCCATGTTGCTGGTGCTGGCCGCGCCGTTGATGCTCCTCACGGCCATCGCGATCAAGCTCGACAGCCGTGGCCCGGTGATCTATCGCCAGGAACGCGTCGGCCTCGCCGGGCAGACCTTCATGTGCCTGAAGTTCCGCAGCATGGGCACTGACGCTGAAAAGGACGGCGTGGCCGTGTGGGCCACCAAGAACGACGCTCGCGTCACGCGCGTGGGGGCCTTCATCCGCAAGACGCGCATCGACGAACTGCCGCAGCTCTTCAGCGTGCTCAAGGGCGAGATGAGCATGGTCGGCCCACGCCCGGAGCGGCCGTCCTTCGTGAAGCAGCTCAGAGAGCAGATCCCGTTCTACGACCTGCGTCACACCGTCAAGCCTGGTGTCACGGGCTGGGCCCAGGTGCGCTACAGCTATGGCGCCTCGGTGGAAGACGCACGCCGCAAGCACCAGTTCGACCTGTACTACGTGAAGAACAACTCGTTGTTTCTCGACCTGCTGGTGCTGATCGAAACGGTGACGGTGGTGTTGTTCCGCGAAGGCGCGCACTGAACGGGCCGCGAGCTCGTCGCGCATTCCTCATGGCGCCTTCCCGGGACCGACCGCCCATGCGGTGAGCCGCCGGCGCCAGTAGACAGCAGGTACCCCATGAAACACCAAGTCCTTCCCGTCGTGATGGCCGGCGGCAGCGGCACGCGGCTGTGGCCGCTGTCGCGTGCCGGCTACCCCAAGCAGTTCCTGGTGCTCAACGGCAGCGAGGGTGGCAACCGGAGCCTGTTCCAGCAGGCGGTCGCCCGCCTGGCCGGCCTGGGTGCCGACGACATCGCCGTGGGCGCCCCACTGGTGGTCGGCAACGAAGAACACCGCTTCCTCGTGCTCGACCAGCTGCGCGAGCTCAAGCTCGACCCCGCCGCGCTGCTGCTCGAGCCCTTCGGCCGCAACACCGCCCCGGCGCTCACGCTGGCTGCCCTGCAAGCGCTCGAAGACGGCACCGACCCGGTGCTGGTCGTCACCCCGGCCGACCAGACCGTCACCGCCCCCGCCGCCTTCACCACCGCGCTGCAGCAAGCCGTGCGCACCGCCGCCACCGGCGCCATCGTCATCCTCGGCATTCCCCCCGATCGCCCCGAGACCGGCTACGGCTACATCCGCAGCGGCGCCTCCGACGACGGCGTGGCCGCGGTGCTGCAGTTCGTCGAAAAACCCGACCTCGCCACCGCCCAGCGCTACCTCGCCGAAGGCGACTACAGCTGGAACAGCGGCATGTTCGTGCTCAAGGCCTCGGTGTGGCTGGCCGCACTCGAAGCCTTCCGCCCCGACATCGCCAGCGCCACGCGCGCCGCCTGGGCCGCGCGCAGCAGCGACGCCAAGTTCGTGCGCCCCGGCCAGGGCGAGTTCGCCGCCGTGCCGTCCGAATCGGTGGACTACGCCGTGATGGAGCGCTGCCCCGGCAGCCGCTTTGCCATCCGTATGGTCAGCCTCACCGCCGGCTGGAGCGACCTGGGCGCCTGGGACGCCGTGTGGCAGGTGGCCCCCAAGGACACCGCCGGCAACGCCAGCGTGGGCGACGTGCTGCTGCAAGACAGCCGCAACACCCTCGTGCACGCCACCAGCCGGCTGGTCAGCGTGGTCGGGCTGGAGGACGTGGTGGTCGTCGAAACGCCCGACGCCGTGATGGTCAGCGAGCGCAGCCGCAGCCAGGACGTCAAGAAGGTCGTCGAGCAACTGCACCGGCAACGCCGTGGCGAACAGAGCCTGCACCGCAAGGTGCACCGTCCCTGGGGCTGGTACGACAGCATCGACGCCGGCCCGCGCTTCCAGGTCAAGCGCATCCTGGTCAACCCCGGGGCCAGCCTGAGCCTGCAGATGCACCACCACCGCGCCGAGCACTGGATCGTCGTCTCGGGCACTGCCGAGGTCACCAACGGCGACCGCAAGATCCTGCTGACCGAGAACCAGAGCACCTACATCCCGCTGGGTGAAGTGCACCGCCTGGCCAACCCGGGCAAGGTGCCGCTGGAGATCATCGAGGTGCAGTCGGGCTCCTACCTCGGTGAGGACGACATCGTGCGCTTCGAGGACACCTACGGGCGCGCACCGGCCGCCTGATGCGCGCGCTGGCAACCGACCTGGCGCACCTGCTGTGGTCGGTTCCGCTGTACACGTTGCTGGGCCTGCTGTGGCTGGCCGTGCGGGCATGGCTTCCGCGAGCACGCGGCAGCAGGCTCGCACGCTGGCGCTACGTGCTCTTGCTGTCCTGCCTCGTGCTGTATGCGGGCAGCATCCCGGCCACAGCCAATGCATTGCGAGCCCACCTCGAAGGGCAATGGCCCGTGCCGGCGGACGCGGCCCTATCGGCTGATGCCAAGGGGCCGACGCTGCTCGTGCTGGCGGCCGGCTGGGTGCGCCATGGGGCGCAGGGGCCCGTGGCCATGCTCGGAGAACGCAGCTGGGAGCGGCTGGCCTGCGCCGTCGAACTGCAGCGCGCGAGCGGCAGTCCGTTGATGATCTTCTCCGGGGCTCCACTGCCGGATGGATCCGACTCGATCGCGGGTCGCATGGCCCACATGGCTGCACGCATGGGGGTGCCGGCGCAGCACATCGCGGTCGAAGCCCGCTCGCTCAACACATACGAAAACCTCGCCTTCACGGAGCAGCGATTCAACCTCACCGCACGTGGCAAGGTGGTGCTGCTGACCAGCGCCGTACACATGCCGCGAGCCGTGGCCGTGGCACGCCGCGTGGGGCTCGACGTGCTGCCCTATCCCTGTGACTTCCGTGCTGAAAGTCACCTGAGCTGGCAGCACTTCGTGCCCTCCAACGCAGCACCGCAATCGCTCGAGGAAGTGCTGCACGAATCGATCGGGCTGCTCGTCTACCGCCTGCGTGGCTGGGCATGAACGCGTTGCTTGCACGGCATGCGCAGAGGTAACAAACACGCCGCTTGCCGGGCTGCGAGACCCCCCTGTTCGGGGTTATGACTTTCACAGTCGCTTGCGTATCCTTCTCTCGTCCGCTGGGTCGTGCTGCAGCCTGATGCATTCCTGCACTCGAGTGACCCGGTTCATGAAGGTGAAGAAAACTTCGTGCTGCGCCGATCGTCTTGCACGAGCAGCAGATGAGGGGCTCGCGCTACCTGAGCGCCCTTGAACCCGACAGGAGGATTCCATGGCACTGAACGCCGCTCCCCGCTTCGTGAAACAACTGTTCGCCTGCCTCGGCGTCTGCGCCGCCATGTTCAGCCTCGCGGGCTGCGGGTCCACCCACTATCCGCCGGCGCCCGTATCGGCTGCCACCACCGAATACCGCTACCTGATCGGCCCGCTCGACGTGGTCAACATCATCGTGTGGCGCAACCCCGAGCTGTCGCTGTCGGTGCCCGTTCGGCCCGACGGGCACATCTCCACGCCGCTGGTCGAAGACCTGCCGGCCATCGGCCGCAGCCCGAAGGACCTGGCGCGCGACATCGAAAAGGCGCTCGGCAAGTACACGCGCGATCCGGTGGTCACCGTGATGGTGACGAGCTTCCAGGGCTCTGCGAGCGAGCAGATCCGCATCATCGGCGAGGCCGCGCGACCGCAGGCCATTCCGTATCGTCAGGAGATGACCCTGCTGGACGTGATGATCCAGGTGGGGGGCCTCACCGACTTCGCCGACGGCAACAACGCGGTGCTCGTGCGCGGCAAGGAACAGGGCAAGCAGTACAGCGTGCGCCTGAAGGACCTCATCAAGCGAGGCGACATCTCGGCCAACGTCGACGTGCGGCCGGGCGACGTGCTGATCATTCCGCAGAGCTGGTTCTGAACCGGCACCGCGTTGCCGCGCAATGAATCGAGCAAGAGTCGAAGCATGGACGAACTGATTGCCCAGGTGCAGGCCACGGCGCGCAGCATGTGGCGCCGCCGCTGGATCGGCGTGCTGGTGGCCTGGATCGTGGCCGCCATCGCAGCCGTGGCGCTGTGGCGCACGCCCGACCGCTACGAAGCGACCGCGCGCGTGTTCGTCGATTCCAAGAGCGTGCTCAAGCCGCTGATGCAGGACCTCGCGATCGAGCCAGACATCGAGCAGACCATCGGGTTGCTGGCCAAGACGCTCATCAACCGGCCGAACATCGAGTTGCTGATGCGCAAGGCCAGGCTCGAGACGCCCGAGATGACGCAGGCCGATCGTGATCAGTTGATCGAGAAGCTCACCAAGACCATCAAGCTCACCGGCATCGGGCGCGACAACGTCTTCAGCTTCAGCTACCGCGACACCGACCCTGTGCGTGCCCGCACGGTGGTGGAGAACCTCGTGGCGCTGTTCGTCGAGTCCGACCTCGGGGCCAAGGCCCGCGACACCGAGTCGGCGCGTGGCTTCATCGACCAGCAGATTCGCACGTATGAGGCGCGCCTCATCGAGGCCGAGAACCGGCTCAAGGAATTCAAGCTGCGCAACATCGACCTCACCAACACCGCCGGCAGCGACTACTTCGCACGCATCGCCGCGCTCACCGAAGAGGTGAACAAGCTCACGCTGGACCTGCGGGCCGCCGAGCAGTCCCGCGATGCGCTCAAGCGCGAGCTCTCCGGCGAGAACACCTCGCTGCTGTCTGACGTGCCGGCCGAGGGGGCCGTGCCGGCGACCGCTGAACTCGATTCGCGCATCGACTCCCAGAAGCGCCAGCTGGACGACCTGCTGCGTCGCTACACCGACCTGCACCCTGACGTGGTGGCCACGCGCCGTCTCATCGCACGGCTCGAAGAGCAGCGCGAACAGGAGATCGAAGCCGCGCGCAAGAAGGCGGCCCAAACCAGGCCCGGCCGCTCGGCCAGTGCCAACCCGGTGATCCAGCAGGTCAAGCTGGCACTGGCGGAATCCGAGGCCAGTGTGGCGGCTTTGCGCTCGCGCCTGGCCGACATGCAGGGCCGCCTCGCGCAGCTGCGCAACACCGCGAGCCGCGTGCCGCAAGTCGAGGCCGAGCTGGCCCAGCTCAACCGCGACTACGACATCGTGCGCCAGAACTACGAGGCGCTGGTGGCACGCCGCGAAAAGGCGTCCATGTCCGAAGAGGTCGACAACACCCGCCTGGCCAAGTTCCGCGTGATCGATCCTCCGCGCACGGCCGAGAAGCCGGTGTTCCCGAACCGGCTGGCGCTGGTGCCCGTGGCCCTCATCGGCGCGTTGCTCGCTGGCGTGGTCGCCACTTTCCTGATGACGCAGCTGGTGCCCACCCTCAACAGTGCCAGGGCCTTGCGCGAGTTGACGCAACGGCCTGTGCTGGGCAGCGTTTCGATGCGGCTGCCGCAGAGCATGGCTCGTCTTGCGTGGCGCGAGCATGCCGCGTTTGCCTCGGCCGTCACCGGGCTGGTGGTGGTCTACGGTGCATGGATGGCGTGGATGGCCAGCCACGCAGCGCGGGTCTGAGGAGTCGACGTGAGCATCATCGAACAGGCAGCGCGCCGTCTTGAAGAGCTGCGACGCAGCGGTGTCGACGTGTCGGCGCATGGTGCGCGCACGGCCGTTGCGCAGGACCCTTCGTTCGCGCGTCCGCCACGTGCCGAGTCTGCGTCCGTCGTGCGCGAGTTCGCTCCCACCGGCGCAGTGCCGGCCGCGGGGGCCGCGTCGCGCCCGGCCGGCAAGCCTTCGAAGCGGGTGGAGATCGACCTGGCGCGGCTTGCCTCCATGGGCTATCTCACGCCGGACACGCTGCGCGCGCAGATGGCCGACGAGTTCCGCATCATCAAGCGCCCGTTGCTGGACAACGTGAACCGCAAGGGGGCGGGCGCCCTGGAGCGCAGCAACCTCATCATGGTGACGAGCTCGCTGCCGGGCGAGGGCAAGACCTTCGTGTCCGTCAATCTCGCGATGAGCCTCGCGATGGAGCTCGACAAGACCGTGCTGCTGGTGGATGCAGACGTGTCGCGCCCCTCGGTGCTGAGCCGGCTCGGGGTGCCGCAGTCGTCGGGGCTGCTCGACATCCTGTCGCACGACACGCTCGAGATGAACGAGGTGCTGCTGCGCACCAACATCGAGAAGCTGTCGTTGCTGCCCGCGGGCACGCCGCAAGGGCGGGCGACCGAACTGCTGGCCAGCGACAGCATGGACCGCCTGCTCGACGAGCTGGCCGCCCGCTACGCCGACCGCATCATCATCTTCGATGCGCCGCCGCTGCTGCCTTCCACCGAGTCCCGCGTGCTGGCAACGCACATGGGCCAGGTGGTGCTGGTGGTGGAGGCGGACAAGACCTCGCAGAAGTCCGTCACGCAGGCGCTCGCCACCATCGAGGCCTGCCCCGTCGTGCTGCCGCTGCTCAACAAGATCAGCCGCTCCGAGGTGGGTTCCTACTATGGCTACTATGGACCGCTCGAAGGGTGATGCCGACGAGCGGGCCGGCCGCGGGGCCGCGCGCCTGGCTCCGCGGTTGCTCGCTGCAGCGTTCGCAGCGGCCTTCGGTGCCCCTGCGGTCGCGCAGCAATGGAGCGTCGAAGCCAGCATCGCGGCGCGGCTCACCTCCTCGTCGAACGCCGGCCTCGGCTCCGCCACCGACGAAGGCGATGCCATCCTCAACGTGCGGCCGCGCTTCGACATCCGGCGCACCGGGGGCCGGTTCAGCCTAGCGGGCACCTTCGACCTCAACGCCTTCAGCTACTTCGGCGGCACGCAACCCAACCGGGTGCTGCCTGCCATCGGCGCCAATGCGCGCCTCGAGGCGGTCGAGCGCTTCTTCTTCGTCGAGGCCGAGGCGCGCGCACTGCAGACCAGCAACAACCCGTTCGGCGTCAGCCCCGACGGTGAGTCGGCACATGCCAACACCGTGACCACCACGATGTACCGGCTGAGTCCGTACATCGAGCGTGAGGTCGGCGACGACTTCCGCTACGGGCTGCGCAGCGACAACACTGAAACCGGTGAGCACGGCTCCACCACCGCCGCGCGCACCACGTCGACCGGGCGTTACGGGCGCCACGTGGCCTATGCCGAGCTCGACCCCGTGCCGCTGGGCTGGCGCCTGGAGGCCGAGCGCACCGACACGCGCTATGACGACAGCACGGAGCCTTCCCAGGTGATCGAGCTGGCACGCGCGAGCGTGAACTACGCCATCGGCCCCGACCTGTCGGCCGGGTTGCGTGCCGGCTACGAGCGCAACAACCTGCTGGTGGGTGAAGACCGCGACAACCGCATCTACGGCGTGCAGCTGCGCTGGCGCCCCAGCGAGCGCACCGACCTGTCGGCCTATCACGAGCATCGATTCTTCGGCTCGAGCTGGCGCGTCGCCTTCGACCACCGCATGCCATGGCTGGCCTGGAACTTCGTGTTCTCGCGCGGCGTCGAAACCGCGCCGCAGCTGCTGTTCGAGCTGCCGCCGGTGGGCAACGTCGCGGCGCAGCTCGATGCCATGTTCACCACGCGCTACCCCAACCCGACCGAGCGGGCTCGAGTGGTGCAGGAGTTCATGGCCACGCGCGGGCTCCCCGGCAGCACCCAGCGCGCGATGAATCTCTATTCGCAGCGCCTCACGCTGGTCACCAACAGCAGCGGCAGCGTGAGCTACGTCGGCCCGCGCACGACCATCACGCTCAGCGGCTACTCCACACGTGTGGAAGACGCGCTCAGCGGCACGCCGGTGCTCCTCGAGGCCTCGCTCAACAACAACACGCAACGCGGCGCCGGCCTCCTGATCAGCCGCCGGCTGACGCGCCTGACCTCGATGACGCTCGACTTCGACTACAGCCACATCCGCGCGCTCGAGGCCATCGGCCCCGACAGCACCAAGCAGGCCAGCGCACGCGTGCGCTTCAGCCTGCAGGCCTCGCCTCGCACCAACACCTTCTTCGGCGGCGGCTACCGCAAGCTGGCCTCGAACGTGGTGGTCGGCGGCGAAGAGGTCACCGCCTTCGCGGGCATCGATCACACGTTCTGAGGTTCCGAGCTTTTTGATGACGACTGTCGACAACAACACCATGGGTCCGCTGCTGTGCGTCGTAGGGGCACGCCCCAACTACATGAAGATGGCCCCGCTGCTGCGGGCCTTCCGCGCCCACCCGGGCCTGCCCAGGGCCGTGCTGGTGCACACCGGCCAGCACTACGACTTCGCGCTCAACGACCGCCTGTTCGC
>CAMLLU010000003.1 GCA_946480925.1 uncultured Rivibacter sp.
AGACGGCGATGTCGCCCAGGTCTTCCTCGATGCGCAGCAGCTGGTTGTACTTGGCGACGCGGTCGCTGCGGCTCATCGAACCGGTCTTGATCTGGCCGGCGTTGGTGCCCACGGCGATGTCGGCGATCGTCGAGTCTTCGGTTTCGCCCGAGCGGTGCGAGATGACGGCGGTGTAGCCCGCGCGCTTGGCCATCTCGATGGCGGCGAAGGTCTCGGTCAGCGTGCCGATCTGGTTGATCTTGATGAGGATCGAGTTGGCGATGCGCTTGTCGATGCCTTCCTTCAGGATGCGGGTGTTGGTGACGAACAGGTCGTCGCCCACCAGCTGCACCTTGGCGCCCAGCTTGTCGGTGATGTGCTTCCAGCCGTCCCAGTCGCCTTCGGCCATGCCGTCTTCGATGCTGATGATCGGGTACTTGTCGGCCCAGGTGGCAAGGATGTCGGTCCATTCGGCGGCGCTGAGCTTGAGCCCACCTTCGCCTTCGAGCACGTACTTGCCGTCCTTGTAGAACTCGCTGGCGGCGCAGTCCAGGCCCAGGGCGATCTGCTCGCCCGCGGTGTAGCCGGCCTTGTCGATGGCTTCCAGAATGAGCTTGATCGCCGCTTCGTGGTTCTCGACGTTGGGCGCGAAGCCGCCTTCGTCGCCCACGGCCGTGCTCATGCCCTTGTCGTGGATGATCTTCTTGAGCGCGTGGAACACCTCGGCGCCGTAGCGCACCGCCTCGCGGAAGCTGGTGGCCCCCACGGGGATGATCATCAGCTCCTGCAGGTCGAGGTTGTTGTTGGCGTGCGCGCCGCCGTTGATGACGTTCATCATCGGCACCGGCAGCTGCATGCCGCCCATGCCGCCGAAGTAGCGATACAGCGGCAGGCCCGACTCTTCAGCGGCAGCGCGTGCCACGGCCATCGAAACGGCGAGCGTGGCATTGGCGCCCAGGCGCGACTTGTTGTCGGTGCCGTCGAGGTCGATCAGCGTCTTGTCGAGGAAGGCCTGCTCCGAAGCGTCGAGGCCCAGCACGGCTTCGGAGATGTCGGTGTTGATGTGCTCGACGGCCTTCAGCACGCCCTTGCCCAGGTAGCGGCCCTTGTCGCCGTCACGCAGCTCGATCGCCTCTCGGCTGCCGGTGGACGCGCCGCTCGGCACGGCCGCACGGCCCATCACGCCCGATTCCAGCAACACGTCGCACTCGACGGTCGGGTTGCCGCGGCTGTCCAGGATCTCCCGGCCGACGATGTCAACGATGGCACTCATTCGCTTGTTCCTCTAGCTCTTCAGTCGGTACTGCTTCGTGGATGGAAAAGAAGGACTCTTCAGAGTCCTTCCACGACGATCAAGCGCATGATGGCGGCCCCTTTGCGGGCCTCCTTTGCGCGTGCGTATTCGGTGGAGTCGTAGAAACGGCGAGCCGCCTCCACCGAGGGAAACTTGAGCACGACCACCCGGTCGGGCTGCCAATCGCCTTCGAGCACCTGCACCGCACCGCCGCGCACGCAGGGTTCGCCGCCATACGCCTGTATCGCCAGCGTCGAGAACTTCTTGTACTCCTCGTACTGCGTCGGGTTGGTGACGGTGACGTTGGCGATGACGTAGGCGCTGGGCATGGGAGGCGTCAGGCGTTGAAGTTGTTTTCCAGGAACCCGTTCTTCTTGGTGACCTGGTCGAGCGCCACCATGGTTTCCAGCAGCGCTTTCATGTGCTTCAGTGGCACCGCGTTCGGCCCGTCGCTCAGCGCCTTGGCCGGGTCAGGGTGGGTTTCCATGAACACGCCCGCCACGCCCACGGCAATGGCCGCACGCGCCAGCACCGGCACGAACTCACGCTGGCCGCCCGAACTCGTGCCCTGGCCGCCGGGCAGCTGCACGCTGTGCGTGGCGTCGAACACCACCGGTGCCCCCGTCTCGCGCATGATGGCCAGCGAGCGCATGTCGGACACGAGGTTGTTGTAGCCGAAGCTCGCGCCGCGTTCGCAGGCGAAGAAGCTGTCTTCGTTCAGGCCCTTTTCGCGCGCGGCGGCGCGGGCCTTGTCGATGACGTTCTTCATGTCGCCGGGCGCGAGGAACTGGCCCTTCTTGATGTTCACCGGCTTGCCGCTTTGCGCCACGGCGCGGATGAAATCGGTCTGGCGGCACAGGAAGGCCGGCGTCTGCAACACGTCGACCACCGCAGCCACTTGCGGGATCTCGGCTTCGGTGTGCACGTCGGTCAGCACGGGCACGCCCAGCTGCTTGCGCACCGTGGCCAGGATCTCCAGGCCCTTTTCCATGCCGGGGCCGCGGAACGAGGCGCCCGACGAGCGGTTGGCCTTGTCGTAGCTGGACTTGAAGATGAACGGGATGCCCAGCGCCGAGGTGATTTCCTTCAGGTGCCCGGCCACGTCGACCTGCAACTGCTCGGACTCGACCACGCACGGGCCGGCGATCAGGAAGAAGGGTTTGTCGAGGCCGACTTCAAAGCCACAAAGTTTCATCACGGACTCCTCAGGCCGCAGCCTTCTGCGGCGCGGCTTCAGCCTGGTGCGCCAACGCGGCCTTCACGTAGCTGTTGAACAACGGGTGGCCGTCCCATGGTGTGGACTTGAACTCGGGATGGAACTGCACGCCCACGAACCACGGGTGCACGCTGCGCGGCAGCTCCACCATTTCGGTGAGCTTCTCGCGCTGCGTGATGGCCGAGATGACGAGGCCGGCGTCCTGCAGGCGCTGCAGGTAGTGCTCGTTGGCCTCGTAGCGATGGCGGTGGCGCTCGGTCACCACGTCGCCGTAGATGTCGTACGCCAGCGTGCCGGGTTTCACGTCGGAACTCTGCGCACCCAGGCGCATGGTGCCGCCGAGATCGGAGTTGGCGTCGCGCTTCTGGATGCTGCCGTCGCGGTCCTGCCACTCGTCGATCAGCGCGATCACCGGGTGCGGTGTGCTCTCGTCGAATTCGGTGCTGTTGGCGTTCTCGAGGCCCGCCTTGTGGCGCGCGTATTCGATGGTGGCCACCTGCATGCCCAGGCAGATGCCGAGGTAGGGAATGCGATGCTCACGGGCATAACGCGCCGCGCAGATCTTGCCCTCGACCCCACGCTTGCCGAAGCCGCCCGGCACGAGGATGGCGTCGAACTTGGCGAGCTGCCCCACGTTGTCGGGCGTGATGGTCTCGGAGTCGACGTACTCGATGCGCACGCGCGCATGGTTCTTGATGCCCGCGTGGCGCAGCGCTTCGTTGAGCGACTTGTACGAGTCCGACAGGTCGGTGTACTTGCCCACCATCGCGATCAGCACCTCGGCCTTGGGGTGCTCGACCTCGTGCACCAGCGCGTCCCAGCGGGCCAGGTTGGCCGGCGGGGTGTTCAAGCGCAGCTTGTCGCAGATGAGCCCGTCGAGCCCCTGCTCGTGCAGCATGCGAGGCACCTTGTAGATGGTGTCGGCGTCCCACACGGAAATGACGCCCCACTCGGCCACGTTGGTGAACAGCGAAATCTTCTCGCGCTCGTCGGCCGGGATGGGCCGGTCGGCGCGGCACAGCAGCGCGTCGGGCTGGATGCCGATCTCGCGCATCTTCTGCACGGTGTGCTGCGTGGGCTTGGTCTTGAGCTCGCCGGCCGCGGCGATCCACGGCACGTAGGTGAGGTGCACGAAGGCCGAGTTGTTGGGGCCGAGCTTCAGGCTCATCTGGCGCACGGCTTCCAGGAAGGGCAGCGACTCGATGTCGCCCACCGTGCCGCCGATCTCGACGATGGCCACGTCCACGGCATCCTGCGTGCCATAGGCGGCCCCGCGCTTCACGAATTCCTGGATCTCGTTGGTGACGTGCGGAATGACCTGCACCGTCTTGCCGAGATAGTCGCCGCGGCGTTCCTTCTCGAGCACGCTCTTGTAGATCTGGCCGGTGGTGAAGTTGTTCGAACGTTTCATTCGCGTCGTGATGAAACGCTCGTAGTGGCCGAGGTCGAGGTCGGTCTCGGCTCCGTCATCGGTGACGAATACCTCGCCGTGCTGGAAGGGCGACATCGTGCCCGGATCCACGTTGAGGTAGGGATCGAGCTTGATGAGGGTGACTTTGAGGCCGCGCGATTCGAGGATCGCGGCGAGAGATGCCGACGCAATGCCCTTGCCGAGGGAGGACACCACACCGCCGGTGACAAAGACGAACTTGGTCATGTCGTGCAGCATCCTGCTTTCGAGAATGCCGTGGTGGTAAAGCGGCATTATAAGAGCCACCTTTTGGGGCTCAGGCGCTGGAGCCTGTTTCGAAACCGTGCTGGAACTCGCGCAGCCACCGCAACACTTCGGCGCTGGCCTCGCTGGGCTTCTCGAACGGAAACAAGTGCCCGCCTTCGATCCACGACACGCGGCCCTGCGTCACGCGCTGCGTGGCCGCCATGCCCACCTGCCGCACCTCTTTCGAGATCGTGCCTCCCACGAAGGCCACCGGGCATGACGGCGGGAAGCGCCGGGCCAGGCGGCCCACGTGATGGGGCAGGGTGTTGTAGATGTCGGTTTCGACCTGCCGGTCGAAGGCGAGGCGGCGTCCCTGCTTATCGGCCTCCGTGCCGGCCTTCACGTAGTCGGCCAGCACCTCGGGGTGCCAGCGTGCGAACGCGGGCTTCTCTATGAAGTGTTTCAACACCTCGTCGGGGTCGGACCAGCGGTTGCGCCGCTTGCGCGATACCTGGCCGGGTGACACGCGCTCGTTCCAGCCCGTGGCCTTGGCGAACTGCAATGCGCGTGCCTTCCACCCGTAGATCACCGGCGAATCGAGCAGCACCACGCCGCGCGCCAGTTGCGGGAAGCGGATGGCCACCATCAAGCTCAGGAAGCCACCGAGCGAATGGCCCACCAGGAACGCCGGGCGGCCGACCTTGTGCTCGATGAAGTCCGCCAATTGCCGGCGCAGATGCGGCCAGTTGCTGGTGACGGGGTAGTCGGGGTCGTGCCCCAGCTTCTCGATCGCATGCACCTCGTAGCCCGCCGCACGCCAGGCCTCGAAGAGGAGGCGGTACGTCCCGGCCGGAAAGCCGTTGGCGTGCGAAAAGACGATGGCGGGTTGTGCAGTCACTCGTGCTCCATTCACTGGGTTGCCAGTCGAGGTACCGACCGCATGCCAAGAGGTGTTGCCAAGCGGGCGCCGCGGGTCGGCCTTGCCAGTCCGCTGGCGAGGCCCCCTTGAGGGGGAAGCGCCGCAGGCGCTACGGGGGGGCTAGTGACTAGGCATCCGGTGCACGCACGATCGAAAGAGGGCTCATCGCCTGCGCCTGCTGCGCGGCTGGTGCCTGCGTCAGCGGGTATTCGCTCGTCTCGCCGTGCCAGGTGGGGTCGGGCAGCGAGTCGAACACTTCGCGCAGCCGCTTGCCCCAGGAGCTGCGGATCATGCGGAAGTAGGCGTTGCCTTCGTCGATGTTGACCACGCTGTCCACCTTCAGCGCATCGGCCTTGTAGACCAGCAGGTCCAGCGGCAAGCCCACCGACAGGTTGGACTTCAGCGTGGAGTCCATCGACACCAGTGCGCACTTGGCGGCTTCGTCCAGCGGCGTGTCGGGCGTGACCACGCGGTCGATCACCGGCTTGCCGTACTTGGACTCGCCGATCTGGAAGTAGCACACGCCGTCGATGCCGGCCTCGACGAAATTGCCCGCGGCGTACACGTTGAACAGCCGCATCGTCTCGCCGGCGATCTGGCCGCCGAAGATGAGGTTCACGTTGAACTCGATGCCGTGCTTCTTCAGCGCCTCGGCGTCACGCGCATGCACCTTGCGGATCGCGCTGCCGACGATGCGGGCCGCATCGAACATGCTCTTGGCCGTCCAGATGGAGATCGGGCCGTCGTCGCCCTCGATGCTCTCGGCCTGCAGCACCTGACGCACCGCCTGCGTGATGGCGAGGTTGCCGGCCGACAGCAGCACCATCACGCGGTCGCCCGGCTTTTCGTAGACGGTCATCTTGCGGAAGGTGCTGATCTGGTCGAGGCCCGCGTTGGTGCGCGAGTCCGACAGGAAGACCAGCCCGCTGTTCAGGCGCATGCCCACGCAGTAGGTCATGACGGTACTCCTTGGTGAAGGTTCTTGAGGCGGTACAGCGCCTCCAAGGCTTCACGCGGTGAAAGGGTATCAGGCTCGATGTTTGCCAAGGCGGCCTCCACGGCTGACGGCTCGGAGGCTTCAGGCAAAGGTGGCGGCGCGGCAAACAGGTCGATCTGCGCGTCGGCCGAGCGCTGCTGCGCTTCCAGGGCTTCCAGCGTGGCGCGTGCCTGCCGCACCAGCACGCCCGGCATGCCGGCCAGGCGGGCCACCTGCACGCCGTAGCTGCGGCTGGCCGGCCCGGGCTGGATCTCGTGCAGGAACACGATGTCGTCGCCCGATTCGGCCGCCGACACGTGCACGTTGATGGCGCGCTCGTGCTTGGTGGGGAATTCGGTGAGCTCGAAGTAGTGCGTGGCGAACAGCGTGAACGAGCGGTTGCGATCGTGCAGGTGGCTCGCAATGGCGCCGGCTAGCGCAAGACCGTCGAAGGTCGAGGTGCCGCGGCCGATCTCGTCCATCAGCACCAGGCTCTGCTCGGTGGCGCCGTGGATGATGGCCGCCGCCTCGGTCATCTCGAGCATGAAGGTCGACTGCGCATTGGCCAGGTCGTCGGCCGCGCCGATGCGAGTGTGGATGGCGTCGATGGGCCCCAGCCGGCAGCTCGCCGCCGGCACGTAGGAGCCCATGGCCGCCAGCAGCACGATCAGCGCCACCTGCCGCATGAAGGTCGACTTGCCGCCCATGTTGGGGCCGGTGATCACCAGCATGCGGCGCGAGGCGTCGAGCCGGCAGTCGTTGGGCATGAACGGGCCGCTGCCGATTTCGGCCAGCCGGGCTTCGACCACGGGGTGGCGACCCTGCTCGATGTCGAGGCAGGGGTGGGGCACGAACTCGGGCTGGCTCCAGCCCAGCGTGGCCGCGCGCTCGGCGAGCGCCGCCAGTGCATCCAGCGAAGCCAGTGCACGCGCCAGCGCACCCAGCGCCTGCAGGTGCGGCTGCAACGCGTCGAGCAACTGCTCGTACAGCAGCTTCTCGCGAGCCAACGAGCGCTCCTGGGCCGACAGCGCCTTGTCCTCGAAGGCCTTCAGCTCCGCTGTGATGAATCGCTCGGCGTTCTTCAGCGTCTGGCGGCGCTGGTAGTCCATCGGTACCTTGTCGAGGCCGCTGGTCGTCACCTCGATGTAGAAGCCGTGTACCTTGTTGAACTGCACGCGCAGGTTGCCGATGCCTGTGCGGGCGCGCTCGCGGGTTTCGAGGTCGAGCAGGAAGGCGTCGCAGTTCTGGCTGATGGCCCGCAGCTCGTCGAGGTCTGCATCGAAACCGGGGGCGATCACGCCGCCGTCGCGCAGCAGCACGGCCGGCTCGTCGGCAATGGCGGCCAGCAGCGGGCCGATCTCGGCTCGGGGGACCAGGTCATTCGACAGCGCGCCCAGCAGCCCGTTGGCATCGTTCGGCACCGTGGCGCGCAGGGCAGGCAGTGACTTCAGCGTTTCACGCAGGCCGGCCAGTTCGCGAGGGCGCACCTGGCGCAGCGCGATGCGCGCGGTGATGCGCTCCACGTCGCTCACATGGCGCAGCACGTCGCGCAGCGGCTCGAAGCCGCGGTCGATCAGCGTGCCGATGGCGGCATGCCGGGCCATGGCCGTGCTGCGCTCGCGCAAGGGCCGCGTGAGCCAGTGCCGCAGCATGCGGCTGCCCATGCCGGTGCGGCAGGTGTCCAGCAGTGAGAGCAGTGTGGGCGCATCCTCGCCGCGCAGCGTCTGCGTGAGCTCGAGGTTGCGGTGCGTGGCCGGCGGCAGTTCGAGCAGCTCGTTCGCACGCTCGACGTTGAGCGTGTGCACGTGCGCCAGCGCCTGGCCTTGCGTGTGCTCGGCAAAGGCCAATAGCGCCGAAGCCGCGGCATGCGCGAGCTGCAGGTCTTGCGCGTTGAAGCCGGCCAGGCTTTGCACGTGCAGCTGCTCGCACAGCTTGCGCTGGCCCAGCGCCTTGTCGAACTGCCAGGCTGGCCGGCGAGTGAGGGCGGCCCGTGTGAGCTTCAGTGCGGCCGGCGGCTCGTCGCCGGTGAACAGCACTTCGGCAGGGGCCAGCCGTGCCAGCCACGTGGCCAGTTCACGCTCGCCGCATTCGGTGAGGCCCAACTGCCCGCTTGACAAGGCGAGCCACGCGAGGCCATAGCTCGCACGCTGCTGCACCACGGCCAGCAGCAGCGTGTCGGCGCGTTCGTTCAGCAGCTCGGTGTCGGTCACGGTACCGGGTGTCACCACCCGCACCACCTTGCGCTCCACCGGCCCCTTGGCCGTGGCCACGTCGCCCACCTGCTCGGCAATGGCCACCGCTTCGCCCAGCTTCACCAGCTTGGCGAGGTAGGCCTCCAGCGCGTGCACCGGCACGCCGGCCATCACCACCGGCTCGCCGTTGGACTGGCCGCGCTGCGTGAGCGTGATGTCGAGCAGGCGGTTCGCCTTGCGTGCGTCTTCGTAGAAGACTTCGTAGAAGTCGCCCATGCGATAGAACACGAGCGAGTCGGGGAAGTCGGCTTTGATGCGCAGGTACTGCGCCATCATCGGCGTGTGGCCCGCGAAGTCCACCGCGGTCTGCTTCAGCATGCTGGCGGCCCTCGGTGCTTAGAACGGAGCGTCCTTGTCCTTGTTGGACTCGATGTCGGCCTTGCGGATGCGCACCGGGCCTTTCTTCGCGGGCGCCGGCTTTTCCTCGGCCTTCTGCTCGCTGGCCTTCAGCGCCTCGGCCAGCGCTTCCTCGGGCGAGCCTTCAGGGGCTCCGGCAGCGGTGACCTTGTTGGTGCTGTTGTCGTCCTTGATGACGCGGGTGTAGGGGCTGAGGATCTGTACCAGTTGTGCGTAGATCTTCGGGTTGCCCGCCACCACCTCGCGCTGGAACAGGAAGTCGGCTTCGCCGGTGAAGTTGCCCACCAGGCCGCCGGCCTCGGTGATCATCAGCGAGCCCGCGGCCACGTCCCAGGGGTTGAGGCCGGTCTCGAAGAAGCCGTCGTAGTAGCCCGCGGCCACGTAGCACAGGTCGAGTGCGGCGGCACCCGGGCGGCGCAGGCCGGCGCACACCTGCATCACGTCTTCGAACATCTTGAGGTAGCGCTTGAAGTTGTCGCCCTTGCGGAAGGGGAAGCCCGTGCCGATGAGCGACTCGATCATGCGCGTGCGCTTGGAAACGCGGATGCGCCGGTCGTTGAGATAGGCGCCGCGGCCCTTGGAGGCATAGAAGAGGTCATTGCGCGCCGGGTCGTACACCACGGCCTGCTGCACCTGGCCGCGGAAGGCCAGCGCAATGGAGACGGCGTAGACCGGAAAGCCGTGGATGAAGTTGGTGGTGCCGTCCAGCGGATCGATGATCCAGAGGAAGTCGCTGTCTTTCGCACCGTGCGCGCGGCCGGATTCTTCAGCCAGGATGCCGTGGCCCGGGTAGGCCGTGAGCAGCGTCTCGATGATGGCGTGCTCGGCCGCCTGGTCCACCTCGGTGACGAAGTCGTTGTGCGACTTGGCCTGCACCTGCAGCTTCTCCACGTCGAGCGCGGCCCGATTGATGATCGACCCGGCGGCGCGTGCTGCCTTGACGGCGATGTTGAGCATGGGGTGGAGGGCGGTTTGCGACATGGGCGTACGGACCTGCGGCTGCAAATTGGGGGACGGGCTGGCGGGAGAAAAGAGCAAGGCGCCAGCTCGTCGTGCAAGAGGAGTGGCGCCAGATAATGGCCGCGGATTTTAACCGTCTGCCCCTGCGGCGCGCGTGACCGATGTCCTCTTCCTCCAGCCAGCCGCCAGTCGACACCACCCGCTTCGTCCTCATCGGCACCAGCCACGCCGGCAACGTGGGCGCCACCGCCCGCGCGATGAAGGTGATGGGCTTTTCAGACCTGGTGCTGGTGGCACCGCGTTTCGACGACGTGCTGGTGCAGGAAGAAACGGTGGCCATGGCCAGCGGCGCGGCCGACATATTGGTGCGGGCCCGCATCGTGGCCAGCCTGCCCGAGGCGCTGGAAGGCGTGAGCTACGCCTGCGCCACCGCCATGACCCCGCGCGACTTCGGCCCGCCCACGCACGAACCGCGCGCGCTGCTGCCCGAGTTGGCTACATCGCCGCACCGCGTGGCCTTCGTGTTCGGCTCCGAGCGCTACGGCATGAGCAACGAAGACGTGTACCGCTGCCACGCGTGCCTGAGCATTCCCACCCACACGGACTACGGCTCGCTCAATCTCGCGCAGGCGGTGCAGGTGATCGCCTATGAGTGGCGCCAGGCCCTGGGCGGCTTTGCGGTGAAGCGCCGCACGCCGGACCCGAAGCTGGCCGATGGCGTGGCGGTGCAGGGGCTGCTGGCGCACTGGGAGCAGGCGCTGGTGCACCTGGGCTTTCTGGACCCCAAGGCGCCGAAGAAGCTGATGCCGCGGTTGAACCAGCTGATCAACCGGGCGGATCTGTCGCAGGAGGAGGTGCATGTCCTGCGGGGGGTGGCGAAGGCGATATTGGAGAAGTAGGGGCCTGCAACGTCTCCCGATACGCATGCCAGCTCGCATGCCAACCACGTCCGCCCGAGATTCGCTTCAAGCCGGCGCTGCCAATGCCGGTGAAACGAATCCCTCGCCCGCCAGCGACTTCACTACGCCCCTCAGCAGCACGTTGTGGCTGAACCCAATGCTGTACTGACGTGCCCCGGGCTTGATGGGCTGCAGCATGCCGTTGTCTACTAGTTTGCGGATCTGATATGTGCGCTGGTTCGCATTGAGGCCTGCCAGTGCGCTTTCCAGATCTGAAGCTTTTACAACGCCACCCTTGATCGTGGTCACCAGCACTGCCTCTTCCTGCTGCGTGATCTGCTGCCGTTGCCGCGCATGGCTTACCGCCGGCAGCAGCACCTTGCTCAACAGGTAATCGTAGTCGGCCAGTCGGCTGACCTTGTTCAGCTCGTCGCGCACGCCCGCGAGCACATAGGTGCACCAGTTCTCCAGCGCGGCGTCGGTGCCGGTGTCGGCTTGGGCCAGCATCGCGTAGTAGCGGTTGCGATCGGCGCAGAACACGGCGGCCGGGTTGAGCACGCGGCCCACGGCGTTCACCTGGAAGCCGTATTTGATGAGCAGTGCATAGGTGAACAGGCGCACCACGCGACCGTTGCCATTGCCGAATGGGTGAATCCATGCGAAGCGATGGTGTGCGAGCGCGACTTTCATGAGGTCGTACTTCGGCGGGTCGGCTCGGTTGATGAAGGCCACCAGTTCGGCCATGTATTCGGGCACGCGCAGCGCGTCGGGTGGCAGGTGGTCGGCTTGGGCAATGCGAACCGGGCCTGCGCGGTAGGCGCCGGGGTTGCTGTCCCCTTCGCGGGTGAGCCTGGCCACTGTGGTGGCATGCAAACCGCGCAGCAGGTGCTCGGCCAGCAACTCGCCGGGCTGCACCGCTTCTTCCACCTGCTGCATGGCCTGCTCGATGTTCTCGATCTCGTGTAGCTGCTCGTTGTGCGGCGAGCCGTCGGCCACCTTGGCTTCCACATAGTCGGCCAGCGTGGTGTGGTTGCCCTCGATGCGCGCCGAAGCCAGGCTTTCGAGCAAGTGGAATACCTGCTTGAGCTGCAGGAACACAGGCCAAGGTGTCGTGGCTCGCAGCTGCAAGCGTCGCAGGTGCTCCAGGTCGGTGAGTACGTCCAGCAAAGGCGAGTCGAAGCTCGGGTTCAGTAACCGTAGATCGTGATGGACGAACCGGGCCATGGGATGCACAGTTTCTGCAATGGGATCCGAAATCTTCTGGACTCTATGGCAAAAACATTCGTTGCGACAACAACTTGAGAAAAAAGGCTGCTGAAGTTTTCTGGAATAAGTGCGCCAGAGATGTGTAGCTGGCGGCTAACCGTGTGCCTCTGCCGTGGCTCCCACCGCTCCCCGATACGCATGCCAGCTTGCATGCCCCAGCCAAGGCCCCACCACCATCAGCCCCAGGAACCACGGCAGCATCGCCAGGGCCACCAGCCCGGTCAGCAGCGCGCCCCACAGCAGCATCACCCCGGGCTGACCCAGCACCAGCCGCAGGCTCGTGAGCGCCGCGGTGATCGCGTCCACGTCCTGGTCCAGGATCATCGGCAGGCTCACAACGCTGACCGCAAAGATGAGTCCGGCGAACAAGCCTCCCACCGCCACGTAAGCGGCGATGAACTCGAGGTTTTGCGGATCCAGCAGCGCGAGCAGCGAGCCCTTGAAGTCGGGCATGCCGTCGAAGCTCAGCGCAAACACCACCAGTGAAGCGCGGGCCCACACCATTTCGAGGATGAGCAGCAGGCCGCCGAAGATGGCCATGGTGCCCAGGCGCGCCTCGAAGGCGAGCAGCGAGTTGGCAAGATCCGGGGCTTGGCCTTGTTCGATGGCGCGGCTGGCGTGGTAGAGACCCAGGCACATGAAGGGGCCCACGAGCAGGAAGCCGGCGGACAGTGCCAGCGTGTAGGCCGGCGCATGGCGGAACACCATCATCAGCAGCCAGCCCATGCCCGTGAAGCAGGCGCCGTAGAAGAGGCCGAGGCCGGGGCATCGCATGAAGTCGCGCCAGCCGGCGGCGAGCCATTTCAGCGGGTCTGCCAAGTGCAGTGAATGCAGCCCGATGTCGAATGGGCTGCTGCCGTGGGGAGGTTGTTGGGGCGGCTTGGGGGCGTCTGCCGCTTCGTCTGGCGTAGACATCGTCACCCAGCCTAAGAGTGCGCGAAACGCGGCGCCAACCGGGTGTTCACCGAGGCGGCTTGATCCTCGTCAAGCCAGCCATCGATGTTTCTCGTCGAAGCGCTGGTTCAGCTGCGTCGCACGCGCAGCAATTCGTCCAGGATCAAGAGCGCCGCGCCGAGCGTGATGGCGCTGTCGGCCGCATTGAACGCCGGGAAGTGGCGCGGGCCCCAGTGGAAGTCGAGGAAGTCGACCACGTAGCCGTGCATCAGCCGGTCGATCACGTTGCCCAAGGCGCCGCCCATGATGAGCGAAAGCGCCCAGGCGAACATCTTCTGGTGGCCGTGTTTCTTGAGCATCCACACGATGAAGATCGTGGCCACCGCGCCCAGCCCCACGAAGAACCAGCGCTGCCAGCCGGATCCGCCCGCCAGGAACGAGAACGCCGCGCCGGTGTTGTGGGCCCGTACGATGTTGAAGAAGTCCGTGACGTGGCGCGAATCGCCGAGCTGGAAGTAGCCGAGGATGAGCGTCTTCGTGAACTGGTCGAGCAGGATCACGATGAGCGCGATGCCGAGCCAGGGCAGCAGGCTGGTGCCGCCGCCGGTGGATTTGCCGAAAGTCTTCTTAGCCATTCTTGGATTCAGTTTTCAGGGCTTGGGGCGCAAGCCTGGTCGCACGTGCCGATGCAACCTCCGGGGCGGCGTGAGCCGCCTCGGGAGGGCTCATCAGGCCACCTTGCGCGCCTCACCGGCGCCGTAGAGATTGCTCGTGCAGCGGCCGCATAGGGTGGGGTGCGCCGCGTCGTGGCCCACGTCGTCGCGCCAGTGCCAGCAGCGCTCGCACTTGGTGGCGCTGCTGGGCGCCACCGCCACGTTGAGTTCGCTGCCTTGCTTGAGCGTGGCCTTCGAGGTGATGGTCACGAACTTGAGGTCGTCGCCCAGCGAAGCGAGCAGCGCGTGGTCTTCGGCGCCCACGGTGATGGTGATCTCGGCCTGCAGCGACGAGCCCACCTGGCCCGTGGTGCGCACCGCCTCGATCTCCTTGTTGACCGCATCACGGATCTCGTGGATGCGGCTCCACTTGGCCAGCAGCCCATCGTCGGGGTTGGGCAGGCTCCAGTAGGTCTCGGTGAAGATCGACGGCGACGCGCCCGGCGCGAAGATGGGCCAGGCTTCTTCAGCCGTGAAGCTGAGGAAGGGGGCCATCCAGCGCAGCATGGCGTTCGTGATGTGCCACAGCGCCGTCTGCGCCGAGCGGCGCGCGAGGCTCTTGGGAGCGGTGGTGTAGAGTCGGTCCTTCAGCACGTCGAGGTAGAACGCGCCCAGGTCTTCGGAGCAGTACACCTGCACCTTGGCCACCACGGGGTGGAACTCGTACACCTCGTAGTGCGCCAGGATCCCGGCCTGCAGCTCGGCCGCTCGTGCCAGTGCATAGCGGTCGATCTCGAGCATCTGCTCCAGCGGCACGGCATCGGCCTTGGGGTCGAAGTCCGACGTGTTGGCCAGCAGGAAGCGCAGCGTGTTGCGGATGCGGCGGTAGGCGTCCACCACGCGGGCGAGGATCTTGTCGTCGATGCCCAGGTCGCCCGAATAGTCGGTGGCCGCCACCCACAGGCGGATGATCTCGGCGCCCAGCTTGTCGCTCACCGCCTGCGGCGCCACCACGTTGCCGAGCGACTTGCTCATCTTGCGGCCCTGGCCGTCGACCGTGAAGCCGTGCGTGAGCAGGCCCTTGTAGGGCGCGCGGCCTTCCATGGCGCTGGCGATGAGCAGCGACGAATGGAACCAGCCGCGGTGCTGGTCGTGGCCTTCGAGGTAGAGGTCGGCCTCGGGGCCGTGGTCGTGGCGGCCGCCTTCGTGGCTGCCGCGCAGCACGTGGAAGAAGGTGGAGCCAGAGTCGAACCACACGTCGAGGATGTCGTTGCTCTTGCTGTAGTCGGCCGCTTCGGCGCCCAGCCACTCGGCGGGGTCGAGCTTGGCCCAGGCTTCCACGCCGCCCTTTTCCACCAGGGCTGCGGCACGCTCCACGAACTCGAGCGTGTTGGGGTGCAGCTCCCCCGTCACCTTGTGCAGGAAGAAGGGCAGCGGCACGCCCCAGTTGCGCTGGCGCGAGACGCACCAGTCGGGTCGGTTGGCGATCATGTCGCGCAGGCGGGCGCGGCCGTTCTCGGGGTAGAACGAGGTGGCGTCGATGGCGGCGAGCGCCGTCTGGCGCAGCGTGCTGGGAGCCTTGTCTGCCGTGAAAACGCCCTGGCCTTCGTCCATGCGCACGAACCACTGCGCTGCGGCGCGGTAGATCACCGGCGTCTTGTGACGCCAGCAGTGCGGGTAGCTGTGCAGCAGTTTGTCGGTGGCCATGAGGCGGCCGGCATCGCGCAGTACCTCGACGATGTTGGGGTTGGCCTTCCAGATGAACTGCCCGCCGAAGAGCGGCAGTTCGGTCGAATACACGCCGTTGCCCTGCACCGGATTCAGGATGTGGTCGTGCTTCATGCCGTGCGCGATGCACGAGTTGAAGTCGTCCACACCGTAGGCCGGGGCCGAGTGCACGATGCCGGTGCCGTCTTCGGCGGTGGCGTAGTCGGCCAGGTACACGGGGCTGCGGCGGTTGAAGCCGGGGTGCACGTGGGCCAGCGGGTGGTAGAAGTCCAGCCGGTCGAGTTTGGCGCCCTTGGTGGTGGCGAGCACCTTGCCCTGCAGGCCGTAGCGGGCCAGGCATTTTTCAACCAGCGCTTCGGCCAGCAGCAGGAGGCCGCGGTCGGTGTCGACCAGCGCGTAGTCGAGCGCTGGGTTCAGGTTGAGCGCCTGGTTGGCCGGGATGGTCCACGGCGTGGTGGTCCAGATGACCACGAAGGCGTCCTTGTGCAGGCGCGGCAGGCCAAAGGCCGCGGCCAGCTTGTCGGGCTCGGCGCACAGGAATGCCACGTCCACCGTGGGCGAGGTCTTGTCGGCGTATTCGATCTCGAATTCAGCCAGCGACGAGCCGCAATCGAAGCACCAGTACACCGGCTTCAGGCCACGGTACACGTAGCCGCGCTCCATGAGGCGCTTCAACGCGCGGATCTCGCCGGCCTCGTTGCCGAAGTCCATGGTGCGGTAGGGCCGTTCCCAGTCGCCCAGCACGCCCAGGCGCTTGAAGTCGGCGCGCTGCTGGTCGATCTGCTCGGCGGCGTAGGCCCGGCTTTTGGCCTGCACCTCGTCGCGGCTCAGGTTGCGGCCGTAGGTCTTCTCGATCTGGTTCTCGATCGGCAGGCCGTGGCAGTCCCAGCCGGGCACGTAGAGCGCGTCATAGCCGGCCAGCTGGCGGGCCTTGACGATCATGTCCTTGAGCACCTTGTTGACGGCGTGGCCGATGTGGATCTGGCCGTTGGCGTAAGGCGGGCCGTCGTGCAGCACGAACTTGGGCTTGCCGCAGCGCGCGTCGCGCAGCTTCTTGTAGATGCCCTGTTCGTCCCAGGCCTTCACCCAGCCGGGCTCGCGCTTGGGCAGGTCGCCGCGCATCGGGAAGGGCGTGTCGGGCAGGTTGAGGGTGGCGCGGTAGTCCTGGCCCTCGGTGGTCTTGTCGTTCATGGCTTGAGTGCGCCCGGGGGCGCACGGTGACTGGTGACCAGTGACTAGTGACGAGTGGGGGCAGCCGATGGACCAGCACTGGTCACTGGTCACCGGTCACCAGTCACTGAATTCGATCGCGGGTGGTCTGGCGCCGCACTGCAGCGTGTGCGGCGAGCACTTCGCGCGCCTGCTCCACGTCGCGCCGGATGGCGGCCGTGAGGGCTTCGAGGCCTTCGAAGCGGGCTTCGTCGCGCAGTTTGTGCAGGAGTTCCACGCGAACGAGTTTACCGTAGCCCCCCTCTGCGCCCAGCTCTGCGGGCCAGTCCAGGCAGTACACCTCGAGCAGCACGCGGCCCGCGTCTTCGATGGTGGGGCGCATGCCCAGGCTGGCCACGCCGTCGAGCGGCTGCTCGGTGAGGCCGTGCACCCGCACCGCGAAGATGCCGTGGGCCGCCGGCTTGGGGTGGTGGAAGCGCAGGTTCAGCGTGCGAAAGCCGTTGAACTGGCCGGGGTCTGCGCCGAGCTCGCGGCCGAGCTTGCGGCCGTGGATCACGTGGCCGCTGATGCTGTAGGGGCGGCCCAGCAGGGCGGCGGCCTGTTCCATCTGGCCGACGGCCAGCGCCTCGCGCACCGCCGAGCTGGAGACGCGCAGCCCGTGCACTTCATAGCTCAGCATGCGGGCCACGTCGAAGCCGGCTGCGGGGCCGGCGGCGTCGAGCATGGTGTAGTCGCCCGCGCGCCTCGCGCCGAAGCGAAAGTCGTCGCCCACCAGCACGTAGCGTGCGCCCAGGCCCTTGACCAGCACGTGGTCGATGAACTGCTGCGGGCTCTGCGAGGCCAGCGCTTCGTCGAAGCGCAGCACCACCACTTGGTCGACGCCGCAGCGCTCGAGCTCGCTCAACTTGTCGCGCAGGGTGGCGATGCGGGCGGGCGCCTTTTCCGGCGTGCCGGCTCGTTTGGCGAAGTAGTCGCGCGGGTGCGGCTCGAAGGTCAGCACGCAGGCGGGCAGCCCTCGGTGCGCGGCCTCGTTGCGCAGCAGCGCCAGCATGGCCTGGTGGCCGCGGTGCACGCCGTCGAAGTTGCCGATGGTCAGGGCGCAGGCCGGGGCGAGGGCGCTGTGGTGGAAGCCGCGAAAGACATGCATGGCGGCGATTATCGAAAGATCGTCGAAGGGTCGTCCACCCAATGCCATTTGCCCGCGGGCATGTCGGGGGGCAGCACGAGGCCGCCGATGCGGCTGCGGTGCAGCTGCTCGCAGCGGTTGCCCACCGCGGCCAGCATGCGCTTGACCTGGTGGTACTTGCCCTGGATGAGCGTGAGGCGCAGCGTGAGCTCGCCGGTCTGCTCGGCCGCATCGGCCTTCACGGGCTTGGGGTCGTCGTCGAGCACCACGCCGGCCAGCAGCTTGTCGATCTGCTGCTGCGTGAGCGGGTGTTTGGCCGTCACCTCGTAGATCTTGGGCACGTGGTGCTTGGGCGAGGTGAGCTTGTGCAGCAGCGGGCCGTCGTCGGTGAGCAGCAGCAGGCCGGTGGTGTCCTGGTCGAGCCGGCCCACCGGCTGCACGCCGCGGCGGCGCAGCGGCATGGGCAGCAGCGTGTGCACGCCGGGCCAGGCTGAAGGCTTGAGCGAGCACTCGTAGCCGGCGGGCTTGTGGAGCATCACGAGGGCCTTCTCGTGATAGGCCCAGGGCAGGCCTTCCACTTCGAAGCTCAGGCCGCTTGTGACGTCGAATTCGGCTTGCGGGTCGACGACGACTTCGCCAGCCACCTTGACGAGACCGTGTGCGATGAGGCCCTCGCATTCGCGGCGGGCGCCGAAGCCTTGGGAGAAGAGGATCTGGGAGAGGCGCATGGGTGGGGGAGTGTGCCTGCGTTTGGTTGGCCAGTTGGCGCGGCAAGGACGGGGCGAGTGGGTGGGCGCAGGGCTTCTCACGTCCTGCGCCCGGCTTCGCCGGGTTCCCTGCGCTCCTCGCAACGCGGGCGGCTGCGGTGGCTCCGGCTCCGGCCCTGAACGGGTCGACCCATAGATCCTCCTCACCGGTCCGCTGCGCGGACTGCCCCCGCACCGCTGCGGTGCTCGGCTTGCACGAGGCGCCCCTGCACCCACCTGCCCCGTCCTTGCTGAAACGCTCGTTGTGTTCGTCGAGGAATGCCTCACTGCCAAGGTCTTGCCGTAGCCGCTGCAGCTCAGTAATGCAGCTCCAGCGTCACCACATGCCCTTCGGTCGCAGGCCACGGCTGTCCAACCACCCGTTCCCCGTTGAACTCGCCCACGATGCGCCGCGGGCTGGCGTCTGCGAGCTTCAGTTTCGACGACGCCGCCGTCGGCACACCTGTCGGAATACCGGCTGGAGGGCTTTGCCCGTCGAGGCTGATCTCGTCGCGCGGCACGCCGAAGTAGCCGCGTGGCCGCGTCAGCGTCACCACGGCGGCGGCACCTCTGTCGGCTTCGGCCAGGCGCTCGGCGCGCAGGTTCACGAAGTTGGACGAGCGCGGGAACGGCGAGCGGTAGATGTGGGTGATGGCATGGCCGGGCGCGCTGATCACGAACTCGTAGGCCGCATCGGGCTGCCCGACGAAGGGACCCCAGCGACCGTCTTCGCCGATGACCTTGCGATACAGCGCATTGCCGAGCCGGCCGCCACCGGCGGTGTCGGTGCGGTAGACCTCGAGGGTGGCGCCGACGAGCGGCAGGTTGTTGGGCGTGTTGCCCACGCCGTTCACGCCCAGGCCGCTCACCTTGCCGTCGAGCACCACGTGGGCCTCGGGTGCGATGGCGGCGGTGATGGGCAGGGCGTCCACGACGAAGCGGAACATCGGCACGAAGGCTTCGGGGTGGAAGGCGACTTCGCGGTGGTCGCGGCCGGGCAGCACCACGTTTTCGGCGCCCTTGAGTGCCGGGCCTTCGTAGGTGACGTTGCTGGGTGCGCCGTTGAGGGTGGGCTGCGCGTACTTGTCGTTGGTGTCCGAGCGCAGCGTCATCCACTTCACGCCGGAGGTGATCTCGGTGCCTGCGCCGCCCTGGTTGTTGAGCGCCGTGAGAAACGGGCTTGCGCCGTTGAACTCGCTGCCGGGCTGGTACTTGGGGTTGTTCCACACACCGTGGTTGGGCGTGCCGGCGAGGATGGCGTGCGACACCACCTTCGCGCCGCCGCCGTTGGCGATGAAGTTGCGAATGGCATTGCCGCCGCGTGAGCTGCCGATCAGCACCACCTTCTCGGCGCCGGTGGCCACGCGCACGCGCTGCACCTCGGCAGCGAGGAACTGCATGTGCTCGCCGGTGGAGCTGCGGCCGGCCTGCGGCTTGTCGTCCTCGTCGCGGGCGGTGGGGTAGGGCAGGTCGATGGCGTGCAGCCGCTCGCGCGGCCAGCCGTTGGATTCGAAGCGCCAGATGGTCGTGTGCCACAGCGCGGCGGTGTCGCCGTTGCCGTGCACGAACACGATGGGCGGAGGCGGCTCGTCGTCGGTGGTGGCGCAGCCGCCGAACAGCAGCGAGATCAGCGAGGTGAGGGCCAGCAGGACGCGGCGGCGCAAGGTCATGAATGCTCCTCCAATGAAAAACGCCGCTTGGGTAAGCCAAGCGGCGTCGGATGTTAAGCGCCCCGCACCGTCAGGCAAACACGCCTGCCGTGTCCTGCATGCGCTCGCTCACTTCGCCCAGGTGGTGCAGCGTGTCGCCGAAGGTCATCTCCATGCAGGTGAGGCGCTTGAAGTAGTGGCTGCCTGCGTATTCGTCGGTCATGCCGATGCCGCCGTGCAGCTGCACCGCCTGCTGGCCGACGAAGCGCATGCTCTGGCCGAGCTGCACCTTGGCTTGCGAGATGGCGCGCCGCCGTGCCTCGGGCGCTTCACGCAGCTTGAGCGATGCGAAGTAGCTCATCGAGCGGCAGAGTTCGAGCTGCATCTTCATGTCGGCGACGCGGTGGCGCAGCGCCTGGAAGGTGCCGATGGGCACGCCGAACTGCTTGCGGGTGTTGAGGTAGTCCACCGTCAGCGCGAAGAGCTTGTCCATGGCGCCCACGGCTTCCGCGCACAGCGCGGCAATGCCCACGTCGATGCCCGATTCCAGCGCGTGCAGGCCTTCGCTGGTAATGAGCGCGGCCGGCGTTTGCGTGAACGTGATTTCTGCGCCACGGCTGCCGTCTTGCTGCAGGTAGCCGCGCGTGGCCGCGCCCTTGGCATGGCCTTCGACGAGGAACAGCGAGATGCCGCTCGCATCGGCCTCGGCACCCGACACGCGCGCCGGCACGATGAAGGCATCGGCCTGGTCGCCGGCCGGCACCACGCTCTTGGTGCCGGTGAGCGTCCACTGGCCGTTGCCTTGCGTGGCGCGCGTGGTCACGTGCGAGAGGCGGTAGCGTGCAGCGCGTTCCACGTGCGCCAGCACCACCAGCGCCGAGCCGTCTGCGATTTTCGGCAGCCATTGGCCCTGCAGCCCGGTCGGAGCGCCGCTCAGCAGCGCCGGTGCCATGAGCGCGGCCTGCGCATACGGCTCCACGACGATGCCGCGGCCCAGCTCCTCCATCACCACCATCGCTTCGATGGGGCCGAAACCCATGCCGCCGTGCGCCTCGGGCACGGCCAGACCGGTGAGGCCCAGTTCGGCGAGTTCGCCGTAGGTGTCGCGCGAGAAGCCGCCCGCCTTCACGATGGTGCTGCGGCGTTCGAAGTCGTAGCCCTTGTCCACCCAGCGGCGCACTGCGTCGCGCAGCGATTCCTGGTCTTCGGTGAAATCGAAATCCATGATGCTCAGACTCCCAGCACGGTTTGCGCAACGATGTTGCGTTGCACTTCGTTCGACCCGCCGTAGATGGTGGTCTTGCGGTAGTTGAAGTAGGTGGCGGCCAGCGGTGCGCAGTGCGCCGCGCCCACGTGGTCGCCCTGCCAGCCGGCTTCCATGGCTTCATGGATGAAGGGCAGCGAATACGGCCCTGCGGCCAGCATCATGAGCTCTGCATAGCGTTGCTGGATCTCCGAGCCGCGGATCTTCAAGAGGCCCGCGATGTCGAGCGACTTCCTGCCGCCGCGCTCGGCGCTCAGCACCCGCAGCACCATCATTTCCAGCGCCACGATGTCCACCTCGAGCAGCGCGATCTGGTCGCGAAAGCGCTGGTCTTCGTACACGCCTTCGGCCTTGGCGATGCGCTTCAGGCGCTCCAGCTCGCGCTTGGCACGGTTCACGTCGGCGATGTTGGTGCGCTCGTGGGCCAGCAGGTACTTGGCGTACGTCCAGCCCTGGTTCTCCTGCCCCACGAGGTTTTCGGCCGGTACCTCGACGTTGTCGAAGAACATCTCGTTGACTTCGTGCTCGCCGTCGAGCGTGATGATGGGCCGCACCGTGATGCCGGGCGACTTCATGTCGATGAGCAGGAAGCTGATGCCGGTCTGCGGCTTGCCTTCGGTGCTGGTGCGCACCAGGCAGAAGATCCAGTCGCCGTACTGGCCGAGGGTCGTCCACGTCTTCTGGCCGTTGACGATGTACTTGTCGCCGCGGCGTTCGGCGCGGGTCTTCAGCGACGCGAGGTCGGAGCCCGAGCCCGGCTCGCTGTAGCCCTGGCTCCACCACACCTCGCCGCTCATGATGCCGGGCAGGTGCTTCTTCTGTTGCTCCGGCGAGCCGAAGGCCATGATCACCGGGGCCACCATCACCGGGCCGAAGGGCACCACGCGTGGCGCGCCGGCCAGTGCGCATTCCTCTTCGAACAGATGGCGCTGCACCGCATTCCAGCCCGGGCCGCCGAATTCCTGGGGCCAGGCCCAGCCGTGCCAGCCCTTCTTGCCCAGGATCTTCGCCCAGCGCTGCATATCGTCTTTCGAAAGACGCAGCGCGTTGTGCACCTTGTGTGAAATGTCCTTGGGCAGGTTGGCCCGCACCCAGGCGCGGATCTCTTCGCGGAAGGCTTGTTCTTCCGCGGTGAAGCTCAGGTCCATGAGGTGTCTCCTTCACGCTCCGCCGCCGCACGTGTCGGCGCGGGCTTGGTAGCGGGCCAGTTTAAGTACGGTCGTTCGTTTTGGCATGTCCCTGTTGTGACAGGTGGAGTGACGGGTCGAACGTTGCGCGTTCCGCATCGACCCACGAAGGACATGTCCAGTCCTTCCGTGTCTGGCGAAAGGAGCGGCATGTGCTTCAGCGCCGCCGTCGACCTAGCTAGCTGCGTGCCACCTGTTCCGCGTGGAAGTCCAGCGTCATGTCCAGCGCTTTGTCGAGGCGTTTGCGCAGGTCGAGTTCGTCACTGCTGTTTTCTGCCAGGGTGGCGATGGCTTCGTAGCCTTTCAGCGGGGCATCCAGTGAGCAGCTGAGGGTTGCCGCCAGTGAGGCGATCCACGACCGGCTGGACTTTTCGATCGCATCGATGGTGTGGAGGACTTCCTCAGTCGAGTGTCCGCCGTCGAACACCAGTGCCATCAGGGTGTTGAGATGATGATCGCCCAGCGAGAAGCGGGGATTCACGTCTGCGAGATGCTGGCCGAAGAATGCAAGTAGGTTGGTCTGGCCGGAGGGGCCGGTCACCACGGTCTGCCCGCGGGTCAGAGCGTCCTTCACGAAACCTTTCGGTGCGTCCGGCTCGGCGGCGTGGGCATCGACGACCCGGGCGTGTGTGCAGCTCTTGCCGCCCGCCTGCCCTTGCATTTCGAATGCTGTGGTGCCCGGCTGGTAGTGGAGCCGATTGCCGGGGATACGCGCTTCGAGGCCGCCGCGGTTGCCGTCACTCAGCATGGACGTGGTCTGCGGCTTCCTGGGATAGATGTCCGATTCGTAGAACGCATCCGCCTTGTGCAGCCAGGCCGGCATGTCGCTCGGCAGATGAGTGTTCAACGTCCTGCACATGTGCGTTGCCAGGAACGGGACCTTGATGGCTTCGATGCCGGTGGTGGTGTCGGACAGGCACTTTGCGAGCGTCTCCATCGATGGGGTGCGTGCGAACGCCTTCATGGTGGGCGACAGCCCGTACCAGATGCGCCAGTCCGCTCGCGTTTGCGAGGCAATGCCTTCCACGAGCTTGCTCTGCTTGGAACCCGGCAAGCTCCCCAGGATGTCCAGCACGCCGCGGCCAAGTTCCTTCGCAGCAGCCAGCACGCCTTGCGGCGGATCGCGCACCAGGTCCTCGACCAGCAGCGATTCGAACGTGCGTCCGTACAGGTTGTCGACCAATTGCGGGGTGGTGACGGGCTTTGAGGACTCTGCCGCCAGTCGTTCGAATGCCGGGCCCAGCGTCTGGTGATGCTGCAGGCGCGTTGCGGCGTCGTCCAGGGACGCAGATACGACGTCGCGGGTGAGAGACCCCGCGAAGAACAGCTTCCTGGCGCTGTCCATCCAGCTGCTGGCTTCCGGGCTTTCGTCGTGACGCAGCAGGTGCATCGCGGCCGTGAGGATGCTGCGCGCCGGTCGAGGCGCCTGTGCCGGTACTTCCGAGCGGGTCTTGCTCAGTGGTTCGATCACCGCTGCTTCGAGTCTTGCAGCCAGTGCCGGTGACAGCGTTCCCGGCTTGATGGCGACGATGCGGCCGGTGCCGTCGAACCTGATCTCGCCAGGGCATGCCGAGGCTGTCTGGAGTGAAAGCCTCCGGGCTGCCAAGCGGGCCTCGGCTTCCGCCACGATCGCAGTCGCCGTGGCGGGGGCGAGCGTGCATCCCGTCAGGCGCCGTCTCAGGGCTGCAGTTTGCGGGTCCTCGTCCGGGGTGTCGGGCAGATTCGCTCGTCGTCGTGACGACTGGGCATCCGAACCGGAAGGTCGAGACGACATGCTTCGGGGCCTCAGGTCGCCTGTTCCTGGGCCTTGCTCAGGGCGCGAGGGCGGCGCTTCCGGAGGTGTCATAGAAGAGGGCGAAGCCTCCGTGGAGCGGGCCTGAGGCATGGCAGGCATCGAGATGCTGCCAGAGGATGTCGTTCTGATCGTCACGTCTTTCTTGTCGTCCCATGGGACCTGGCGCCGGGTGGCCGCCCCAAGAGGCTAACGACCCCGAGACTAGCCGGACGTCCGGGCGCGAAAGCGAGGGTGGCTGACCGAAAGGGAAACCGCGAACTGTTCTGTGCGGCATCCGTACATCAGTTCTAGGGGTCCGTCCTGATTCGCCAGTGCCGCACTAGGCGTAAAACCACTTGACTCTGCAAGCATCGCAGGGCGGTCGTCGATTCCAGAACCAGGGCACGCGGGACCCCACCCCGCAGGAGGTGAGTTCGTGGACATCAGCCGGAGGCAATTCTTCCGGGTCAGCGGCGCGGGGCTGGTCGGATCCAGCCTGGTGGCGATGGGCTTTTCGCCCACGCAGGCACTAGCCGAAACGCGCAACTTCAAGCTGGCCCGCACCACCGAAACACGCAGCACCTGCCCGTATTGCTCGGTCAGCTGCGGGCTCATCATGTACACGCTCGGCGACAAGGCGAAGAACGTCCAGTCGTCGATCATCCACGTCGAGGGCGACCCGGACCACCCGGTCAACCGCGGCACGCTGTGCCCCAAGGGCGCCGGCGTGCTCGACATGATCCACAGCCCCGACCGGGTGAAGTACCCGCAGGTGCGCGAAGCCGGCTCCAGCGAGTGGAAGCGCATCTCGTGGGACGAGGCGCTCACGCGGGTGGCCCGGCACATGAAGGCCGACCGCGACGCCAACTTCATCAAGGTCAACGACAAGGGCGTGACGGTGAACCGGTGGAACACCACCGGCTTCCTCATGTCCAGCGCGGCGTCCAACGAGTCCGGTTATCTCAGTGTCAAGGTCGCTCGCGGCCTGGGGATGGTTGCCCTCGATACGCAAGCACGTATCTGACACGCGCCGACGGTGTCCAGTCTGGGCCCGACTTTCGGTCGCGGAGCGATGACCAACTCGTGGACGGATATCAAGAACACGGATCTCGTCCTCATCATGGGCGGCAATGCCGCCGAGGCCCACCCGTGTGGGTTCAAGTGGGTCACCGAAGCGATGCAGCACCGCAAGGCCAAGCTCATCGTGGTGGACCCGCGCTTCACGCGCTCGGCCGCGGTGGCCGACTTCTACGCGCCCATCCGCGTGGGCACCGACATCGCCTTCCTCGGCGGGGTCATCAACTACCTCTTGTCGAACGACAAGATCCACCACGACTACGTCAAGTTCAACACCGACGCCACCTTCCTCACCAAGCCTGAGTTCGCGTTCGACAACGGCTACTTCAGCGGCTACAACGAGGCCAAGCGCTCCTACGACAAGTCCACCTGGGGCTACCAGCTGGGCGAAGACGGGTTCGTCAAGGTCGACGAGACCATGCAGGATCCGCTGTGCGTGTACCAGCAGCTGAAGAAGCACTACAGCCGCTACACGCCCGAGCAGGTGAGCAAGATCACCGGCACGCCGCAGGACGCCTTCCTCAAGGTGTGCGAGCACATCGCCGGCACGGCGGTGCCGGGCCGGGTGATGACCATCATGTACGCGCTGGGCTGGACGCAGCACAGCGTGGGCTCGCAGAACATCCGCACCATGGCCATGATCCAGCTGCTGCTGGGCAACATGGGCCGCCCGGGCGGCGGCGTGAACGCGCTGCGCGGCCATGCCAACGTGCAGGGCATCACCGACATGAACGCCTACTCGGAGGTGCTGTCGGGCTACCTGAGCGCGCCCACCGATGCCGACGTGGACCGCGAGACCTATCTGAAAACCCGCACCGGCAAGCCGTTGCGGCCCAACCAGATGGCGTTCACGCAGAACTTCCCGAAGTGGCACACCAGCCTCATGAAGGCCTACTGGGGCGATGCCGCCACGGCCGAGAACAACTTCGCCTACGACTGGGTTCCGAAGCGTGATGCGGGCTACGACATCCTGCACATCTTCGAGCTCATGCACCAGGGCAAGATGAACGGCCTGCTCGTGCAGGGCTTCAATCCGCTGGCGGCGGTGCCCAACAAGAAGAAGCTCTCGGGCGCCTTCTCGAAGCTCAAGTACCTCGTCATCATCGACCCGCTGCAGACGGAGACCAGCGAGTTCTGGAAGAACTACGGGCCGCTGAACGACGTGAACCCGGCCGACATCAAGACCGAGGTGTTCCGCTTCCCGTCGAGCTGCTTTGCCGAAGAGACGGGCAGCTTCACCAATTCCAGCCGCGTGATCAGCTGGAAGGAAAAAGCGGTGGACCCGCCCGGCGAAGCCAGGGTCGACTCGGAGATCGTGGCGCGCCTGTTCGTGAAGCTGCGCGACATGTACGCCAAGGAAGGCGGTGCGCTGCCCGAGCCGGTGCTGAAGCTCACCTGGCCCTACCTCAACGCCAACGTGCCCAACCCTGGCGAGGTGCTGCGCGAGATCAATGGCCGTGCGTTGGCCGACGTGCTGGGGCCGCCCGACCCGAAGGACCCGAAAGCACCGCGTGCGGTGGCTGTGAAGGCCGGCGAGCAGATGCCAAACTTCGCGCTGCTGCAGGCCGACGGCACCACCTCGTGCGGCAACTGGATCTACGCCGGCTGCTGGAGCCAGGCGGGCAATCTCACTGCGCGGCGTGACACCTCCGACCCCAGCGGCCTGGGCGTGTTCCAGAACTGGGGCTTCTCGTGGCCGGCCAACCGGCGCGTGCTCTACAACCGCGCCTCGGCCGACCCGAGCGGCAAGCCCTGGGACCCGACCCGTTCGTATGCGCGCTGGGACGGCAGCAAGTGGACCGGCCCCGACGTGCCCGACATGCGCGTGGACGCGGCGCCCGACCAGAACGTGGGCTCCTTCATCATGAACCCCGAAGGCGTGGCGCGGCTGCACGCCATCGGCATGGCAGAAGGCCCGTTTCCCGAGCACTACGAGCCGTTCGAATCGCCCGTGGGCGTGAACCTCATGTGCCCCAACAACCCGAAGGCCGTGAGCAACCCCGCGGCACGGGTGTTCAAGGCCGACCTCGAAGCCCTGGGCAAGAAGGAGGAGTTCCCGTACGCGGCCACCACCTATCGCCTCACCGAGCACCAGCACTTCTGGACCAAGCACGCCCGCAGCAATGCCATCGTGCAGCCCGCGCCCTTCGTCGAGATCGGCGAGGAGCTGGCGAAGGAGAAGGGCATCAAGCAGGGCGACAAGGTGCGCGTGAAGTCCACCCGCGGCGAAGTGGTGGCCGCCTGCGTGGTGACCAAGCGCATGCGGGCGCTCGACGTCAACGGCAAGAAGGTGCACCACGTCGGCATTCCCATCCACTGGGGCTTCAAGGGCGTCACGCAGAACGGCTACCTGGCCAATGCGCTGACGCCTTACGTGGGTGACGCCAATTCGCAGACGCCGGAGTTCAAGGCGTTCCTCGTCAACATCGAGAAGGTATGACCCACCCCCGTAGCGCCTGCGGCGCTCCCCCTCAAGGGGGCGCCGCCAGCGGACCGGCAAAGCCGGATCCGCGGCGTCCACTTGGTAGCACCCTTGGTGTGCCGGCGGAGGATCGACATGGCTAGTTTGCAAAGTCTGGACGTGGTGGCCCGTTCGGCCACCACCACCCCCACGCCGCAGGTGCGCTCTGCCGTGCCGCAGGTCGCCAAGCTCATCGACGAGTCCAAGTGCATCGGCTGCAAGGCCTGCCAGGTCGCGTGCATGAACTGGAACGACCTGCGTGACGAGGTGGGCGAAAACATCGGCGTCTACGACAACCCTACCGACCTCACGCCCAGCTCGTGGACGGTGATGAAGTTCTTCGAGGTCGAGCCGGAAAAAGGCAACCTCGAGTGGCTGATCCGCAAGGACGGCTGCATGCACTGCGAAGACCCGGGCTGCCTCAAGGCCTGCCCGTCGCCGGGCGCCATCGTGAAGTACGCCAACGGCATCGTCGACTTCATTTCAGAGAACTGCATCGGTTGCGGCTACTGCGTCTCGGGCTGCCCGTTCGACGTGCCGCGCATCAGCGCGAAGGACAACAAGGCCTACAAGTGCACCTTGTGCTCCGACCGCGTGGGCGTGGGGCTGGAGCCGGCCTGCGTGAAGACCTGCCCCACCGGCGCCATCGGCTTCGGCGTGAAGGACGACATGGTGGCCTATGCCGAAAAGCGAGTGGGTGAGCTCAAGGAACGCGGCTTCCAGAATGCGGGCCTCTACAACCCGCAGGGCGTGGGCGGCACGCACGTGATGTACGTGCTCAAGCATGCCGACAGGCCCGAACTCGAAGACCTGCCGGCCGACCCGCACATCAGCCCGATGGTGGCGCTGTGGAAGGGCCTCGCCAAGCCGCTGGCGGTGGCGGCGATGGTGGGCGCGGTGGTGGGCGGCTTCTTCCACTACATGAAGGTCGGCCCGTCCGATGCCGAAGAGGACGAGAAGGAGCGCACATGAACAAGCCTGTTCCCCGCGGCTACGTGCAGCGCTACGACGACAGCGACCGCGTCAACCACTGGGCGGTGGCGCTGTTGCTCATCCTCGCGGCACTGTCGGGGCTGTCGTTCTTCCATCCGTCGCTGTTCTTCTTTTCCTACCTCTTCGGCGGCGGGCCGTGGACGCGCATCCTCCACCCCTTCATCGGGCTGCTCACCTTCGTGTTCTTCATCGGCATGGTGATCCGCTTTGCCGGCGACAACCGCTTCACCGCGGGCGACCGCGAGTGGCGCGGCAGGATGGGCGAGATGCTCAAGGGCAACAAGGAGGGCATGCCGCCGGTGGGCAAGTACAACTGGGCGCAGAAGATGGTGTTCTGGGTCACGCTGTGGAGCCTGGTGGTGCTGCTCGTCACCGGCCTCATGTTCTGGCGGCCGTGGTTCGCGCCGTACTTCCCCATCTGGGCCATCCGCGCCGCTTCGCTGCTGCATGCGGTGGCGGCGATGGTGCTGATCCTCGGGATCATCGTGCACGTGTACGCGGCCATCTGGGTGAAGGGCACGCTGCGCGCCATGACGCGCGGCACCGTGAGCGAAACCTGGGCGGCGAAGAACCACCCGCTCTGGCATCGCGAAGTGACGCGGGGCAAGTGAGGGACCAGGAGGGCGATACCCGCGCGCAGGGCGGACGCCCATTGGGGCGCCCGCCCTTGTTTTTTGACGAATGCAGGGAGAAGCTAGCGGCATGAGTGCCACCGCCACCGTCCGCGTGATGACGCCGGAGGAGATTGCCGCCCGTGCCGGTGGCGAAACGCCCTTTCTGCTGTGGCCCGAGCGGGCTACCGTGTTTGCCGAGCGCGCGATGCGCTTGAGGCAACTGGCCGGCAACGGCCACCCGATGCGGGACTTTCTGCAGTTCATGGCCGAGGTGGCCCTGGTGCAGCAACGGCTGCTCGCCCAGCACCCGGGCGTGCAGCTGCCGGGCCCGCAGCAGCTCGATGCTGCCGCGCGGGCCGGCGTGGCGCCGCTCGCGCCGGCGGACTGGCCGCGCGACCCGGCCTGGCGCGACACGCTGCGCTCGCTGTTGCAGCACCTGCGCACCCGCGCCTCGCCCGTGATGCAGCTCGTGCTCGACGAGATGAGCGTGCTCTCCGACGAAGCGCTCGAAGCGCAGGCCGATGCGTTGCTCGATGCAACACCCCATGGGCTCGACCTTGCCATGGCGCCCATCGTGGCGGCCGCCTTGCAGGTCTATTGGACGCACCTCGTGCTCGCGGTGCAGGCCGCGCACACCAGCGGCGGCCAGCCCTTCGGCCGCATCGACGACGCCACCGTGTGCCCATGCTGCGGCAGTCGTCCCACCGCCAGCATCACGCGCGAGGCGGGCAACGTCTTGGGGCAGCGTTACCTGCATTGCTCGTTGTGTTCCACGCAATGGCACATGGTGCGCATCAAGTGTTCGCATTGCCTGGGCACCAAGTCCATCGCCTACCAGGCGCTGCAGCCCGCGGGTGATGGCGACGAAGGCGCCGACCGCGCCGCACATGCCGCCGTGCAGGCCGAAACCTGCGACGAGTGCGGCCACTACCTCAAGATCGTGCACCGCGAGCGCGACCCGCTGGTCGACCCGGTGGCCGACGACCTGGCCACGCTCACGCTCGACCTGCTCGTTTCCGAAGCCGGCAAGCAGCGCCACGGCGTGAACCTGATGCTGCTGTTCGGCGAAGAGGCCGAGCCGCCGCCGGATCCGGGGAGCCCCTAGTGGCCAGGCCCGCCGAATCCGTGGTGCACGGTTCCAAGGCCACCGCCAAGGACCTTCCATCCGTGGACCGCCTGCTGCGCAGCGAGCCGGTTGTCGAACTGGTGGCCGAACATGGCCACACGCTGGTGGTGGGCGAGGCACGGGCGCTGCTCGAGGGCCTTCGCGAGCAGGCGCACTCCGGCGCGCTCGAACTCGGTGCCGTGTCGCCCGAGGCGCTGGGCAGCGCGCTGCGGCAGCGCATGGCGCAACGCCTCGCGCCCCGCATGCGTCCGGTGCTCAACCTCACCGGCACGGTGATCCACACCAACCTCGGCCGCGCGCTGCTGGCCGACGCGGCCCTGCAGCACCTGCTCGCCGTGATGAGCGGCCCCAACAACCTCGAATACGACCTGCAGACCGGCGGCCGCGGCGACCGCGATTCGATCGTCGAGGAGCTCCTGTGCTCCATCACCGGCGCCGAAGCGGCCACGGTGGTCAACAACAACGCCGCTGCGGTGCTGCTCTCCATTGCCGCGCTGGCCCGTGGCAGGGAAGTGATCGTCTCGCGGGGCGAACTCGTCGAGATCGGCGGCGCCTTCCGCATGCCCGACGTGATGGCCGCTGCAGGTGCCACGCTGGTGGAAGTGGGCACCACCAACCGCACGCACCCGCACGACTACGAACGCGCCATCAACGAACGCACCGCGCTGGTGATGAAGGTGCACACCAGCAACTACGCCGTGCAGGGCTTCACCGCGGCGGTGGACGAAGCCACGCTCGCCGGCATTGCCCGCGCGAAAGGCGTGCCGCTGGCCACCGACCTGGGCAGCGGCTCCCTCGTCGACCTGGCGCGCTACGGCCTGCCGTGCGAGCCGCTGCCGCAGGAGATGCTGGCCGCCGGCTGCGACGTGGTCACCTTCAGCGGCGACAAGCTGCTGGGCGGCCCGCAGGCCGGGCTCATCGTCGGTAGCAAGGCCGCGGTGGGCCGCATCCGCAAGTTCCCGATGAAGCGGGCGCTGCGCATGAGCAAGCTGCCGCTGGCGGCGCTGGAAGCCACGTTGCGCCTGTACCTGCGGCCCGAGCGGCTTGTGCAGGACCTGCCCACTCTGCGCCTGCTCACCCGGCCGGCAGAGGCCATCGAAGCGATGGCGCAGGCGCTGCGGCCTGCCGTGGCCGAAGCCGTGGCACCGCGTTTCAGCGTCGGTGTGGTGCCGTTGCTGGGGCAGATCGGCTCCGGCTCGCTGCCGGTGGAGCGGCTGCCTTCTGCAGGCCTTGCCATCGAGCCGCTGCAGAAGAAGGGCACGGGCCGCGCGCTCGACGAGCTGGCCACCGCGCTGCGCAGCCTGCCGCTGCCCGTGATCGGCCGTGTGGCCGAAGACAAGCTGCTGCTCGACCTGCGCTGCCTGGAAGATGCCGAGCCGTTCGTGGCGCAGTTGCCGCGCCTGAAGGAGCAGCTGTCGTGATCGTCGGTACCGCCGGCCACATCGACCACGGAAAGACCACGCTCGTGCGGGCGCTCACCGGCGTGGACACCGACCGCCTGCCCGAAGAAAAGAAGCGCGGCATCACCATCGAGCTCGGCTACGCCTTCATGGACGAAGGCCGCATCGGCTTCATCGACGTGCCGGGCCACGAGCGCCTGGTGCACACCATGCTGGCCGGTGCCACAGGCATCGACTACGCGCTGCTGCTGGTGGCCGCCGACGACGGCGTGATGCCGCAGACGCGGGAGCACCTGGCGGTGTTGTCGCTGCTGGGTGTGTCGCGTGGGGCGGTTGTGGTGACCAAGATCGACCGCGTGGAGCCGGCACGGGTGGCCGCCATCTGTGCCGAGGCAGGGGCGTTGGTGCAGGGCACGCCGCTCGCGGCGGCGCCGGTGCTGCCGGTGTCGGCCCAGTCCGGCGAGGGCATCGAGGCACTGCGCGTGCTGCTGCAAAGCGAGGTCGCCCTCACGGCACAACGCCAGAACGAAGCCGCTGCCTTCCGCCTGGCCGTGGACCGGGCTTTCACGCTCGACGGCGTGGGCACGGTGGTCACCGGCACGGTGCATGCCGGCCGCGTGAGCATGGGCGACGAGCTGGTCTTCACGCCATCGACACGGGAGCTGCACGCCCGCGTGCGCAGCCTGCATGCGCAGAGCTGCCCGGTCGAAGAAGCCCACGCCGGCCAGCGCTGTGCGGTGGCGCTCGCTGGCGTGGCGCGCGACGACATCGAGCGCGGCCAGTGGCTGGTGCACCCCGGCGTGGCGCTGGCGACGGAGCGCATCGACGTGCAGCTCACGCTGTGGCACGACGAACCGAAGGCCTTGCGTTCGGGCACGCCGGTGCACGTGCACGTCGGCGCGGCCACCACCTTGGGCACGGTGGCCCTGCTCGACGCCGGCGACACGCTCGCACCGGGTGCCACGGCGCGCGTGCAGCTCGTGCTGCATTCGCCCGTGGGCGCATGGCATGGTGACCGCGTGGTGCTGCGCGATGCTTCGGCCCGCCGCACGCTGGCCGGCGGCGCGGTGCTCGACCCGCTGGCGCCGGCACGCTACCGCCGCACGCCGCAACGCCTGGTCGAGCTCGATGCGCTGGCGTTGCCAACAATCGATGCAAGGCAGCAAGCGCTGCTGGCGGTGGCCTCGCAAGGTGTGGACTTGCTCCGCTTTCGCGCTACGCAAGGTGCCGTGCACGAGGGGCCCGCGCAGTGGGCCATCGGCCCCGCACAGCGCGGCGCCACGCGTGCGGCCGTGCTGGCCGCACTGGCGGCCTTCCATGCCCGAGCACCTGAAGAACCGGGCCCTGACGCAGCGCGCTTGCGCCGCCTGGCCGCGCCGCGACTGCCCGAGCCGCTGTGGACGCAGCTGCTGGCCGAGTGGGCAGGCGAAGGCGCGCTGGTGCGCAAGGGTGCCTACGTGCAGCTGCCCGAGCACGGCGCGCAACTCTCGGCCACCGAAGAGCGCATCGCGCAGAAGGTGACGCCCCTGCTGGCCACCGGCAGCTTCGAAGGCGTGTGGGCGCGAGACATGGCGCGCGACGCACACGAGTCCGAAGCCCTGGTGCGCACCGCGCTCGCGCGGCTGGCACAACGCGGCGAGTTGCACCAGGTGGTGAAAGACCTGTACTACGCGCCGCAGACCATGGCCACACTCGCGAACGTCGCGCGGCAAGTGGCCGCCGCCCACGAGGGCGAGGTCACCGCCGCCACCTTCCGCGACGCGACCGGCCTGGGCCGCAAGCGCGCGATCCAGATCCTGGAACACTTCGACCACATCGGCCTGCTGCGCCGCGTGGGCGACGTGCACAAGTTGCGCAGCGACACGCGGTTGTTCGTGGAGGCAGCGAAATGAACCTCGGCCTGCTGGGTGGCCGTGAGTGGAACCCAGTGGGCGCCGCGGATCCGGTTTTGCCGGTCCGCTGGCGCCGTCCCCTTGAGGGGAGCGCGTCAGCGCTACGGGGGTGGGCGGATTCCGGAGGGAAAACGACCCCGGTGGGTCGGCCGGGCTTCAAACCCGGTGGGTGGCGCCATGCGCCGCCGGGCGGGTTCGACTCCCGTTTCCTTCCGCCAATTTCTTCCTGGGTCGACCGGAGCTGACCGATCGCGAGTTGACCCACGTCACTGCTGAGCAAGTGAGGTGCCTTGCGCTTGCGGCGAAATCCAGGTTCTGCGGGGCTTGCGTGCGATAGTTCTCCATCCCCGTGAAGGAGCGTGGTCTTGCGACGCAGCCGTTGGGTCATGGTCGCCGGTCTGGTGCTGGTGGTGGCAGCAGCCATCGCCTGGCGCCAATGGCCAGCCAAGGTCGAGGTGGCACAGGTCACCCGCGGCCCGGCCGTCGAGGCGGTGTACGCCACCGGCGTGGTCGAACCCACGGTGATGATGCCGGTGGCCCCGCGCGCCGGCGGGCGGCTGACGGCCTTGCTGGCAGAAGAGGGCGAGACGGTGAAGCGCGGCCAGGTGCTGGCGCGAATCGAGGCGACCGACCTCGAGCAGACGGTGCAGGAAATGGCCGCGCGCGAACAGCTGGCGCGCACCCAGTTCGAGCGCACGAAGGATCTCGTGGCGCAGAAGTTCGTGTCACCGGCCGAGCTCGACCGCACCCGCGCCGAGCTCACGGCGGCCGCGGCCGCGCACCGGCGGGCACAGGCGCTGCGTGACTACAACCGCCTCGTGGCGCCGGCCGACGGCGTGGTGCTGCGGCGTGACGGCGAGATCGCCCAGTTCATTCCGGCCGGGCAGGCGGTGTTCACGCTGGCCTGCTGCGCGCCGCTGCGCGTGGCGGCCGAGGTCGACGAAGAAGACATCGTGCGTGTGAAGGTGGGCCAGAAGGTCACGATGCGCGGCGATGCCCTGCCCGACGTGCTGTTCGACGGTGAGGTGGCCGAGATCACGCCCAAGGGCGACCCGGTGGCGCGCAGCTACCGCGTGCGCATCCGCTTCGCCGACCCGAAGCAGGTGGAATCCCGCGGCCTGCGCAGCGGCATGACCATGGATGCCAACCTCGTCATTTCGCAGCGCGACGGCGTGCTGCTGGTGCCCAACCGCGCGCTGCACAGCGACTTGGTCTGGGTGCTCGCAGAGGGCAGGCTGCACAAGCGCAGCGTGAAGCGCGGCGTGGCCGGCACCGAGCGCACCGAGATCACGGAAGGGCTGGCCGAGGGCGAAACGGTCGTGCTCTCCGCGGTGGAAGGCTTGCGTGAAGGGCTGCGCGCCAGCGCTGCGGCCTCCGCACCGGCTCCGACACCGGCACGTTGATGGGCGCCGCGCCATGCACATCACGCTCGACGTTGCCGTGGCCCACCTCACCAGCCGCAAGCGGCAGACGCTGGTGTCGCTCACCGGCGTGGTGCTGGGGGTGGCGTTCTTCCTCGCGGTGTCGTCGCTGATGCGCGGCTCTGAAAAGGACTTCATCAAGCGCCTGGTCGACAACAGCCCGCACATCACCGTGTACGACGAGTTCCGCCGCGCCCGCGAACAGCCGGCCGCGCTGCGCTGGCCGGGCGGCGCGGTGCTGGTGCGCAACGTGAAGCCGCAGCGCGAGACGCGCGGCATCCGCGGCTGGCCCGAGCGGCTGGCCGCCATCGAAGCGTTGCCCGGTGTGCGCGCGGCGCCGGTGCTCACCGGCTCGGCCGTGCTCACCTTCGCAGGGCGCGAGCAGGCGGTGGCGCTTTCCGGCGTGGTGCCCGAGAAGATGACGGACGTGAGCACCATCGAGGAGAAGATGACCTACGGCTCGCTCGAGGCGCTGTCGGCCAACCCGAACGGCATCGTCGTCGGCCAGGGCCTGCTCGACAAGTTCAACCTGCAGGCCGGTGCCAACCTGAGCCTGCTGTCCGCCGACGGGCAGAGCCGTTCGCTGCGCGTGGTGGGCGTGTTCCGCACCGGCAACGCGAGCTACGACGAGGGCCAGGCCTTCGTGCTGCTCAAGCGTGCGCAGTCGCTGCTGGGGCGCGAGAACCGTGTCAACCGCGTGATCATCCAGATGGACGACGCCTACGACGCCCAGGCCACCGCGCAGACCATCGAGGCCGGCACGGGCTACAAGTCCGTCTCGTGGATCGAGGCGTCGGAAGACATCCTGAGCCTGCTCCTGGTGCGCAACATCATCATGTACAGCGTGGTGTCGGCCATCCTCGTGGTGGCTTCGTTCGGCATCTACAACACCATCTCGACCATCGTGATGGAAAAGACGCGCGACATCGCGATCATGAAGTCGATGGGCTTCAAGGCGCGGGACGTGCGCGGCATCTTCCTGCTCGAAGGGCTGATCGTGGGGCTCATCGGCAGCACCTTCGGCGTGCTGGCGGGCATCGGGCTGATGCAGGTGCTGGCGCAGGTGGAGGTGCGACCGCCCGGCGTGGTGGAGGTGGTGCACCTGCCGCTGTGGTGGGGCGTGGAGCAGTACGCCATGGCGGCGGCGTTCGCGCTGCTGTCGTGCCTGCTGGCCTCCTACCTGCCGGCCCGAAGGGCGGGGCGGGTGCATCCGGTGGACATCCTGAGAGGGGCGGCGTGAGTGTGGTCATCCAAGTCGAAGGTGTGACGCGCACGCTCGAAGGCGAGGTGCCCGTCACGCTGGTGAACGACGTGAGCCTCGAGATCGACCGCGGCGAGTTCGTCGCGATCATGGGGCCGTCGGGCTCGGGCAAGTCGTCGCTGCTGTACCTGCTGGGCCTGCTGGACGTGCCCACCCGCGGCCGCATCGTCATCGACGGTGAAGACACAGCGGGCTTCGGCGACGACCGCCTCACCGACCTGCGCTTGGCCAAGCTGGGCTACGTGTTCCAGTTCCACTTCCTGCTGGCCGAGTTCAGCGCGCTCGACAACGTGCTGTTGCCCATGCGCAAGCTCGGCCGGCTGCCGGAAGACGCAGCCCGCCAGCGGGCCCATGAACTGCTCGATCGGCTGGGGCTGCAAGGCCAGCACGTCAAGCGGCCCAGCCAGCTCTCGGGCGGGCAGCGCCAGCGCGTGGCCATTGCCCGGGCGCTGGCCAACGACCCGCTGGTGATCCTGGCCGACGAGCCCACCGGCAACCTCGACTCGGTGTCGAGCGCCAACGTGCGCGAGATCCTGCACGGGCTCACGCAGGACTTCGGCAAGACGGTGGTGGCGGTCACGCACGACGCCAATTTCGCCTCGGTGGCCGACCGGCGCATCGGCATCGTGGACGGGCGCATCGACATGGCGTGGCGCCCCGCGTAGTAAGGGCCAACGCAGCTGTTTGCGGCAATGTCGCCCCCCTGGGGGATGCCCAGGCGGGCCGCCCCGCCTATAACCTTCGGCCAAGACGAACGGCACCCGCGGGCGCATCATGGCGTTCGCGCGGGCACAGCGCAGTGATGTTTGGAGGTGCGATGGGTGCGCCATCTTTGGCCCAGTACTACGTCAACCGCGTCAACAAGGAGATGCCGCGCATCCTCGGCAAGCTCAGGGCGCTGGGCTTGCATCTGCGGTTTCTTTCGCGCATGAGCGGCACGAAGGCCGTCGAGGCGTGCGACCTGCTGCGTTGCGCCCATGAGGCGCGCGAAGCCGCCTACGACCTGAAGCACTCGCTCGCGCAGATGGCCGAGTTCCGCTCGTCGGTGAGCCGGCGCGGCCTGGGTGAGCGTTACGGCCTGCTGGCGGCCAACTACCACGGTCTGTCTCGCCAGATCTCGGCCGAATTCGAAGTGGTGGAGCAACGCGCCCGCGAGCTGGAGCAAGGCGCCCTGGCACGCATCAACGAACCAGGCCGCTGGGGCGATGCAGCCGCGCCCGGCGCGGTGGCCGAGCTGTCGCAACTGCTGGGCCAGATCCTGGAGCTGTGGAGCCTGCTGCTCGTCGAACGCAAGCTGGCTGGGTAGTGCTTGGTGACCTGTGGCTGGTCACCAGTTCAGAATCGCTTGTCCAGCGTCATCAGGTCGTTCTCGCGCTTCATCTGGAAGCGGCCGAGGAAGCTGTTGCCCAGCAGCACGTAGGGCATGTTGGCGGGCTGCACGACCGCGTCGACGTTGTAGACCTCGACGTCGTTGATGCGCACCGAGTTGAGCTTGATCAGGTAGCCCACCGTCGTGCCGTTGGCCGTGCCGATGGGGATGCGCCGGCCTTGCTGGTAGGCCAGGCCAATGCGTTCGGCGTCGGCCTGGCTCATGGCCACGGCGGTAGCGCCGGTGTCCACCATGAAGTGGACGGTGCGGCCGTTGATGCTGCCGTTGGCGAAGAAGTGGCCGCCGGAGCCCGCGCTCAGCACGATCTGCGAGCCGCCTGCGCCACCACCACCGCCGCCCAGGCTCACGGGGGCCGCGCCCAGCAATACCGTCTGGCGCTTGCCGCCGATTTCGACCACCGCATCGCTGCCGGTGACCTTCACGACCTTGACGCCCTGGGCCGATTCGCCGGCCGCCAGGGCGCGCGGCGCACCGCCGTCGATGACGAGCAGCGCCTTGCTGCCCATGCTGCCGGTCATGGCCACGCTCTGCGCCAGTGCGCTGCCGGTGAACAGGCACGCGGCGGCGGCCAGCAAGGCACGCATGGCCGGGCGGGCAGCGTCAGTCGCGGAAGTTGTTGAAGGACAAGGGCGCATCGGTGATCTCCTTGCGGATCAACGCGATGGCGGCCTGCAGGTCGTCGCGCTTGGCGCCGGTGATGCGCACCGTGTCGCCCTGGATCGCGGCCTGCACCTTCATCTTGCTGTCCTTGATGAGCTTCTGGATCTTCTTGGCCAGCTCGCTTTCGATGCCGGCTTTCACCTTGACCAGCTGCTTCACCTTGTCGCCGCTGATCTTCTCGACCTTGGCGCTGGTGTCGAGGAAACGGGCGTCGACGTTGCGCTTGGTGAGTTTGGCCACGAGGATATCCATCACCTGTCCGAGCTGGAAATCGCTGTCGGCGTAAAGCGTGATTTCCTTGTCCTTTTGCTCGATCTTGGAGCTGCTGCCCTTGAAGTCGAAGCGCGTGCCGATTTCCTTGTTGCTCTGGTCGATGGCGTTGCGCACTTCGACGAGGTTGGGTTCGAGAACGGTATCGAAGCTGGGCATGGTGAAGACACCGCGCGGACGCGCTGCAAAGGGCTTGATGAGATGGGCGAAAATTCTGCCATGCCGACCGATCCGCCGATCGAAAAGAACGTGAGCCTGAAGGCTTACAACACCTTCGGCCTGCCCGCGCAGGCCGAGACGCTGGTGCGCATTGCCAGCGAGTCCGACGTGCGCCGCGTGGTGGACCACCCGCAGCTCGGCCGTGCGCCGAAGTTCATCCTGGGCGGCGGCAGCAACGTGGTGCTCACCAAGGACGTGAGCGCCGCCGTGCTCAAGATCGAGATCAAGGGCCGGCGCGTCGTCGAGGTGCGCCACAACGCCGTGATCATCGAAGCCGGCGCGGGCGAGAACTGGCACGACACCGTGGCCTGGACGCTCGAAGAGGGCTACCCCGGCCTCGAGAACCTCGCGCTCATCCCGGGCACGGTGGGCGCGGCACCGGTGCAGAACATCGGCGCCTACGGCGTGGAGCTGAAAGACCGCTTCGATTCGCTCGACGCGGTGGACCTCGTCACCGGGCGCACCGTCACGCTCACGCGCGAGATGTGCCATTTCGGCTACCGCGACAGCGTCTTCAAGAACGAGCTGGCCGGCAAGAGCGTGATCACGCGCGTGCGCTTCCGCCTGCCGCGGCCGTGGCTGGCGGAGCTGAGCTACCTCGAGCTCGACCGCAAGCGCCACGACAGCGGCATCGGCAACCCGAGTCCGCAGCAGGTGTTCGACTGGGTCTGCGAGATCCGCCGCGCGAAGCTGCCGGACCCCGCCGTGATCGGCAACGTGGGCAGCTTCTTCAAGAACCCGGTGGTCACCGAAGAGCAGTGCCGCGACATCATCGGCCGCGACCCGCACATCGTGCACTACCCCATGCCCGACGGCACCGTGAAGCTGGCCGCCGGCTGGCTCATCGACGCCTGTGGCTGGAAGGGCAAGTCCATCGGCAACGCGGGCGTCTACGAAAAGCAGGCGCTGGTGCTGGTGAACCGCGGCAGCGCTTCGGGCGGCGAAGTGGTCACGTTGGCACGTGCCATCCAGGAAAGCGTGTACGGGCGCTTCGGCATCCGCCTGGAGCCCGAGCCCGTGGTGGTGTAGCGCGAGCGTGCATCCCCTCCACGGAGGGGCCCTTGAAGTAGGGGGTGAGAGCCCATCGGCGCTTGACGCCCCATGCGCCGCTCCCTAACTTCGGTTGGTGAGATTCTTCACACCAATCGAGGGAACCCTATGCAAGTAGTTGAAGCGCGCCGCCATGCACGGCCGGGCTTTGCCGTGAGCCTGGCACTGGCCAGCGTTGCCGTGCTGTCGTTGAGCGGCTGCCTGGCCACCTCGCCCACGCTGGGCGGCGGCAGCAACACCGTGAGCGGTGCGGCCGGCGGCTCCACCGCGGCCAACGCCAACAGCAACCTGGAGCGCTGCGACGAATCGCTGGGCACGCTGGCGGTGGTGGAAGACCAGAGCGCGCCGTGGTGGGGCTACTACTCGCGCTACAAGCTGGGCTCCACCGTACCGGTGCTGCGCATGATGATCCAGCAGTCGAACTGCTTCGTCGTCGTCGAGCGCGGCCGTGCGATGAACAACATGATGCAGGAGCGCGCGCTCGAGCGGTCCGGCGAAATGCGCCAGGGCAGCAACTTCGGCCAGGGCCAGATGGTGGCGGCCGACTACACCATGAACCCGAGCGTCAACTTCAGCCAGAAGGGCACCGAGGGCGCACGCGTGGGCCTGGGCGGCCTGGGCTTCCTCGGCTCGGTGGTGGGTGCCGCGGCAGGCAGCTTCAAGGCCAACGAAGCCTCGACCACGCTGCTGATGATCGACAACCGCTCGGGCGTGCAGCTGGCTGCCGCCGAAGGCAGCGCCAAGAACTTCGACTTCGGCCTCGCGGGCTGGGGCTGGACGGGCGGACTCGTCGGCTCGGCCAGCGGCTATGCCAACACGCCGGAAGGCAAGATCATCACGGCCGCGTTCGTCGATTCGTACAACCAGCTGGTCAAGGCCGTGCGCAACTACAAGGCGCAAACCGTGCGCGGCGGCCTGGGCACGGGTGGGCGGCTCGGCGTGCAAGGCGGCACCACGCCTGCCTCCAACAAGAAATGATGGTGACGACGAGGCGCGTGTATTGCAGCGCCACCACGAGGGCCGCTTTCTGCGGCCTTTTTCATGCAACTTTCACCGTCGTTGACTCCCGCCGGAGGAAGATGCCGTCATGACCGCAACCACCCTCGCTTCGTCGCCGTTTCCCGGCATGGCCAGCCTCGCACGCGGCGTGCTGCTGCTCACGACGGCTGTGGCGTGGTGGCATGCGCTGTCGCGCGGGCGCGGCTATGCGATGGCGGTGGTGTGCAGCGCCGTGGCGCTCGTGGGTTTCGCGGTGATCCGGCACATGGTGCGCCGCACCCGCGAGCGATTCGTGCGCCATGCGCCGTTGCCGGTGTATCTGCGGCGCAAGCTGCTCGAAGCCTATCCGGGCCTCAGCAGCGCGCAGACCGCACGCGTTGAAGCGGGCCTGCGGCAGTTCTTCCTGGCGCACCTGCGCTCGCGCCGCTTCGTCGGCATGCCGTCGCGCGTGGTCGACGAGCTCTGGCATGCCTTCATCCTCGACACTCGGGCCTATGCGGCCTTCTGCCGGCAAGCCTTCGGCGGCATGCTGCACCACAGCCCGGCCGAGACGCTGGGTAGAAGCGCCGCCCGCAACGACGGCCTGCGCCGCACCTGGTACTGGTGCTGCAAGGAAGAAGGCATCGACCCGCGCGTGCCGGCCACGCTGCCGTTGCTGTTTGCGCTCGACACGGAGCTGGGCGTTCCCAACGGCTTTCGCTACGTGCCCGACTGCCGCAGCATCGACGACGCCGCTGCCTCCGGCACGCATTGCGGCACCTCGTTCGGCGGCTGTGGCGGCGGCGCAGCAGGCGATGCCGATGGTTATGGCGGCGAGGCCTCGTCTTCTTCCGACGGCGGCTCGGGTGATGGCGGCGATGGGGGCGGTGGCTGCGGCGGAGGCGGCGACTGAGCCATCCTGCACAGCCGCAGGCGCTGTCAGCCGTCGTGCATCGGCTATGCTGCCGCGCGCCTTTCGTTCCTTCGCGCTACCCCGCATGAACAGCTCATCTTCTTCAGGCAGCGCCACCAGTGCCTTGCCGCATGTGCCCGAAACCGCCTTCGGCATCTGGTTCCTGCAGACACCCACCTGGACCGTGCACGTGCTCGAGCGTGCGCTCAAGGACCTGGAGCGGCTCATCCCCGAGCGGCGCAGCAGCTACCCGGTGGTCATCGACGTGGGCTGCGGCTGGGGCCGCTCGCTGCCCAAGCTGCACCAGCGCTTCGCACCGCAGCGCCTCATCGGCGTCGACGTGGACCCGAAGATGCTCGAAGCCTCGCAGCGGGAGGTGCAGGCAGCGGGCATCACCAACGCCGAATTCGTGCACTGCTCCAGCTCGGCGCTGAAGCTGCCCGATAACAGCGTGGACCTGCTGTTCTGCCACCAGACCTTCCACCACCTCATCGACCAGGAAGACGCCATTCGCGAGTTCTTCCGGGTGCTCAAGCCGGGCGGCATCATGCTGTTCGCCGAATCGACCAGGCGCTACATCCACTCGTGGATCATCCGGCTGCTGTTTCGCCACCCGATGGACGTGCAGAAGACGGCGGACGAATACCTCGCGCTCGTGCGCTCGGCCGGCTTCGAGGTGAAGCCCGAGGCTGTCTCCTACCCCTACCTGTGGTGGAGCCGCGAAGACCTCGGGATCATGGAGAGCTGGTTCGGCATCAAGCCGCCGGCCGACCGCGAAGAAACGCTCATCAACCTGGTGGCGGTGAAGCCCGCCGCGTAACCCAACGGCCGGCGGAACGTGGCGTAACACGGCCTGCGCGGGCCGGCGCAGAATCGGCAGCACCTCAGCGCACGGCGACGGCTGCCGTGCGCGGGCTTCCAACGACGAGGCTTCTCATGCGTTACCGATTCATCGCCCTGTGCGCCCTTTCTGTTGCCCTTGGCTGCGCCATGTCGCTGGCCCGCGCGCAGGTGAACGTGAGCGTCAGCATCGGCGTCAACGTGCCGGCCTATCCGCAGATGGTGGTGGTGCCCGGCTACCCCGTGTACTACGCGCCGCATCTGCGCGCGAACTTCTTCTTCTACGACGGCATGTACTGGGTGTTCGAAGGCGACGCCTGGTACATGAGCGCCTGGTACAACGGCCCGTGGCAGCTGGTGGCGCCGGTGTACGTGCCCTACTACGTGCTGCGAGTGCCGGTGCGCTACTACCGTGCGCCGCCGCCTTACTTCCGCCCGTGGGCGGTGAGCGCACCGCCGCGCTGGGGCCAGCACTGGGGGCCGCAATGGGAGCGGCAGCACCGCGGCTGGGACCGTTGGGAGCGCAATGCCGCGCCGCGGCCGGCTCCACTGCCGACCTACCAGCGGCGCTATTCGGGCGACCATTACCCACGCCACGAGCAGCAGGCCCAACTGAGGCAGGAGCACTACCGCTACCAGCCGCGCAGCAGCGTGGCGAAGGAGCAATACCAGCGCGAGCGGCCCATCACGGCTGCGCCGCAGCAGCAACAGCAACACCGCGAAGGCCGGCAGCAGGAAGCACGCCGCCAGGAGCCGCAACAGATGCGTCGCCCGGAGCGCCCGCAGGAATGGCACCCGCAGCAGCAACAGCAACCGCAACACCGCGGTGCACCCGTGCAGCAGCGCGAATTCCAGCAGCCCAGGTTCGAGCAGCAACAGCAGCCGCGTGAACAAAGGGCGCAGCAGCCCGAACAACGCGTCTGGCAAGGCCAGGGGCAAGGGCAAGACAAGGATCGCGGCCGGCAAGACGAAGGCGGCAAGCGCGAAGAGCGCGGCCGCGGCCACGACAAGTAGGGCGCAGTGCCAGCGCGTGCATGCCCGGGATCGCGTTGACGACAACTCAGCGTCGTCAACGCGCTCCGGCGAGCGCCAGGTAGCCGCCCAGTGCGCCCAGGCCGGTCAGAAACCAGCGGCGGAAAGCCGTGGGGCTCAGGCCTTCGCGTGCCCATTGGCCCAGCGCCATGCCCATCAGCGCGGCGGACAGCGCCAGTGCCGAGGCGGGCAGCATGCCGGCAGTGAGTGCCCGCCCGGCCATCAGCTGCCCGGCCAGCGCCAGGGTCGATACGGTGAACGACAGGCCCAGCGCCTGCACGAGCTCGTCCTTGCCCAGCCGCAGCGATTGCAAGTAGGGCACCGCCGGCAGCACGAACACGCCGGTGGCCGCCGCCAGCACACCGGTCGCGCCGCCCGTGGCGAAGCTGGCCCAGCGCTCCTGGGCCGGTGGCGGTGCGGGCAGCGTGCGGCCCATGAGGCCCAGCCCCGCGTAGGCCAGCAGGCACAGACCCAGCAGCACGCGTGAGCCTGCCGCGCTGCCCGGCGTGCCCAGCGCCGCGGCCCCCAGCCAGGTGCCCGCCACCACGCCCAGTTGCAGCGGCCACAGCCGCCGGCACAGCGGCCGCAGCGCCGGGCCGTTGAACAGCTGCCACACGTTGGTGACCAGCGAAGGCACGATCAGCAGCGCGGCCGCCTCGGCCGGGGCCAGCCGCAGGCTCAGCAAAGCCATCGCGATGGTGGGCAGCCCCAGGCCCACCATGCCTTTCACGAAGCCGGCCAGTGCAAACACCAGCGCAATGGCCATCGTCAACAGCAGGTTGGAGAACAGGTCGTCGAGCATGCCGCACAGCATGTGTGCTGCCGCAGCCGGGGTAAATCTGCATGATGTTGAGCCTGCGTTCGGAAAAACTGAACGCAGGCGGGACCCACGGAGATGCCATGCGATTCGACCTGACCGACCTGCGCCTGTTTCTCGAGGTGGCCGATGCCGGCAACCTCACGCACGGCGCCGAGCGTGCGCATCTCTCGGTGGCCTCGGCCAGCGCGCGCGTGCGCGGCATGGAGCAGATGCTGGGCGTGAGCCTGCTGGAGCGCCAGCCTCGCGGCGTGCGGCTCACGCCGGCGGGCCTGGTGTTGGCCGAACATGCGCGCGCCCTGCTGCAGCGGGCGCAGCAGATGCGCGGCGAACTGGCCCAGTTCGCACTCGGCATCAAGGCGCAGGTCAAGCTGCTGGCCACCACCGCGGCGCTCACCGAACACGTGCCCAAGCCGCTGGGCGCCTTCTTGCTGGCGTACCCGCGGGTGGACGTCTACGTCGAAGAACACACCAGCGCCGAGATCGCGATGGCGCTGCTGCGCCAACAGGCCGACGTGGGCATCTGCTCCTCATCGGCCGAGGTTGCGGGCTTGCAGACGCGGTCTTTCGCGCACGACCGGCTGGTGGCCGTGGCCGCGCCCAACCACGCACTGGCACGGCGCGCCTCGTGCAGCTTCGCGCAGGTGCTCGACCACGAGCTCGTCGGCCTCACCGCCGGCAGTGCCCTGCATGACCACCTCGTGTGGCAGGCCGAACGCGCCGGCCGCACGATGCGTCTGCGCGCCCGCCAGCGCGGGTTCGAAGGCGTCTGCGCGCTGGTGGCTCAATCGGTGGGCGTGGCGGTCGTGCCCGAGTCCGCCGCAAGAAGGGCACGCCGCTCGATGAAGCTGGCCATCGTCTCGCTCACCGACAGCTGGGCTAGGCGTGAGCTGCTGCTGGCCTTTCGCCGCTGGGACGAAGCGACGCCCGCCGCGCGGGCTCTCATCGATGCCTTCGCGCCGCCTGCTGCGGCCTGAGCGAGGCCGGCACAATCGGCGGGCACGTACCGTGTGCCCCCGCGGTGCGGCCCTTGCCACCTTCGGGGCCATGTAGAGGCACACCATGTACAAAAACCTCCGGCGCGCGCTCGCGCCCGCCTTGCTCGCCGCTGCGGCGGGCTCCTTCGCACAGCAACCGCCTCCACTCAAGGTGGGCTTCGTGTTCGTCAGCCCCATCGGCGAAGCGGGCTGGACCTACCAGCACAACCAGGGCCGGCTCGCGCTCGAGCAGGCGCTGGGCAGCCGCGTGCAGACCACCGTCGTCGAGTCGGTGGCCGAAGGGCCTGATTCGGAGCGCGTGATGCGCGAGCTCGCCTCGAGCGGCCACCAGCTCATCTTCGCCACCAGCTTCGGTTACCTGGAGCCCGCGCTGCGCGTGGCGGCCGAGTTTCCAGGCGTGAAGTTCGAGCATGCCGGCGGCTACAAGACCTCGCCCAGCCTCAACACCTACAACGCGCGCTACTACGAGGGTCGCTACCTCGCCGGCCTGCTGGCGGGGCATGCGAGCAAGCGCGGCGTGGCCGGCTACGTGGCGGGCTTTCCGGTGCCGGAGGTCGTGCAGGGCATCAATGCGTTCACGCTCGGCATGCGAGCGGTCAACCCGAAGGCCACCGTGCGGGTGCTGTGGCTCAACACCTGGTTCGACCCGGGCCGCGAACGCGAGGCGGCGCTCAGCCTCATCGGCCAGGGGGCCGACGTGCTGACCAACCACAGCGCCTCGCCGGCCGTGGCGCTCACCGCCGAAGAGAAAGGCGTGAAGCTGCTCGCCTACCAGAGCGACATGCACAAGTTCGCACCCAAGGCGCAGCTCGCCTCGGTGACGCACCACTGGGGCGGCTACTACACGGCCGTGGCGAACAACGTGCTGGCCGGTACCTGGCAGCCCAAGCCGGTGTGGGGCGGATTGAAAGAAGGGTTCGTGCAGTTGTCGGCGCTGTCGCCTGCCTTGCCCCAGGCCGCCGTGCAGGCGGTCGACAAACGCCGTGCCGACATCGTGGCCGGGCGCTTCGCGCCGTTCTCGGGGCGACTGGTCGACCAGCAGGGGCAGGTGAGGCAGTCCACGGGCGCGCTCACCGACCTGCAGATCACGACGATGGACTGGTTCGTCGAAGGCGTGGTGGGGTCGTTGCCGAAGCGCTAGGTCCGAGTTCGCGACGCTTCTCCTAAAAAGGGTAGGCATCGCGAGAAATAGTTGACGGCCCCATCAAGATTGGACCGAGCGCCGTTCATAGACTTACGCGCCGCGGAATCGGAGGGAGGGCGAAACCGACCGCACCGCGAGGCCTCGTGCCTTGATCAACCACGCCTGTGCCTTGCCGGCTTGTGCCTCACGCAAGCCGGCATGCGTTTTTCTGCAACGACAACTTCAACGGCATCGGTGACGTGCTCAGCTCGGAATTCGGCACCAGGCAATGACGCTTCGTGACAAGCGCCACACCGCGGCCGGTGCTCGGGCATGACGCCGGCACCGCTGTAACGGTGATTCCCTCGATGGCTTGAAGAGCGGCCGGCTGCTGCCGTTCTTTGCGGGATCCGGCGGCGCACGCGGCCCCACACTGCGCGCGCCACTGCGATGTGTTCGCTGCATCGCACAACAACCCTTGCGGCCTCACGGCCGACGACGTTGCCGCCATGCAAGCCGATGCACCGCTCCTGCTGATCCTCATGCGCCTGGAATTCGCCTTCACCGCGAGCTTCCACTACCTCTTCGTGCCGCTGACCCTGGGGCTCGCGCTGGCCCTGGCGCTGCTGGAGGCGGCTCATGTGCGCAGCGGCCGCACCGTGTGGCGCGACGCCGCCCGCTTCTGGCGCCGGTTCTTCGTGCTGGCCTGGCTGGTGGGCATGGCCACCGGCTACCCGCTGCGCTGGCAGCTGCAGGCGCAATGGCAGGGCTATTCCGCCCAGGTGCACCAGGTGCTGCAGGCCGTGATGGGCCTGGAAGCCTGCATCGCGCCGCTGATGATTTCGCTGGTTGCCCTGCTGACCCTGGGTGGGCACAAGCTCGGTCCCCGCGTGCGGCTCGCGTTGAGCGTGCTGCTCGTGCTCACCATGGCCACGCAGGCCGTGGGCATCCTCACGCTCAATGCGTGGATGCAGCACCCGGTGGGCGTGCGCTTCACTGCCGACGGCGCGCAACTGCGTTCGCTCGCTGCCGTGTTCGCCAACCCGTATGCCCACACCAAGATCGCGCACACGCTGAGCGCGGCCGTCGTGACCGGCGCCTTCTTCATGCTGGCCGCCGCGGGCTTCTACCTGCTCAAGCGCCGCCACCTCGAAGTGGCACGCGCGTCGCTGCGGGTGGCGCTGCCGATGGGCCTGGCAGGCCTGCTGGCCACGCTGTGGAGCGGCCATGAAAGCGCGCTCGACGTGGCCCGCGACCAGCCGATGAAGTTCGCGGCAATGGAAGCGCACTGGCATGCCGGGGAGAAGTCCGCCGCACTGGTGCTGTGGGGCCGGCCGGACATGCGCAGCCAGCGCAATGAACAACCGCTGGAGCTGCCGCAGGTCATGGGCTGGCTCGCGGGCGGCGAAGGCAAGGCGCCCGCGGGCATCCACGAACTGATGGACCAAGCACGGGCCCGGCTGCGTGCAGCCGTGCTGCCTGGCGCCTCGGCAGACCTGGCGGGCTGGCGCAGCCTGTATGAGCAGACGGCGCGGCGCCATGCAGGGCAATGGCCGCGGCTTTCGGCGCAGCAGCGCATCGAGCTGGCCGCGCAGGCCAGCGTGCCGCACGTGCCCAGCCTGTTCGTGGCGTTCCGCGTGATGGTGGGCACAGGCCTGCTGCTGCTGGCGCTGCTGTGCCTGGCTTGGTGGCGCCGAAACAGGCTCGAGGGCGGGCTGGCCGGCCGGCGCACGCTGGGCCTGCTGGTGTGCTGCCTGCCGCTGCCCTGGGTGGCCACGTTGGCCGGCTGGGCGGTGGCTGAGATGGGGCGCCAACCCTGGGTCGTCTACGGTCAGTTGCCCACCGCCGCGGCGGCGGTGCTGCCCACTCTGGCCGACGGAGTGGGCGAGATGGTCACGATCTTTGCGGCCTACGGATTGCTCGGTGCCTGCTTCGTGGTGGGCTGCATGTGGCTGCTGGCACAAGGGCCGCAGCTTGCCTCGGTGTGGGGCTTCGTGCTGCGGCGCCGCTGGCGCCGTGGCCCGGCCATCGAAGTTTCGCGGTGGGCCACGACGGTGCTGCAGTGAGCTGAGAAGGTGTGAACGAATCCGCCATGCCCGCTCAGGTCACCAAAACCCGCCCACTCGTCGTTGCAAATGCTCGCCGTAGCCCGAGCTACGGCTGTGCTTTGCGCCTAGATTGGCCGGGTTTTGACGCCCTGCTCGGTCACGCCGAATTCATTCACACCTTCTGAAGGGCGCGCGGAGCTCAGTGCGGAAAGGCGAGCCGCTTTTCCAGCAACCGTTGCACCTGCTCGAAACTCAGGCTCAGCACCCAGTAGACGCTGGCCGCCGCGATGTACAGCGGAAACGGCTGGAAGGTGGTGGAGATCAGCTCCTTGGTCGCCAGCATCAGCTCGGTGACGGCGATCACCGAAACGAGCGAGGTGTCCTTGATCAGGCTGATGAGGCTGTTGCTCAGGCTGGGCACGGCCACGCGCAGTGCCTGCGGCGCCACCACGTAGCGCAGCGTCTGGACGTGCGTGAGGCCGAGGCTGGTGCCGGCTGCCCATTGGCCCTGGCCCACGCCGGACACCGCTCCGCGCAGGCTTTCCGACAGGTAGGCCGCCACGTTGAGCGTGAGCGCGAGGATGCCCGCGGTGAGCGGCGAGAACTCGATGCCGATGCTGGGCAGCCCGTAGTAGACGATGAACACCTGCACCAGCAGCGGCGTGCCGCGGAAGGCGCTCACGTAGATGCGTGCCACTTGCGCCAGCAGCGGTACGTCGAGCACGCGCACCAGCGCGATCAGCATGCCGAGCGTGAGGCCCAGCACCATGGAGGCCACCGCGAACAGCAGCGTGTAGCCGGTGCCCTTGAGCATCACCGGCCAGGCAAGCTCCAACAGCGAGGCGAGATCCATCGATTCCTCCAGAAACGGCGCCGCCCCTGGGATCGCCAGGGGCGGCGGCCTTGTCTTGGGTGCGCCGAGCTTACTGCGCCACCGGCGGTTTGCTCACGTCACGCCCGAACCACTTGGTCGAGATCTTCAGGAAGGTGCCGTCTGCCTTGATGTCGGTCAGCGCCTTGTTGATGGCCTGCGCGAACTTCGGGCTGCCCTTGCGGAATGGGATGGCATTGCTTTCCAGCTTGCCGATGGGCGCGCCCGCCTTCACCGGCAGCCTGGTCTTTTGCGCGAGGTAGGGGATGAGCAGGCTGTCGTTCAAGGCCACGTCGATGCGGCCGGTGGCAAGGTCCTGCAGGTATTCCGGCGCGCCGGGGTAGACCTTCACCTCGGCACCGGTGAACGCGCGTGCCTGGTCGGCATAGTTGCTGCCCTGGCCCACGCCGATCTTCAGGCCCTTCAGGTCGGCGGGGCTGGCGATCTTGCGCGTGTCGTTCGCGCGCACGATGAGCTGCGGGCTCGACACGACGTAGGGGTCGCTGAAGTCGAAGGTTTCGCGGCGCTTGTCTGTGGCGGCCACCTGGTTGACGATCACGTCGTACTTGCCGGCCGAAAGGCCCGCGAGGATGCCGCTCCACTCGGTGGTGGTGAACTCCGGCTTCACGCCCAGCTTGGCCGCAATGGCCTCGGCGATCTCCACATCGAAGCCGGTGAGCTTGCCCTGTTCGTCGCGGTAGTTGAAAGGCGGGTAGGTGCCTTCGAGGCCGATGCGCAGCGTGCCGCGCTGTTTCACGTCGTCGAGCAGGTCGGCCGCGTGCGCGGCGCCTGCCACCAGTGCGAGGCCGAATGCGGCCGTGCGTAGCAGCAGGGAGAGTGCGTTCTTCATGGGGCGGCAATCAGGAGGGGGGTGAAGCGGCGCATGTTGCCACCACCGCCTATTGCCGAAACGAGCATGGATATGCGTTGCCCGAGGTAGGGCCTGCAACAGGAAGAAAGCTTGAGATTTCGTAGCGAGCGGGCCGAAGTTGGGTCGAGCACCGCAGCCGTACTCCCGTACGGCGAGGAGCGCAGGCCAAAGATCGGCCCGCGCAGCAGAAAGACCGTACCTTCTTCAGGCGAAGTGGCAGATGTAGTGGTACGGCTCGTCGCTCACCCGGATCTCGAAGCTCGAATTGCCGGGAACATTGAACGACTGGCCTGCGCCGTAGCGTGTCCATTCGCTCTGGCCCGCCAGGCGAACCTCGCAGGCGCCGGCCACGGTTTCCATCACCTCCGGCGCGCTGGTGTTGAAGGTCAGCTCGGCCGGCAGGATCACGCCCACGCTCTTGCGCGTGCCGTCGGCCAGCTCGATGGTGTGCGAGACGCAGCGGCCGTCGAAGTAGACGTTGGCGCGGGTGGTCACGGTGGCGGTGATCTTTTCGGTAACAGTGGTCATGGTCTTGGGCTCCTTTCGATGGGCAGCGATGCTAACTGCAGGCAGCTGCTTCCCTCCGAGGGGGGATGGTTGTGCATACAGCGGCGCACCAAACTCATCGAACGTTGTCGCCGATCGGCGGCAACGCCTTTCCCCTCGGGAACGACCGGTGTGGTGGTTCTTCGCTGTCAGGCCGCGCTCATTGGGAGGTCGGTCGTCTCCCCGAGGGCCTTCTTCTGCCGTTGCTTCAGCGCACCCGCGCTGCGTTGTCGGTCATCGACTTGGCAAAGCCGCGGGCGGTCTGCGCCAGCACCCCTTCGACGATGCCCCGCCGGTCAACGTCGGTGAGACCCGGGTTCAGGAACTGCATGCTCGACAGGTAGGCATGCTCCTGCAGCGCGCGGCCATCGGGCAGGCGCCGCTGCAGGCCCATCAGCACATAGACCGCCTCACGGCCGTCCGCCGCCTGATGGCGGTCGGCCAGTACGTGGATCGCATAGGCCTTGGGGTTGAATGTGCGGTCGAACTCGGGCGGCAGGGCCTTGCTCACCGCCTGGCGCGCCTGTTCCTGCGTGAGCGGCACGTGCGTGAGGCTGATGTTGAGTTCGGCCGCCTGTGCTGCCGCGGCCAGCCCGAGGGGCAGCAGCAGGGCGGGGAGCTTTTTCGTCAAGAGCGAAGAGATGTTCATCGTCGACGCGAGGCGTTCGGAAATGGGATGCCAAGACGATAGCCCATCGAGCGCTGCGGCTTCAATCGGCAGGGCAGGGCTGCAGGGCGTGCGTGCTATGGTCGCCGCCTTCACAACGAAGGGGCGCGCATGGGCCAGGTCGTGATCGTGTGGTGGCGCGGCGCACTGCTGGCCGCGGCGGTGCTGCTGTGGAGCCTGGTGCGCCCGGCATGGGCCGCCGACATCGCGTTCACGGCCGGCACCAACCTGCGCCTGGCCAGCGTGGCCGAAGGTGCCGCGGCATTGAGCGCACGCGACGAATGGCTGCAGCTGTGCAGCGACTGGCACCGCGCGGCGCTGTTGCGCGGCCGCGCGCCCAATACCGAAGCGGCGCTGCGGGCCATGCTCGCCAAGGCGGCGCTGGCATGGACGCCGCAGGAAGCCGCTCGCCTGGAGGCTTCGGCCCGGCGCCTGGCGCCGCGCTTCGACGCGCTGCGCGTGCCGTTGCCGGAGCAGGTGCTGCTGATCAAGACGGACGGCAGCGAAAGCGCCGGTGCACCGCATACCCGCGCCGATGCCGTGATGCTGCCGGCCAAGGCGCTGCCGCCCACCGAGCAGGGGCTCGACTACCTGCTCGCGCACGAGCTGTTCCACGTGATGTCGCGCCGCTCGTCAGCACTGGCAACGCGCCTGTATGCGCTGATCGGCTTCGAGCCGGTGCCCGAATTCAGCTGGCCCGATGAGCTGCAGGCGGTGCGCATCGTCAACCCCGACGCGCCGCACCACCGCCATGCGATGCGGCTGCCGCGAGGCGCCGAGGGCAAGGGCCATGACGAGGTGCTGCTGATGCCCCTCCTGGTGGCGAAGCGGCCGGTGAATTTCGAGGCGGGCGAGAGCTTCTTCGACGTGCTGGAGCTCACGCTGGTGGAAGTGGTGCCCGAAGCCGGCGCTAGCCGGCCGCGCCGCGCGGTGAATGGCAAGGTCGCGACCGCGTCGCCGGCATTGACCAAGGCTTACATGGACCGCCTGGGCGGCAATACCGGCTACGTGATCCACCCGGAGGAGACGATGGCCGACAACTTCGCCTTCCTGGCTGCCGGCGTCAAGGTGCGCCAGCCCGCGCTGCTGGAGCGCATCGAGGCGGTGTTCAAGTCGCAGTGAAGCCGGGCTCCCGAGGCCGGCGCTTCATTGACTCGACATCGTGGTGTAGCGACGCCGCATCTCCTCGGGCGTCACTTCCTCGATCGAATGGCCCAGCAGCCACTCGTGGCCGAACGGGTCGCGAATGCGGCACGAGCGTTCGCCATAGAACTCGTCGGCTGGCGGGCGCACCATCGTTGCGCCAGCTTCGATGGCGCGCTGGGCAGCCGCGTCGACGTTGTCCAGGTGCAGGTGGATCACGCGCGACCGGTTGTCGCTTTCAGCCGGCGCACGGATGTCGCACTCCGGAAACTCGTCGCACAGCATCAGCACGGCCGGGCCCAGCTGCAGCTCGGCATGGCCGATGCGCCCGCTGGGCTCGGTGAGCCGGAAGCGCTCGGTCGCACCGAAGGCCTGCTCGTAGAAGCGGATCGCCCCTTGGGCGTGCCTGTGCTGGAAGACAAGATCGTCCAGCGCGCATCGGCCGAAGTCCTCAATGCCATCTACGAGCAGGACTTCTTGGGCTTCAGCTACGGCTTCCGACCCGGCAAGAGCGCGCACAACGCGCTGGATGCCGTGGCGGTGGGAGTGGGCATCAGACGGGTGAGCTTCATCCTCGATGCGGACCTCAGCAAGTTCTTCGACACGATCGAGCACGACTGGCTGGTGCGCTTCATCGAGCATCGCGTCGCCGACACGCGCGTCGTGCGGCAGATCAAGAAATGGCTGCACGCGGGCGTACTGGAAGACGGACGGGTCACGCGCAGTGATGTGGGGACGGTGCAAGGCGGCAGCCTCAGTCCACTGCTGGCCAACATCTACCTGCACTACGCGTTCGACCTGTGGGCTGAGCAATGGCGAGGGCGCCATGCCCGAGGCGAGGTGATCATCGTGCGCTATGCCGATGATTGGCTTGCCGGATTCCAGTACCGCGATGATGCCGTGCGCTTCCAGCGCGCGGTGACCGAGCGGCTGGGCCAGTTCGGGCTGGCACTCCACGAGACCAAGACGCGGCTGATCGAGTTCGGGCGCTTCGCGCGCGAGGACCGACGCCGCCGAGGACAAGGCAAACCGCAGACGTTTGACTTCCTGGGCTTCACGCATTGCTGCGGGCAGACCGGGAAGGGCAAGTTCATGGTGCTGCGGCTGACCAGTGCCAAGCGCATGAGAGCGAAGCTGCAGGCACTCAAGCTGGAGTTGCGCAGGCGCATGCATCGGCCCATCCCCGAGCAGGGCGAGTACCTGCGAGCGGTGGTTGCCGGGCACGCGCGCTACTTCGGCGTGCCGGACAACGGCGCGCGCTTGCTCACGTTCCGCTTCCAGGTCGCCCGGCTGTGGCATCGCACCTTGTGCCGCCGCAGTCAGACGGCTCATGTGAGCTGGAAGCGCATGTATCGACTCATCGACCACTGGTTGCCTCGACCTCACATCTGCCATCCCTACCCGAATCAGCGTCTGATCGTCACGACCCGAGGCAAGAGCCGTGTGCGGTAGCTCCGCATGCACGGATCTGTTGAGGGGGTGTCGGGTGACTGGCATCTCTACTCAGACGGTTGAACAGTCAGCGTGCAGGCTAGCGGCCGGCGCAGTGACCGTCTTGTAGATTTTTTCGCGCGGGTCTCTGGTCGCAGGTCACTGCTCACTCCGCAACAGCCACGTGCGAAGGCTGGTCGGGTGCTGCCGGGCGGTACTGCGACGGGTTCAAGCCCGACAGTGCGCGGAACTCGTGCACGAGGTGGGCCTGGTCGTGGTAACCGCCTGCGGCAGCGAGTTCGGCCCAGCCCTCGCTGCGCCCGCCGGCGGCCTGCTGCAGCACGTGCCGGAAGCGCAGCACGCGGGCGTAACGCTTCGGCGTGAGCCCCACCGCCGCGCTGAAGCGTGCGATGAAGCGCGATGCGGCCAGGCCGCTGGCTTCGTGCAAAGCGGCGATGCGCGTGTCGCCATGCGTTGCATGCAGCCGGTGCAGCGCTTGCCGCACGGCGGCATCGGGCAGTGCGAGCGGGTCCAGGCGCTCACGCAGTGCGGCTTCGAGACAGTCGAGCCGCTGCTGGGGTGACGCCGCGGCCAGCAGCCGTTCGCGCAGGCGACGTGCCTGCCAGCCCCACAGGTCTTCGAGCGCAGCGTGTCGTTCCACGAGTTCACCTGCCGGCAGGCCAAGCAGTGCCGCGGCGGCACCGGCGCGGAAGTGCGCGCCGACGGCCAGCGAGGGCCGCGATGTGTCGATGACGAAATAGCGCGTGCCGGCGCCGCTGGCCAGCATGGCGGGCAGATGCTGGCCGCGTGGGTCGTGAACGTCGGCGTAGCGGGTGATGTGTTCGCTCGCCAGGTGGATCACCAGGTCCACGCGCCCGGCGGGCAGGGTGCGCTCGCGTGCGTGCGGCTTGGCTTCGCGCTCGACGTGCCAAAGGCATTCGATCAGCGCATCGAGCGGGGGCGCGGGCGTGCGGCGCAGCAGCATGGCCGGGCCATGCTACGCCGGTGTGGTGGGAGGAGGTAACTGGTGGCGGGCCTGGAGCGGCCCGCCATGAGCCGCGGGACTCAGCGCTTCTGGTCGAGTTGACGGGCGCGGGCCATGCTGCGGCGGTCGCTGCCGATGGCGGGGATGTAGAAGGGCTCGAACTTGCGGCCCTTGTCCTGCATCGGTTCGAAGCGGTGGTCCTTGCTCGGCGGCAGATCGGTATGAGGTGTCTTCGGCATGTTGGGGGCCTCTTGCCTGTGTCGGCAGTGGGCACAACGGACCTTACCTCGCGCGGGATGACATCGGCTGCGTGACAACGCGCATCGGATGTAGTTTTTGTCTCGAACATCGCGCAACACGTATCGATGCGTCGCCGCAAGGCGACGCATTGGAGGTGCATCGCGTTGATCTGTCGCCCAGTGGCGACGCTTCATGCGACGTCGCCGATCAGCGACGCAATGTGTGAGGCGCGTGATGATTTCCGCACGGCGATGGCGCCTGCGGTGCTCCTCGACAATGCGCGCTCCACTTTGGCTGAGCCCATGCAACACGAGGCCGACTCCCGCTACGCCGCCTTCCGCCTGCTAATTGCATTGGCGCTCATGACCATCGGCAGCGCCGCGATGTACGTGGTGGCGGTGGTGCTGCCCGCGGTGCAGGCCGAGTTCGGCGTGGCGCGTGCCGACGCATCGCTGCCTTACACGCTGATGCTGCTGGGCTTCGGCGTGGGCGGCATCGTGATGGGCAAGCTGGCCGATCGCTACGGCGTGATGGTGCCGGTGCTCATCGGCTCGGTGGGTTTGTGCGCGGGCTACCTGCTCTCGGGCTTTGCCGGCAACGTGGGCGTGTTTGCCATTGCGCACGGCGTGCTGCTCGGACTCTTCGGCTGCTCGGCCACCTTCGCGCCGCTGGTGGCCGACACCTCGTTGTGGTTCGTGCGCCGGCGCGGCATTGCGGTGGCGGTGTGCGCGAGCGGCAACTACCTCGCGGGCACCATCTGGCCGCCCATCGTGCAGCACTTCGTCGAAAGCGTCGGCTGGCGCCACACCTACATCGGCCTCGGCGTCTTCTGCCTGCTGATGCCGCTGCTGGCCCTGTGGCTGAAGCCGCGGCCACCGGCCGCCGTGGCCGCAGCGCCGAAGCCGGGGCAGGGCGCCGTGCCGTCGACGCGTCCGTTCGGCCTGTCGATGAACCAGGCGCAGGTGCTGCTGTGCATTGCCGGCGTGGCCTGTTGCGTGGCGATGTCGATGCCGCAGGTGCACATCGTGGCCTACTGCGGCGACCTCGGCTACGGTGCCGCGCGCGGCGCCGAGATGCTGTCGCTGATGCTGGGCTTCGGCATCGTGAGCAGGCTGGTCTCGGGCGCCATCTGCGACCGCATCGGCGGCCTGCGCACGCTGTTGCTGGGCTCGGTGCTGCAGGGCGTGGCGCTGCTGCTGTTCCTGCCCTTCGATTCGCTCACTTCGCTGTACGTGATCTCGGCGCTGTTCGGGCTCTTCCAGGGCGGCATCGTGCCGTCCTACGCCATCATCGTGCGCGAGCACTTTCCGCCCGCCGAAGCCGGCACGCGCGTGGGTGCCGTGCTCACCAGCACGCTGTTCGGCATGGCGCTGGGCGGCTGGATGTCGGGCAAGGTGTTCGACCTCACCGGCTCGTACGAGGCAGCCTTCGTGAACGGCGTGGCGTGGAACGTGCTGAACCTTGGCGTGGCGCTGCTGCTGATGTACCGCGTGCGCCTGCGCGTGGCCGGTCAGTACCCGATCTCGTAGCGGTAGTCCTTGTAGCGCAGCACGGCGGACTTGAGCTTGATCTGCTCGAGCACCAGGCCGGGCAACGGCTTGTCGCCTTCGTGGACGATGGAGCCGTTGATCACCACGAACCGCTTGGCCGGGTCTTCCGAATACACCGAGCCGCCGATGGAAAGTTGCGGCAGCTCACGCTGGATGTGGCCCGGCAGCTCGTGCCGCGCGTAGATGCGGCTGCTGCCCGCATCGGCCTGCGGTGGTTGCTGGGTCGCTGCTGCGGGCGGTGCATTCGGTGGTGGCGCGCTCTGTGCAGTGTTCTGCGGCGCTCTCGCATGCATGTCGGCACCCGTCTCACGGGGCGGCGGATGGTGCGGCGCTTGAGGCTCGGCAGGCAATTGCAGCGGCGGCGCCGGCTCGAGCGCGGGTGCGACCGCAACACCCGGTGGCTGGGCCTGCGGCATGGGCGGGGCATGGTTCGGAGGTGGCGGTGGTGCCTCGGCCATGGCAGAGGGGGGCGGCCCGTGCGGCGGTTCCGAGCGGTTCAGCAACTGCCACAGCAGCCACGCGATCAAAGCCAGCAACAGTGCCACCACCATCCACACGAGCGGTGGCGTGCCGCGCCGTTCGTCACCGGCATCCGCGTCGTCGTCGGCCACCGGCACGGGTTGCGCATGGATGTCGGGTACCGCGCCGCGCTCGCGTTCGGAGTCGGCTCGTCTCAGGGCATCGAGGATGTAGGACATCGTTCTCTCTCGTGCGTCAGTTCGAGGCCGTCTCGACCTGCAGGTGCGGTTCTTCGACGCCGGTGGCGCGGTTGAGCAGCATCAGCGTCACCGGGCCGGCCAGACCGTCGGGCTTGAGGCCTTGCGCAAGCTGAAAGGCGTGCAGGCGTGCTTTCAACGCGGCGTCCATCGTGGCCTGGCTTGCGGCCGGTGCCGGCGGCTTGCCTTCGAAGCGCGCCAGGTGCGTGGCCAGCCATTGCGCGGCCGGGCCGGAGTCGCCATCACTGATCTTCCTGGCCCAGGCGGGCGGCGTGCGCCACAGCGTGGCGAACTCGCCGCGCCACACGCTGGCCAGCGAGCTGAGCGGCAGCGTGTGCGACACACCACCGGTGCGCAAGGTGGCGCTCTGTTTCGTGAGGCCGGTGAGCAGCACGTAGACGGGTTTGCCGTCCTCGTCGCGCAGCGTGAGGATGCCCGGGCGATCGAGCTGGCGCACCAGCGCGAGCCCGCCGCTGCTCCTGAAGCATTGCAGCTGCTGGCGCCCCACGGCCTGGCACGGTTCGGTTTCGTTGGCGGCCAGGGGCACCTTCCACAATGAGGCCAGTTCGCGCCAGGCCTCTTTCTCGTTGCGTTGATGTGGCTTGAAGCCGGCTGCAGAGGCAGCGCTTGCAGCAGGTACGGCAGAGGCGGCCACCGGCACCGCACTGGCCGCGGCCACGGGCACTGCTGGTAGTGCCGCAGCAGGCTTGGCTGCCGCAACTGCCGAAGCGGCCGAGACGGCCGAAGCCACCGGCGCCACGCTGGCCGCCGCCAGCGTGACCGGCGCCGCGCCACGATCCATGGCCCAGCTGACGATGCCGAACAGCGCCGCTCCCGCCACCACCCCGAGCCCACCGAGCACGGCCGCGCGCCCATAGCCGAAGGCAGCCCACGCCGGTGCGGCGGGTGCCGCCTCCACGGCGCCGAACACTTCCTTCGCGGCCTTTTCGACCACCTCGCGATCGACGCGGTTGCGCCCGCTGGCATAGGCGCCCAGCAGCGCGCGGTCGCACAGCAGGTTGATGCGCCGCGGTATGCCGCGCGAGAGCTGGTGGATGCGTCGCCGTGCCTGGCGGTCGAAGGGCATCGTGCTGGTGAGGCCCGCCACGGCGAGGCGGTGCCGCACGTACTGCACCGTTTCGCGTTCGGAGAGCGCCTCGAGGTGAAAGCGGGCGATCACGCGCTGTGCCAACTGCTCGAGCTCGGGCCGCGCCAGCATCGTGCGCAACTCGGGCTGGCCGATCAGGATGATCTGCAGCAGCTTGCGTTCGCTGGTCTCGAGGTTGGTGAGCAGGCGCAGCTGCTCGAGCACGTCGGTCGAGAGGTTCTGTGCCTCGTCGATGATGAGCACGTTGTTCTGCCCGACCGCGTGGGTCTTGAGCAGGAACTCGTTGAGCGGATCGAGGTAGTCCTTGATGGTGGCGACGCCCGGGCCGTCGTGATGCACCGGGATGCGGAACTCGTCGCAGATGGTCTTGAGCAGCTCCTCGACCGTGAGCTTGGGGTTGAAGATGTAGGCGACGTTGCAGCGCTTGGGGATCTTCTCGAGGAAGCAGCGGCACACGGTGGTCTTGCCCGCGCCGATCTCGCCCGACAGCAGCACGAACCCGCCGCCACCGCGCAGGCCGTACAGCAGGTGGGCGAGCGCTTCGCGGTGCCGCTCGCTCATGAACAGGTAGCGAGGGTCGGGCGCGATGGAGAAGGGCTCGTGGCGAAGGCCGAAGAACTGCGCGTACATAAGCCGCGAGGATACGTCCAGGCGCGGCGTTTTCGTCCTGGGTCCTACGCTACAGGTCGGTGCGCAGCTTCCAGATCTCGGGGAACAGCACCACGTCGAGCATCTTGCGCAGGTAGCCCACGCCCGAGGTGCCGCCGGTGCCGCGCTTGAAGCCGATCACCCGTTCTACCGTGGTCACATGACGGAACCGCCACAACCGGAATGCATCTTCCAGGTCGGTGAGCTCTTCGCCCAACTGGTAGAGATCCCAATGCTGCTCGGGGCTGCGATAGACGGCGAGCCAGGCCTGCTCGACCTCGGTGCTTTCGGCATAGGGCTGCGTCCAGTCGCGCTGCGTGTGCGTGGCCGGCACGGCCAGGCCGCGGCGGGCCAGCAGGCGCAGCGACTCGTCGTACAGCGAAGGCGCCTCGTAGGCTGCCTGCACCTCGGCCAGCCGCACCGCGCTGTGCAAATGGGGCTTGAGCATCGCGGCGTTCTTGTTGCCCAGCGAGAACTCGATGCAGCGGTATTGCCAGCTCTGGAAGCCGCTGCTGTTGCTGAGGTAGGGGCGGATGGCCGAGTACTCAGGCGGCGTCATGGTGGCCAGCACGTCCCAGGCGTGCACCAGCTGTTCCATGATCTTGGAAACACGCGCGAGCATCTTGAAGGCCGGTGGCAGCTCGTCGTTCGCGATGGCGGTGATGGCGGCTCGCAGCTCGTGCAGCATCAGCTTCATCCACAGCTCCGAGGTCTGGTGCTGCACGATGAAGAGCATCTCGTTGTGCTCGGGCGAAAGCGGCTTCTGCGCCGAGAGGATCTGGTCGAGCTGCAGGTAGTCGCCGTAGCTCATGTCCTTCGAGAAGTCGAGCTGGGCCTTCTCGTCGTGGACGATCTGTTCGGAGGTCTTGTTCGGGTTCATGTCTTCGGGTCGCTGCGTCAGGTCACTGCGGCGCGTTGGTTGAAGCGGGCTTCGCGCCATTCCTCTTTCTCGAGCACCTGCACGAAATGCTCCACCGCATCCCACACGTCGGTGTGGCTGGTGTAGAGCGGCGTGAAGCCGAAGCGCAGCACGTCGGGCGCGCGGAAGTCGCCGATCACGCCGCGGGCGATGAGCGCCTGCACCATCGCGTAGCCGCCGCTGTCGTGAGCAAAGCACACCTGGCTGCCGCGGATGCTCGCATCGCGTGGCGACGCCAGTGAAAGGCCATGGCCCGTGCAACGCGACTCGACCAGCTCGATGAACAGCTCTGTGAGCGCGACGGACTTCTTGCGCAGCGCGCTCAGGCCACCCAAAGGCTGCGCTGCCAGCAGCGTATCGACACCGCATTCGAGCGCCGCCAGCGAAATGACCGGCGGCGTGCCGCACAGGTAGCGCGTGATGCCGGCAGCCGGTCGATATTCAGGTGTGAACTCGAACGGCTCGGCATGCCCCATCCAGCCCGACAGCGGCTGCCAGAAGCGGTCTGCATGGCGTGGGTGGGTCCACACGAAGGCCGGTGCACCCGGGCCACCGTTGAGGTACTTGTAGCCGCAGCCCACCGCGAAGTCGGCGTCCGCTCCCTTCAGGTCGACGGGAATGGCGCCTGCCGAATGGCACAGATCCCACACCACCAATGCGCCGGCCCGGTGGGCCGCGGCGGTGATGGCGGCCATGTCGTGCACGCGGCCGGTGCGGTAGTTCACCTGCGTGAGCATGAGCACGGCGAGGCGCTCGTTCAGGTGCGCGGCGATCTCGTCGGGCTCCACCAGCACGAGCTCGTAGCCTTGCGAGCGGGCCAGCCCTTCGGCGATGTAGAGGTCGGTCGGGAAGTTGCTGCGCTCCGAGACGATGACGTTGCACTCGGGCGCGTCTTCATCGGTGATGCGCAGCGCCGCGGTCAGCACCTTGAAGAGGTTCACCGAGGTGGAGTCGGCCACCACCAGCTCGCCGGGGCCGGCGCCCACCAGCTGCGCGATCTTGTCGCCCACGCGTTGCGGCAGCGTGATCCACCCGGCGGTGTTCCAGCTCTTGATGAGGTCACGGCCCCATTCGTCGTGCACCACTTGTGCCACGCGTTGCGGCGTGGCCTTCGGCATCACGCCGAGCGAGTTGCCGTCGAGGTAGATCGTGTCTTCAGGAATGTCGAAGAGGTTGCGCAGTTCGCGCAGCGGGTCGGCGGCGTCGTGCGCCAGGCAGTCTTGTCTTGTGGTCATCAGAGTTCTCGTAAGACGGCCCGCACGGGGCTCGCGTCACAGGTCATCAGCTTCAAGGGCAGGGCGATCAGCTCGTAGTCGCCTTCGGGCACGTCGTCGAGCACCAGGTTCTCGAGCACGCGCACGTCGCGGCGGCGGATCACCTGGTGGCTGTCGAGCGTCTTGCTGTCGGCCGGGTCGATGCTGGCCGTGTCGATGCCGATGAGGCGCACGCCGCGGTCGGCCAGGCGCTCGAGCGTGGCAGGCGCATAGGCGGCGAGCCGGGTATCGAACTGATCGATCGGAGCACGCTTGTAGGTGCGCACCAGCACGCGTGGCGGCAAGTCGTCGAGCGCATGCTCGATGTGCTGCCACTCGATGAGCGGCCCGCGGCCGATGCAGTGGATCACGCGGCAGCGCCCGAGGTAAGGCGCCAGGTCCACCGCGCCGATGGGCGCGCCTTCGTTGTCGTAGTGCACCGGCGCATCGGCATGCGCGCCCACGTGCGGGGTCAGCGTGATGGCGCTCACGTTGACCGGGCAGCCGGGGCCGATGGTCGCAACGAAGCGCTGCTGGTAGGGCGTGTCGCCGGGAAACACCGGCGACACCTCGCTGACCGGGGGTGAAATGTCCCAGAGCTTTTTCATGGCCGGCACCGTAGCACCGGCTTTTGGGTCGTGGTGTCGGTTAATTCCAACGACCCCGCGGGTTTCGATAGTTCTCCGATCTCAGCGGCTTGCAGGCGCAGCAAATTCGGCGATAGGCGGTGTGTCGCCGCCTCTGCGTGCGAGCAGCGCAGAGGTCTCGCGCACCAGTGCCACGAACTCGGCACGCTGGCCGTGCGGGTCGCGACCCAGCGATGCGGCGGCGAGCGTTGCGCTGTCGTCGAGCGTCCAGCGGCCGGTGTAGGGGCTGGCGGCCAACGTTTGTGCATAGCCGGCCACTGCCGCGGCAAAGCGCAGGTCGGTCGATGCCTTGTCGAAGGCGAGGGCCTTGTTCTCCATCGGCTGCTCGATCAACGCGCTGGTGTCGCTGCCCGGGGCCTTGTAGCGAATGCGCAGCCAGCCGAGCTCGCCGCTCTTGCCTTGCGAGCCGGCCTCCACGCGGTTGGCCGGGTAGCGCCGATCGGGCAACAGTCCCGCCTGGCCTTGCAGCGTGATCTCGTACAGCGCCGTCACGTGGTGGCCCGCGCCGATGTCGCCGGCATCGACCTTGTCGTTGGCGAAGTCTTCTTCACGCAGTGCGCGGTTGTCGTAGCCGATCAGGCGGTACTCTTTCACCACCGCCGGGTTGAACTCGAGCTGCAGCTTCACGTCACTGGCCACCGTGGCGAGCGTGGAGCGGAACTCGTGCACCAGCACCTTGCGAGCCTCGGCCACGGTGTCGAGGAACGAATACTTGCCGTCGCCCACGTCGGCAATGGCTTCCATCAGCGCGTCGTTGTAGCTCGCGTGGCCCACGCCCAGCGTCGACAGCCCGATGCCGCTCTTGCGTTCGGCGGCGACGATCTCCTTCAACTGGTCGATGTTGGTGACGCCCACGTTGAAGTCACCGTCGGTGGCCAGCAGGATGCGGTTGATGCCGCCCTTGATGTAGCCATGCCGCGCTTCCTGGTAGGCCAGCCGTAGCCCCGAGGCACCGGCCGTGCTGCCGCCGGCCTGCAGCGCTTCGATGGCTTCGCGGATGCGGATCTTGTCGTGGCCCGGCGTGGAGGGCAGCGCGACCCGCGTGCTGCCCGCGTAGGTGACGATGGCCACGCGGTCCTGCTCGCGCAGTTGCCCGACGAAGGCCAGCATCGCCTCCTTCACCAGGGGCAGGCTCTGCGGGATGTTCATCGAGCCCGACACGTCGATCAGCAGCACCAGGTTGGCCGGCGGCAGCGTGTCCAGGGCCGGGTCGGCCGCCTGGATGCCGATGCGCAGCAGGTGGTTGCTGGCATTCCACGGGCTGGCCGCAAGCTCCGTGCGCACGGCAAACGGCAGCTTCGAGCCCAGCGCCTCGGGGCGCGGGTCTTCGTAGCTGAAGTAGTTGAGCATCTCTTCGGCACGCACTGTGGCCGCCGGCACCGAGGCGCCGCGGCGCACGAGGCCGCGCACGCTGCTGTAGGAGCCGGTGTCCACGTCGATCGAAAAGGTGGACACCGGTGCCTCGGCCACGCGCTTGACCGGGTGGGCTGTCGCCGTGCGGGTGGTGATGCCGGTGTAGCTCGCGTCGCGCTCCATGAGGCGGGCCGGGGGCGGAGCGACGCCGGCGATGGCCGGTGCGGCGGCCGGCGCCGGCTGGTACGCCTGTGCGGTGTGCGCAGACAACTGGCCTGTGGCTTCGGCGACGCGCGACTCCTTCGCGACGGCTTCACGCCGCGAGCGCTCAAGCCCCTGGCGCTGGGCCTGGGCATCGGCTGCGACCGCGGTAGCCGCAGCCGCCTTGTGGTCAGCGGGTGGCACTGCGGAGCCGTCGCCGCGCATGTCGGATGTCGAGCAAGCGACCAGCGTGGCCGCCAGCAATGCGGCAAGGCCGCGTGCCAGATGGGTGGAGGAGGGCATGGGCGTCCTTTCTTCTCTCTGTTTCAGCCGGAAAGGCGGTGCCGGCCGGCACCGTTGCTGCTGAAACGGCGGACGCATGGAAACGGGGTTAAGTCACTCCAGCGGCGGCAAACCGTGCCTGGCGCGGGCGCGGTTGCAGGCCTCGTCGCCGCGGCCCAGCGGCGCCAGCATGCCGAACTCGCGGCACGGCCCGGGGCGCCATTCGTAGATGCCGCAGCTGGCGCGTTCGCCCACCGTGCCCACCAGCGCCGCGCAGCGTGGCCGCGCGTGGTCGGTGCCGCGCATGCGGCAGGTCGAGTCGGTCACTTCGACGGCCAGGCCGTCGGGCACGTGGCCGCCTTCGCTTTGCAGCTCGTCGCGGGCGAAGTCGACGCGAAAGGAGGCGCAACATGCTCCGCAAGCGATGCAGGGGTTCATGAAGGTTCCGCGCGATGTCCGAGGGCGGCGCGCACCACGGTCACGGTGCATTCGGCGGCTGCCGATACCTCCGACGACACGCTGCCCAGATAACGCCGCAATGCCGAGGCACCGCGCGCGCCGATGATGATGTGGTCCACCTGGTTGCGCTGCGCGTAGCCGAGCAGGGCACCGGCCACGTCGGGCGATTCGAGCACCTGGCAGGTGACGCGGTGGTCTTCTCGCCAGCCCAGCGCTTCTCGCAGGCCGTGGGCCCAGTGCTTCAGCTCGATGAGCCGCAGCATGTGCAGGTGGCGACCCTGTGCATCGACCGTTTCGTCCATGCCGATCAGGTTGGTCTTGAGCACGCTCACGCAGGCCAGCCGGGCCGAGGGCAGGCCGCCGAGCAAACGCAGCACGTTCTCGCGCAGCGCGGCTGAGAGTTCGGGGGATGCCGACGTGTCCACCGCCGCCATCACGATCGGGTTGCGCTCCGCCTGGTCGTGGGCGGCTTGCTGGCGCGCAGGCTCGGCTCCGGTGGCTCGCCACCAGCGTTTCAGCCGCGTCCAGCGGCCGGCGGCATGCATGCGTTCGGCACGCGCGGTGAGTTCGACCTCGACCGGGTTCTGCAGGTCGAAGGCCAGGTGAGCCGCGGTGGCATAGCGGCGCTCGGCCTGCACCTCCAGGCAGCGCAGCACCACCTCCTGCAGCCACGGCGGGCAGTCCGGCCGCAGCGCGCGCGGCGGCACCGGCTCGGTGTAGAGCCGCTCGCGCAGGCCCCTCACGCTGGTGGGCGCGCCGAACGGCCGCTCGCCGGTGAGCAGGTGGTAGAGCATCACGCCCAGCGAAAACAGGTCGCTGCGCGGCTCGTCGCGCACGAACTGCACCTGTTCCGGCGACATGTAGGGGCCGGTGCCCAGCGGCAGGTGGAACTCCTCGTCAAGCAGGTCGGGCAACTGGTCGTGGTGCGAGAGGCCGAAGTCCACCAGCACCGCTTCGCCAGTGGCGCGGAACATCACGTTGCTCGGCTTCACGTCGAGGTGGATCACGTGCTGCCGGTGCAGCTCGTGCAGGGCCTGCGCCACACGCACGCCGACGTCGATCACCTCGCCCAGCGGCAACGGGGCGGCGTCCAGCCGCGGGCGCAGCGACTCACCGGCGATGCGCTCCATCACGAGGTAGGGCCTGCGCGTGTAGTCGCCGCGGGCAATGAAGCGCGGCACGTGCAGGCCTTGCAGCCGCGGCAGGATCATCTGTTCGACTTCGAAGCCCACGATGGCCGAAGCATCGTCGCTGTCGCGCAGGTGCGGCGTCTTCATCAGCATCGGCAGCGCGTGGTCCGGGTGGGTCACGCTCCACAGCGTGGCCATGCCGCCCTGGTGCAGCCGCTCGCCGAGCACGAAGCCGTCGATCACAGCGCCCGGCTCGAACACCATGCTTGCGTCGATGCCGACCACGCTATGCATGAGCGCCGTTCAGATGCCGGTGCGCAAGCGCTCGGCCCAGCGCGGCGGCAGGCCGGCGGCCAGCACTTTGGCCGCTGCGGCTTCGGCGTCGTAGGGCACACGGTGCAGCACCAGTTCCAGCGACTCGGTGTCGAAGGTCGCCCAGCAGACCGCCGGGTTGCCGTCGCGAGGTTGGCCCGCCGAACCGGGGATCACCAGCCAGCGCCGCGTGGGCAGCAGCGGCACCGGCACGCCGGGCACCGGCCGAAAGTCGAGCACCTTGGCTGTGGCCGACATGTGATACAGCCGCGGCTCGTGCACATGGCCGCAGAAGGTGTAGAGACGGTCGGTGGCCTGCAGGCTGCGCACTGCGTCGCCGCGGCTGTGGATGTAGCCCCATTGGGCCGGGGCCCATGCATTGGCGTGCACGAACAGGCAGTCGCCGAGCGTGGCTGTCAGGGGCAGCGAGCCCAGGAATTTCAGCTGCGATGCATCGAGCTGTGAACGCGCCCATTCAGCCGTGGCTGCGGCTTCCGGGTCCATCGTGGCCGAAGGCTCGCGCACGGCGGTGTTGTCGTGGTTGCCCAGCACCGCGATCGCGCCTTCGCTTTCGACGAGGCCGCGTACCTGCTCGACGACCCAGGTGGGGTCCGCGCCGTAGCCGACGTAGTCGCCAAGAAAGACGAAACGATCCGGGCGCTGGGCCCGCGCCTGCTCGAGGCAGGTCTGCACCGCCTCGCGGTTGGCATGCAGGTCGGTGAGGATGGCGAGCTTCATGTACTGCCGGCCCGCGTCGAGTGTCAGCCTATGCGGCCCAGCAGCAGGTACTCCATGAGCGCCTTCTGCACGTGCATCCTGTTTTCGGCTTCGTCCCAGACGACCGATTGCGGCCCGTCGATGACCTCGGCGGCCACCTCTTCGCCACGATGCGCTGGCAGGCAGTGCATGAAGAGGGCGTCCTTGCGTGCCACGGCCATCATCTCGGCATCGACGCACCATTCGGCAAAAGCCTTGCGGCGCTCTTCGTTTTCGGCCTCGTAGCCCATGCTGGTCCACACGTCGGTGGTCACGAGGTGGGCATCGCGGCAGGCGTCCATCGGGTTGTCGAAGACCTTGTAGCAGCCGGTGTTGGTGATGCCGGCCACCTTGGGATCGATCTCGTAGCCGCTGGGCGTGCTCACGTGGACGGTGAAGCCCAGGATCTCGGCCGCCTGCAGCCAGGTGTTGGCCATGTTGTTGCCGTCGCCCACCCAGGCGACCGTCTTGCCCGCGATGCTGCCGCGGTGCTCGATGAAGGTGAAGATGTCCGCCAGGATCTGGCAGGGGTGGAACTCGTTGGTGAGCCCATTGATCACCGGCACGCGTGAGTGCGCGGCGAAGCGCTCGATCTTCGATTGCTCGAAGGTACGGATCATCACCAGGTCGACCATGCGGCTGATCACGCGGGCCGAGTCCTCCACCGGCTCGGCGCGGCCCAGCTGGCTGTCGCCGGTGGTGAGATGCACCACCGAGCCGCCCATCTGGTACATGCCCGCTTCGAAGCTCACGCGCGTGCGGGTGGAGGCCTTCTCGAAGATCATCGCCAGCGTGCGGTCCACCAGCGGTTGGTACTTCTCGTAGTTCTTGAAGCGCTTCTTGATGATGGCCGTGCGCTCGAAGAGGTAGGCGTATTCCTCGGTGCGGAAGTCCTTGAACTGCAGGTAGTGCTTGCTGAGCGTCTGGCCGGGTTTCATGGTGGTCATGCTCACGCGGCGGGCTTGGCGAGGAAGTCCTTGATGAGCGGCACCAGGTGCGTGACGATTTCGCGTGCCTCGGCCTCGGTGAGGATGAGCGCCGGCAGCAGGCGCACCACCTTGTCGGCCGTCACGCTGATCAGGAGGCCCGTTTCGGCGGCGCGGCCCAGCAGTTCGCCGCAGGGGCGGTCGAGCTCGATGCCGATCATCAGCCCCTGGCCGCGGATTTCCACCACGCCCGGGTTGCCGGCGAACTCGCGTTCGAACTCGGCCTTCATCAGAGCGCCCTGGCGCGCCGCGTTGTCGAGCAGCTTGTCCTCTTCCATGATGCGCAGCGTCTCGATGCCCGCCCGCATGGCCAGCGGGTTGCCGCCGAAGGTTGTGCCGTGGTTGCCCGGGCCCAGCACGTTGGCTGCCTTCGGCCCGCAGACGATGGCACCCACCGGCACTCCGCCCGCCAAGCCCTTGGCCAGCGGCATCACGTCGGGCTTGATGCCGGCCCACTGGTGCGCGAACCACTTGCCGGTGCGGCCGACGCCGCACTGCACCTCGTCGATCATCAACAGCCAGCCGCGCTGGTCGCAGATGCGGCGCACGGCCTGCAGGTATTCGGCGCGCGCCGGGTTGATGCCGCCTTCACCCTGGATGGTTTCAAGGAACACCGCCACCACGTTGGGGCGGGTCTTCGCGACCTCTTCAATGGCGGCGGCATCGTTCAGCGGCACGCGCACGAACCCCGGTACCAGCGGCTCGAAGCCCTTCTGCACCTTGGCATTGCCGGTGGCCGACAGCGTGGCGATCGAACGGCCATGGAAGGCCCGTTCGTAAACCACGATCTCCGGAAGTTCGATGCCCTTGTCATGCCCGTACTTGCGGGCGATCTTGATGGCGCCCTCGTTGGCTTCGAGCCCCGAGTTGCCGAAGAACACGTTGGTGAGGCCCGACAGCTCGCACAGCTTGGAGGCGAGCTGCTCCTGCAGCGGCATCTGGTAATAGTTGGAGCAGTGGATCAGCTTGGCCACCTGATCCTGGAGGGCCGGCACCAGCCTCGGGTGCGCATGGCCGAGCGTGTTGACGGCAATGCCGGCCAGCGCGTCGAGGTATTCGCGACCTTCCGTGTCCCACACTCGCACGCCTTTGCCATGCGACAGCGCAAACGGCAGGCGGCCATAGGTGTTCATCACGTGGGAGGCGGGCGGGGTCACGGCGTCGGTCATCGTTCGGCTCCAAAAAGAAAGGGCGCGGACCAAAGGAAGGACCGCGCCTGCAACATTCTAAGAGTGCGTGATGAATGCCCCGTGGCTTTGGTAGGCCCCGCCGGCAAGGCTGTTGCGCTGCAGCACAATACGCGTTTCGCGTTCGCGCACCGACTTCCCGCCGTACTGTGTCCACGCCGCCGTCCAAACCCCGCGAAATCTTCATCCAGGGCCTTACCAAGGACGGCAAGACTTTTCGCCCGAGCGACTGGGCCGAGCGATTGGCCGGTGCCATGTCGTGCTTTCGCCCTGGCGGCGGCGGGCGAGGGCCGGGTGCGCATATCGGCTATTCGCCGTACTGCGTCCCCACGGTGATCAATGGCGTGAAGTGCGTGGTGGTTAACGAAGCGCTGAAGGACATCGAAGTGATGGCCTGGGACTTCGTGATGAGCTTTGCCCGCGACAACAACCTGCAGGTGATCGAGGCGTGCCTGCTGCCGGATGCTTCGCCGCCGAAGGCAGGCTGACGCTGTTAATGAAAGAGCCCGCGGCGAAGAGCCGACCAAAAGCAAAAAGGCCCGCAGCTGCGGGCCTTTGTCCACCTGGGAAATTGGCTTCAGGCAGCCAGGGCCTTGACCTTGGCCGACAGGCGGCTCTTGTAACGGGCGGCCTTGTTCTTGTGGAAGATGCCCTTGTCGGCGATCGAGTCGATCACGCTCTGGGCAGACTTGAAGGTCTCGGCGGCCTTGTTCTTGTCACCGACCGAAACGGCCTTGAGCACGCTCTTGATGGCGGTGCGGAACTTGGAGCGGAGCGAAGAGTTCGCCGCGTTCAGCTTGACGTCCTGACGCGCGCGCTTGCGGCCCGACGCCAGTCGAACCGTCTTTTTCTTGGCTTTGGAGGAGGTGGCCATGTGTATAGCTGCCCAGGTGGATGGGTGGAAAGCCGGCGAGTGTAGCACGCAGCGCAGGCTTCTGGTAGCCCGCCGAGTGGCCGTTAGTGGGCGCTTCCTATAATCGCGCCGCCATCTCGACCGCCTCGCTTGCGAACAGAACGAAAAGACCCCGAATGAACCTGCTGCGCGCCGCCTCTCTGGTTTCTCTGCTCACACTGGCGTCGCGCATCACGGGGCTGGTGCGCGAACAGATGGTGGCAGCCGCCTTCGGTGCCAGCGCGATGACAGACGCCTTCAACGTCGCGTTCCGCATCCCGAACCTGTTGCGCCGGCTGTTCGCCGAAGGCGCCTTCTCACAGGCTTTCGTGCCCATCCTGGCGGCCAGCCGGGCCACCGATGGCGACGAAACCACGCACCGGTTGATCGACGCCGTGGCCACCGTGCTGTTCTGGGCCTTGCTCGCCACCTGCATTGCCGGCGTGGTGGGCGCGCCTTTGCTGGTGTTGCTGATCGGCGAGGGGCTGCGCGGGAGCGGCGGCTTCGACGTGGCCACCGTGCTGACGCGCTGGATGTTCCCCTACATCGGCTTCATGTCGCTGGTGGCGTTGGCAGCGGGCATCCTCAACACCTGGAAACGCTTCGCCGTGCCGGCCGCCACGCCGGTGTTGTTGAACCTCAGCTTCATTGCCGCGGCGTGGCTGCTGGTGCCGCGCTTTCGCGACTGGGGTCTGGAGCCGATCTACGCACTGGCCGCGGGCGTGATGGTGGGGGGCGTGCTGCAACTGGCGGTGCAGGTGCCGGCGCTGCTGAAGATCGGCGCCCTGCCGCGTATCGGCCTGGCACCGCGCGCCATCCGTGCTGCCTGGTCACACGACGGCGTGCATCGCGTGCTCAAGCAGATGGCGCCGGCCCTGCTGGGTGTGTCGGTGGCGCAGATCTCGTTGCTCATCAATACCCAGATCGCCACGCAGCTCGGGGCCGGTGCCGTCTCTTGGCTTACCTATGCCGACCGGCTGATGGAGTTCCCGACCGCCCTGCTGGGGGTGGCACTGGGTGTCGTACTGCTGCCGCAGCTATCTGCCGCGCAGGCGAAGGACGACGCTGCCGGGTATTCGGCTCTGCTCGACTGGGGCTTGCGCCTCGTTGTGTTGCTGGCCTTGCCTTGCGCGGTGGCGCTGCTGGTGTTTCCCGAGGCACTGGTGGCGGTGCTGTACCACCGCGGCGCCTTCAGCGCGAACGACGTGCAGCAGACGGTGGTCGCCCTGATGGGTTACGGCGCCGGTCTCATGGGTCTGGTGGGCCTGAAGGTGGTCGCGCCTGGCTATTACGCAAAGCAGGACATCCGCACGCCAGTGCGCGTGGCGGTGGTGGTGCTGATACTCACGCAGCTGATGAACCTCGTGTTCGTGCCGCGGCTTGGCCATGCCGGATTGGCGCTTTCAATCGGGGTTGCTGCCTTGATCAATGCGGGCTGGCTGCTGTGGGGCTTGCGCCGGCGCGGCAGTTACGAGCCCCTGCCAGGCTGGTCCGGTTTCGGGCTGCGCGTGCTGCTGGCCTCGGCGGTGATGGGGGGGGGGCTCGCCTGGGCTTCGCGACATTTCGACTGGGTTGCGCTAGGTGTCCACGAGCTGGTGCGCGCGGGGTGGCTGGCCGTGGTGATCTTGGGTGCGGTGGTGGTGTACTTCGCTGTCCTCGTGCTCAGCGGCCTGCGCATCAAGAGCTTCATCAGGCGCGCCTGAGCATCAGCATGTTTCTGCGGGTTGCTGCTCCCTTTCGCGCCGGCAGCTGCGGCCTACACTGAAATCCATGCAGTATTCGCCGTCTGCCTCGGTCTCCCGCCTGGACTATTTCGCCATGCTGGTGGCCGACGACACCAGCTTCGCGCTCACCGAGGCGGCAGCCTCGCTGGCGCAGGACGAATACCCCTCGCTCGACACCCAGGCCGTGCTGGCGGACATCGACAAGCTCGCCGACCGGCTGAAGCGCCGCATACCGGCCGACATCGTGCCGATCCAGAAACTGCGGCTGCTCAACCGATATTTCTTCGATGAGCTCGGTTTCGCAGGCAACGTCAACGACTACTACGACCCCGACAACAGTTACCTGCACAGCGTGCTCGACACACGCCGCGGCATTCCCATCTCGCTCGGAGTGCTCTACATCGAGCTGGCCACCCAGATCGGGCTGGCGGCCCGCGGGGTTTCCTTCCCGGGCCATTTCCTCGTGAAGCTGCGCATGCAGTCGGGTGCCCAGCACGGCGAGGTGGTGATCGACCCGTTCAGCGGCCAGTCGCTGTCGCGTGAAGACCTCGACGAGCGGCTGGCACCCTACCGGCGCCGGCAGGGCCTGTTGAGCGAGGACGAGTTGCCGCTCGGGCTTTTCCTGCAGTCGGCCACGCCGCGCGAGGTGCTGGCGCGCATGTTGCGCAACCTCAAGGAAATCTACCGCTCCACGAGCGACTGGCCGCGCTTGCTGCCGGTGCTGGAACGCCTCGTGGTCCTGCTGCCGCGGGACTGGCCCGAGCGTCGTGATCGCGGGCTCGCACGGGCGGAACTGGGGCAGTACGACGCCGCGGTGGATGACCTGAACGAGTACCTCGTGCATACCCCGGGCGCACGTGACCACGCGGCAATGATCGGGCGTGTCGAGGAAATGCGCTCGCAGCGCCGCCCGCGCTTGCACTGAGAGCGGCGAGGCCGATGTGCCGGCCCGGGTCGCAGGCAGGCCACTAGAATCCGCGCGGTTCCCCGCGCAAGCGGGCGTTCGCCCCGGTGGGGCCACTCCCTCGACCCCTCATCCGCATGCAGCTTTCCCCCTCACAGAAACGCACGCTCGCCTGGGCCGGCATTGCGCTGACCATCGTGCTGCTGCTGTGGCTGCTGGCCCCCGTGCTGGCGCCTTTCGTGCTGGCGGCGGTGCTGGCCTATGTGCTGCGCCCGGCGGCCGAAGGGTTGGCGCGCCGCACGCGGCTGCCGCGCTGGCTCGCCATCTTGCTCATCGAGCTGCTGGCAGGCCTGGTGGTCTTGGCGGTGCTGCTGCTCATCGTGCCCATCCTCAGCAAGGAGCTGCCGCTGCTGCGCGAGCAGATCCCGCTGCTGGCCGCACGCGCCAACGAGCACCTCGTGCCGTGGCTGGCACAGTTCGGCATCCACGTGTCGCTCGACGTGCCCAGCCTCAAGGCCTTCGTGCTGAAGTACCTCAATGCCAACTTCGAGGAATGGCTGGGCACCATCCTGAGTTCGGCGCGCATCGGCGGCAGCTTTCTGCTCGCCATCCTGGGCAACGCAGTGCTGGTGCCGGTCGTGCTGTTCTACCTGATGCTCGACTGGAACCACTTGGCGCAGGTGCTGCGAGACCTGGTGCCACCGCGCCTGCGCGCCAGCGTGAACGACTTCGCTTCCGAGTGCGACTACGTGCTGGGCCAATACTTGCGGGGCCAGTTGCTGGTGATGGCCATCATGGCCGTCTACTACAGCGTCGGCCTGGCGCTGTTCGGCTTCGACCTCGCCGTGCCGGTGGGCGTGTTCACCGGCGTTGCGATGTTCATTCCCTACCTGGGCTTCGGCATCGGCCTGGTGCTCGCGCTGCTGGCGGGCGTGCTGCAATTCGCCAGCCTCTATGGTGTGCTCACGGTGGTGGCGGTGTTCGGGCTGGGACAGGTGGTCGAGAGCTTTTTCCTCACCCCCAGGCTGGTGGGCGAACGTATCGGCCTGCACCCGATCACCGTGATCTTTACGCTGTTGGCCTTTGGCCACCTGCTGGGCTTTGTGGGGGTGCTGGTCGCACTGCCGCTGTCGGCCATCGGGCTGGTGGCGGTGCGCCGCCTGCGCACGCTCTACGTTGGTAGCCGTCTCTATTCGGGCGGCTGATGCTTCTTTTCGATTCGAGATTCCGACCATGAAGCAGCTGCCGCTGCTGATGTCCTCCGGCCCGACGCCCAACTTCGACAACTTCGTCGTCGGCCGCAACGCCCAGGCGCTGCAACACCTGCGCCGTCGCCCCCTGCCGGCCACGCCGGTCTACCTGTGGGGGCCGGCGGGTTGCGGCAAGAGCCACCTGCTGCAGGCGCTCGCGCATGCGGCCGAACTCAACGGCGAGCGGGTGGGGGGCTTCTCACCACGCAATGCCACGCCATGGACCTTCGATGAAAGCTGGCGCGCCATCGTGCTCGACGACTGCGACAGCTTCGACGAAGCCCAGCAGCACGCCGCTTTCGCGCTGTTCGTCGAGGCTGCCACGCACGGCTTGCCGGTGGTGGCAGCCGGCAGCGTGCCGCCGGTGGACCTGACCGTGCGTGACGATCTGCGCACCCGCCTGGGCTGGGGGCTGGTGTTCCAGCTCGAGCCGCTGTCGGAGGCCGAGGCGCGGGCGGTACTGCGCCGCGAGGCCGACCGGCGTGGCATCTTCCTGTCCGACGAGGTGATGGGCTACCTGCTCACCCGATTTGCCCGCGACCTGGGTTTTCTGATGACCCTGCTCGATCGGCTCGACACGTTTGCCCTGGCTAGCCAGCGTGCCGTGACGGTGCCGTTGCTCAAGCAGATGCTGGCCGAAGACAGCCACGACACGCCATGAACCTCGCCCTGTTCGATCTCGACCACACGCTGCTGCCGCTCGATTCCGACCATGCCTTCGGCGAGTTCATGGTGCGCATCGGCTGGGCCGACGACGAGGTCTTCCGTACCGGCAACGACGCCTTCTACAAGCAGTACCTTGCCGGCCGCCTGGACGTGGAGGCCTACATCGACTTCACGACTAGGCCATGGCGCGACCGTACCGAGGTCGAGCGCGCCGCGGTGCACCAGCGCTTCATGGACGAGGTGATCACGCCGCACCTGAAGCCGGCCGCGCTGCAGCTGGTCAGCCGCCACCGCGAGCAGGGCGATGCGATCGCCATCGTGACGGCGACCAACGAATTCGTGACCCGGCCGATCGCGGCCGCTTTTGGCGTGGCCGAGCTCATTGCCGTGGAACTGCACCGTGACGACGCGGGTAACATCACCGGTCGCATCCACGGCGTGCCGTCCTACCGCGAGGGCAAGATCACCCGGGTCGAGCAATGGCTGGCGGCACAGGGGCGTTTGCTGGCCGATTTCAAGCAGGTGAGCTTCTACAGCGACTCACCGAACGACCTGCCGCTGCTGGAGCGGGTGAACGACCCGGTGGCGACCAATCCGTCGCCGGCACTGGAAGCGGTCGCACGCGAGCGCGGTTGGCGCATCCTGAAACTCTTCGATGATCAAGAAATTCATTGACAAGCTGCTCGGCAAGAACGGCAGCAGCCCGACCGGCGGCCCCAAGAAGGTCACCGGCAAGCGGGTGGAGGTGGCAAAAAGCGAACACGGCATCGACTCCACGCTGGTGGACGAGCGAGCCGTCAAGGTGGTGGCCACGCTGAAGGAGGCAGGCCACGAGGCCTACATCGTCGGCGGCGCGGTGCGCGACCTGCTGCTGGGCCTGCGGCCCAAGGACTTCGACGTGGCCACCGACGCCACGCCCGAGCAGGTGAAGGCGCTCTTCCGCCGGGCTTTCATCATCGGCCGGCGCTTTCGCATCGTGCACGTGGTGTTCGGGCGTGGACGCGAGCACGAGGTGATCGAAGTCTCGACCTTCCGCGCCTACCTCGACAACGCAGCCGCCGAGCAGGTGGAGGGCAACGAAAAGACCTCCAAGAGCGAGCTCGCCGGCAAGAGCCACGTGGTCGATGCCAGCGGGCGTGTGTTGCGCGACAACGTCTGGGGCCCGCAGATCGAAGATGCCGCGCGGCGGGACTTCACCGTCAACGCGCTGTACTACGACCCGCAGACCGAAGTGGTGGTCGACTACCACGGCGGCATCAAGGACGCGAAGAAGCGCGTGCTGCGCATGATCGGCGACCCGGTGACGCGCTACCGCGAAGACCCGGTGCGCATCATCCGTGTGGTGCGCTTCGCGGCCAAGCTGGGCTTCGAAATCGAGCCGAAGACACGTGCGCCGATCAAGGAGATGGCGGCGCTGCTCGACAACGTGCCGCAGTCGCGCCTGTTCGACGAAATGATCAAGCTGCTGCAGACCGGCCACGCGCTCGCGTCGCTGGAGGAGCTGCGCAAGCAAGGACTGCATCGCGGCGTGTTCCCCATTCTCGACGTGGTGCTCGACGAAGCCCACCGCCACGATGGCCGCGAGATGTTCGTGCAGCTGGCACTGGCCGACACCGACCGCCGCGTCAGCGAAGACAAGCCCGTAGCGCCGAGCTTCATGCTCGCCAGCATGCTGTGGCACGACGTGCAGAAGCGCTGGGAGCAGCTCAAGAAAAAAGGCGAACCGCCGTTTCCGGCCTTGCAGCAGGCCATCGACGAAGTGTTCAACGCCCGCATCGGCGACATCTCCGGCCGCGGCAAGCTGGCGGCGGACATGCGCGAAATCTGGATGATGCAGCCGCGTTTCGATCGCCGCACCGGCAGCAGCCCGATGAGCTTGGTCGAGCAGCCGCGCTTCCGTGCCGGTTTCGACTTCCTGCGCCTGCGCGCCGATGCCGGCGAGATCGATCCCGAGCTGGCGCGCTGGTGGGAGACGTTTTCGCAGGCCAACCTGGGCGAGCGCCATGCGCTCATCGATCAGGCGCGTCAGCAGGAACATGCCCGCCGCGTGGCGGCCGGCCCCGACGCCGCCGCACCTGCTGCCAAGAAGCGCCGTCGTCGGCGCCGCAAGCCGGCTGGTGAGGGTGGCGGCGGAGGCGGTGCCGACGTGGCACCGGTCGGCGGTGACGCTTAGCAAGCGCTGAGCACAAGCATGACGCCGACGCGCTGCTACATCGGCCTCGGCGCCAACCTCGGCGACGCGCTCGCCACCTTGCGCCAAGCTGCCGACGTCTTGGCCGGCCTGCCGCGCAGCCGGCTCGTGGCCCTGTCGTCGCCGTACCGTACCGCGCCGATCGAATCTTCGGGGCCGGACTATTTCAATGCGGTGGCTGCACTCGATACCGAGCTGTCGCCGCAAGAACTGATCGGGAAGCTGCAAGAGCTCGAGACGGCATACGGGCGCGAGCGCCCCTATCGGAATGCACCCCGCACGCTGGATCTCGACATCCTGTTGTTCGGTGAACTCGTGCTGCACGAGCCCGGCCTCACGCTGCCGCATCCGCGTCTGCACGAGCGCGCTTTCGTGCTGCACCCATTGCTGGAGCTGGTTCCGGCGCTCGTGCACCCCACGCTGGGGCCGCTGCAAGGGCATTTGCCTGCGGTGCGGGGGCAGGCCATCGAACGGCTGGCGGCCTGGTCCTGAGCGATGGGCCGCCGCTGCGAGGCGGCTTTCTAGAATCTTCTCAATGACCGGATTCAATCCCTTCACGCGCTTTCGCCACATCGCCATCGAAGGCCCCATCGGCGTGGGCAAGAGCTCGCTCACGCGCAAGCTGGCGGCCCGTTTCGGCGCCCGAGCCTTTTTCGAGAAACCTGAAGAGAACCCTTACCTCGAGCGCTATTACGCTGCTGGCACCGAGGACCTGTCGGCCAACCCTTATGCGTTGCAGACCCAGCTGTTCTTTCTGTTCCAGCGCCTCGAGCAGATGCGGGAGCTCGCGCAAGGCGGCATGTTCGACACCGGCCTGGTGAGCGACTTCACGTTTGCGAAGGATGCCCTGTTCGCCCGCCTCACCCTGGGTGACGAGGATCACCACCTGTATGCGCAGATTTATCGCCGCTACGCCCCGCAAGTGCCGCAGCCCGACCTGGTGATCTGGCTGCAGGCCTCCACGCCGACGTTGCAGGCGCGCATCGCCCGGCGCGGCCTGGCGATGGAGCAGGGCATTGCCGACGGCTACCTGAAGCACGTCGCCGACGCCTACGCGCCTCACTTCGAAGCCGCTGCAGTCCCTTGGCTTGCCATCGATACAGAGGCTTTCAATCCGGCCGAGCGCGAGGCCGACATGGAGCGCCTGCTCGGCTGGCTCACCGTCTTCCGTGGACCGCGCGAATTTGCCGAGCCAGCCGCGGGCATGGCGCCGCTGTCAACACCCGTCGCTACACTCACCTCCACGACAGTTTGATGACAACCGGCCTGACGATGCGATCCCGGCTCGGTTGACTCGTTTCGGAGCGACTCCCGTGGTCTTTGCCAAGCTGCTGCCCCGCGAGGGCAACTTCTTCGACCTGTTCAACCAGCATGGCGACCAGATCGTGGCGGGCGCGCGTGCCTTCATGGCCATGGTCGAGAACTATGCCGACACGGGTCTGCGCGAACAGCACGCCGAGCGCGTGGATCGCGCGGAGCATCTGGCTGACAAGATCACGGCCGAAGTCAACCGCCTGCTGCACAAGACCTTCATCACGCCGATCGACCGCGAGCAGATCCACGGCCTCATCAACGCGATGGACGACGTGCTGGACCTGCTGCAGGACTCGTCCGAAACAATGCACTTGTATGACGTGCGCGCCATGACTGATGAGACCCTGCGCCTGGCGGACTTGTCGGTCAGGTGCTGCGAGCGCGTGGCGCATGCGGTGAGCCTGCTGCCCAAGATCAGCGAGCATGCCGCGGTGGAAGCGGCACTCAAGACCTGTGAGGAAATCGACCAGCTCGAGTCCGATGCCGACCGTGTGATGCGAGCCGCGATGTCCAAGCTGTTTCGCGAAGAAGAAGACGTGCGCGAGCTCATCAAGCTCAAGGCCATCTACGAGCAGCTCGAAGCCATCACCGATCGCTGCGAGGACGTCGCGAATCTCATCGAGGGCATCGTCCTCGAAAACTCCTGACCGACGCGGGGCCCGCGGCTCACGGTTTCCGATGGACGCAGCTCAGCTCGGTTTCTGGGTGGTCGCCACGCTCGTGGTGCTGGCCATCGCCTTCGACTTCATGAACGGTTTCCACGATGCGGCGAACTCCATCGCCACGGTCGTGTCCACCGGCGTGCTCAAGCCGCAGCAGGCCGTGGTGTTTGCGGCGGTCTTCAACTTCATCGCGGTGTTCGTGTTCCACCTGAGCGTGGCGGCCACCATCGGCAAAGGCATCGTGATGCCGGGCGTGGTGGATGCCCACGTGGTGTTCGGGGCACTGGTTGGCGCGGTGGCCTGGAATGTCGTCACCTGGTGGTATGGCATCCCGTCGAGTTCGTCGCATGCGCTCATCGGCGGCATCGTCGGCGCCGTCATTGCCAAGGCCGGCGTCGGTGCGCTCGTCGCTGCAGGGGTGTTGAAGACGGTCGCCTTCATCTTCGTGTCGCCGCTGCTGGGCTTCATGCTCGGCTCGCTGCTGATGGTGGTGGTGGCTTGGGCGGTGCGCGGTACCACGCCTTTGCGAGTGGACCGCTGGTTCCGTCGCGCCCAGCTACTGTCGGCCGGCCTTTACAGCCTGGGCCACGGCGGCAACGATGCACAAAAGACCATCGGCATCATCTGGATGCTGCTGATCGCAGCGGGCTACGCGAACGCCGCCGACAAGCTGCCGCCGGCCTGGGTGATCTGGAGCTGCTACATCGCGATCGCGCTGGGCACCATGTTCGGCGGCTGGCGCATCGTGAAGACCATGGGGCAGAGGATCACCAAGCTCAAACCGGTGGGCGGTTTCTGCGCAGAAACCGGCGGGGCGATGACGCTGTTCCTGGCCACGGCATTGGGCATTCCGGTGTCTACCACTCACACGATCACTGGCGCCATCGTGGGTGTCGGCTCCACGCGGCGCGCTTCGGCGGTGCGCTGGGGTTTGGCCGGCAACATCGTGTGGGCCTGGATCTTCACGATCCCGGCGTCGGCGCTGATTGCCGCGGTGTTCTATGGCCTGAGTCTGCTGCTTTTCTGAGCCGGGCTCACTGGCTGATCTTGCGCGCCTCTTCGATCTGGTATTCGAAGTAGCGTTGGCCGCTGAAAGCAATGGTTGCCATCAGCACGCCGGCGCCCACCATCAGCGCCAGCACCACGGCAAACACCGTCGGCCAGCCGGCATGGTGCTCGGGGCCACGCGGGTTGAAACGGGCGTTCCAGCGCTCGTCAGGCATCAATCCGTAGAGGATGGCCCATAACGCGCCCTGCGCCACCATCAGGCCGGCCAACGGAATCAAGACCCATGCGAGGCGATCGTCTTGCCCCAGCTGCTGCATGCGCAGCAGGCCCCATGCACCCAGCAGCGTAGGCCAGGGGTGCAGCCAGCCCCAGCGGTCGCCCAAACCGTGCAAATAGAAACGGTGTAGGCCCAGGCTGCCCGCCAGCAGCGCGATCCAGGCGGCCAGTGTCTTCGACTTGTAGCCGTTCACGATGTGGTGCCGTACTCGACCGGTGCCGTGCCGTCGCCCAGTCCCAGGGGGCGCTGCATCAGCACCACGTCGAGCCACCGATTGAATTTCCAGCCGACGGATGTCATGGCACCCAGGTCGGAAAAACCCAGCGTCCGGTGCACTCCGATCGAGCCGGCGTTGGCCGAATCACCGATGACCGCCAGCATCTGGCGCGCCCCAGCGCCTCGCAACGGGCAATGAGCTCTGCAAGCAGCAGCTTGCCGATGCCCTGGCCCTGGGCGTCGGCGGCGAGGTAGATCGAGTCCTCCAGCGCGAAACGGTAGGCCATGCGCGGGCGGAAGTGATTGGCATAGGCATAGCCCAGCACCTGCCGCCCCCGTTGGGCCACCAGCCAGGGCAGACCTTTGGAAAGGACGTCTTCGCGGCGCTTGCCCATGTCGGCAAGACTCGGCGCTTCGAGCTCGAAGGTCCCTGTGCCGTTTTCCACATTCCAGCCGTAGATTGTGGTGATGGCCGGAATGTCTGCAGGTGTGCTGGGACGTATGACGACAGGGCTCATGTTTCTTCGGCAGCGGCAAGGAACCGCGTCGAGTTTATAATGCGCGGTTTCGGTGCTGGCCCCGGCACAGGCGGTTGCCGCCGGTGCACGGGGCGTATCTACCTCACCGAAGAAATCAACAAGCGGCGCCTTGCCCTGGAAGCGAGGCGCTTTGGACTGACAAGCCCCGCGTGTCTCCCGGGTGCGGCAGTCGCTTCCATAGCTCCTGAAGGAAACAACATGGTCGTGATTCGACTCGCACGTGGCGGCTCCAAGAAGCGCCCGTTTTTCAACATCGTGGTCACCGATTCGCGCAACCGTCGCGACGGTCGCTTCCTTGAGCGCATCGGCTTCTACAACCCGATGGCCGCCGAAACCGAACAAGGCCTGCGCGTGGCCTTCGACCGCTTCGAACACTGGACCGGCAACGGTGCCCAGCCGTCGCCCACGGTCGTGCGCCTGGTCAAGCAGGCCAAGGCCACCGTCGCTCCCGCGGCCTGAAGCCGCTAGCCGAGGCGGCTTGACGTGAGCGTGTTCGCGCTCGATGACGAGCAGGTCGCCTGGCCCGACGACGCAGTCGAAGTCGGCCGTATCGTCGATGCCTGGGGCATCAAGGGCTGGATCAAGGTCCAGCCTTTTTCTTCGGACCCCCAGGCCCTGTTTTCCTCCCGCCGCTGGTTCATCCAGCCGCCGGCCGGCAAGCCGCGGCCCTCAGGGGCGCCTGCTTTGCCGACACGCCTGCGCATCACGCAGGCCAAAGACCACGGCGATGTCGTCGTGGCCTCCGCGCAGGAAGTACCCGACCGCAGCGCTGCCGAGGCGCTCAAAGGGGCGCGCATCTTCGTGCCGCGATCCAGCTTCCCGACCGCGGGCAACGACGAGTACTACTGGATCGACCTGATCGGCTTGTCGGTGGTCAACCGGCAAGGCGAGGCACTCGGCACGGTGGCCGATCTGCTCGACACCGGCGCGCACAGCGTGCTGCGAGTCGTCTACCAGGAGGCCGGCGAAAAGCCCTCCGAAGGCGAACGCCTGATTCCTTTCGTCGCGCAATACATCGACCAAGTGGACCTGCCCGGGCGGTGCATCCTGGTCGATTGGGGCCTGGCCTACTGAGCAGGCGCTCCGTCGTGCGCTTCGACATCATCACGCTGTTCCCCGAGCTGTTTGCGCCGTTCCAGAGCACCGGCGTGACGCGGCGGGCGTTCGAATCGAAGGCAGTAGACGTGCGGCTGTGGCCGCTGCGCGACTTTGCCGAAGACAACTACCGCCGAGTCGACGATCGTCCTTACGGCGGTGGCCCGGGTATGGTAATGCTGGTCGAACCGCTGGAAAAGGCCTTGGCTGCCATCCGCACCGATCAGGCGGCCGCGGGCGTGGTAGCGACGCGCGTGGTGCTATTCAGCCCCGCCGGCCGGCCTCTCACTCAAGCGCGAGTGAGCGCGTTGGCGCAGGAGCCGGGCGCGGTGCTGGTATGCGGTCGCTACGAAGGCATTGACCAGCGCTTCGTTGACGCGCACGTCGATGAGGAGCTGAGCCTGGGCGATTTCGTGCTCTCGGGTGGCGAATTGCCGGCGCTGGCGTTGCTGGACGCCGTGGCCAGGCTGCAGCCGGGCGTGCTGAACGATGCCCAATCGCATGTGCAAGACAGCTTTTCCGATGGCCTGCTCGATTGCCCGCACTACAGCCGCCCGGAGCAGATGCCCGACGGACGGGCTGTCCCGCCTGTGCTGATGTCGGGCCACCATGCCGATATCGCCCGCTGGCGGCGCGAGCGCCAACTCGAGCTCACGGCGCGTCGCCGGCCAGACTTGATTGCCGCCGCTCGCTTGGCGGGTCGGTTGTCGGCGGCTGATGAACGCTTTTTGACCCAGCTGGGGCTATAATAATCGGCTTTTCGATCCTCTGCCGGGCCGCCATGGGCGCAAGTGCCCAACTCGCAAGGCGAGTGCCGACATGATCACTTGGAGAACCCCATGGATCTGATCCGCCAACTTGAGCAAGAAGAAATTGCTCGCCTCAACAGGAACATTCCGGCCTTCGCCCCCGGCGACACGGTCATCGTCAATGTCAACGTCGTCGAAGGCAACCGCAAGCGCGTGCAAGCCTACGAAGGCGTAGTGATCGCCAAGCGCAACCGCGGCCTGAACTCCAGCTTCATCGTTCGCAAGATCTCCAGCGGCGAAGGCGTGGAGCGTACCTTCCAGCTGTACAGCCCGCTGATCGCGTCGATCGAAGTCAAGCGCCGTGGCGATGTGCGTCGTGCCAAGCTGTACTACCTGCGTGAGCGCAGCGGCAAGTCGGCTCGCATCAAGGAGAAGCTGGCCTGATCGAACCAACGGTCTTGCCAATATGCGAAAAAGCCGCCTTGCGCCCAGCAGGCGGCTTTTTTGTTTCTCGTGACCCATGTCCCAAACCCCCCGTTTCGATCCTGAACAACTGCCGGTGATCGGTACCGGTGCCGATCTGCCGCGTGTCCCGCCGGAACGGCTGACGCCGGACGCATTGCGCGAGCACTTTGCCGCCGCGCCGGACTGGGCGCCCGAAGTGATCGCCGAGCGAAGCCTGTTCGATCGCCCGCCTGCGCGTGCCTCGGTGCTGGTGCCGCTGGTGCTGCGCGACGAGCCCACCTTGCTGCTGACGCGTCGTACCGCGCACCTTCGCGACCATGCGGGGCAGATCAGTTTCCCGGGCGGGCGCGCCGAGCCTGATGACGTGGACGCCGCGGACACCGCCTTGCGCGAAACCGAAGAAGAAGTAGGGCTGGCGCGGTCGTATGTGGAGGTGATCGGGCAGTTGCCCGAATACACCACCGTCACGAACTTCATCGTCACACCGGTGGTGGGGCTGGTGTCGCCAGGCTTTGCGCCCAATCCGGACCCATTCGAAGTGGACGACGTGTTCGAGGTGCCCCTGGCCTTCATCCTCGACCCTGCCAATCACGAGCGCCGTCTCATCGACTGGCAGGGCGAGCGCCGCGAAGTGTTCGCGATGCCTTGGGAAGACCGGCTGGCTGACGGCACGGTGCTGCGCTACTTCATCTGGGGCGCCACGGCGGCGATGCTGCGCAATCTCTATCGCTTCTTGATCGTGTGATGCGGGCTTGAGATGGCAAAGCCGTCGCTATGATGCCGGCATGAGTTTTTTCGCCGTGCTGTGTGCTCTGCTGATCGAGCAACTGCGGCCGCTGCCGCGCAACAACTGGGTCCACGATTCGCTGATAGGCTGGGTGCGTTGGACCGGCCGCAACTTCGATGCCGGCAAGGAGCATCACGCCTGGGTCGTGTGGTGCATTACCGTGCTGACGCCGGCTGTGCTGGTGACCGTCGTGTACCTCGTCGCGGCGCACTTCAGCCTGCTGCTGGCGCTGGCTTGGAACGTAGTGGTGCTCTATCTGACGCTAGGCTTCCGGCACTTCAGCCACTACTTCACCGACATCCGTGATGCGCTCGAGCGTGGCGATGAGCTCACCGCACGCCAACTGCTCGCCGAATGGCGCCACCTCGACGCCAGCGAACTGCCGCGGTCCGAGCTGTTGCGCCACGTGATCGAACATTCATTGCTGGCCGCGCACCGCCACGTGTTCGGCGTGTTCTTCTGGTTCATCGTGCTGGCGGCAGTAGGTCTGGGGCCCATGGGGGCGGTGCTGTACCGCATGGCCGAGTTCGCGAGCCGCTACTGGGCCTTCAAGAGTCGCACCGTCGGCGTGCCGACCAACGAGCGGCTCATGCTGCTGTCACAGCGCATGTTCGGGCTGCTCGACCATCTGCCCGCGCGGCTCACGGCCTTCGGCTTCGCGGTGGTCGGCAACTTCGAAGAGGCAGTGGAATGCTGGCGTCGCTATGCGCCGCTGTGGAAGCAGCCGCATGAGGGTGTCATCCTCGCAGCGGCGGCGGGGGCGGTGGGGGTTCAGCTGGGCGGCGGCGCCGCGCCGGGGCTCACGCCAGACCGTTCCAAGACCTTCGAAGTGGGCGTCGATGCCCAATCCACCGAAGCCGAAGGTTCCACGCCCGGCATGCCGCCGGAATTCGGCCATCTGCGCAGCGTGGTCGGGCTGGTGTGGCGCTCGGTGGTGCTCTGGATGCTGCTGCTGGCGCTGCTCTCTCTGGCCAATCTGCTGGGCTGACTCGCTGATGCCCACAGCGACGGCCGATGCCGTCCGTCGCTACAACTTCCACGCTCACGGTTGAATGCTGAACTTCCCTGGTCCTCCCTAGGACTTGGGATGCGGCAGTGCGCGCATCACTCGTGTGCCTCGTGGGGCCACGGTCTGGGTACAGATGTTGCGAAGCCACAGGAGGGTTTGCCTGGAGGGGTGCGAGGGTGTGCCTCGCCAGAATCCACCCACCCCTCGTGGCTCTCCGCGCATCAGTTCAAAAGGCTGCCTGCGTGCGACAGCCGGCTTTCTTGGGGACGGCGTTTATCCAACCTTGTCGTCACAGGAGCATCTTCCCCATGTTCAGCAGAACCGCTGTTGCAAGTGCTGCCGCCCTGGTAGCGAGTGGACTCGCCCTGTTGGAACCAACGACTGCTCATGCCCAGCAGCAGGAGTTGCAGCGAGTCGAGATCACCGGCTCTTCGATCAAGCGCATCGACGCGGAAACCGCATTGCCGGTGACGGTGATCACGCGTGAGCAGATCGACAAGAGCGGGGCCGTCAACACCGAAGACCTGCTGCGGCGTGTCTCCGCCAGCGCCGCGATGTTCTCGGACACCACGCAGGGTGTGGGCTACGCCACGTCCAACGCCAACCTGCGCGGTCTTGGTGCGAACTCGACGCTGGTGTTGCTCAACGGCCGAAGGCTCGCCAACCACCCGTTCGGCAGCATCGGCGGCACGGTGGCGGTGGACCTCAACAGCATCCCGTTCGCGGCGATCGAGCGTATCGAGGTGCTTCGTGACGGTGCTTCGGCGGTCTACGGTACCGACGCGGTGGGCGGCGTGATCAACTTCATCACGCGCCGCGACTACCAGCGCGGCGAAGTTTCGGTTCGCTACGGCGATACGGCCGATGGCATCGGCGGCAGGGAGCAGGGCGCCAGCATCGCCTTCGGCATGGGGGACCCCGCTGCCGACCGTTTCAACCTGCTGGTGACGGCCAACTTCCAGAAGAACAGGAGGCTGCGTGCGGTCGACCAGGAGCTGTACAACCGTGGCGTCACCGAGATTCCAGGCTCTGCACCGCCCACCTCGGGCCGTGCCTTTCCTGGCCGGCTCGTGGACTACACGCTGAGCCCCGGCGCCTACATCGCCAACGGTACGTTCAGCGATCCGAACTTCGCGACCTGCGGGCCTACCGATACGGTGATCGTGAATGCAGGCACCACACCGAACGGCTCGCCGTTGCTCTATTGCCGCTTCATCTACGCGGCCACGCTCGACAACCTGCCCGACCAGGAAAAGGGCGACATCTTCACACGGCTGACCTACAACATCACCAACGAGCACCAACTGTTCGCTGAGGCTTCGTTCGCGCGCAGCCACAGCATCGGGCGGGTTGCACCGGTGCCGATCGACTCGACCGCCGGCCACGTGAACCCGACCACGGGTGAGTACCCTTCGTTCGCCTTCCCGGTGAGCAGCCGCTATTTCCCCACCGCGTTGCTCACGCAACTGGGCTATACGGCGCCGTTCGACACCTTGCCCAATGGCATGACGGAGGTGTCGCTGCGCGCCATTCCGGTGGGCAACCGCATCAACGACAACACCAACGAACAAGCCCGCGTGGTGCTGGGCTCGAAGGGCGTGATGGCGGGCTGGGACTACGACACCGGCCTCACGTATTCACGGGCGACCGGCAACCTGGAATACCGCGGCTACATCAACGAAACGCGCTTCATCAACGCGCTGGCCACCGGCAACATCAACCCGTTCGGCCCGAACGATGCAGCAGGCTTGGCCTTGTTGAACTCCACGCTGATGGAGGGGCCGATGCGCAAGTCCACCAGCACGACCGCCGAGGTCGACTTCAAGATGAGCCGCGAGCTGATGCCGATGGCCGGGGGCCCGATGGCGGTGGCCGTGGGCGTCGACTTCCGCCGTGAATCCGCGCACGACCGGCCGGTGAACGACGAGTACCGCCAGGGGCTGCACATCGGGGGCGAAGGCACGGTGCCCGAGACCGAGGCGAGCCGCAACGTGTATGCGGTGTTCTCGGAGTTGAATCTGCCGTTTGCGAAGGGCTTCGAGGGCACGGTGGCGGCGCGCTACGACCACTACAGCGACTTCGGCTCGACCTTCAATCCGCGCGCCAGCATGCGCTGGCAACCGAACCGGCAGATCCTGCTGCGCACGTCGGTAGGCACCGGTTTTCGCGCGCCTTCGCTGTGGGACGTGAACAGCCCGCCGGCGTTCACCAACACCGCCAACTCGTTGATCGACCCCGAATGCCCGGTTGCCAACGACCCGCGCTGCGAAACGCAGTTCAACGTGCGCCAGTCATCCTCACCGAACCTGAAGCCTGAGAAGTCGCGCCAGTTCACGTTCGGCCTGGTGTTCGAGCCGGTCGTCGGCTATTCGGCGGCGATCGACTACTGGTTCATCGAGAAGAAGGACCAGATCAGCATCATCGGTGGCGACGCGCTGTTGACCGACGCGGCGCTGTACGCGCAATACCGTGAGCGGGTGCGGCGCACGGCCGACGACTTCATCAGCTTCATTGAAACGCCGGTGGAAAACCTCGGCAAGTTGCGCACGGAGGGCATCGACATCGGGCTCAAGGGCAACTGGAACGTGCCGGACGTCGGCAAGTTCGGGGCCGAGCTCAACGGCACCTACATCACCACGTGGAAGCGCCAGACCAGTGCAGGCGGCCCGTACACGAACTACCTCGGCACTGCCGGTGACGGTGCGCAGGTGCAGCCTGTGCCGCGCTGGCAATACACCGCAGCCTTCGACTGGTTGTTCGGGAACTGGGGTGTCACGCTCGAGAACCAGTTCGTGGGCGGCTGGACCGAATCGGCAGCGCTGGTTGAAGCCAACATCGGCGTGGCCACCGAGCACAAGGTGTCCGACTCCAGCCGCTGGAACTTGAGCGGCACGTATCGAGGCATCAAGGACCTCACGCTGAGAGCGGGCGTGCGCAACATCTTCGACAAGCTGCCGCCCTTCACCGCGTCGTCTTCCTACGGTTCGCACGCGGCCGGTTATGCCGGGTCGTTCGTGGACCCGCGCGGGCGCTTCTGGTACGTCACGGCGAACTACCAGTTCAAGTAGCCCAGCAGCGAGAGCTGAGCCTGTCGGGCGTGGGCCCGCGGTACTTCGGTGCCGCGGGCTCCCCCAACAGAGTGCTACCAGCGCTTGCGGCTCAGCTCTTCGAACAGCTCACCGTAGATGCGATAGCGCGACGCGCTGACCTCGCCCGCGTCTACCGCCTGGCGCACCGCACAACCGGGTTCGTGCAGGTGCGTGCAGTTGTAGAAGCGGCACTGCCCGGCGAATGCGCGCAAGTCGCGCATCTGAGCGGCCAGCTGCGGGGCCTCCACCTGCTTGAGCCCGAATTCCTGAAAGCCCGGCGAGTCGAGCAGGGCGGACTCGTGTGCCTTGTCGAGCCAGTACCACTGTGTGCTGGTGGTGGTGTGGCGCCCTGAGTTGAGCGCCTGCGACACCTCGCCGACCTGCGCGCTGGCATCGGGCACCAGCGTGTTGATCAGCGTGCTCTTGCCGGTGCCCGACGGGCCGAGCACGAGGGTGCTGCGACCGTGCAAGGCCGGCATCAAGGTGGCGATGGCAGCATCGCGGTTGCCGCGCAGCGAACACTCCAGCACCTCATAACCCATGGTGCGATACGGCTGCAGCCGCTCCCGAGCGGCATTGGCACCGGGCAGGTCGATCTTGTTGAGTCCGATGCGTACATCGATGCCGGCCTGCTCGGCAGCGATCAACGCCCGCGCCAGTTGCGACTCGCTGAACACCGGCTCCACGGCCACCCACACGAGCAACTGGTCGATGTTGGCGGCAAACGACTTGGTGCGCCATTCGTCCTGGCGGAAGAACAAGTTGCGACGCGGCTCGATGTGCTCGATCACGCCTTCGTCGCCGGCAGCCTGCCAGCGCACGCGGTCGCCCACCACGGCGTCGCTCTTCTTGCCGCGCGGGTGGCAGATGAGCCGTTCGCCCTCGGGCGTTTCGACGATGTAGTGGCGGCCATGGTTGGCCACCACTAGGCCGGTGTCGAGGACGACCGCCTTCGTCAAGCGCGCCTCACGATTGCAGCAGCGCGTCGGCTTTCGCTGCGCAGATGAAGTCGTTGATGGAAATGCCGCCCACCGTATGCGTGTTGAAGCGCACCACGCAGCGGCTGTAGCTCACCAGCAGATCAGGGTGGTGGTCCTCACTGTGCGCAACCCAGGCCAGTGCATTCACGAAGGCCATGGTCTCGTGGTAGTCGGCAAAGGTGTAGGTCTTCTCGATCGCACCGTCTTTCACCGCCCAGCCCGGCACCTGCTTCAGGTGGCCGTCGATCTCCTGGGCTGTCATCGGATTGCCGTGCAGTGGCACGATGCACTTCATCGCAGCAAGCTGGTGGCTCATGCTCCCTCCATGGCTGCCAGGCGCTCAGAGGCTGGTGGGTGCGAATAGTAGAAGCACACGTAAAGCGGGTCGGGCGTCAGCGTCGAGGCATTGTCCTCATAGAGCTTCAGCAGCGCGGCGGCAAGGTCCTTGCCGCTGGCCTGGGCACAGGCGTAGGCATCGGCCTGGAACTCGTGTCGGCGCGACAACCCCGCAAACAGCGGCGAGACGAAGAAGCCGAACACCGGCCCGGCCAGCAGGAAGAGCAGCAGCGCGAGCGCATCGTTGGGAGCACCCTCGCCCAGGTTGGGCGACACCCCGAGGCCCGTGTAGAACCAGGCCTGCTGCGCCAGCCAGCCCAGCAGGGCGAAGCCGGCAAGACTCAACGCAAACATCGAGACGATGCGTTTGAGCACGTGCTTGTGCTTGAAGTGGCCCAGCTCGTGCGCCAGCACGGCCTCCACCTCGCCGGGGTTCAGCTTGGCCAGCAGCGTGTCGAAGAACACCACGCGCTTGGCAGCGCCGAAGCCGGTGAAGTAGGCGTTGGCATGGGCCGAACGGCGCGAGCCGTCCATCACATACAGGCCCTTGGCGGCAAAGCCGCAGCGCGCCATCAACGCTTCGACGCGCTGCTTGAGTGCGTCATCCTGCAAAGGTTGGAACTTGTTGAACAGCGGTGCGATGACGGTGGGGTAGAGCACCAGCATCAGCAGGTTGAAGCCCATCCAGGCGCCCCAGGCCCACAGCCACCACATGGGGCCGGCCGCGCCCATCAGCCACAGGATCAGCGCGGCGATCGGCAGGCCCAGCACCGCGCCCAGCAACAGGCCCTTTGCCAGGTCTGCCAGCCACAGGCCCACCGTCATGCGGTTGAAGCCGTAGCGCTGTTCGATGCGGAAGGTGCTCCAGGCTTCGAAGGGCAGGTCGAGCGCACCGCTGATGAACACGAAGGCTGCCAGCAGCACCAACTGGTAGGCCATGCCGCCCCAGCGCGGCAGCACGGCGTCGCGCAATGCGACGTTCAGCGCGTCCAGCCCGCCCAGCAGCGTCCAGCCCAGCAGCACGGCGGCGCCGAAGGCCATGGTCATCAGGCCGAAGCGCAGCTTGGCAATGCTGTAGTCGGCGGCGCGCTGGTGTGCGGCGAGCGAAACGGTGCTGGTGAACGGGGCCGGCACGTTGCCGCGGTGGCCGGCCACGTGCCGGATCTGGCGCGATGCCAGCCACAGCCTGACCAGCAGCGAAGCGGCCAGGAAGCCCGCGAAGACGAGGGTGAGAACGGAAGACTGCATGAGTGCCGAGTGTACGTTTGGCCCTGCGAGTTGGCCGACAATGGCCGCCTCTCAGGAAGGCCCCGCCATGACCGACACCAACACCGCAGCCGACTCCACCGTGACCGCCTTGCAGCCGAGCGACCAGAACCTGATCTGGATCGACCTCGAGATGACCGGCCTCAAGCCCGAAAGCGACCGCATCATCGAGATCGCGGTCGTCGTGACCGACCCGGCACTGGCCGTCCGCGTGGAGGGCCCGGTGTATGCCATCCACCAGAGCGATGCGACGCTCGACGCGATGGACGCCTGGAACAAGGGTACGCACGGCCGCTCCGGCCTGATCGACCGCGTAAAGGCCTCGTCGGTGACGGAAGCCCAGGCGCAGGCCGATCTCATCGCCTTTCTGAAACATTTCGTGCCGGCCGGTAAGTCGCCGATGTGCGGCAACTCCATCTGCCAGGACCGCCGCTTCCTTGCCAACTACATGCCGGAACTCGAAGCGTTCTTCCACTACCGCAACCTCGACGTCAGCACGCTCAAGGAGCTGGCGCGGCGCTGGAAGCCGGCCGCGCTGGAGGGCTTCAAGAAGGCGCAGAAGCACACCGCGCTGGCGGACATCCACGAATCCATCGACGAGCTGCTGCACTACCGCCAGCACCTGCTGGCGGTTTGAGGATCAACCGCTGCGGGCCCGCAGCGCCCGCAGCAGCGCGGCCACCTCGGCATCGGGCCTGGCCGCCACCTTGCGGTATTCCGAGCCGTCCGGCTTGCGCATGAGCAGCCGCATGTTGATCAGCTCGCGACGCAGGATGCAGTGGTCACCGAAGGTGTGATGCGCATTGAGGACCTCGTTGACCTCTCGCTCCGTGTAGCGGCGCTTGCCGTCGAAACACATCCACAAGCCCCACAGCAACAGCCGCTGCGTCGAATACTTGATCGGCCAGCGTTGCAGGCGGCCGCGGTCGTCGAACAGCCGCAATGCCCGTGCCGCAGCATCGCTCAGCTGGGGCGGGCTCGACGACGTGGCCGGGCGTGCCGGCGCTGGCGCAGCGGCCTGCAGGCTCTGCAGGTTGCGGTGGCCCGCGGCCCGGGCCAGCATGTTGAGCAGCTCCACATGGCCGGGCGGTCGCGCGTCATACTCGAAGCGGTCGAGCAGCTGGCGGCGCAGCGCCTTGGCAAAGCTGGAAAGGTCGGCTGCGTGCAAAGGCACGAGCTCGCGTGAAGTCGTTGTCATCATCGGTTCTCCGTCCGATGCGCCGGACCGGGCCGCGGGGCCTGGGGCTGGGGTTGCCGACTTGCAGCGCGGCGCACAGGGCGAGACCGCATCAGAACAAGCTGTATTGGCAGGTTTAGCTCGCGACGGTGTCGCGCGGCAACGCCTGGGTGAACTGCCGACCGAGGCCGCACTGTAGCAGTCAGGGGTGGTCCGTCGCACACTGACGCGGTCGAAGACCATGCGGGGGTTGGCGTCACCCCATGGCCGCTCCGAAGAGAGCGTTGATCTCCCGGAGCCACACCGCGTAGCGAGAGGGGGTACTGATGAGCGACAGGATCGAGCTGCGTCCCGCGAACCCTCAGTTGGCCGACGACATCGCCGCAGTGATGTCGGACTGCGGCGATGCGAGCCGCTGCTGGTGCGCCTTCTGGTCCCGCCCGCGGCAGGAATTCGAGGCCGGTTACAGCGGCGGCAACAAGCGCTGGTTCATGAAGCGGCTGCAGACCGAGCCGCATCCGATCGGCTTGCTGGCCTACGTGAACGGTGAGCCGGCGGCCTGGTGCGCGGTGGCGCCGCGCGCAGACCATTCCCGCCTGGCCAGCTCGCGGGCCATGGCGGCGGTGGACGAACTGCCGGTGTGGTCCATCACCTGCTTCGTGGTGGCCAAGCGCTTCCGGCGCCAGGGGTTGATGCGCTGGCTCATTGACGGCGCGGTGGCACTGGCACGCGAACATGGGGCTCCGGCCGTGGAGGGCTACCCGCTGGCCACGAACCGCAAGCTGAATTCCGGCGAGCTCTACGTCGGCTCGATGGCCAGCTACCTGGACGCGGGCTTCGAGGAAGTGGCGCGCCACACGCCTTCGCGTGTAGTCATGCGCAGGCGGCTTTGACGCCACGCAGTTCGCGCCACGCCGCCACTGCCGCGGCGAGCCATTCATCGCGGCTGGCTGCAGCGAGCGTCGGCAGGCCGAGCGCCGTGCCCGCCGCCTGCAGCGCGGCCAGCGGATCATCAAGCGCCAGCGCCTGCGCGCCGTTCTGCTTCGACAGCTTTTCGCCATTGGGGCCCAGCACCAGTGGCGTGTGCAGGTAGCGCGGCAAGGCCAGGCCGAGGCAACGCTGCAGGTGAATCTGGCGCGGCGTGTTGTCCGCCAGGTCCTCGCCGCGCACCACGTCGGTCACGCCCTGTTCGGCGTCGTCCACCACCACCGCGATCTGATAGGCCCACAGGCCATCGGCGCGGTGCAATACGAAGTCGCCGACCTCGTTGGTCACGTCCTGCCGCTGCCGGCCGAGACGGCGGTCTTGCCAGTCGATCAGGAGCGGCGCATCGTCCATGCGGTCCATCGGGTGCGGCGAGCACACCAGCCGCACGGAGCGCGGCGGCTTGCCCTGCAGGCCGCCATGGCTGGGCCTGCAGGTGCCCGGATACACGAGTTCGCCGTGGCGACTGCGCTGCCGGCCCGAGGCGACAAGCGCCGCCTCCACGTCTCGCCGCGTGCAGCCGCAGTGGTAGGCCCAGCCGGCGGCCAGCAAGCGGTCGAGCGCGTGCTGGTACAGCGCGGCGCGGCGGCTTTGCCATACCGGTGTTTCGTCAGGCACCAGCCCCGCCGCGGCGAGCTGTCGAAGGATCTCCTCGTCGGCTCCCGGCACGCAGCGTGGGCCATCCACGTCTTCGATGCGTACCAGCCAGCGCCCGCCATGGGCGCGTGCATCGAGCCAGCTCGCCAGCGCGGCCACCAGCGAGCCGGCGTGCAGGGCGCCGGTGGGCGAGGGCGCAAAACGACCGACGTACTTCATCGGCTCAAAGGATCAATCCCTCGTGCTGCTCCAGCAGCGCACGCCGCGTGGCCGGGCTTTCCAGCTGCTTGAGCCACCACGCCAGGGCCAGGCCGGGCCGCTGGCCGGTGTTGCGCCAGGCGTAGTTCAAGCGGAAAGGCGGGCGCTCGACCTCGGTGGCCTTCTGCACCAGCCGGCCGGCTTCGACATGCCGGCGCACCAATGGCTCGGGCAGCGAGCCGCAACCCAGCGCGCGCAGCAACGCTTCGAGCTTGGCCGCCATCGACGGGACGGTGAGCACGTCCTGCCCCGGCAGCACGCCCACGGTGATGGGCGCGAGATCGCGCGCCGTGTCGGCCACCGCCACGATGCGGTGCGCGGCAATGATGGTGGGCGACAGCGGCTCGGGCATGGCCGCCAGCGGATGGTGCGGTGCCACCACGAACACGAACTGCATGTGCCCCAGCGTCTCGGAATGCACCGAGGGCGCGGGCGTGTGGTCACCGGTGCCGATGGCGACGTCGGCCTCGCCCGACAGCAGCGCTTCCCAGGTGCCCGAGAGCACTTCGTTGCGGAACTTCAGCCGTGTGGGCGGGCCGGCGTGGTCGCTCCCTTCGGGTTTGATCTCGTAGAAGGCGGCCGTCAGGTCGAACAGCGCGCGCGGCGCGATCACGTTGTCCACCGCCAGCGTGAGCTGGGTTTCCCAGCCTGTGGCCACGCGCTTCACACGGTTGGCCACCGCGTCGATCTCCTGCAGCAGCCGGCGCCCTTCGTTGAGCAGCTCGCGGCCCGCGTCGGTGAGCTGGGCCTGGCGCGAGCGGCGGTCGAACAGCAGCACGTCGAGCGCGTCTTCCAGCTGACGCACGCTGTAGGTCAACGCCGAAGGCACCTTGCCGAGCTCGCGGGCCGCGGCCGCAAAGCTGCCGGTGCGCGCGATCATGTCCACCATGGTCAGCGCTTCGGGGGTGAGGGCGTTGCGGCGGTCGGTGGTCATGATGATTCGTTGAGCCGTTTTGAACGATGCTATCAAGCCACCTCGTTCCTCGAAGCCATGTCGGCTCCTACATTGATTTCCGTGCAACGAATGAAGGAGCTCCGAATGATCACCCTGCGCAAGTCCTGCGAACGCGGCTACGCCGACCATGGCTGGCTCAAGAGCTTTCACAGCTTCTCGTTTGCCGACTACTACGACCCGGCCCACATGGGCTTCGGCAACTTGCGCGTCATCAACGAAGACCGCATCGCGCCCGGCACCGGCTTCGGCACGCACGGCCATCGCGACATGGAGATCATCAGCTACGTGCTCGAGGGGGGCCTCGGCCACAAGGACAGCATGGGCAACGGTGCGACCATCCAGCCTGGCGACGTGCAGCGCATGAGCGCCGGCACCGGTGTGCGCCACAGTGAGTTCAACCATGTTCCGAGCGACACCACGCATTTCCTGCAGATCTGGATCCTGCCTGACGAAACCGGCATCGCGCCCGGCTACGAGCAGAAGCACTTTCCTGAGAGCACCAAGCGTGGCCGCCTGGCCCTGGTGGCCTCGCGCGAAGGCGAGAGCGGCTCGGTGAAGCTCCATGCCGACGCGAAGCTGTACGTGGGGCTGTTCGACGGCGACGAGCACGCGAGCCTGCCGCTCGATGAGCAACGCCTGGGCTACGTGCACGTGGCGCGCGGATCGGTGGTCGTCAACGGCCAGCCGCTTCGGGCGGGCGATGCCCTGCAGCTGGCCGGCGAGCCCAGGGTCGAACTTTCGGGCGGCCAGGGCGCTGAAGTCCTGGTGTTCGACCTGGCACGCTGACGCCACCCATCAACGAAACCACGGAGGTGACCGTGAGCAACCAAACCATCAAGCTGCTGGCCATGGCCGGCAGCGCCCGCAACGGCGCGCTGAGCGGCCGGCTGTTGAATGCCGCAATGGCCGTTGCACGCGAAGCCGGGGCCGAAGTGACGCAGGTCGACCTGCGCGGCCTGGCAATGCCTTTGTATGACGGCGACCTCGAAGCAAGCCAGGGTGCACCCGAAGGCGCGAAGCGCCTGCGCGACCTGTTCGCCGGCCATGACGCGCTGCTGTACGTCACGCCCGAATACAACGGCTTTCCGACGCCGCTGTTCATCAACGCCTTCGACTGGCTCTCGCGCGTGGGCGCCGAGGGCGAGCTGCCTTCCGGACTGGCCACCACGGCGCTCAAGCCGGTGGGCCTGCTTGCCAGCTCGCCGGGCCCGCTGGGCGGGTTGCGCAGCCTCAACTTCACGCGCCAGTACCTGTCGATGAACTTCGGCATGCTGGTGGTGCCGCAGCAGTTCGCGCTCGGCCAGGCGCACAACGCCTTCGAAGACGGTGGCGCGCTGAAGGATGCGAAGCACCTGCAGGCCGTTTCGGGCGTGGTTCAGCAGCTGCTCAAGGTGGCCAGCAGCCAAAAGAACGCCGGCTGAACGCGAAAGTGGTCACGTTCATGGCGCTACAGTGGCGCGCCATGAATACCGTGCTGCTGCTGATCCGCCTGCTGCCCTGGTACGAGTGGCTGACCCTCGTGTGGTTCTTTGCCGCCTGGGCGGGCTATGCGAACTTCGCCAAGCGCCGCTCGGCGGTGCGTCCGTCCATCCTTGCGGCCACCAACCGCATCCGCAGGCAATGGATGCTGCAGACCACCAAGCGCGACGTGCGTGTGGTCGATGGCGTGGTGGTGCAGAACCTGTCCACCAGCCCAAGCTTCTTCGCTTCCACCACCATCCTGATCATCGGTGGCCTGCTGGCGCTGATGGGCGCGGGTGAAAAGGCCAGCGAACTGGTGCGCGATCTGCCGTTTGCCGCCCGCACCACGGCGCTGGTGTTCGACCTCAAGCTGGTGCTGCTGACGGCGGTCTTCGTCTACGCCTTCTTCCGCTTCACCTGGAGCATGCGGCAATACACCTTCGGTGCGCTGCTGATCGCTTCAGCCCCTGAATACGATGAGTTCGACGCGGGGGCCGCCTCCCGCGAAGCCTTTGCCGACAAGGCCGGCCGCGTGATGGGTATGGCCGCCGAAACCTTCAACGACGGCCTGCGGGCCTACTACATGAGCTTCGCGGCGGTGGGCTGGTTCTTTTCGCCGCTGGCGTTTGCGCTGGCGACCGCGGGTGTGGTCTACGTGCTCTACCAGCGCGAGTTTCACTCCGACGTGCTGGAGGTACTCGCGTCCGAGTGAGGGGCCAGTGCAGGGTCGAGGCCGACACGTTCGTCGAACACGAAACACTCGCCGTGCCAATGCTTGCCGCCCACCAGCTCGAAGTACTTGAGGATGCCGCCATCGAGCTGCAGCGTGTGGTCGAGCCCGGCCTCGCGCATGAAGATGGCGGCCTTTTCGCAACGGATGCCGCCGGTGCAATAGCTCACGATGGTCTTGCCGGCCAGCTCCTGCTTGTGGGCCAGCAAGGCAGCCGGGAAGTCGCTGAATTTCCCCAGACGCCAATCGACCGCATGCTCGAACGCGCCGGCGTCGACCTCGAAGTCGTTGCGCGTGTCGAGCATCACCACCTCGCGGCCATCGTCGTCGTGGCCGGCATCGAGCCAGCGCGCCAGCGTGGCGGCGTCCACTGAAGGGGCCCGGCCGCTTTCAGGTCGGATGGTGGGGTGGTTCATGCGGATGATCTCCCGCTTGAGTTTCACCAGCATGCGCTTGAAGGGCTGATGTGCGGACCAGCTTTCCTTGACTTCGAGGTCGGCAAAGCGGGTGTCAGCGCGCAGCGAGTCGAGGAAGCTGTGCACTGCCGCCTCATTGCCGGCGAGGAAGAGGTTGATGCCTTCCTCCGCGAGCAGGATGGTGCCCTTGAGCTGCAGGGCGTTGGCGGTGTCGAGCAGGTGGGTGCGCAGGGTGTCACGGTCTGTGAGCGTGACGAACTTGTAGGCAGCGATGTTGAGGATGTCGGGCACACGCGCATTGTAGAAAGCGCCCCGGCGCCTAAGCTTGAGCAATGCCTGCTGCCGGAGACCGCCATGCTTGCCACCGCACCGATCACCACGATGCTGCCGGTCATCGACATGGCCCGCGCGCGCGACTTCTACGAAAACAAGCTGGGCTTTGTGGCCGGCGGCGAGAAGCCTGACGGCAAGTTCACCTACACCTGCGCGGGCGGCACCACACTGGCGCTGTTCCCCAAGCCCGGAGGCACCAAGGCCGAGCACACGGCGGTGAGCTTCCAGGTGAAGGACATCGACGCGGCCATTGCCTCGCTGGAAGCCACGGGCGTGGTGTTCGAGGACTACGACTTCCCCGACTTCAAGACGGTGAACCACGTCTGCGTGCTGGGCGCCGAGAAGGCCGCCTGGTTCAAGGACACGGAAGGCAACTACCTTTGCATCCACGAGGACATCGCTTGATGTGATGACCGGTGCGCGCCCGGGCCGCAGCGCCGGGCCGCCCCAAGCAAGGTCCGCCCCTCGCGGAGGGGTGGTCGCCGTGCCCGGCGAGCGGGGTGTGGTCAGCATTCCTACAATGCCGCCCATGCCTTTCGTCCACCTGCGCACCCACACCGAGTTTTCCGTCGTCGATGGCACCTTGCGCATCGACGACGTGGTCGATGCCGCCGCCGCTGACCGCCAGCCGGCGTTGGCGCTCACCGACCTGAACAACCTGTTCGGCGCCGTCAAGTTCTACAGCGCCGCGCGCAAGGCCGGCGTGAAGCCGGTGATCGGCGCCGACGTGCTGATGGAGCCCGAAGGCGGCGACAAGCATCCGAGCCGGCTGCTGCTGCTGATCCAGAACATCGACGGCTACAACAACCTGTCGGACCTGCTGGCGCTGGGGTGGACGCAAGGCGTGCAGCGGGCCCAGGCCAACATCCGCTGGGAATGGCTGGAGCGCTACAACAAGGGGCTCATCGCGCTGTCGGGTGCCGACTATGGCGCCGTAGGCCGCGCGCTGCTGGCCGGCGACACGGCGCGTGCCGAAGCCGCGGCGCAGAAGCTCGCGGCCATCTTCCCGCAACGCTTCTACATCGAGATCCAGCGTGCTGGCCTTGCCAGCAACGAAACCCACGTGCGTGCCGCCGTGCCGCTGGCCGCCCAGCTGCAGCTGCCGGTGGTGGCGACCCACCCGGTGCAGTTCCAGACGCCCGACGACTTCGAGGCTCACGAGGCGCGCACCTGCATCGCCGAAGGCGAGACGCTCACCAACCCGCGGCGCATCAAGCGCTTCTCGCGCGAGCAGTACTTCAAGACGCAGGAGCAGATGTGTGCGCTGTTCGCCGACATCCCGTCGGCGGTGGCCAACACCGAGCTGATCGCGCAGCGCTGCAACCTGAAGCTCACGCTGGGCAAGCCGCAGCTGCCCAACTTCCCCACGCCGCTGCTGGCCGACGGCACGCCCATGCCGATGGCCGACTACTTCCGCCAGCTCTCGCACGAGGGCCTGAACGAGCGGATGCTGCACCTGTACGCCGACGAGGCCGAACGCGAGCAGCAGCGCCCGCGCTACGTGGAGCGCCTGGACTTCGAGATCAACACGATCCTGAAGATGGGCTTCCCGGGCTACTTCCTGATCGTGGCGGACTTCATCAACTGGGCCAAGAACAACGGCTGCCCGGTGGGCCCGGGCCGGGGCTCGGGCGCCGGCTCGCTGGTGGCCTATGCGTTGAAGATCACCGACCTCGACCCGCTGCGCTACAACCTGCTGTTCGAGCGCTTCCTGAACCCGGAGCGGGTGTCGATGCCCGACTTCGACATCGACTTCTGTCAGGCCAACCGCGACCGCGTGATCGACTACGTGAAGGACAAGTACGGCCGCGAGGCCGTGAGCCAGATCGCCACCTTCGGCACCATGGCCGCCAAGGCCGCGCTACGCGACGTGGGTCGCGTGCTCGGCATGGGCTACGGCCACGTCGACAGCATTGCCAAGCTCATCCCTGCGCCGCCGGGCAAGACGGTGACCTTGAAGAGACCCGGCGACAACCCCGACTCCGGCGTGATCTATGCGCGCAAGGAAGCGCCTGAGATCGAACAGCGCGAAGCCGCCGAAGAAGAAGTGGCCGAACTGCTGGCCTTGGCCGAAAAGGTCGAAGGCATGGTGCGCAACATTGGCATGCACGCCGGGGGCGTGCTCATCGCGCCAGGCAAGATCACCGACTTCTGCCCGCTGTACATGCAGCCCGGCAGCGACTCGGCCGTGAGCCAGTACGACAAGGACGATGTCGAAGCCATCGGCCTCGTGAAGTTCGACTTCCTGGGCCTGGCCACGCTCACCATCCTCGAGATGGCGAAGGAATTCATCGTCGCGCGGCATGCCGACCAGAAGGACTTCGCCTTCGAGAAGCTGCCGCTCAACGACCGGGCCACGTACCGGTTGCTGGCCGAAGGCAAGACGGTTGCCGTGTTCCAGCTGGAAAGTCGCGGCATGCAGGGCATGCTGCGCGACGCCAAGCCCAGCGTGTTCGAGGACATCATCGCGCTGGTGTCGCTGTACCGCCCGGGGCCGATGGACCTGATTCCGAGCTTCTGCGCGCGCAAGCACGGCAAGGAAGAGGTGACCTATCCGCACCCGCTGATGAAGCAGGTGCTGGAAGAGACCTACGGGATCATGGTCTACCAGGAGCAGGTGATGCAGGTCGCCCAGCGCCTGGGCGGCTACTCGCTCGGCGGCGCCGACCTGCTGCGCCGAGCTATGGGCAAGAAGAAGGCCGAGGAGATGGCCAAGCACCGGGTGCTGTTCGCCGAAGGTGCGGCCAAGAACGACATCAACGCGGATCTCGCCAACGAGATCTTCGACTTGATGGAGAAGTTCGCGGGTTACGGCTTCAACAAGTCGCACGCGGCCGCCTATGCCCTGCTGGCCTATCACACCGCATGGCTGAAGGCGCACTACCCGTCCGAATTCACCGCAGCCAACATGAGCGTGTCGATCGACGACACGGACAAGCTCAAGATCTTCCACGACGACGCGGTGGCCCTGGGCCTCACGTTCGAGCACCCCAACATCAACACCGGCACCTACCGTTTCGAGCCGGTGGGCGACAAGGTGGTGCGCTATGGCCTGGGTGCCATCAAGGGCACGGGGCAGGGCGCCATCGAATCGATCGTCGAAGTGCGCAGCGCCGGCGGCCCGTTCCGCAGCTTCTTCGACTTCTGTGCCCGCATCGACCGCAGCCGCGTCAACAAGCGCGTGGTGGAAGCGCTCATCAAGGGCGGAGCATTCGATGCATTGCAGCCCGACCGTGCGGCGTTGCTGGCCAGCATCTCGCTGGGCTTCGACTATGCCGACACACAGGCCGCACATGCAGACCAGGGTGGACTGTTCGACTTCGGTGACAGTGCGGGCCACGGCTCTTCGACGCAGGAACCCGACCTCGTGCCCGTGGCGCCATGGAGCATCAAGGAACGGCTTACGCACGAGAAGACGGCGATCGGCTTCTACCTCTCGGGTCATCTGTTCGACGAATATGAGCGCGAGGTGCGGCAGTTCTCCAAGCGCAAGATCGCCGATCTCGTCGACAGCCGCGAGCCGCAGATGCTGGCCGGCATCGTGAGCGACCTGCGCTTCGTCAACGGTCAGCGCGGCCGGGTGGCCATCTTCAAGCTCGACGACAGGAGCGATGTGATCGAGGCCGTGGCCAACGAGGAACTGATCAACAGCAACAAGGACTTGTGGAAGGACGATGAACTGCTCATCTTGCAGGGTAAGGTGCAGCCCGACCGCTTTTCCGGTGGTCTGCGGCTGAACGTGCAGCAGGCCTGGGACCTGAGCACCTCGCGCTGCCGCTTCGGCCGCTACCTGCGCGTGGCGGTCAACGGCAAGGCACCGCCGGTGGCGGAACTGCTGCGCGACTTTCCGCCGCGCCGCCAGAACACCGAACAGGGCGACCTGGTGCAAGGGCTGCCAGTGCGCTTGATGCTGGAACGCCGGAATCCCGTGCTGGCCGCCCAGGGCGAACTGGACCTCGGCGAGGACTCGCGCTTCTTCCCCAGTGACGCTGCACTGGCGCGTTGGCGTGACGGATCTCACGGACAGTCCGCAGTGGTGGTCTACGAGTAAGCCGCTCGACACCTTTGTTGACACTTTTGCTCTTCGTAAAGATGGGAAAATTGCCCACCACATGTCTACGGCGGGGTCGCACGGCACGTTGAAATAGGCGTGTTCCCATTGAAGGACCATTGATGAAGAAACAAGCTTTCGCCCTTTTGCTGGCTGGCGCCGCTGTGTTGCCTGCCATGGCCCAGACCAACGTCGGGGTGTCCGTCTCGGTCAACCAACCGGGCCTTTATGGCCGCATCGACATCGGCAACGTGCCGCAGGTGCCGGCGCTCATCTACCCGCAGCCCGTGGTCATCCAGCAGACCCCGGTGGTGATGCAGCGCGAGCCGATCTACATGCACGTGCCTCCGGGCCATGCCAAGAACTGGGCGAAGTACTGCGGCAAGTACGGTGCGTGCAACCAGCGCGTCTACTTCGTGCAGGACAGTTGGTACAACGACCACTATGTCCCCAGTCGCCAGGGACGTGGCGGTGACCACGGTCCCAAGGAAAAGGGGCACGGCAAGGGGCACGGCGGCCATGGCCACGGTCGCGGCAAGGACTGAAGCACCGCGGCAACACTTCACAACGGCTCGGGCTGACCCCGAGCCGTTTGTCTTTGGGGCCTCCCTACACTGGGCTTCATGTCCACCAGCAACGTTCCGACCACCGGCCTCATCCTCACAGGCGGCGGCGCCCGGGCCGCCTACCAGGTAGGTGTTCTGCGCGCCATCGCCCGCATCAAACGTGACTGCCGTGCCGTGCGGGCGGGCAACCCATTCCCCGTGATCGCCGGCACGTCAGCCGGTGCCATCAATGCCGCGGCGCTCGCCTGCGGGGCCGACTACTTCGAAAAGTCGGTCGAGCGGCTGAGCTCGGTGTGGATGAATTTCCATGCCGACCAGGTGTACCGCGCCGATTCGTTCGGCGTGATCCGCTCCGGCGCCAAGTGGCTCACGATGTTCTCCGTCGGCTGGGCGTTGGCGCGCTGGCGGCGCGCACGGCCGCGTTCGCTGCTCGACAACTCGCCGCTCGACACGCTGTTGCGCGAGGTGGTGCCGCTGCAGCGCATTCCTGAAGTGATGCGCTCGGGCCACCTGCAGGCGCTGGCAGTCACCGCATCGAGCTACACCTCGGGTGAACACGTCACGTTCTACGACGCCGTGCACGACATCGAACCGTGGACGCGCTCGCAGCGCATTGCGGTGCGAGACACCATTACCACACCGCATCTGCTGGCCTCGTCAGCCATTCCCTTCGTCTTTCCGGCAGTCGAGCTGCCGTTGCAAGGCAGCTGGGAATATTTCGGCGACGGCTCGATGCGCCAGGCCGCGCCCATCTCGCCGGCCGTGCACCTTGGGGCCGAGCGCATTCTCGTCATCGGCGCAGGCCGCCTGCAGGAGCCGCCGGGGCGACGGCCGACGCGCAGCGAATATCCCAACATCGCGCAGATCGCGGGGCACACGTTGTCGAACATCTTTCTCGATGCGCTGGCGGTGGACGTGGAACGGCTGCAGCGCGTCAACAACACGCTGTCGCTGCTCACGCCCGAGGCGCGTGCCAAGACGGCGCTGAGGCCCATCGACGTGCTGGTCATCGCACCCAGCGAGCGGCTCGACGACATTGCCGCCAAGCATCTGCAAGACCTGCCGCCGGCGATCCGCGGCATGCTGCGTGCACTGGGCGTGTCGGGCGAAGGCAGCACCGCGCGTGGCGCGGCGCTGGCGAGCTATCTGCTCTTCGAAGCGAGCTACACGCGCGAGCTCATCGAGCTGGGCGAATCCGACACGATGGCGCGCCGCAACGACGTCGAGGCGTTCTTCGGCTGGAAGCGGCCCGAGCGCACTCAGCGTGGAGCCGAGGCAGGCGATGGTGTCGATACGTCAGCGGCTCCGCTGGACACCATGCCCGTGCCATTGACGGTGAGCCCGGCGCTCGACAACTGAGCCGTCTTCGCAGCGCGCAAGCCCTTGATGCGCGCTGAGAGGTCAGCCCAGTCCTTGAACGGCCCGCGCTCGGTACGCTCCGCGAGGATCTGCTCCGACAGGCGCGTGCCGATGCCCTTCACCATTTCGAGCTGGGCCTGGTTGGCTTCGTTGACCTCGATGGCGCTGGCACCGCCGCAAGCCAGCGCGAGGCTGAGAAGCAAAGGAACCCGTCGCGCCATGGTGAGCCGCCTCACATCAAGAGATGTTCACCGGCGTTTTCGCCGCCGAGGATCACGTAGTTGACCTTGCGCAGGTCGCCCAGCACCTTGCCGCCGGCGTAGGAAATCGAGCTCTGCATGTCTTCCTGCATCTCGCGCAGCGTGTCGGCCAGCTTGCCTTTCACCGGCTCGAGGATGCGCTTGCCTTCGACGTGCTTGTACTCGCCCTTGTTGAAGTCCGAGGCCGAGCCGTAGTACTCCTTGTAGAGCTTGCCGTCCACCTCGACCGTCTTGCCGGGCGACTCTTCATGGCCTGCGAACAGCGAACCCACCATCACCATGGCCGCGCCGAAGCGCACGCTCTTGGCGATGTCGCCGTGGTGGCGGATGCCGCCGTCGGCAATGATGGGCTTGGTGGCCACGCGGGCACACCACTTCAGCGCACTCAGCTGCCAGCCGCCGGTGCCGAAGCCCGTCTTCAACCGCGTGATGCACACCTTGCCCGGGCCGATGCCCACCTTGGTGGCGTCGGCCCCCCAGTTCTCGAGGTCGATCACCGCTTCGGGCGTGCCCACGTTGCCGGCGATCACGAAGGTCTGCGGCAGCTTCTTCTTGATGTGCTCGATCATCTTGCGCACGCTCTCGGCGTGGCCGTGCGCGATGTCGATGGTGATGTAGTCGGCGCCCACGCCCTCGGCTGCCAGGCGGTCGATCACGTCGTAGTCGGGCTTCTTGACGCCCGAGCTGATCGACACGAACAGGCCCTGCTCGCGCATGCGCTTCGCGTAGGCCACGTTGTCGAGGTCGAAGCGGTGCATCACGTAGAAGTAGCCGTTGGCGGCCAGCCATTCGCTGATCGGCTCGTCGAGCACCGTCTTCATGTTGGCCGGCACCACCGGCAGCTTGAAGCGGCGGCCGCCGAATTGCACGGAGGTGTCGCACTCGCTGCGGCTTTCGACGCGGCACTTGCGCGGCAAGAGAAGGATGTTGTCGTAGTCGAAGATTTCCATGGTCCAGGCTCCGTCAGTGGAATAGGCGGCGCGTTGAAGCAGTGCGCGGCCCAATGGCTGCGAGCGCTTGACTTGGAGAACCCGGTGGAGGCCCGCGAAGGCCACGTGCGAGCGTGGTGCGGACACAAAAAACCGGGCACCAAAATTTGGGCCCGGTGGCGCATTCTACGCCGGTCGATCTTTTGAACGGCCGGCAAAGCCCATGCAGCTTCGCACGGTTTGGCCCTGCTGTTTCAGCGTGGCGAGCAGGCTTCTCGTGCCACGGCGAGCACACGGCCGTCGGCTGCTTCGACCCACCCGATGCCTGCCAGCCGCTGTGGCTGCGTGCCCTCGCCGACCCGTAGCGCTCGCAGGTGGTGCAAGGGCTTGCGTGGTGACAACCCGTCCAGCGGTAGCGGCCCGGCCACGGCACGCACCAGCTGCCTTGCGATTGCAGAGCCTTCCTCGCCCGCGGGGATCTGCTCCACCAGCGCGAGCCAGCCGCTGCTGCCCGCTGGCGGTGCAGCGCCCCGCACCGAAAGCTGCAGCCCGAAATACCCGTTCCATGCTGGCCCGCCTTGCACCTGCAGCCGCAAGCCGCGGGCGAGCTTGTCCTGCCGGGTCTGGGCTCCTGCGCCTTGGGCGCGTTCCGTGGCCTCGGGCAATGCGGCCAGCGACAGCGGTGCTGCATCGCCTTGCGGGCTCGGCACGATCCAGTCGAGCACCCAGGTGGCGGCCGGCACAGCCGCTTCGCTGGCGGCCTGCCAGCAGCTTTCGCAATCGGCCGAGACGAAGCGTTGCAGCAGCTGCGTGGCAGCAGGCGGACAGGGCGCAGGCTGGGCTTGCGCTGAAACGGCAGCAAATGGCAACAGCAACAGCCCGTGGCGCAAGGTCGAAAACACCGCGACTCCTAAAATCCGTGGATGCATTCCGAGCATTCTGTCGAAGACGGCCACGCCGTGCCCGCAGGCCTTCTGGCCAACCTCAACCCCGAGCAACTCGCCGCGGTGACGCTGCCGCGCGGCAACTCGCTCGTGCTGGCGGGCGCGGGCTCGGGCAAGACGCGGGTGCTCACCACACGCATCGCGTGGCTCCTGCAGACCGGCCAGATGTCGCCAGGCGGCGTGATGGCGGTGACCTTCACCAACAAGGCCGCGAAGGAAATGCTCACGCGCCTGGGCGCGATGCTGCCGGTGAACGTGCGCGGCATGTGGATCGGCACCTTCCACGGCCTGTGCAACCGTTTCCTGCGCGCGCACTGGAAGCTCGCCAACCTGCCGCAGGGCTTCCAGATCCTCGACAGCCAGGACCAGCTCTCGGCCGTGAAGCGCATCATCAAGGCGATGAACCTCGACGAGGAACGCTTCGTGCCCAAGCAGGTCACGTGGTTCATCGCCGGCTCCAAGGAAGACGGTCTGCGTCCGGGCGACATCGAAGTGACCGATGGGCAGACGCGCACGCTGGTGCAGATCTACCAGGCCTATGAAGACCAATGCCAGCGCGAAGGCGTGGTCGATTTCGCCGAGCTGATGCTGCGCGTGTACGAGCTCATGCGCGACAACGCGGCCGTCCGTGAGCACTACCAGCGGCGTTTCCGGCACGTCCTGGTCGACGAGTTCCAGGACACCAACCGCTTGCAGTACGCCTGGCTCAAGATGTTCGCCGGCCCCGAAAGCAGCGTGATGGCGGTAGGTGACGACGACCAGAGCATCTATGCCTTCCGCGGCGCCCAGGTGGGCAACATGTCTCTCTTCGAGCGCGAGTTCCGCGTCGAGCAGGTCATCAAGCTGGAGCGCAACTACCGCAGCTTCGGCAACATCCTCGACGCGGCCAACGAGCTCATCAGTCACAACAGTCGCCGCCTGGGCAAGAACCTGCGCACCGAGGCCGGCCCCGGCGAGCCGGTGCGCGTGTACGAATCGACCAGCGACTTCGCCGAGGCACAGTGGTTCCTCGAAGAGGCGCGCCAGCTCATCCGCGACGGCTCGAAACGCAGCGAGATCGCGGTGCTCTACCGCAGCAACGCTCAGTCGCGCGTCATCGAATCGGCGCTGTTCAACGCCGGCATGCCGTACCGCGTGTATGGCGGCTTGCGCTTCTTTGAACGGGCCGAAATCAAGCATGCGCTTGCCTATCTGCGGCTGATCGAGAACCCGAACGACGACACCAGCTTCTTGCGGGTGGTGAACTTCCCGACCCGCGGCATCGGCGCTCGCACGCTCGAGCAGCTGCAAGACGCCGCGCGCGTGAGCGGCCGCAGCCTCTACCAGAGCGTGGGTGCCGTCACCGGCAAGGGGGGGGCCAACCTCACGGCGTTCAATGCGCTGGTCGATGCGATGCGCGAGGCCACGCACGGCCTCACGCTGCGCGAGATCATCGAACACACCGTGCAGGCCTCGGGCCTGGCCGACTTCTACCGCACCGAAAAGGAAGGCCAGGAACGACTCGAGAACCTGGACGAACTGCTGAACGCAGCCGAGGCCTTCGTGACGCAGGAAGGGTTCGGCAAGGACGCCGTGGCATTGCCGGTGGACGAGCATGGCCCCGGCAGCATCAGCGTCGGCGAGCCGCCCGCGCCGGCCGCCGCGGCCACTACGCCCGATGCCGAAACCGGCGAGATCATGTCGCCGCTCGCGGCCTTCCTCACGCATGCCGCGCTCGAGGCCGGTGACAATCAGGCCCAGGCGGGCCAGGACGCGATCCAGCTCATGACCATCCATTCCGCCAAGGGGCTGGAGTTCGACAACGTGTTCATCACCGGGCTCGAAGAAAGCCTGTTCCCGCACGAGAACTCGCTGTCCGACGCCGATGGCCTCGAAGAGGAGCGCCGCCTCATGTACGTGGCCATCACGCGTGCGCGCAAGCGGCTCTACATGAGTTTCAGCCAGACGCGGCTGCTGCATGGGCAGACCCGCTACAACATCAAGAGCCGCTTCTTCGACGAGCTGCCCGAGGCCACGCTCAAGTGGATTACCCCGCGCGTGCAGGGCTTCGGCTCGGGCTTCGCGCGCGACTACCAGCAGGCGTGGAATCGCGGCAGCGGGCTCGGTTCCATCGTGGGCGCGGGGCGTGTGGCTAGCGAACCACCCGTGCCGCCTTCGATGGCCGCTTCGCGCGGGGCAGGCACGGGTTTTCGCGCGGGGCAGAGCGTGTTCCATACCAAGTTCGGCGAGGGCGTGATCGTCACGCTCGAGGGCAGCGGCGAAGACGCCCGTGCCCAGGTGAACTTCGGTCGCCACGGCATGAAGTGGCTGGCACTCAGCGTGGCGAAGCTCACGCCTGTGGACTGAAGCCTGGCGGCATCGGCGATGCCGTTGCCGCGTCGAACCGTCATGCGTTCGACATGGGTTGGTAACAAGTGCTTCCTAGCATGCGCGGCGTTCACAACGACACCCCACGCAAGGAGTACCACTCATGTCGCATCTCACCGACCGCGCCCGTGCCGAGGCGGCCGCTGCCAAGGGCCGCACTGAAGTCGATCACGTGCCCGGGCAGATGTTCGAAGACGTGTTGCGGCAGGCAAAGCTGCAGCGCCGCGGTCTGCTCAAGGGCTCGTTCGGTGCTTCGATCGCCGCTGTGTTCAGCGGCAGTGCGCTGACGGCCTGCGGTGGTGGCGATGACGATCCCGCGCCTGCACCGGCCCCGGCCGTGAGCTACAAGGTCGAATTCGAGGGCGTGGCTGCGATGACGGGTGATACCGTTGTCGTGCCCGAAGGCTACACGGCCGAGGTGCTGTTCAGTGCTGGCGATGCGGTAGTGGCTGGAGCCACGGCCTACACCGGCACCTTCCTCGACTCTGCAGGGACTGAGCAGATCGCTGGCGGCAACCACGACGGCATGGAGTTCTATGAGTTGCCTGGCGTGGACCCGAACAAAGGCGGCTTGCTGGCCATCAACCACGAGCTGCCCGACTATCAGATCCTGTTCACCGGCGGCACCTACGACGCGGCTACGGCCACGGCCGAGCAGAAGAAGATCGCGCTGTCGGCCGTCGGCGTGTCGGTGATCGAGGTGGCGGCCGACGCCAACGGCAAGTGGGCGGTGAAGGCCAACTCGACTTTCAACAAGCGCTACAGCGGCAACACTGTCTACAACGTCACCGGCCCGGCGGCTGCCACGGTGGGCGCCACCGTGGTGGGCACCCTCAACAACTGTTCGAGCGGCCGCACGCCGTGGGGTACCTACCTCACCTGCGAAGAGACCACTGACAACTACATCGACCCGACGCAACCCGAAGTTGGGTACGGCTGGGTGGTCGAGATCGACCCGCAAGGCACGCTGACAGGGCTGCCTGCCAAGCGCACGGCGCTGGGCCGCTTCGACCACGAGAACACCGGCTACATGCTCGACGCGAACGACAACGTCGCGATCTACATGGGTGACGACGGTACCCCGGGCTGCATCTACAAGTTCGTGCCGAGCGGCAAATACAACGCCAGCGACCGTGCGGCGAACGCCAGCCTGCTGGATACCGGCACCCTGTATGCAGCCAAGTTCAATGCCGACGGCACCGGCCAGTGGATCGCGCTGGTGCAGGGGCAGAACGGGCTCGTTGCCGGTGCGCAGGACCCGGGCAACTACACGCAGAGCGTCACGCCGCCAACGCTGGTGACAGTCGACTTCAACACGCAAGCCGACGTGCTGATCAACACCAAGGCCGCCGCTCGCGTGGCCGGCGCCACGCTGATGGACCGCCCCGAGTGGATCAGCATCGACCCGGACAAGCGCATCTACGTGACGCTCACCAACAACGGCGGCCGCCAGGTCACTGATGCAGCCAACCCGCGTGTGACCAACTCACACGGCCACATCGTCCGTTGGACGGAAGACGGCAACACGCCCACCGCCACCACCTTCAAGTGGGAGATCTTCCTGCTGGGTGGTGATCCGCGGCTCACGGCGAGCAACCTGCGCGGAAACATCAACGGCGATACCTTCTCGAGCCCGGACGGCATCCGCGTGGACAGCCAGGGCCGCCTTTGGGTGCAGACCGACGCCGGCACCGGCACGTCGATCACCAACACCTTCGGCAACAACTCGATGTACTACGTCGATGCCGAAACCCGCGAGTCCACACGCTTCTTGGTAGGCCCCAACGGTTGCGAGATCACCGGCCTGACCTACACGCCGGACCTGAAGACCTTCTTCATCAACATCCAGCATCCGACCGGCACGTGGCCGTCCAGCGTGCAAGGCAACTCACTGCCTCCGCGCTCGTCGACCATCGTCGTGCGCCGCACCGACGGCAAGCCCGTCGGTGCCTGACAACAACCAAGGCGCGGATACCACGCGGGGTTCGCAGTCCCCGCGCACACAAAGGGGGCTGGCTGGTTGGCCAGCCCTTCCTGCTTTCGTATCAAGCGACGGCGCATGGGCAGTCATGGTTTTGTCATGAATGTTTCACGGCTCATTCACGCAGCCTGCCTAACCTCGCGCGGCTTTTCAACAACTCCGCAGTAGGACCACGATCCATGAACAAGCGCGTCGAGCTCTCCCCCAGCGACATCGACCCCGATGACATCGATCTCAACAATTCCGGCAACACGACGTTCCAGTCGGTGCTGGAGGCGCGCATTGGCCGCCGTTCATTGCTGCGTGGTGCCGTCGGCAGTGCGGCAACCGCGGTTTTCGGCAGCATCAGCCTCGCGGCTTGTGGCGGCAGCGACGACGATGCTCCTGCGCCGACGCCTGCTCCTGCTCCCGCGCCGATCGAAAAGCTCGGCTTCACGGCGGTGCCCAAGAGCTTGGCCGACGCCATTGCCGTGCCGGCGGGCTACACCGCGACGGTGCTGTACCGCTGCGGTGATCCGCTGGCATCGGGCGTGGCTGCCTACCAGAACGACGGCACGGACGGCAACTTTGAGCAGCGTGCCGGCGATTGCCATGACGGCATCGAATACTTCGGTCTGAAGAGCGACGGCTCCGGCCCCGACGCCACCAACAGCGACCGCGGTCTGCTGGGCATGAACCATGAGTACCAGCAGAACCAGTGGCTGTTCCCGAACGGCCCGACGGCTGCCCCGCGCCCCGCAGCTGAAGTCGACAAGGAAGTCGCCGTGCACGGCGTCTCGGTCGTCGAAGTCCGTCGCAGCAGCAACGCCGTCACCTACGTGCAGGACTCCGCGTTCAACCGCCGCGTCACCGCCGCCACCGAGATCCTGTTGTCAGGCTCCGCGGCCGGCAACGCGCTGATGAAGACCAAGTTCTCCACCGACGGCGCCAAGACCCGCGGCACGCAGAACAACTGCGGCACCGGCACCACCCCCTGGGGCACGCTGCTGACCTGCGAAGAGAACTGGGCCGGCTACTTCAAGCGCGCCGCCGGGGACAACACCCTGCGTGACGCGAAGACGGTGTTCTCGCTCACGCGTTATGGCGTTGCCCAGAACACCAACGGCCGCTATGCCTGGGCTACCGCCGGCAGCGACGACATCTATGCGCGTTGGGATGCCGGCCTGACGGGCACCTCGACCGACGGCACCGACGACTACCGCAACGTGGCCAACACCTTCGGCTACAACGTGGAGATCGACCCCTACGACAAGACTGCGACCGTCAAGAAGCGCACCGCCATGGGCCGCTTCGCGCACGAGGCGGCTGCCTACACCAAGGCGGTGGCAGGCAAGCCGCTGGCCTTCTACATGGGTGACGACTCCCGCGGCGAGTACATCTACAAGTTCGTGAGCGACGCCACCTGGAGCGCGGCCGACGCCACGCCGACCAACCGCATCGCCACCGGCGACAAGTACCTCGACGCCGGCAAGCTCTACGCCGCCAAGTTCAACGCCGACGGCTCCGGCGAGTGGCTGCTGCTGGACATCAGCGTCGATGCCATCAAGAACTACGCGAGCTATGCCTTCGCCGACCAGGCCGACGTGCTGATCAACGCCCGCGTGGCCGCTGACGCCGTGGGTGCTACCAAGATGGACCGCCCCGAGTGGAGCGCCGTCCACCCGACCACCAACGACATCTACTTCACGCTGACCAACAACAGCAACCGCGTCCTCGCGGCAGCCAGTGGCAAGCAGGTGGTCGATGCGGCCAACCCGCGTGCCTACAACGACGCTGACGGCAAGGCGGAAAAGAGCAACGTCAACGGCCACATCATCCGCATTGCCGAGACCGGCAACGAGCAGGCGGCCACCACCTTCAAGTGGGACGTCTACCTGTTCGGCTCCGAAGCCGATGCCGACGCAACCATCAACCTGTCGGGCCTGACCGATGAGCAGGACTTCTCCAGCCCCGACGGCCTGCGCTTCACACCCAGCACCGGGCTGTGCTGGATCGAGACCGATGACGGCGCGTACACCGACGTCACCAACTGCATGCTGCTGGCCAGCGTGGCCGGTGTGCAGGGCGACGGCGCCCAGCTCACGGTGAACAACACGCTCGACACTGCCACCGCGAGCGTCGACACCTACATGGGCCGCAAGCCGACGACCGACACGCTCAAGCGCTTCCTCGTGGGGCCAGCCGGCGGCGAGGTCACCGGCATCTGCGGGACGCCGGACGGCAAGGCACTGTTCATCAACATCCAGCACCCCGGCGAAGAGACCACGTCGCCGTCGGCGACGACCTACCAGAGCCACTGGCCTGATGGCGGCACGGCACGTCCGCGTTCCGCAACCGTCGTGATCACCAAGAATGACGGCGGCCGCATCGGCACCTGAGACACAACAAAAAGATTGGTGATGCAGGCGGGGTGTGCAGACCTCGCTACCTTGCGGGTCGGCTCATGCCGACCCTTTTTGCTTCTCAGGGCAGCTCGCGTTCAGCGTGCCGCGGGGTGGGTGCCGGCCGGGCGCTCGTCCATGTAGCCCCGGCCGTCCTTCACACCCTTGCGGCCCAGCGCTTCCCAGCGCGTGCGCTCGCCCACGAGGCGGGCGAGGAACTCCAGTTCTTCGTCGGTGTGGTTCAACGCCGCGGCAGGTGTGATGAGCCGGCCGCCCTTGGGCTCGACCTCACCCCAGAACGCCTGGTGGTAATCGGCCTGCGACAGCACGCTTTCACCGCGCGTTTCGAGCGCCACCGTGCCGTAGCAGTTGCAGAAATAGCTGCGTCCGTCGGGGCGCACTTCGGTGTAGACGCCAGTGCCACGGATGCCCGCCGTCAGTGAGGGGGTGCTCACCAGCCGCTGCCCGCCGCGGCCCCAGGCCGACACCACGCCGCCGGTGAGCAGGCGCAGCAGCGACACGAAATTGAGCGAGCGGCCGCGCTCCACGCGCAGCCGAGTGTTCTGCCTCAGGTGGAAGGCCGCTGCGCCGATCACGAACACGAGGCTGGAATCGGGGCCGGTCTCGACCGTGTCACCGCTCTGGATGCTGTCTTCGCGGCGCAGGCGCTGGCCATTGCCGAGCACGTCGCCGGTGAGCTGCACGATGTTGGACAGCCCCTGTGCGTGCACGGCCGCCACGCCACCCGCCGACACGAAAGCTGCTGCAGCCGCCAGCACATCACGGCGGCGGGTCCACAGCAGTTCCGGCTCGCGCCGGCCTTCGAGTCGGTGTACGTCCGTCATGCGCTCTCCTGCAGGCTGAAGCTGTCGACGAAAGTGAAGTACAGCGAGGCGTAGAACACGGTCGAGAACATCAGCGCAGCCGGCATCACGGCCAGCGGCACCAGCTGAGGCTGGCCGATGAGCGTGAACGTCATCGTCGTGAGCGCCCCGAAAGCCAGCACCACCAGGCTCCACGCCAGGCCATAGCCGACGAAGGCGCCGAAGTTGCGCCAGCACGCCACGATGCTGAAGAACAGCGACTTGGCCACCGGCACGCCACCCCAGTGGATGAGGGCCGGCGCATGCCAGAACAGCAGTGACAGGGGGACGAACAGCAACACGCGCAGCAGCAGGCTGAACTGCAGCTGCGGGTCTTCGATCAGCGCGCGGTCGGCCGTGCGCGGCTGGCTGGCCGGCGCTTGCGGCACGGCGGTGGGTGTAGCGGTCTGCGCTTCTTCACTGCCTTGCGTGTCGGTAGAAGCCTGCGGCGCCTGCGAGTCCTCGGCAGGTGCCGGCGCAGGCGATGGCACAGGTGCCGTGCCTTGTTGCGCTTCACGCCACATGGCGTCCTGCCAGCGTTCGAGCCGGTTGCCGTCGATGGCGCTGATCAACGCGACGGTCAGCACCACCGCCAGCGCATAGAGGCCACCGAGCTTGGCGAACTCGAGGCGCCGGGCACGGTCTGCCCGCAACGGCTCGACGAAGACGTCGGGCAACGGCGCGCGACCCTGCAGCGCCCGCTCGGTCGCGAGCATGAAGCCCAGCGTGACCACCGGCAGCGAAGCCAGCAGCAACAGCGCGCCGAGCCACGGCAGCACCAGCAGCAACAGCCCGCCGAACATGAACATCATGAACAGCCCGGTGAAGGCCAGCGGGTAGCGGAAGAACACCCGGAAGCCGCTGCGTACCCACAGCACGCCTTCACGGAAGCCGGCATGTTTGAGCTTCATTCGGTGCGCAGGTAGTGCCACGGGGTGTTGACGCGTTCGCGCAGTACCCGCTCGAAGTGCGTGGGGTCGTGGGGCTTGAGCATCGAGGCTTCGCGCGGCAGGTGGAAGTCCCACAGTCGCGAGATCCAGAAGCGCAGGGCGCCTGCGCGCAGCAGAGCCGGCAGCAGGCGAAGCTCGTCGCCGCTCAGTCGGCGCACGCCGTCGTAGGCGGCCATGAAGGCATTGGCCCGTTCCTCGTCGAGCCGGCCGCTGTCGAGGTCGATGCACCAGTCGTTCAGACACACGGCAATGTCGAACAGGAAGGTGTCGCAGCCGGCGAAGTAGAAGTCGAAGAAGCCGGTGAGTTCGTGGCCTTCGAACATCACGTTGTCGCGGAACAGGTCGGCATGGATGGGGCCTCGTGGCAGTGCCTTGTAGGCCGCCGTGCCCGCCAGTGCCAGCTGGAAGGCCAGTTCAGCCTCGATGAGCTCGCGTTGTGCCACGTCGAGATAAGGCGCGACCACCGGCACCGTCTCCTGCCACCAGGCTAGGCCTCGCAGATTGGGTTGCTGGCGCGGGTAGTCGCGCCCGGCTTCATGCATGCGCGCCAACATGGCGCCCACCTGCTCGCAGTGCTCCACGGCTGGCGCGAGCTGGTGGCTGCCGCGCAGCTTGTCGACCACCGCCGCGGGTTTGCCTTTGAGCGTGAGCAGGATCTCGCCGGTGCCGTCGGCCTGGGGCTCGGGCACCTGGATGCCGTGCTGCGCCAGGTGCTTCATCAGGTGCAGGTAGAACGGCAGCTGCTCGTGCGTGAGCCGCTCGAACAGCGTGAGCACGTAGGCGCCGCGTTCGGTGGTGGCGAAGTAGTTGGTGTTCTCGATGCCCGAGGTGATGCCCTTGAAGTCGAGCAGTTGCCCGAGTTGCAGTGCTGTCATCAGCTCGGCGGCTTCGTCGAAGCCGACTTCGGTAAAGACCGCCATGGTGCAGGCGGCCTAGAACGTGAGGATGTGCCAGACGCGCTGGCCGGCGACGCCACGGCTGCCGCTCTGGCTCAGGTCTCGCGAGCCTTCTGCGGGCAGCACCTCGTAGGGGACCGTGGTGCCGACCTTGGGCGTGACGGTGATGCGCCGCACCTCGCCGCGAATCTTCAGTTCTTCGACCCGTGAGCCCTCGTCTTCGAACTTGCTGCGCTGCACGGCAGGCTCGTTCGGCAGGGCCGTCGGCGTTTCGGCCGCAGGCTGCTGCGCATGGGCTGGTTGCAGGGCCGCCACTGCGGCCAGCACCAGGCCACCGATCGGAAGGGCGAGTGTGCGTGGGCTCATGAAACGATTGTAGGCGCGGGCCTACACCCTGGCGGGCACAATCCGGCGGATGAATACTCCTGCTGAATCGACCCTGTTGCTGGTGGATGGTTCCAGCTACCTGTACCGGGCGTTCCACGCGATGCCGGACCTGCGCAACGCGGCCAACGAGCCTACCGGCGCCATCTACGGGATCATCAACATGCTGCGCAAGCTGCGCGAGCAGTTCCCGGCGCAGCATGCGGCCTGCGTGTTCGACGCCAAGGGCAAGACCTTCCGCGACGATTGGTATCCCGAATACAAGGCCACGCGTGCGCCCATGCCCGATGCGCTGGCGCAGCAGATCGAGCCCATTCACAAGGTGGTGCGACTGCTGGGCTGGCCGGTGCTCGAAGTGCCGGGCATCGAGGCGGACGACGTGATTGGTACGCTGGCATGCCTGGCCTCGGCGGCCGGCCAGCGTGTCATCATCTCCACCGGCGACAAGGACATGGCCCAGCTCGTGAACGAGCGCATCGTGCTGATCAACACGATGAGCAACGAGTCGCTCGACGTGAATGGGGTGAAGGAGAAGTTCGGCGTGCCGCCGGAGCGCATCGTCGACTACCTCACGCTGGTAGGCGACGCGGTGGACAACGTGCCGGGCGTGGACAAGGTCGGCCCCAAGACCGCAGTGAAGCTGCTCACCGAACACGGCTCGCTCGACGGCGTGATGGCCGCGGCGGCCAGCGTGAAGGGGGCGGTGGGCGAGAACCTGCGCCGAGCGCTCGACTGGCTGCCCATGGCGCGCAAGCTCGTCACCATCAAGGCCGACTGCGACATGGCCGAGCACATCCCGGGCTTCCCGAAGCTGGACGATCTTGCCTGGCGCCAGACGGACCGCCCCGCGCTGCTGGAGTCCTACGCGCACTACGGCTTTCGCACCTGGAAGAAGGAGATGGAAGACGCGCTGGGCGCTGCGGCGGCGCCGCAACCCGCGTCTGGCAGCACCGCGACCGCCGCGAACCGCCCTGCGCAGGAATCGTTGTTCGACGATGCGCCCACTCATGTGCCGCCAGCCATCACGCACAAGCACTATGACACCGTGCTCACGCCCGAGGCCCTTGATGCATGGCTGGCGAAGCTGCAGGCGGCGGAGCTGGTGGCGCTGGACACCGAAACCGATTCGCTCGACCCGATGCGCGCACGCATCGTGGGCCTGTCGTTCAGCACCGAAACCGGCACGGGCTGCTACATCCCGCTCGCGCACAGCTACCCCGACGTTCCGCAACAACTGCCCATCGACGAAGTGCTGGCAAAGCTCAAGCCCTGGCTCGAAGATGCTTCGCGCGCCAAGGTGGGCCAGCACATCAAGTACGACGCGCACGTGTTCGCGAATCACGGCATCACCGTGCGCGGCTACCGGCACGACACCATGCTGCAAAGCTACGTGCTCGAGGCGCACAAGCCGCACGGCCTCGAAAGCCTGGCCGATCGCCACGTGGGGCGCCACGGCTTGAGCTACGAAGAAGTGTGCGGCAAGGGCGTCAATCAGATTCCATTCGCGCAGGTGACGGTGGAATGCGCGACGCAGTACTCGGGAGAAGACAGCGACATGACGTTGGACGTGCACCGCGCGCTGTGGCCGAAGCTGGAGGGTGAAGCGGGGCTGCGCTACGTGTACGAGCAGATCGAGATGCCCATCTCGGAGCGCTTGTTGCGCATCGAACGCAACGGCGTGCTGATCGACGCTCCGCTGCTGCAGCGGCAGAGCCAGGAGCTTGCGCAGCGCATGGTGGCGCTCGAGCGCGAGGCGCACGAGCTGGCGGGCCAGCCCTTCAACCTTGGCAGCCCCAAGCAGATCGGCGAAATCCTGTTCGGCAAGCTGCAGCTGCCTGTGGTCAAGAAGACGGCCAGCGGCACGCCGTCTACCGACGAAGAAGTGCTGGAGAAGCTGGCTGCCGACTACCCGCTGCCGGCCAAGATCCTGGAGCATCGCAGCCTGTCGAAACTGAAGGGCACCTACACCGACAAGCTGCCTTTGATGGTGAACCCCGACACTGATCGCGTGCACACCAGCTACGGGCAGGCAGTGGCCGTGACGGGGCGGTTGTCGAGCAACGACCCAAACCTGCAGAACATTCCGATCCGCACGCCTGAAGGCCGGCGTGTTCGTGAGGCCTTCATCGCGCCACAGGGTCGAGTGATCGCGTCGGCCGACTACTCGCAGATCGAGCTGCGCATCATGGCCCACATCTCGGGCGACCCCGGGTTGTTGCGGGCCTTCGGCGAGGGCATGGACGTGCACCGCGCGACCGCGAGCGAGGTGTTCGGCACGCCGCCCGACGAGGTGAGCGCCGAACAGCGGCGCTATGCCAAGACCATCAACTTCGGGCTGATCTACGGCATGGGTGCGTTCGGGCTGGCGTCGAGCCTCGGTATCGAAACCAAGGCGGCGCGCGACTACATCGAGCGCTACTTCGCCCGCTTCGCCGGCGTGAAGCGCTACATGGACGAAACACGCCTGGCAGCCAAGGACAGGGGTTACGTCGAAACCCTGTTCGGCCGCCGCGTCTATCTGCCCGAGATCAACAGCCCCAACGGCCCACGCCGCAGCGGCGCCGAGCGGCAGGCCATCAACGCGCCGATGCAGGGGACGGCGGCCGATCTCATCAAGCTCGCGATGATCGCGGTACAAGACGCACTCGATGCTGCCGGCAAGCAGACCCTGATCGTGATGCAGGTGCATGACGAGCTGGTGTTCGAAGTGCCCGAGGCCGAAGTGGAGTGGATCAAGACCGAGGTGCCGAAGGTGATGGCCTCGGTGGCCGAACTGAAGGTGCCGCTTGTGGCGGAGATCGGCTTCGGCCCGAACTGGGACGAAGCGCACTGAAAACGCCGCTCGATAGCGCAGGGAGCCCCAGCTGATCGAGTGGTTGTCATCGAAGCTTCATGACCTAGACGCGCCAGCGTCATGCTGCGGTGCAACCATGTGGGTCCATGCGATGGACTCCTTCGATCGTGAAGCGTGCGTGGAGCGGCTGGGCCACCAGCGGTGTTGCCGCCTTGCCGGCTCCTGGCGTTGCCTGGCCCAACACTGCGGACGTGCAGCCGCCGGAGGACGCGTCCGAAGATCGTGAGTACCGCTATCGCAGCGTGTGGGTCTCAGACGTGCACCTCGGCACGCCAGGCTGCCAGGCTCACGCGTTGCTCGACTTTCTGAAGCACGTCGAAAGCGAGAACCTCTTTCTCGTCGGCGACATCATCGACGGCTGGCAGCTGCGGCGCAGCTGGTACTGGCCGCAGGCCCACAACGACGTGGTGCAAAAGCTGCTGCGCAAGGCACGCAAGGGCACACGCGTGGTGTTCATTCCGGGCAATCACGACGAGTTCGCGCGCAAGTACCTTGGCCACAACTTCGGTGGCATCGAAGTGGCTGAAGAGTGGATCCACGAGACGGCCGACGGCCGCAAGCTGTGGATCATCCACGGTGACCTGTTCGACGGCGTGATCCAGTGCGCCAAGTGGCTGGCCTACGTGGGGGACTCGCTCTACGAGTTCACGCTCAAGCTCAATCGCCACTTCAACTCGCTGCGCGCACGCGTGGGGTTGCCGTACTGGTCGCTGTCGAAGTATCTGAAGCTCAAGGTCAAGCGCGCGGTCAGCTTCATCGGCGACTTCGAGATGGCGGTGGCGCGCGAGGCGCGCAAACGTGGCGTGCACGGCGTGGTGTGTGGCCACATCCACCATGCCGAGCTGCGCGAGATCGACGGCGTGCTGTATGCCAACGACGGTGATTGGGTCGAAAGCCTCACTGCACTGGTGGAGCACCATGACGGCCAGTTGGAGATCATCGACTGGAGCGACCGTGCCTCGGCAGCCCGCCGCCGCAAGGAAGCTCTCGACAACGAGCCGGTACCGGCCCCACTGACGGAGTCGGTCCGATGAAGATTGCACTGATTACCGACGCCTGGAAACCGCAGGTCAACGGCGTCGTGACCACGCTGGTGGAGCTCGTGGCTGGGCTGCAGCAGCGCGGTCACGAGGTCGAGGTGATCGAACCGTCGGGATTCCGGCGCTTTCCGTGTCCGGGCTACCGTGAGATCGAGCTTGCCTGGCGGCCGAAGCGCGAGGTGGCGCGCAGACTGGCCGCATTCGCGCCAGACGCGATCCACATTGCCACCGAAGGCCCGCTGGGCGGTGCTGCGCGCAGTTACTGCCTCAAGCACCAGTTGGCCTTTACCACCGCCTTCCACACCCGCTTTCCCTACATCCTGTCGAAGGCGTTGCACATTCCGGAGTCCTGGGGCTATGCGTGGTTCCGGCGCTTCCATGCCCGTTCGGCCGGCGTGATGGTGCCTACTGAAGGCATGCTGAAGCAGCTGGAGGCGCAGCGCTTCACGCAGCTGCGTGCCTGGTCGCATGGTGTGGACCTGAGCCTGTTCCAGCCGGTGGCTGGCGCTGACTTGGGCGTGCCGCGTCCGGTGTTCCTGTACGTCGGCCGCGTGTCGTACGAAAAGAACCTCGAAGCTTTCTTGAAGCTCGAACTGCCTGGCACCAAGGTGGTGTACGGCGTAGGCCCCTTGCTGGACGAGTTGCAACGCAAGTACCCGCAGGTGGTCTGGCGCGGTGTCGTGCCACGTACCGAACTGCCCTTCATCTACAGCGCGGCGGATGTCTTCACCTTCCCTAGCCATTCCGAGACTTTCGGCCTCGTGATGCTGGAGGCTATGGCCTGCGGCACGCCGGTGGCAGCATTCCCGGTCGATGGTCCGCTCGACGTGGTGGGCTCGAGCGACGGCGGCGTGCTGGACCATGATCTCGCTGCCGCATCGCTCAAGGCGTTGGAGGTGCCACGTGAGCGAGCGCGTGCACGGGCGCTCGGCTTCGACTGGGGGAGCGTTTGTGATCAGTTCATCGGCTATCTTGTGCCGATCCGTGCCCAACCACACAGGCAACAAACTTGTCACGAATCTGTCGCCGAAGCGTCATAAACTGAAATCATGGACGCTGAAGTGAAAGCCCCGCCGGTGGCAGGCCTGACGCTGCTCAACCGTGAGCAGGCCATCCTCGAATTCAATCGCCGAGTGTTGGCGCAGGCACGACGGGAAGACGTGCCGCTGCTCGAGCGGCTGCGCTACATCTGCATCGTTTCGTCGAACCTCGACGAATTCTTCGAGGTGCGTTTTGCCGACTACCTCGAAGCCTCGCGGCTGCCCACGTCGGTCATCACGTCTCGCGACCTGGCCGATGTCGCGGCTGCGGCGCACCGGCTCATCGATGACCAGTACGCGGCTTTCAACGACGAGGTGATGCCGGCGCTCAAGCGCGAGGGCATCTTCATCGTCAACCACGCCGAGCGCAACGAGGCGCAACGCCGCTGGGTCGACCAGTTCTTCCAGAAGCAGGTGCGACCGTTGCTGGTGCCCGTGGGGCTGGACCCTGCGCACCCGTTTCCGCTAGTGGCCAACAAGTCACTCAACTTCATCGTCAAGCTCGGCGGGCGCGACGCTTTCGGGCGTGATAACTCGATTGCCATCGTGAAGGTTCCGCGTGTGCTGCCGCGCGTGATCCGCCTGCCTGAAAAGCTGGCGGCGCCCGGTACGCAGCCCTTCGTGCTGCTGTCGAGTGTGATCCGGGCGCATCTCGAGGAGCTGTTCCCGGGCCGCAGCGTAGAGGCGTTCTCACAGTTCCGCGTGACACGCGACTCGGACCTCGACGTGGACGAGGAAGATGTGACCAATCTGCGCCAGGCGCTGCGTTCGTCGCTGTCCACCCGGCACTTCGGCCAAGCCATCCGGCTCGAGGTGGTGAGCACCTGCCCTACCGAGCTGAGCGAATTCCTGCTGCAGCAGTTCGGCCTGCCGGAGGCAGCGCTGTACCGCGTCAACGGGCCGGTCAATCTCGTGCGGCTCAACCAGCTCATCGAACAGGCCGAGGCGCCGCAGCTGCGGTTCCCGCCTTACGAGCCGGCCTGGCCGGGCAGCCTGCCGCGCGAAGGCATGTCGATGTTCGACCGGCTGCGTCACGGCGACTTGCTGTTGCACCACCCGTTCGAAAGCTTCGACCCGGTGGTGCAGCTGCTGCGCGAGGCGGTGGCCGACCCCGAGGTGCTGGCCATCAAGCAGACCATCTACCGCACCGGCAGCGAGTCGGTGCTGATGGACCTGCTGCTCGAAGCCGCGCGTCGTGGCAAGGAGGTGACGGCGGTGGTGGAGCTGAAGGCCCGCTTCGACGAAGAGGCCAACATCAACTGGGCCGAGCGGCTCGAGGCCGTGGGGGCTCAGGTGGTGTACGGCATCGTCGGCCTGAAGACGCACGCCAAGCTGCTGCTCGTGACCCGGCGCGAAGAAGGGCGCCTGCGCCGCTACGTGCACCTGTCCACCGGCAACTACAACCCGAAGACCGCGCTGTTCTATACCGACGTGGGCTACCTCAGCGCCGACGCCGAGCTCACGGCGGATGCCGACACGGTGTTCCAGCAGCTCGCCAGCCTGACCAAACAGCGCCCGCCGCGCCAGTTGCTGATGGCGCCGTTCAACCTGCACCGGCAGATGTGCAGCTTCATCGAAAAGGTGGAGCTGGCTGCACGGGCCGGCAAGCCGGCGCGCATCGTCGCCAAGCTCAATGCGCTTACCGACGAGGTGCTCATCAAGGCGCTGGTTGCCGCGGCCCAGGCAGGTGCGAACGTGGACCTCATCGTGCGTGGCGCTTGCATGCTGCCGCCTTCGCTGAAAGGGCTGACCGAGCGCGTGCGGGTGCGCTCGGTGATCGGGCGCTTCCTGGAGCATTCGCGCGTCATGTACTTCCGCTGGGGCCCCGGCGAAGACGACGAGGTGCTGTACCTGTCGAGCGCCGATTGGATGAGCCGCAACATGTTCCGGCGCATCGAGATCGCCTGGCCGGTGCGCGACGCCGCGCTGCGGCAGCGTGTCATCGACGAATGCCTGGTGCCCTATCTGCACGACACGCGCGATGCCTGGCTGCAGCAGTCCGACGGCAGCTACCTGCGGGTGGGGGCACAAGGCGTGAGTGCACAGCACGCGCTCATGGTGCGCTACAGCGACTGAGGGAACAGGAGCGGCGATGGACCTCATCTTGTGGCGCCATGCCGAAGCGCACGTTGCCCGCGAGGGGCAGACCGACCTGGAACGCGCGCTCACCACGAAGGGCGAACGCCAGGCGCAACGCATGGCGGAGTGGCTGAACCAGCGCCTTGCTGAATCGACGCGGGTCCTGGTGAGCCCGGCGCTGCGTGCGCAACAAACGGCGCAGGCGTTGGAAAGGTCCTTCAAGACCGTGGCCTCATTGGCGCCTGACGGCAGTGTCGAAGCACTGCTGAAGGCCGCTCGCTGGCCGGACGCCGCCGAGCCGGTGCTGGTGGTGGGCCACCAGCCCACGCTGGGCATGGTGGCCGCCTGTGTGATGACGGGCCATGAGATCTACTGGCCCATCAAGAAATCCGCCGTCTGGTGGCTGCGCCATCGCTTGCGCGACGAGGCAACCCAGGTCGTGCTGCAGGCCGTGCAGGGGCCCGACCTGCTGTAGCGAGGCAGCTGCCAGCGGCGTTCTTCAATGCCGCGGTTGCGAGGCTGCGTGCCGGCCGCCAGCCGCCTGCTTGCCCTGCGCCATCGCCACATCGCCTTCGAGCATGTTGCCGTATTCGGCCAGCAACTGCTGCTTGCGCTCGGCCAGCTGCTCGCCCAGTGCGTCAAGATCGAGGTCGGTCTTCTTCACCTTGGGGAACAGCTCGTCCTGCTCTTCCTTCACGTGGTGACGAACGTATTCGCCGAGGACCTTCACCTTGGCGTCGTAAAGTGGTTCGTCGGGCTGCATGCCGGAGATCTGGGCGATGAGCTCCTTCGCGCTGGCGTGCTCTACCTCGGCTTCATCGAGCAGGTCTTGCTCCTCCATCGCCTCGCGTGCGGCGGGGTAGAAGATCTCTTCCTCGATCTGCGTGTGCACCGTGAGTTCGGTGCAGATCTGCTGTGCCAGCGCGCTCCTTTCGTCGGCGCTGCCTTCTTCGGCCAGCTTGTCGTACTGCTTGAACAGCTTGTCGACCTGCGTGTGGTCGGCCTTCAGCAGCGTGATGGCGTCCTGTGACGCGGGGTTCTTGCTCTGGGCCATGTGCGACTCCTGTGTGGGGTATTGGGGGGCGGCCTTTGCCGCCACACAAGGTTCGCGCACGCCCGGCACCGCTGCCACAGGCGCAGTCCGCGTGCCGAAGTCGGCCTTTGCCTACATCCGTGGCTGACCGAGACGGGTCATTGCGCCTGCAACGCAAGCCGCAGCACGCCGCTGCGGCTCCAGGTGTCCACTTCCTCGTTGAGCAGGTGCAGGGTGCGCGGGTGCGTCTGTGCCCAGGAGGCCTGCAGTTGCAGCAGCGCACTGCGCCCGGAACGGTCCAGGCGCGCCACGCCGGCCGGCACGTTGCTGCGCGCGTGGCACAAGATGGTGGCCAGGCGCAGGCACAGCACTTGCCATACCAGCGCGTCCTGTGCGAGCCCCGCTTCGAGCTTGCGCAGGCCGCCGCGTTGGCCCAGCACGAGGTCGCTGAGCCGGCGCTGCTGGCTTTGCGAAAAGCCAGGGGCATCCACGTGCGCCAGCAGGTAGGCACTGTGGCGGTGGTGGTCGTGGTGCGACACCATCATGCCGATCTCGTGCAGCGCGCAAGCCCAGCCCAACTCGCGCACCGCCTCGAGGTCGGCATCGGGGAAGGCGTCGCGGTACAGATCCAATGCCAGCGTCTGCACGCGCTCGGCCTGGCTTTCGTCGACGCTGAAGCGGCGCTGCAGCTCGCGCACCGATGCGTCGCGCATGTCCTTGTGGCGGACGCTGCGTGCCGCGTCGAGGCGGTCGTCGAGATCGAAGATCACCCCTTGGCGCAAGGCGCCGCGGGTGGGCTGCAGATGGTCGATGCCGAAGTGCATCGCCAGCGTGTAGAGGATGGACAGGCCGCCACCGAGCACCGCGCGCCGCTCGGGTTTGAGGCCGGGCAGGGTGATGTTGTCCTGATGGCCGGCTGCAAGGCATTGCTCCATGCACCAGCGCAGGCCGTCGGGCGTGATGCTGCCGTCGCGACTGATGCCGTTGGTCAGCAGCAGCTGCGAGACCGCACCCACCGTGCCGGACGAACCAAGCGCTTCGGTCCAGTGCTCGCGCGCAAACAGCTCCAGCGCTTCTTCGAGTTCCGCGCCCGCGGCGATTTGGGCGGCGCGGAAAGCGGTTTCGGTAAAACGGCCGTCGCCGAAGTACTTGAGCGACAAGCTCACGCTGCCCACCTGGAAGGACTCGGCACGCGCCGGGTGCCGGCCCTGGCCCAGGATCATTTCCGTGGAGCGGCCACCGATATCCACCACCAGCCGGGGCTTGTCAGAAGGCTGCAGCCGTGCCACGCCGGCGTAGATGAGACGGGCTTCCTCGCGGCCCGAGATCACCTCGATCGGATAACCGAGTACGGTGCGAGCCTGCAGAAGGAAGGCGTCGCGGTTCTTGGCTTCGCGCAGGGTCTGCGTGGCCACAGCCCGCACCTGATGCGGCGCAAAGCCCTTGAGCCGCTGCGCGAAGCGGTCCAGGCACGCCAGGCCGCGTCGCACGGCCTCGGGCGTGAGCAGGCCGTTTTCGTCAAGGCCGCCGCCCAGGCGCACGGTCTCCTTCAGGTAGTCGATGCGCTTGTAGCGCCCCCCACGCGGCAACTCGGCGATTTCGAGTCGAAAGCTGTTGGACCCCATGTCGATGGCGGCCAACAGGCCGGGCCAGCGCGTGGGAGTTTCAAGGGCAGCGGCAGCGCGCAGGGCATCGACCATGGTTTCCATGCGCGGATTGTCGGTGCATTTCGTGTCCAAACCGCGGCGGCGCTTGCGCTTGACACCGTTGATAACATCGTTGGTGCAATGGCCGTGCCCCTACGAACGAACAGAGGCGCGGTTTTTTCTTTGCCTCCGGGACTTTCGATGACCCTGCTCTACATCATGCTGGCCACGTTTGCCGGCGGCGTGCTTTCGGTCGTGATCGCGGCCTGCCTCACGGTCACCGTGCTCAGCAGGCTCGTGCAGCATCTGGTCAGCCTGTCGGCCGGCGTGCTGCTGGGCACCGCCTTGCTCAACGTGCTGCCCGAGGCCTTCGAAGGTGGCAAGGCCGACGCGCATGCGCTCTTCGTCACGCTGCTGGCAGGGCTGCTGTTCTTCTTCCTGCTCGAAAAGGCCGAGCTCTACCGTCACAGCCACCATCACGAGGGCGACGATCCGCACCACCACCATCATCACGGCTTCGATGCCGAACAGGCCGGGCGCGGCGGCTGGAGCGTGCTGCTGGGCGACAGCATCCACAACTTCTGCGACGGGGTCATCATCGCTGCGGCCTTCCTCACCGACGTGCGACTCGGCGTGGCGACCGCAGTGGCGGTGATCGCGCACGAGATTCCGCAGGAGGTGGGCGACTACATCGTGCTGCTCAACGCCGGCTTCACGCGCATGAAGGCATTACTGTGGAATGCGTTGTCCGGCATGGCCGGCGTGCTGGGCGGCGTGGTGGGTTACTTTGTCGTGGGGCCGTGGGAGTCGCTGTTCCCGTACCTGCTGGTGGTGGCGTCCAGCAGCTTCATCTACGTGGCGGTTGCCGATCTCATTCCGCAGCTGCAGCGGCGGTTGTCATTCAAGGAAACGGCCGTGCAGCTTGCCTGGCTGGCCGTGGGGCTGGTGGCCATCACGCTGATGGCCGGCGGGCACTGAGAAGGTGTGAACGAATCCGCCATGCCCGCTCAGGTCACCAAAAACCGCCCACTCGTCGTTGCAAATGCTCGCCGTAGCCCGGCTACGGCTGTGCTTTGCGCCTAGATTGGCCGGGTTTTGACGCCCTGCTCGGTCACGCCGAATTCATTCACACCTTCTGAGCCCTCAACCCAGCGCGTTGGCCCAGTCGCAGCGTAGCCGCTGGCTGCGGTGCAGGCGCACACGCAGCCAGCGGTAGATCTCGGGTGCCAGAAAGGCCAGCAGGCACAGCGGCAGCAGCATTACCTGGTCCAGCAGCAGTGCGGGCGGCACGCCCATCCAGCCCAGCAGCCACAGCGTAAGCACCGCATCGAACACTTGGTATTCGAGCGGGTGGTCTTGCCGGTGCGCCACATGCCAACGCTTGAGATCGCGGAGCTGGTTGAGGGTCATGACGCTCTCCTGCCGGCCGTGGGGCGCCGCCGGGCGTCCCTGACGTCAGTGTAAGTTTGGTGTCAGTGAAATGCACTCCCTTGGGCGCGTGAGCTGGCAGTTTTGTTGCTTGACGAGGGTCAAGTCTTGCGACGGCCTCCGGTAGCCGCCGTGGCTGCAGGCCGGCCATGGCCTTCCAGCACGGCGAGCGCCAACTCCACAGCCGCAGGTGCAAGTTCGGGCAGGTGCTGGGCGCCTCGGCGGCGCAGGCAGTCGCGCACCAGTTCCTCGAGTCCGCCGGTCAGTGCGAGCAGCGGTTCGTCGCCGATCGGTCCCAGGCCCGGCTCGCTGAGTTGGCGCAGCGTCCACAGCGCGCGCCATTGCGTCACCCATTGCGACAACACCCAGGCGCGCTGGTCCAGCCCCTGGCGACCGGCGCCGAGCGCCTCGACAGAAAAGGCCCAGGCCGCCTCGGGCCGGCTGGCCAGCGCCTGCAGATACGCTTCCAGCGCCACACGTGTGCGCTCACGCCAGTCGTCTTGCGCGACGGTGCGCATGGCTTCGCGGATGGCGCCCAGCAGGCTCTGCATGCCCTCGACATAGGCGGCCATGAAGCAGTCTTCGATGTTGGGGAACTGCTCGTAGAAGGTGCGCCGCGACACACCGGCAATCGCAATGACGTCGGCCACCGTGGTCGCCGCATAACCCTTGTCGGCCGCCGCACGCGCCACGGCGTCGAACATGCGTGCACGCTGTGAAGCCGCCACGGCCTCCCGGGTCAACGGGTGGCGACCGCCACGAGGCAGCGGCGTGGATGATGCTCGTCTGGTTCGCGTTGCCGGCATGTTCGAAAAACGATAGCATACCGGTAAGAAACATCAGTGTTTCTCAAAACTTGCCCGGAGGGTCGAAATGACGATGATTGCCTGTGTGCTGGTGGCGCTGGTCGCGCTGCTCCATGTCTACATCATGGTGCTGGAGATGGTGTTCTGGGAGCGGCCCCTGGGCCGGCGCGCCTTCGGTCTCACCGAAGAGTTCGCTCGCGCCTCCAAGACGCTGGCGGCCAACCAGGGGCTCTACAACGGTTTCCTGGCCGCCGGCCTGGCGTGGGGGCTGATCCTCGGTCTGCCCGCGGGCCGTGCCGTGATGCTGTTCTTCCTGGGGTGCGTCATCGTGGCAGGACTGTTCGGCGCCGCTACGGCCTCGCGCAAGATCCTGTTCGTGCAGGCCGTACCGGGCGCAGTGGCGTTGGCCGCGGTGCTGGCGGCTGGCTGACGACCGCTGGCGGGCTTCAGGCTGTCGGGTAGGTGCCCGGCAGCAGGATGTTCCTGTCGACCTTGCGGATGTCGGTATGGCCGCAGAAGGCCATCGTGAGGTCGAGCTCCTTCTGAATGATCTCCAGGCACCTGGTGACGCCGGCCTCACCCATGGCACCCAGCCCGTAGAGGAAGCTGCGGCCGATGAGCGTGCTGCGCGCGCCCAGCGCCACGGCCTTCAGCACGTCCTGCCCCGAGCGTATGCCGCCATCCATCCACACTTCGATGCGATGACTCACCGCTTCGGCGATGGCAGGCATCGCGGCGATGGAGGACTGCGCTCCATCGAGCTGCCGGCCGCCGTGGTTGGAGACGATCAGCGCATCGGCACCGCTGTCTGCCGCCAGTCGGGCATCTTCGACGTCCATGATCCCTTTCAGGATCAGCTTGCCGCCCCAGCGCTTCTTGATCCATTCGACGTCGGCCCACGAAAGGCGAGGGTCGAACTGTTCGGCCGTCCATGAACTGAGCGAGGACAGATCGCCCACTCCTTGCGCATGGCCGACGATGTTGCCGAAGCTGCGGCGCTTCGTGCCCAGCATGCCGAGGCACCAGCGCGGCTTGGTCATCAGGTTGAGGATGTTGGCCAGCGTGGGCTTGGGTGGCGCGGACAGTCCGTTCTTCAGATCCTTGTGGCGTTGGCCGAGGATCTGCAAGTCCAGCGTGAGCATCAGCGCCGAACAGCGTGCAGCCTTCGCGCGGTCGATCAATCGCAAGATGAAGTCGCGGTCGCGCATCACGTAGAGCTGAAACCAGAACGGCGCCTTCGTGTGCGCTGCCACGTCCTCGATCGAGCAGATGCTCATGGTCGACAACGTGAACGGGATGCCGAACTTCTCGGCCGCGCGCGCCGCGAGGATCTCACCGTCGGCGTGCTGCATGCCGGTGAGGCCGGTGGGCGCGATGGCGACCGGCATGGCGGCTTCCTGGCCTGCCATCGTCGTGCGGGTGGTGCGGCCTTCCATGTTCAGGGCCACGCGCTGGCGCAGCAGGATCTTCGCGAAGTCGGTTGAATTCGCGCGGTAGGTGCTTTCGGTCCACGAGCCGCTGTCGGCGTAGTCGTAGAACATGCGAGGCACGCGCCTCTTCGCGAGCACGCGCAGGTCCTCGATGTTGGTGATGACGGTCATGCGGGCTTGCCTCCGAATCGTCTTGTTTGTGTGCAGCTTGAAGTAACGTCGCGCATGCTCGCGCAGCGGGCTTCAGGCGTGACGGAAATTTTCTCCGCCTGCAGCGGAAATCGACGCCAGTCCGGCTTGCGCAACCTCAGTGCACACCTGCTGCAGCCAGGTGGCGAATTCAGCTGCGGGGCCGGCTGGATCTGCCGGCAAGAAGTAGTAAAGCGCGGGCGGAGTGGACAGCACGCGGGCCGACGGCTCGAACAACGGCACCAGCGTGCCGCTTTCGAGCCAGTGGCGGGCAAGGCTGGGGCGGGCCAGCGCCACGCCTTGCCCGCTGACGGCCGCCTCGAGCGTGAGCCCAAGGTCCACGAGCTTGGGGCCGCGTGCGGGTTCGGGCCAGTCGAGCCCGGCCGCGCTGAACCATGGTGCCCAGGGCTCCAATGGTGTGCGAAGCAGGGGCGCATGCTGCAAGTCGGCCGGGCGGCGCAGTGGCGGCAGGCGCTGCAGCAGTGCCGGCGCGGCCACCGGCAGCACCACGTCTTGCATCAGCACGATGCCGCCTTGGGCTGCCGCATCACCATTGCGCACTTCCAGGTCGGCTTCGATGCCCTTCACGTCGAGATACGGAATGCTCAGCACCACCTCGAGCTCGACGTGCGGGTGCGTGCCGGTGAAGCCTTGAAGCGAGGGCACGAGCACCTGCCGTGCAAACGTGGGCGGCGCGGTGATGCGCAGCCGCTGCTGGCGCTGGGCCGTGCGCTGGTGCAACGGCACCTGGGCCAGCAGGCCTAGCGCCGCGCTTACCGATGCTAGGTATTCCTTGCCTTGCGGGGTAAGCGCCAGCGCCTTGCCGGTGCGCAGCAGCAAGGCCGTGCCGAGCAGGTCTTCGAGTGCGGCCACACGCTTGCCGATGGCGCTGGCCGTGACGTGCAGCTCGTCAGCCGCACGCTCGAAGCTGCCGAGCCGCGCAGAAGCCTCGAAGGCGCGCAAACCGTCGATGGATGGCAGCCGCAGGTCGGCGCGGGGAGGCAGTGGGGCGCTCATGCAGGGCACTCTAGCAGTGCATGTTTCAGCGCTGGCTCAGCGCTTCCAGTGCCCCGAGCACGATCTCCACCGCCGGCTCCTGTGCCGGGCCACGCCTCAAGGCCAGGCCAAGGCGGCGGCGCAGGGTGGGGCGCAGCGGGCGGATCTGCAGCTGCGTCTGCAGGCCGGTTGCATCCACGCTGGGCTCCACCGGCAGCACGGAGGCGCCATAGCCCGCCATCACGAGCTTCTTGATGATTTCGTCGTAGCTCAGCTCGATGCGCGCCTTGGGCGAGAAGCCAGCCTTGGCGAACCAGGCCGCCGTGAGCCGCGACGCGACGGTGCTGCTGTCGTTGAGCACGAGCGGGCGCTGCGCGAGCCACTGCGGCGTTACCGTGGCCGGCGCCTGCCAGCGCGGCGGGATGTAGGCGGCCATCTGGTCGCTGCGCCAGGGGCGGATCGACAGCCCCACCTCGGAGGCTACGGGCAGCGAAACGACGGCCATGTCGAGGGTGCCTTCGCGCAGCCGCTGCGCTGCTTGCAGCGTGCCGGTGATGGCCAGTTCGACGTCGATGCCGGGGTGGTGCTGCGCCAGCCAGTCCAGCACCGAAGGCAGCAGGTGGGTGACGACGACTGTGGATGCGCCGAGCCTCACCCGGCCCACCAGCCCTTGCGCGTGGCGCTTCACGAGCTGGACCGCTTCGTCGGCATCGCGCAGCAGCGCGCGAGCGCGTTCAACCAGCGCGGCGCCGGCCGACGTGAGCCGCACGCGGCGGTCCGAACGGTCGAGTAGCTGCGTGCCCAGCCGCGCCTCCAGCTCGCTGATGTGCAGGCTCACGGTGGGCTGCGACAGATGCAAGGCCCGTGCGGCACTCGAGAACGAGCCGAGCTCGGCGATGGAGATCAGCGTACGCAGTTGGTCGAGGTTGAGCGACCTCATCAGCCTTCCTGATGGATTGATTCAGAAGATGTAACTTCTCAAATGGTAGGCGCAGGCGCACGATGCCCGCATGCGTACTTTCGCTGCACCGTGGGCTGAAGGCCTCGAGACGACGATGAAGAAGCTGTTGATCTGGTTGCGAGGCTTGCTGGCACAGCCGCGTTGCGCGCCTGGTGACGCCCAGGCGCTCTATTCGATGACCGAGCGCGAGCTGGCCGATCTGGGCATCGGCCGCGGCGAGATTTCTTTCTGGCTGGAAGGTGACGCGCAGCGTGAAGCACGGCTCACGCTGCGCAGCCTTGCGCGCCCGTAGCGTCAGAACAAGCGGCGCTTGCGAGGCGTGAAGTTCAACTGCCCGCTCAACGACAGCGGCGTGGCGCCCAGCGTCACGCGCTGCCCAGTCTGCTCGGCAAATTGCTCGGGGTGCCAGGGCACCACGTCAGCGGGCCCATCGGGCAGGCCTTCCAGCGTGGCCTGGCCTTTCGCATCGGTACGTGCGAACCAGGGGGTATCGCTTACCAGCACGTAACCGCGCATCGAAGAATGCAGGTGGCAGGCCAGTGCGTAGCGGCCGGGCGTTTCGAGCTTCGGCTCCAGCGGCTTGATGCTTTGTGGCGCGATGCGTACCTCGAAGTCCAGCGCACCGGAGGGCGCCGTGCCGCGAATGTGGTGGTCGAACCCGTCGCGGTTTGAAAACCGCAGGGGCGTGCCCGGCACGACGATGGTGAGGAAAGGCTTGAACTGCATCCTTTCCTGGTCGACCACCACGCTGGAAGGCAGCGCCGGCTTCAGCGTCGAAGCGATGAGCGGGCGCACCAGCACGGCCACATCGGGCGCGGGCTGGCCATCTTTGTCGAGCACAGTGATCGACAGGGTTGCTGCATGAGTTGCGGTGGCGGCCAGCATGGCCAGCAAGGAGGCCGCAAGTGCAGGGGAGAACCGAGCGCGGAAGGCGCCGCTTGGGCGGGTGTGGGACTGCGAAGTCGGCATACAGGTGCTCCTTGGTCGAAACACCTGGAACTACGGATGCCGCGCCCGTATGGACGCGGCCGCGTCGTGCACTACGTCACGCAGGGCTGCAGTTCAGCAGCCGCCGCGCTGCTGCCGATGACGGCTGTTCAGCTCAACCCAGTTGGCGTACCAGGGTTGCGACGACGGCGACGCTGGCGGCCATCAGCACGATGGCCCAGCCTGGCAGCGACGGCGCAGGGGCGCGCCGGACACGTGCGTGGTGACGTTGCTTGTCAATCATGTTGCCCTCCTGAAACCGGCCCCTGGGCTAGGTGCGTCGCTTGTCACGCCGCGCCGGGCGCTCTGAAGCCGTGCAGGTGGCTAAGCGGGTTTCGTGCCAGACGCGTCTGCTTCGGAAGGGGGGCGCTGCCAGGCCGGGGCCAGCGCGGCCAGCGTGTTGCGCGCCACGCTGCGCCATGCGCCCGGGCGGGCTCGGGCCGCTTGCATGCGCCCATCGATCAACAGCAACGCGAGGCCGTGGACGGTGGACCAGGCCAAGGCTGCGTGCGGATCGCTGCTGTCGCGTGCCGGCTCGGTGCCGCGTGCGGCGGCAACGGCCTGCGCCAGTTCTGCCCAGGCCATGCGGGCCGCATCGCTGAGCAATGGCATGTCCATGTCCGTCTGGCCGCTGCGGAACATGAGTTGATAGCGAGCCGGATGCTCGAGAGCGAAGGCCACATAGGCTTCGCCCAGCGCCTGCAATCGCGCAACGGCGCCGACCGTGGAGCCTGCTGCCTTGTGCAGGCGTTCGGCCAGCGCCTCGAAACCCTGCGCCGCATAGGCTGTGAGCAGGCCTCGCATGTCGCCGAAGTGATGTGCCGGCGCCGCGTGCGACACGCCCGCGCGTCGGGCGCATTCACGCATGCTGAAGCGTTCAGGCCCTGCCTCGGCCAGCAACTCGCCGGCTGCCTGTAGCAGCGCTTCGGCGAGGTCTCCGTGGTGATAGGGCCGCGAGGCTGTATCGGATGTACGAGGCATCTGCCGCTTTAATCTTGACGCTGGAAAGATAGGTGCATAGATTGGCTGCCGTCAAGTTCTTCTTTGCCCCATGCCGGAGCCGACCATGACGACGATACGCAAGGACCTGCTGAGCTGGCAGTACGCCGACTACGGCAACAAGCACCGCAGCCCGTTCAACTTGTGGCTGCACATCGTGACGGTGCCGCTGTTCTGGGGTGGCGCTGCAGCGCTGATGGCTGCAGCCCTGGGCGCGGGTACTCTGTGGTGGTGGCTCGGCGCCGGCGGCCTGTTGTCTGCCTTCGTGGCGCAGGCGGTCGGGCACAAGAGCGAGCCGGAGGCACCGGAGCCCTTTCTCGGAGCGGGTGACTTCTTCTCCCGCTTCGTGGTGGAGCAGTTCGTGACCTTTCCGCGCTTCGTGCTGTCCGGCGGCTGGTGGCGTGGGTTGAGCGAGCGCGGATAGCCGCCTGCCTTTGGGGTTGTGACTTTGGGGTTGTGATCTAGATGAAAAGGCCGGGCGTGTAAGGGGCCGGCGGGTCTTCGACGCGAGGCGCGGCGTCAGCATGAGCGGGCGGTATGCGCTTCTTCCTTTTCCGTGCGCTTTCGGCCGCTTCGAGTGCCGCTGCGGCATCGGCCGTCTTCAGCAGCGAACCCATGCGCACGCCCAGCAGCCGCAGGCGCTTTTCCAGCGGCACGCGCTTGAGGCATTCGCCCGCGGCACGGCGGATGGCGGCAAAGTCGCTGGTCCACACCGGCAGCGTGTGGTCGCGCGTGACGGTCTTGAAGTCTTCGTAGCGCAGCTTGATGCCGATGGTGCGGCCCACGTAGCCCTTGCGCTGAAGGTCTTCGGCCAGGTGCTGGCACAGCTGCGTGAAGATGGCCGACAACGCGGCACGGTCGCGCACCGCATGCAGGTCGCGCTCGAAGGTGGTTTCGTGGCTCATCGACACCGGCTCGCTGTGCGTGACCACAGGCCGGTCGTCGATGCCATTGGCAGCACGGTACAGCCAGGCGCCGTAGCTCTTGCCGAAGTGTTCGATCAGCCAGGCTGGCTGGCAGCGCGCCAGCTCGCCGATGGTGCCGATGCCCAGCTGCTTGAGCTTCGCGCCGGCCTTGGGGCCGATGCCGTTGATACGGCGCACCGGCAGGGGCCAGATGTGCGTGGGCACCTCGTCAGCGGTGAGGATCGTCAGCCCGTCGGGCTTGTCCAGCTCCGAGGCGATCTTCGACAGCAGCTTGTTCGGCGTGATGCCGATCGAACAGGTGAGCCCGGTGGCGCGCCGCACGCTGTTCTTGATTTCCAACGCCACGGCACGTGCTCCGCCCAGCGGGTCGTGACCCACGGTGTCTTGCGCGCCGGGCACATCGGTCAGGTCGATGTAGATCTCGTCGATGCCGCGGTCTTCGATGACCGGCGCCACTTCGGCCACCGCGGCCTTGAACAGGCGTGAGTAGTGGCGATAGGCGTCGAAGTCGGTGGGCAGCAGCACCGCGTCGGGCGCGCGCAATGCGGCTTTCATGAGCCCCATGCCGGAGTGCACGCCGAAGTCGCGTGCGGCATAGGTGGCGGTGGTGATGACACCGCGGCCGGTGTAGTCGCGCAGCAGCGTAAAGCGTCGTGTGCCGTCAGCCAGCAGCTCAGGCTGGTGTCGCCGCCCACCCCCGATGACGACGGGCTGGTTGCGCAACTCGGGGTAGCGCAACAACTCGACGGACGCGTAGAACGCGTCCATGTCGAGGTGGGCGATCAGGCGGCGAGCAGACACGGCGGGCCAGCCCGGGCGCGGCGCGCGGCGGCGCCGGCCTCTTCGATGCCTGAGGGAAAGCTGACGACATAGGCCGGAGAAACTGGCTCGCGAGCCTGGAGCACGCCGGCGGGCGGAGGGCTGACAGCGGGGGCGACCAACGCATCCAACGGGCTCGCCGTGCCGGCTGCAGCCATCTTGAGGACGTGCGTGTAGATCATGGTGGTGCTCACATCGCTGTGACCGAGCAGCTCCTGCACGGTACGAATGTCGGTGCCGCCTCCCTTGCCGTCGCGCGCCACGATGACACCCGTTCGAAGGCTGTAGTGCAAGTAGCGAAGCCGCTCCACCAACTGCTGCAACAACCGAGGTGAACGCGGGGAAGAAGCGGTGTCCACTTTGGTGACCTGAATTGATGCTGTATATGTTTACAGTGTATGGCGAAAATGTTAGCCGTCGAGCGGGGATGACGAGTGTGGTTTTGGCGAGCCAGGCGTCAGACGATAAGCACAAGAGGCTGGTGTACTCGGCGATCAACGGGCGAGCAAGCCACCACAACGCCTATTTCCAGGTGGTTTGCTACGGGGCCAGGGACTGCCCGCATCGTGTGGGTGACGGACCTGCTTCCCGACGAAATGAAGGAGTCTGTCGAGCAGATGGTGGAGCAAGGTATCAAGCACATCCAGCAAACGCTCGGCGAGGCTTTCCAGAACAGGTAACGCGCAGCACGTTCATCGCGGCTGGCTTCGTCTTTGCGCGGCCCGCCGCACAGCCAGGTGTCAGCCGACCATCAGTGGGCGGTCGTGGCAGCCATCGCAGCGCGGGCTGATCACCTGATAGCATCGCCCGCGCTGCGCAACGCGGCAACGTCGCTCGGACGGTTCCGGGCGCTTACGTGGGACTCCAATGACTGCTTCCTCTTCGCAGGGCAAGCGACGCTTCGCCCGCATCGATCGCCTGCCTCCCTACGTCTTCAACATCACGGCCGAATTGCGGCTGGCAGCGCGGCGCCGTGGCGAAGACATCATCGACATGAGCATGGGCAACCCCGATGGCGCGACGCCCGCGCACATCGTGGCCAAGCTGGCCGAAGTCGCCCAGCGGCCCGACACGCACGGCTATTCGTCGTCCAAGGGCATTCCACGGCTGCGGCGCGCGATCTCGCATTGGTACAAGAGCCGCTATGACGTCGACATCGACGCCGACAGCGAAGCCATCGTGACCATCGGTTCGAAAGAAGGCCTCGCGCACTTGATGCTGGCCACGCTCGATCGCGGCGACACGGTGCTCGTGCCCGACCCGAGCTACCCCATCCACATCTACGGTGCGGTGATCGCCGGTGCGGACATTCGCTCGGTGCCGGTGTCGCCTGAGGTGGACTTCTTTGCCGAGCTCGAAAAGGCCATACGCGGCAGCTACCCGAAGCCGAAGATGATGGTGTTCGGATTCCCGTCGAACCCGACCGCCCAATGCGTGGAGCTCGACTTCTTCGAACGTGTGGTGGCGCTGGCACGCAAGCACGAGATCCTGGTCGTGCACGACCTGGCCTATGCCGACATCGTGTTCGATGGCTGGAAGGCCCCGTCGATCATGCAGGTACCCGGCGCCAAAGATGTGGCGGTGGAGTTCTTCACCCTCAGCAAGAGCTACAACATGGCAGGCTGGCGCGTGGGGTTCATGGTGGGCAATGCCGATCTCGTGGCGGCGCTGGCGCGCATCAAGAGCTATCACGACTACGGCAGCTTCACGCCGGTGCAGGTGGCGGCCATTGCCGCACTCGAAGGCGACCAGCAGTGCGTGAAGGACATCGCGGCGCGCTACCAGAGCCGGCGCGACGTGCTGGTGAAGGGCTTGAACGAGGCTGGCTGGCCAGTCGAAACGCCGAAGGCCTCGATGTACATCTGGGCCAGGATTCCGCAGCCGTATCGCGCGCTGGGTTCGCTGGAGTTTTCGAAGCAGTTGCTGGCGAAGGCCAAGGTCTCCGTGTCGCCGGGCATCGGCTTCGGCGACCACGGCGATGAGCACGTTCGCTTCGCATTGATCGAAAACGAATCGCGCATCCGCCAGGCCGTGCGAGGCATCAAGGGGATGTTCCGCGCGGACGGGTTGCTGAGCGCCAAGACCTGAGACATCACCGGCGAGGTCGTTTCGCCCTGACCGACGCGAAACGCCAACTGCATCACGGCTTCTTCGTCGACGTGCGCTGAGCCAGTGCGCCGGCTCTTCCGATGGTGTTGCGTCTCGATACGATGACCGCCACAACGAAAAGGCACACCCGCACGGCGCGGGGGCGCGCAAAGTTTGCAGTCTGGTGCGTAAGCGGCCAGACGGCAGGCTGTGGCGAGAAAGGCGTTCGACCTTTCCGCCGCGCTTGCGTCCGCATTCGCATGTGCCTTGGTTCTTTGCAACGTGTGGCTGGGAGGCCACGGAACAGGGGCCTTTATGCACGTCATCAAGATTCAACGCTCGCTCAGCGGCATGACAGTCGAACCTCGCGTGGTGCTCGGCATCGATGCCGCGCAGCGTGCCTTCGTGGGTGTGAGCCGTGGCGAGCCGCCTGAAGTGCGCGCCTTCGTGTTCGTTCAGGTGGACCGCGTGACCGCGGCCGAGCTGGAGCGCGGCATTGTGGACCTGCGCACGCTGATGGAGGAGCGCTGCTGCGGCCTGGTGGTGCGTGCCTGCGGCGAAGGTGAGCCAGGCGAGGTGATGACGGGTGTGGTGGTGGATCTCGGTGCGCGTGCCGGAGGCTACCGGCCGCCGGTGCCTGCTGCGGTGCCTGTTGCCGCCCCGGTTTCGCGTACCAGCCGCATCCCCACCAACGTGTAGCGCGTCTGCGGCGTGTTCCAGTTGCGGAACGACGCACGCGCATAGAACGCCCAGGTGTGCCAGGAGCCGCCGCGGCGTACGCGCACCGAGCCGTCTGCCGGGCCTTGCGGATCGTTCTGCGGCGAGTGCGCGTAGTAGTGCTCGTCGTACCAGTCGGCCACCCATTCCCATGCGTTGCCGTGCATGTCGTACAGGCCGAAGGCGTTGGGCTCGAAGCTGCCCACCGGCGCGGTGAAGGCAAAGCCATCGCTGCCGGGCAACGCCAGTTGCTGCCAGCGCGGCCAGTTCACTGCAGCATCGGTGTCGAAGACGTTGGCGGACTTGAGCAGCGAGCGTGGATCATTGCCGCCTTGATAGCGCGTGCGCATGCCGCCGCGACAGGCGTATTCCCACTCGGCTTCGGTGGGCAGGCGATAGGTTGTGCCCTCTGTGGCGCTCAGCCAGTGAGCCATCGCCACCGCGTCGTTCCACGTGACGTTGACCACAGGGTGTGCGTCGCCTTGCTCGAAGCCGGGGTTGCTCCATGTGTACTTCCGATCGCGGCCTTCGAAGGCGTCTCCACGGGCGGACGTCGCAGGGTCGTACTGGCGGTTGTAGCCATAGCCGCCGGTTTCGTCGGCGATCGACTCGGGCGTATAGCCCGAGGCCGCCAGGAAGCGTTTGAACTGTCCGACCGTCACTTCATGCTGCCCCATGTAGAAGGCGCGCGTGATTCGCACCTTGTGCGCGGGAGCTTCGTCGGAGATGGCTTCGAAGCGCCGGCGTTCGTACTGAGGGAAGTCGAGCGCCAAGGTGTCGATGGGCTCTTCGCTGCCCATGACGAACTCGCCCGCCGGCACCAGCACGAACTTCATGCCGAGCGAGTTCTCGAGCACGCGTGGCAGTTGGCGGGCGTCTTCAGCCTGAGCGGTGCCCAAGCTGAGCAGCGTGCACGCTATGGCAGTGGAAAGGGTGCGTTGCATGGGCCGGCACTTGCTCGTGATTGGTGCTGAGCCCATGCGGTTGATCATGCTGTGCCGAGCCGCGTGCGGTGCCGTGCGATCTGCTGGCGCACCTGCACCGGCGCCGTGCCGCCGAGCACTGCGCGTGCGTTGAGCGAGCCGCGCAGCGTCAGCACGTCGAAGACGTCTTGGCCGATGGCAGCATGGAAGCCCTGCAGCGTGGCCAGCGGCAGCTCGGCCAGGTCCACGCCCTGCTGCAGCGCCTGCTTCACCGCATGCGCCACCACCTCGTGCGCGTCGCGGAAGGGCAGGCCCTTCTTCACCAGGTAGTCGGCCAGGTCGGTGGCGGTGGCATAGCCCTTGAGAGCCGCGCGTTCCATCGCTTCGGGCTTCACGGTGATGCCGCCCACCATCTCGCTCATGATGCGCAGTGTGTCGCGCACCGTGTCCACCGTGTCGAACAAGGGCTCCTTGTCTTCCTGGTTGTCCTTGTTGTAGGTGAGGGGCTGACCTTTCATCAGCGTGATGAGTGCCATCAGGTGGCCCACCACGCGGCCGCTCTTGCCGCGAGCGAGTTCGGCCACGTCGGGGTTGCGCTTCTGCGGCATGATCGACGAGCCGGTGCAGTAGCGGTCGGCCAGGTCGATGAATCCGAAGTTTTGGCTCATCCACAGCACGATCTCTTCAGCCATGCGCGACACGTGCACCATGGTGATGGAGGCGAACGCGGCGAACTCCATCGCGAAGTCACGGTCGCTCACTGCATCGAGGCTGTTCTGGCATACGCCGTCAAAGCCCAGCGTCCTGGCCACGCGTTCGCGGTCGAGCGGGTAGCTGGTGCCGGCCAGCGCGGCGGCGCCCAGCGGCAGCTGGTTCACACGCTTGCGCACGTCGGCCAGGCGCTCGGCGTCGCGCTTGAACATCTCAACGTAGGCAAGCAGGTGGTGCGCAAAGCTCACCGGCTGCGCGACCTGCATGTGCGTGAAGCCGGGGAGGATGGTCTCGACGTTCTTCTCGGCCACGTCCACCAGTGCGCTTTGCATTTGCACGAGCAGCGGCGAGATCGTGTCGATTTCGCCGCGCAGCCACAGGCGCACGTCGGTGGCCACCTGGTCGTTGCGCGAGCGGCCTGTGTGCAGACGTTTGCCGGCGTCGCCTACCAGCTGCGTGAGCCTTGCCTCGATGTTGAGGTGTACGTCTTCCAGGTCGAGCTTCCACTCGAAGCGGCCAGACTCGATTTCTTGCGTGATGGTGGCCATGCCGCGCTGGATGGCGGCATGATCGTCGGCGTTGATGATCCCTTGCGCGGCCAGCATCTCGGCATGCGCGAGGCTGCCGTCGATGTCGGCGCGCCACAGGCGCTTGTCGAAATCGACACTCGCGGTGTAGCGCTTGACGAGCTCGCTCATCGGCTCGGAAAACAGGGCGGACCAGGCTTGCGCCTTCTTGTCGAGTTGATTGCTGCTCATGGTGGCTGGACGGGCGGCGCGGGTGCCGAGAACAAGCGGTCGCCGGGCCGCTTGCGGCGCCCGGCGCGGGTTGGAGACAATCGATTGTAGGTAGGCCCACACCCCATGCCTGAGCAGCCCGTTTCTTCCATGCTGGACCCCGTCACCCGCCCGGGTGAGCTGCGCGGCAGCAGCACTTCGTTCGGCAACACCATCCTCGACGGCATTCCCGCTGCCGGCCCGCTGGGGCCAGGCTCGCCGTTCGACGTCTGTCACGTAGGGGTCGTGCTGCGCACGGTGCTCTTCGTGCATGGCGTGGCGGCCATTGGCGTGGCCTTCGTAAGCGCAGCTTTGGCCGACTGGCTCATCAACGTTGCCACCGCGTCGGCCGTGGCCTTGCCGGCAGTGCTGTTGTGGCTGGTGGTGGCCTGCGTGGCCAAGTCCCACCTGGCCCGTCTGCCCGAGGGGGGGCAGTGGGCCGCTGCGGTGGTGCTGGGAGCCTTCTGCGGCTTGTATGGCTGGTGGCAACTGCAGCTTACCGGCGTGATGCCGATGAGTGAATGGCGCTGGGTGGCTCCGGTGCTGGCCGGCGCCGCCATGGCCGCAGCCGTCTTCCATTGGTTGCGGCTGCGCGCGCGGGGGGCATTGCCGGCGGCTACGGCGGCCAAGCTCGCGGAATTGCAGTCGCGCATCCGCCCGCACTTCCTGTTCAACACGCTCAACACCGCCATCGCGTTGGTGCGTCTAGACCCGGGGCGTGCCGAGACGGTGCTCGAAGACCTCTCGGAGCTCTTCCGCGTGGCACTCACCCACGGCGACGCGCCGGTCACGCTGGGCGAAGAGGTGGAGCTGGCGCAGCGCTACCTGGCCATTGAGCAGATCCGCTTCGGCGAGCGCCTGAAGGTGCAGTGGGAGCTTGACGAAGCCGCCGACGATGCGAAGCTGCCGCCATTGCTGCTGCAACCGCTGGTCGAAAACGCCGTCAAGCACGGCATCGAGCCGTCGCCGGCGGGTGGCGTGGTGCGAGTGCGCAGCCGCGTCAAGCGGGGCCATGCCATCGTGTCGGTGGTCAACACGCTACCGGCCGTGCCGGGCCTGCCCGGGCACGGCATTGCACTGCGCAACGTGCGCGAACGGCTGCGGCTCATGCACGATGTGGCCGCACAGTTCGAAGCGGGCGTGCAGGGCGACACCTATCGCGTACAAATCGTCGTGCCGCTGTGAGCGGCGGGGAGGGAGAAGAACCGATGTTGCGTGTGCTGATCGTTGACGACGAAGACTTGGCACGTTCGCGCCTGAAACAACTGGTGGGCGACTGCCTGGACCCCCAGGCCCAGGTGGTGGCCGAGGCGGCCAACGCGTCGCAGGCACTGGCTTGGCTGGCGATGCACAGCGCCGACGTGCTGTTGCTGGACGTGCAGATGCCGGGCCTGGCCGGCACAGAACTCGCTGCGCGCCTGAAGCAGCAGGCCAACCCGCCGGCCGTGGTGTTCGTCACCGCGCATGCCGAGCATGCGCTCAAGGCTTTTGAACTCGACGTGGTGGACTACCTGACCAAGCCGGTGCGGCGCGAGCGCCTGCAGGCGGCGCTTGCGCGCGTGGCACAGCGCCGCGTCAAGGCCGCGCCAGCCGCGGTGCCGGCAGCCGATGCGCCGATGCTGGTGGTGAGCGATCGCGGGCGCATCGTGCGTGTGCCGGTGCATGAGGTCCTGTATCTCAAGGCCGAGCTGAAGTACGTGACGCTGCGCACCGCCGTGCACACCTACGTGCTCGACGACGCGCTCACCGACCTCGAGCAGCGGCTGGGCCCCGGGTTCCTGCGCGTGCACCGCAATGCGCTGGTGGCGCGCCGCGCCGTGCGCGCACTCGAGCGCCGAACGCTCGATGCCTCGGGTGAGGACGAAGCCAGCGAAGGCTGGGCCGTACGCGTGAGCCCCACCGATGAATGGCTGGCCGTGTCGCGCCGGCAGGTGGCCGCGGTGCGCGAGGCCCTGGCCAGCGAAGGACTCTGAGAATGGTGGCTAGTGACCTGTGACTGGTGACCGGTATTCGTGGGTCAACAGGCACCGGTCACTGGTCACTGCTTGACGTTACCTGACGACCAGGATCGGAATGGTCGTGTGCGTCAGTACCTTCTGCGTTTCGCTGCCCAGCAGCAACGCACTCATGCCGCGGCGGCCGTGCGAAGCCATCACGACGAGGTCGCAGCCCTGCGCCTTGGCGTGTTCGATGATGGCTTCCCAGGGGTGCAAGGCTTCCACCGTGTGCGCCTCGCAGGCGATGCCGGCCGCCGCACAGGCGCTTTTCACTGCATCGACGTGGCGCGCGGCGATCTGCTGCTGTGTGTCGTAGAACTCCTGTGGCGGCACAGGCTGCATCTCCGAGATCGCGCTGTACGGGAAGGGCTCCTTCACGGCCAGCGTGCTGACCTTTGCGTTCAACGCCTGGGCCAACGAGACGGCAGTCGAGACGGCTTTCGCGGTGATCTCCGAGCCGTCGGTGGGAACGAGGATGTGTCGGTACATGCTCACCTCCATCAGCAGACACGCGGGAGTGCGGTCTTTCGATGATGCTCCGGGAGCCGCTGTTTGTGCAGCTTGATCTTTGTCAGCGATTGCACCGATGAGGCGTCGGCCGAGGACTACCCCTTGGCCACCGGCCGAGCGGGGTCGGCGCACCACTCGCTCCAAGACCCAGGGTAGAGCGCCGCGCCGCCCAGACCGGCGGCCTCCATCGCCAGCAGGTTGTGGCAAGCGGTGACGCCCGAGCCACATTGGTGCACCGCCTCGGCGGCCGGCCGGCCAGCCAGCAGAGCGGCGAACTCATCCCGCAGCTGTGCGGCCGGCTTGAAGCGTCCGTTGCTCCCAAGGTTGAGCGTGAACGGCCGGTTCAGTGCACCGGGGATGTGGCCGGCCACCGGGTCGAGCGGCTCCACATCGCCACGAAAGCGTTCGGGGGCTCGCGCGTCGATGAGTCGCACCTTGCCCAACTGCGCCTGCAGGCCGTCGGCATCGATGGTGGCCACCAGTGGGTCGCCCAGCGGATACGGCGGCGCGCTGCGGGGAATGACCGTGGCTGTTTCCAGCGGCAGGCGGGCTTCGGTCCACGCGTTGACCGCACCGTCGAGTACAGACACCAGTGGATGCCCCAGCCAGCGCAGCATCCACCACGCGCGGGCGGCGAACATGCCGCCCTGGCGGTCGTAGACGACCACCGGCGTGCCTGGCGTGATGCCGAGGCGGCCAGCAGTGGCTGCGAAGCCTTCGCGGCTGGGCAGGGGGTGGCGGCCGTTGCGGCCTGTTTTGGGGGCGCTCAGGTCGCGGTCGAGGTGTACGTACAGCGCGCCGGGTAAATGGCCCTGGGCATAGGCGCGTTCACCGGCCGCAGGGTCGGCAAGGTCGAAGCTGGCGTCCAGTAACACCAGTGGTATACCTGCCTCGGTCAGGCGGTGCAGCGTGGCTGCATCGATCAACGGGGTCGGAAATTTGGGTTCGCTCGTCATGATTCCAGCGTCGAGTTGGGGGCGTCCTTGGGCGCAACGGCCATGCGCAATCGCACGGCACCAATGCCGGCTGCTACCACCAGCACCATGCCGGCCAGCGCCATCCACGTCAGCGGGTCGTCGAACAGCAGCACGCCATACAGGCACGAGAACGCGATGCCGAGGTATTGCATGCTCGCGTTGACCAGCGTCTTGCCGATGGCGTAGGCGCGTGTCATGAGCAACTGCGCCACGGTGGCCGACAGGCCCACCGCCAGCAGCAGCGCCACGCCATACGGGGTGTGGCCATGCAGCCCCCCCGTGGCCAGTGTGACCAGCGCACCGGCTACCACCCCGCCCGCCGAGAAGTAGAAGACCACGCGGTACTCGGGTTCGCCGACGCGGCCCAGCGCCGTGATCTGCAGATAGGCCATCGCCGACAGCATGCCCGAGAGCAGCCCCATCAGCCCGTGCCACAGCTGGTCGCGTTCGATGGTGGGCCTCAGGATCAGCGCCACGCCCACGAAGCCGACCAGCACCGTGCCGATCAGCCGTGCATCCACGCGGGTGCCGCCCAGCATGATGGCTCCGCCGATGAGGAACAGCGCCATCCACACCGATGACATGTAGTTCAGCGTCATCGCGGTGGCCAGCGGCAGGTTGCCGATGGCGTAGAACCACAGGCACAGCGCGCTGACGCCGGTGAGGCTGCGCCAGAAATGCATGGCCGGCACGCTGGTCGCAAGGCTGCCACCCCGAGCGCGCGTCAATGCGGCAATCATCGCGGCGCCGACCAACCCGCGGTACATCACGATCTCGCCGGAGCCATAGAGCGCAGAGGCCAGTTTGACGCACACGCCCATGGTGGCGAACAGGAACGTGGCGAGGAGCATCAGCAGCGGAGCGGACATGCGGGCGATGGTAGCGGGCCTTGCGCTTGCCACGGCTGTTCCCATGCGAACGGCGAGTGCCAGCAGAAAAAGCTGAGGTCGCCCGCGGGCGGCCTCAGCTTCCAAACTGGCCGTCAGCCGGGCAGCTTCATCGCGCGGCGATACCACTCGTGGAAGTGCTGCATGCCGTCTTCCATCGGGCTTTGGTATGGGCCGACCTCGTTGTCGCCGCGCTCCATCAGCGCGCGCCGTCCGGCGTCCATGCGCAGCGCGATTTCGTCGTCCTCGACGCAGGTCTCCATGTAGGCAGCCTGTTGCGCTTCGACGAATTCGCGCTCGAACGCGTGGATCTCCTCGGGGTAGAAGAACTCCACCACGTTGAGCGTCTTTTGCGGCCCGCGCGGATACAGCGTGGACACCACCAGCACGTGCGGATACCACTCGACCATCACGGTCGGGTAGTAGGTCAGCCAGATCGCGCCTTGCTCCGGGGCTGCGCCACCGCGGAAGTTGAGCAGCGCGTCGTGCCACTTCTTGTAGACGTCGGAACCCGGCCGCCCCAGCGCCTGGCCGCCCGCGTTGGCCACGCCTACGGTCTGCACCGAGTACTCGCGGCCCATTTCCCAGCGCAGGTCTTCGCAGGTCACGAAGTTGCCGAGGCCAGGGTGAAACGGGCCGACGTGGTAGTCCTCGAGATAGACCTCGATGAAGGTCTTCCAGTTGTAGTCGCACTCGTGCAGATGTGCGCGGTCGAACACGTAGCCGCTGAAATCGAGCTGCGCGAGCGGTCCCAAGCCGGCCAGGTCGGCGGTGATGTCACGGCCGTTGTCTTCGAACAGCAAGCCGTTCCAGCTGCGCAGCTTGTAGTTGTTCAGGTGCAGGCAGGGGTCGTCTGCGAAGTGCGGCGCGCCGACGAGCTGGCCTTCGAGGTCGTAGGTCCAGCGGTGCAGCGGGCAGACGATGTTGGCTTTCGTGTTGCCGCGGCCCTTGAGCATGATGGCTTGGCGGTGCCGGCACACGTTGGAGATCAGCTGGACGCCAGACGGCGTGCGTACCAGCGAGCGGCCCTGGTTTTCCTGTGGCAGCGTGTGGTAGTCGCCGACCTCGGGCACCGACAGTTCGTGCCCCAGGTAGCGAGGACCGCCATGGAAGATGAGTTCGAGCTCCCGCCGGTAAAGATCGTCATCGAAATAGCTCGAAACGGGCAGCTGTGTGCGGCTGCGTTCGAGGGCTTCCAGCGTGATGCTCAGGTCGGACATGATCCCCAGGATCTCCAAAAACCGATGTCAAACCCCCACCCGGCCGAGCCTGCGTTCTGGGCACGGTAATTGGGTGAGACGGGACGCCAAAGGCGAACCGGCGATTGTACCCGCCGGGGACTCCACGACCCGTGAGGCCTTCCCGCGTGGAGTGGGTTGGAGTGTTATCCCCAAAAGGGGGGCGTTCGTCACTAGGTCGGGGTGCAGTGGCTGACTACAATCGTGTTTTCACAAAACGAAATGTCGAACAGCTCTCTTTCCGCCTTTGCGGCCGAACCGGCGACCTACGAGGATGCCCTGGCCGAACTGGAGCGCCTGGTTGCGGCAATGGAGGCAGGTCAATTGCCGCTGGACCAATTGCTGCAAAGCTACAAGCGCGGTGCCGAGCTGCTGACCTTTTGCCGCGGGCGGCTTGAGGCGGTCGAGCAGCAGGTCAAGGTATTGGAAGACGGCCAGCTCAAGCCCTGGACCGAGGTCTAGGCACAAACATACCTTGCCGATGAAACGTGATGCTTTCGAATCCTGGGCCCGTAGCGAGCTCGACGCTGTAGAGACCGCACTCGACAGTTTTGTTCCTGCACATACGCCGGCCGGGTTGGGCGAGGTCATGCGTTATGGCGTGCTCGATGGCGGCAAGCGGCTGCGTCCCTTGCTGGTGCTGGCGGCGGCCCGGGCGGTCGACGGGCCGCGGGAGGCTGCCATGCGCGCAGCCTGCGCGGTCGAGCTGATCCATGCCTATTCACTCGTGCACGACGACATGCCGTGCATGGACAACGACGTGCTGCGCCGTGGCAAGCCCACGGTACATGTGCAGTACGGCGAAGCGCGCGCCATGCTGGCCGGCGACGCCATGCAGGCGCTGGCTTTCGAGGTGTTGACGTCGGAAGGCGGCCTCGTGCCTCCAGTGCTGCAAGCCCGGCTGTGTGGCCTGCTGGCGCGAGCCGCCGGTCATGCAGGCATGGCTGGCGGCCAGGCCATCGACCTGGCCAGCGTGGGCCAACCGCTTTCGGAACAGGCACTGCGCGACATGCATCGCCGCAAGACCGGCGCCTTGCTGCAGGCCAGTGTGCTGATGGGCGCAGCCTGTGGCCATACGACGCAGGCGGCCTGGGAGGCGCTGTCGGACTATGGCGCCGTGCTGGGCCTTGCCTTCCAGGTGGTGGACGACATCCTCGACGTGACGCAGGCTTCCGAAACCCTCGGCAAGACGGCCGGCAAGGACGCTGACAACAACAAGCCCACCTACGTGTCGCTCATGGGGCTGGAGGGCGCCACCCGCTATGCCGGGGAGCTTCGCGAACAGGCCCAGGCGGCGCTGGTGCGCAGCGAGCTGTCCGACGTGGTGTGGCTCAGCCTGCTGGCCGACAAGGTCGTCGATCGCGAATCCTGAACGCGCACCAAAGCGCGCAAGCCATGATGACGAATCACCCCTTGCTCTCCACGATCGACAGCCCGGCCGACCTGAAACGCCTGGGCCGCGCCGAACTCAAGCAACTGGCCGCGGAGCTGCGCGACTACGTCCTGCAAAGCGTTTCAAAGACTGGCGGGCACCTTTCGTCCAACCTCGGCACGGTGGAGCTTACGATCGCGCTGCACTACGTGTTCGACACGCCGCGCGACCGGCTCGTGTGGGACGTGGGCCACCAGACCTACCCGCACAAGGTGCTTACCGGTCGGCGCGACCGCATGAGCACGCTGCGGCAACTTGGCGGCGTCAGCGGCTTTCCGCGCCGCGACGAAAGCGAATACGACACCTTCGGCACCGCGCATTCGTCCACATCGATCTCCGCAGCGCTGGGCATGGCGATCGCGGCCCAGCTCAAGGGCGAAAACCGTCGCGCGGTGGCCATCATCGGCGACGGTGCCATGACCGCGGGCATGGCCTTCGAGGCGCTCAACAACGGCGGCATGCCGCATGCGGGCAAGGTGCCCAACATGCTGGTGGTGTTGAACGACAACGACATGTCGATCTCGCCGCCGGTAGGCGCGCTCAACAAGTACCTTGCGCGGTTGATGAGCGGGCGTTTCTATGCCGCCGCGCGCGAAGGTGCCAAGGCGGTGCTCAAGAACGCGCCGCCGCTGTTCGAGCTGGCACGCCGCTTCGAGGAGCATGCGAAGGGCATGGTGGTGCCCGGCACGATCTTCGAGGAATTCGGCTTCCACTACGTAGGCCCGATCGACGGCCACGACCTGGATGCGCTGATTCCCACGCTCGAGAACCTGCGCGACAAGCCCGGCGCGCAGTTCCTGCATGTGGTCACGAAGAAGGGCTACGGCTACAAGCTGGCCGAGGCCGACCCGATCAACTACCACGGGCCGGGCAAGTTCGACCCGGCGGTGGGCCTGCAGAAACCGGCCACGCCGCCCAAGCCCACGTTCACGCAGATCTTCGGCCAGTGGCTGTGCGACATGGCCGCGGCGGACCAGCGGCTGGTGGCCATCACGCCGGCCATGCGCGAAGGCTCGGGCTTGGTGGAATTCGAAAAGCGTTTCCCCGAGCGCTACCACGACGTGGGCATTGCCGAGCAGCACGCCGTCACCTTCGCGGCAGGTCTGGCTTGCGAGGGGCTGAAGCCGGTGGTGGCGATCTATTCCACCTTCTTGCAGCGTGCCTACGACCAGTTGATCCACGACGTGGCGATCCAGAAGCTGCCGGTGGTGTTTGCGCTCGACCGCGCCGGCATCGTGGGTGCCGATGGCGCCACGCACACGGGTGCCTACGACATCGCCTACCTGCGCTGCATTCCGCACACCAGCATCATCGCGCCGGCCGACGAAAACGAATGCCGCCAGGCACTGACCACCGCGTTCCGCCAAGACCACCTGGTGGCGGTGCGCTACCCGCGCGGCAGCGGTGCCGGCGTGGCCATGCAGGCCGGGCTCACCGAACTGCCCTGGGGCCGTGGCGAAGTGCGCCGCTCCGGCAAGCGGGTGGCGATCCTGGCCTTCGGCACGGTGCTGTATGCGGCGCTGGAGGCGGCGGAACGGCTCGATGCGACCGTGGTCAACATGCGCTTCGTGAAGCCGCTGGACGTGGAGCTGGTGAAAGAACTGGCCCGCAGCCACGAAGCCATCGTGACGGTTGAAGAGGGCTGCGTGATGGGCGGGGCGGGCAGTGCGGTGGCCGAGGCGCTGCATGCCGCCGGGCTCACGAACCCGGTGCTGATGCTGGGCCTGCCCGATGAATTCGTGGAACACGGTGACCCGGCCAAGATCCTGGCGTTGTGCGGGCTGGATGCTGCCGGCATTGAGCAGTCCGTGCTGAAGCGCTTCGGTGGCAAGCTCGAGCTGGTGCGCACGGCCGCAGTCAACGGATAACAGCGCTATCTGCCGGGCGATCCGATAGTCCCCGAACTAGTTGGGGGCAGGCGATCGGTGCGATCCTCGGTGCCTGGCGGAGCGATGCGGCATGGGTTTCGGCCCGACAGCGCCGCAGAACATTGCGTATGAACGACCTGACCCATCCCCTGACGCCGGCATTGCAGATTCCGGACACCCAGAGCGAGCGCGACGAGCGACACCTCGCCATCCAGCGTGTGGGTGTTCGCGACCTGCGCTATCCGTTGCAGTTGCTCGTCGGTGGGAGCGTGTCTCCCACCGTGGCCACCTGGTCGCTCGACGTGGCGCTGCCGGCCGAGCAGAAGGGTACGCACATGTCGCGCTTCGTGGCCTGGCTCGACGGCTTGAACAAGCCGCTGGACGCCGCGGCACTGCGCGAGGAACTGGCTGCAATGCTGGAGCGGCTGCATGCCAGCGAAGGCCGCATCGAAGCTCGGTTTCCGTTTTTCATCCGCAAGCTGGCGCCGGTGTCCGGCGTGGCCAGCCTGATGGACTACCAGGGCGCCTGGATCGCCGAGTGTCGCGCAGGTGCGACCCGCATCTGGGCAGAGGTGGTGGTGCCGGTGAAAAGCCTGTGCCCGTGCTCGAAGGAGATCTCGGACTACGGCGCCCACAACCAGCGCTCGAACGTGACGATCCGCGCAGAGCTGCTGCAAGCCATCGGCTGGGACGAGCTGGTGCGTTTTGCTGAGGAGAGCGCCTCCAGCGAGATATGGGGCCTGCTCAAGCGGCCTGACGAGAAGTGGATCACCGAGCGGGCCTACGAGAACCCGAAGTTCGTCGAAGACCTGGTGCGGGACGTGGCGCTGCGGCTGAATGCGGACCCGCGGGTCGGGCGCTACCGCGCCACAGTCGAGAACTTCGAGTCCATACACAACCACTCGGCATTCGCGGTCATCGAACGCGAGTGAGGCAGGCGGAGTCTCGTCTCTAGCGCAGCACCACGCCCGCTGGGCCGCTGTTGATCTCACCAATCACCGCCGCCCGCTCGAATCCGTCGCGGCGGAACGCCGCCAGCACTTGATCCAAGACTTCAGGTGCGCATGACACCAGCAAGCCGCCGCTGGTCTGCGGGTCCGTCAGCAACGCGCGCTCCGTGTCGGCAAAGTCCTCGGGCAGCATGACCTCGGCTCCATAGCTTGCCCAGTTTCGGCCTGATGCACCGGTTACCAGGCCTTGCGCGGCCAGCTCACGCACACCTTCCAGCACTGGCACGGCCTTCCAGTCGAGCTGCACTGTGCAACCGGCACCGCGCGCCAATTCCAGCGCGTGCCCAGCCAGGCCGAAGCCCGTCACATCGGTCAACGCATGCACGCCCGGCAGCTCGGCCAGCGCGATGCCCGGCGTGTTGAGCCGCGTGGTCGTGTCGATCATCAGCCGGTAGCCTTCGGCACTCAGCTTCTCTTTCTTCAGCGCGGCCGACAGCACGCCCACGCCCAGCGGCTTGCCCAGCACCAGCCTGTCGCCCGGCTTTGCATCGGCATTGCGCTTCACGCGTGACGGGTGCACCAGGCCCAGTGCCACCAGGCCGTAGATCGGCTCGACCGAATCGATGCTGTGGCCGCCTGCAATGGGGATGCCGGCCGCGCGGCACACGCTTTCGCCGCCGGCCAGCACGCGGGCGATGGTCTCGTGCGGCAGCACGTTGATGGGCATGCCCACCAGCGCGAGCGCCATGATCGGCCGCCCGCCCATCGCATAGACGTCGGAGATCGCGTTCGTGGCGGCGATGCGCCCGAAGTCGAACGGGTCGTCGACGATGGGCATGAAGAAGTCGGTGGTCGCGATCAGCGCCTGCTCGTCGTTGAGCTGGTACACGGCCGCGTCGTCGGCGGTTTCGATGCCCACCAGCAGTTCACGCGGCATCGGCAGCCGGGCGGTGTCCTTCAGGATCTGCGACAGCACGCCGGGGGCGATCTTGCAGCCGCAGCCGCCGCCATGCGACAGCGACGTGAGGCGAGGCACGGAAGAAGAGGGGGCTGTGGAGCTTGTCATGAGTGTGTGATGCGCCCTGCGACGCGATGCACAATGCACCGACGATGTTCGCCCTCGACACCGCTGCTGCCGTGGACACGCCGGCCATACGCACGGCGGGGCGCGAGCTGCTGTCGCTGGCCTTGATGGATGCGCGCAATCATACGTTGCGCCTTTTCGCCACCTACGAGGCCGCCTTGGCCGAGCGCAACTTCGTGGTGCCGAAGTGGCCCGAGCTCGAGCCGCCGTTGTGGCTGCTGGGCCACCTGGGCTGGTTCCAGGAATACTGGATCGCTCGCAACGTGGAGCGTCGGCGTGGCGCAGCCTGCGACGCTTCGCGGCCCAAGCTGGCGTCGATCGAATCCTCCGCCGACCATTGGTATGACCCGCGCTCGGTGCCGCCCATCGAGCGCTGGTCGCTGGGCCTGCCGGACCTGGCCGCCACGCGGCAATACCTCGTCGACACGCTGGAAACCACGCTGGACCTGCTGGCCAGCACCGACGACACCGATGACGCGCTCTACTTCTACCGCCTGGCCGTGCTCTATGAAGACGGCATCAGCGAGGCGCTGGTGCGCATGGCGCAGACGCTCGGCTTTGCGGTGCCGGTGCGGCTGGCACCGCAGCCCGTGCCGTTGCGCGATGCATTGAGCGTGCCGGCGCGGCGCTGGTCCCTCGGCTCGGCGCCGGGCGGCTTCGTGTTCGACCACGAGCTGGCCGCACACGACGTGGCCGTGCCTGAGTTCGAGATCGACGCGCAGCCGGTGTGCTGGGCACAGTTTGCAGAGTTCGTGGAAGACGGCGGCTATGACGACCGCCGCTGGTGGACCGGCGAGGGCTGGGACTGGGTCGAGGCCGAAACGCGGCGTTGCCCGCGCCACGTGGAGCAGCTGCGCCAGGGTGTGCTGGCGCATCGTTTCGGCCGGCTGGCGCGCGTGCCGCTCGATCAGCCCGTCCTGCACGTGAGCACGCACGAGGCGCAGGCCTGGTGCCGCTGGGCCGGTCGGCGCCTGCCCACCGAAGTGGAATGGGAGCTGGCCGCCAGCACGCTGGCCAGCCGCGGCTTCCGCTGGGGCGAGGTGTGGGAATGGATGGCCACGCCATACCGCGCCTACCCCGGGTTCGTGCAAGCGCCATGGCGCCTGCAACCTGCGCACTTCGGCACACACCAGGTGCTGCGCGGGGCCTCGTTCGCGACGCGTGGCCGGCTGAAGCACCCGCGTCACCGCGCCAGCGCGGCCATGGTGCGCGACGACCTGTTCTGCGGCTTCAGGTCTTGCGCGGCGTAGGGCCTGTCGTGTCGCGCAGCTTGCGGTAGACGGTGTTGCGGCTCACGCCCAGGCGGCGTGCGGCTTCCGACACGTTGCCATGCGCCTGCTCCAGCGCGGCCTGCACGCTGGCGGTTTCGAGTTCCCGCAGTGTGACTGGCGTAGCCGCGGCGGGCTGCTGCGTGTGCCGCGCCTCTTCCTGCAACGCCGCAGGCAAGTGCTGCGGCAGCAATGCCGGCGCATCGCCGGCCAGGCGCACGGCCACCTGCAGCGCATGCGCCAGCTGGTGGAGGTTGCCGGGCCAGGGCAGCGCTTGCAGCACGGCCAGGAGCGCATCGCTCACGTCGGGTGGCCGCTGGGGGCTGCACACCATGGCCAACATGCGCTGCGCCAGCACGGCGATGTCGCTGCGTTCTCGCAGCGGCGGCAACTGTACGGCGAGCCCTTCGACGCGGAACAGCAACTCCTCGCGGAAGCGGTCTTCGCGTGCCAACGCATGCAGATCACTGCGCGTGGTGGCCAGCAAGGCGCGCGCTGGGTCACCTGACAGGCTGTGCACCAGCCGGCTCTGCAGCGGCAAGGGCAGTGCGTCGATGTCGTCGAGCAGCAGGCTGCCGCCATCGGCGCGCGACAGCGCGGAGAGCAGCTCGGCTTCGATCTGCTCGGGCTTCAGCGCGGAGCAACGCACCACCACCCATGGCTGGTGGCGGCGCATCGAGGCATGGTGTACCGCGCGTGCCAGCCATTCCTTGCCGGTGCCCGTTTCGCCGGTGAAGAGCAATGGCACCGGGCCGTCGAGCATGCGCCGCAGCTGGTGCAACACCGCATGCACGTGGGCATCTCCCGTATCGAACTCGTCCAGTTCCAGGGGCGTTGTCAGGGCCGGCGTGGCATGCAAGGTGGCGGGCTGCGCCAGGCGCTGCGCGGGCACGACGGCTTCATGCCGCTGCGCACCTTCGTAGTGGTAGTGGCTTTGCACGTGCAGCACCGTGCCGCCGGGCCGCGTGATGGTCATCGGCACTGGCAGCGGCCGGTGCGCGAGGTCGATCGCTTCGCCCGCCGACAGGCCGAACAATGCCTGCACCGGGTGCATGCGCAAGGCGAGCGGCGACAGCTGCAACAGCTCCAGCGCGCTGCGGTTGGCACCCAGGCAGCGCCCGTCATCGCTCACCGCCACGATGCCCTCCATCAGCGTGCCCAGGTATTCGGGCCGTGTGTGGAAGTGCAGCCGCAGCACGTGGCGAAAGTCGTCGGTGAGCCAGTGGTTCTCGATCATGCGCGCCGACATCTTCACCAGCCCCATCGTGTGGCGGTGGTAGCTGCGGTGGTCGCCGGTCACGTCGAGCACGCCCAGCACGTGGCCGCGCGGGTCGACGATGGGCGTGGCCGAGCAGGTGAGGAAGTGGTTGGCGTGCAGGTAGTGCTCGTCGGCATGCACGAGCGTGGGCAGTTCGTCGACCAGTGCGGTGCCGATGGCATTGGTGCCCTTCGAAGGTTCGGACCAGTTGACTCCCGGCGCCAGCGCCACCTTGGCAGCGCGCTGCAGGAAGTCGTCGTCGCCCACGGCGTGCAGGATGGTGCCGTGCGCATCGGTGAGCACCACCATGCTTTGCGTGTCGACGATCTGCTCGAACAGCAGGTCCATCACCGGTGCTGCATGGGTGAACAGGCGCTGGTTGCGCTCGCGCACCAGGCCCAGGTCGGCATTTGGCAGCCGTGCGAGATCAAGCGATCCGATGCGGCTCAGGCCCTGTGTGATGCAACGCAGGTGCGATTGCTCGATGCGTTGCAGGTGTGCCTGGTCGCCGGGCAGCACCAAAGCCGCCAGCGGTGCGATGAGTTCCCCGCGCCGCGGCTGCGCGAGATGTCGTGGACTCGTGGCCATGCGCATGCCTTGTGCGGTGGACGACCCGGCCATGCTAGGCCATTCGCGCCGGACGCGCAGGCTGGTTGACCCTGTATCGGGCGTGGCTCAGGCGGCCTGCAACGTCTCGTACGACGGTGCGCCGGCGTGGCTCGGCTGCGGTGCAATGCACGGGCGCCCGATGCAGTGGTATTCGAAGCCCAGGCTGCGCATCAGCTCCGGCTCCCACAGGTTGCGGCCGTCGAACACCAGCGGCTGGTGCAGTGCGTCGCGAATGCCGTCGAAGTCCGGCGTGCGGAATTCCTTCCACTCGGTGACGATCACCAGCGCATGTGCGCCGCGCAGCACGGCATGGGCCGAATCGCAGAAGGCCAGGCCTGGCGTGCCCTCGAGCACGCGGGCGGCTTCCTTCATGGCCACCGGGTCGTAGGCCTGCAGCCTGGCCCCGCGGCGGGCCAGCTCGGCGATGAGCGTGCGGCTGGGCGCCTCGCGCATGTCGTCGGTGTTGGGCTTGAAGGCCAGGCCCCACATCGCGAACGTGAGGCCTTGCAGGTCCTCGCCCAGACGCTCGACGATCTTGTCCGCCAGCACCAGGCGCTGCCTTGCGTTGATGGCCTCGACCTCGCGCAGCAGCGAAAGCGGCGAGCCGGCCTCGCGGGCGGTGGCCATCAGCGCCTTGATGTCCTTGGGGAAGCACGAGCCGCCATAGCCGCAGCCGGCATAGAGGAAATGCGAGCCGATGCGCGGGTCGGAGCCGATGCCCAGGCGCACCGCCTCGACGTCGGCGCCCAGCCGCTCGGCCAGGTGCGACAGCTCGTTCATGAAGCTGATGCGCGTGGCCAGCATGGCGTTGGCGGCGTACTTGGTGAACTCGGCGCTGCGCAGGTCCATCACCAACATGCGGTCGCGGTTGCGCACGAAGGGCGCGTACAGCGCGCGCATCAGCAGCAGCGCGCGCTCGTCGTCGCCACCCACCACCACGCGGTCGGGCCGCATGAAGTCGGCCACCGCGGCGCCTTCCTTCAGGAATTCGGGGTTGGAGACGACCGCGAAGTCGACGGCCAGGCCGCGCCGCTGCAGCTCGGCACGCACCGCGGCGCGCACCTTGTCGCCGGTGCCCACGGGCACGGTGCTCTTGTCGATGACGACCTTGTAGTCGGTCATGTGGCGGCCGATCTGCTGGGCCGCGGCCATCACGTGCCGCAGGTCGGCCGAGCCGTCTTCGTCGGGCGGCGTGCCCACCGCGATGAACTGCAGCGTGCCGTGGCCCACGGCGTGCTCCACATCGAGCGTGAACTGCAGCCGCCCGCCGGCCATGTTGCGCGTCACGATCTCCTGCAGGCCCGGCTCGTGGATCGGCAGGCCACCGGCCTGCAGCAGCGCCACGCGCGCTGGATCCACATCGAGGCAGACCACGTGGTTGCCCATCTCTGACAGGCAGGCGCCCGTGACCAGCCCGACATAGCCTGCGCCGAAGACGGTGATCTTCATGGCCCGGCAAGTTAAGGGTCTGCCATGAATGAGGCGTGACAGCGCCGCGAACTGTTTGTGACGATGGTTGGGCTGCGGCAGGGCCCCTATACGTTGCTGGTGGCGCGCACCTCTTCGATGCTGGTCAGCCCCATCAACATCTTCTCGATGCCGTCCTGCCGCAGCGTGCGCATGCCTTCGCGCAGCGCGGTCTGCTGCAGCTCTTCGGCACGCGCGCCGGTCTGGATGAGGCGGCGCAGCTCGCGGCTGATGGCCATGAGTTCGTGCAGGCCGGCGCGGCCCTTGTAGCCGGTGTGGCCGCACTTGTCGCAGCCCGCGCTGTGGAAGTGCATCAGCCTGCCGTCGCGGCCGAAGCGTTCCAGCCACTCCTTCAACACCGCTTCGCGTGAAAAGCGCTCGTCGCCCGGCGGGCACACGTGCAGCCAATCGGCCAGCAGCTCGTCGAGCTCTTCGACACTGGCTTCGCGCTGGGTGATGCAATGCGGGCACAGCCGCCGCACCAGGCGCTGGGCCAGCACCACCAGCAGCGAGTCGGCGAAGTTGAACGGGTCCATGCCCATGTCGAGCAGGCGGGTCACCGTCTCGGGAGCGCTGTTGGTGTGCAGCGTGGACAGCACCAGGTGGCCGGTGAGCGAGGCCTCGATGCCCATGCTGGCGGTCTCCTGGTCGCGCATTTCGCCGACCATGATCACGTCCGGATCGGCACGCAGGAAGGCCCGCAGCGCCTTCGCGAACGTCCAGTCGATCTTGGCGTTCACCTGCACCTGGCGCAGGCCGGGCTGGGTGATTTCCACCGGGTCCTCGGCCGTCCAGATCTTGCGCTCGGGCACGTTGATGTGGCTCAACGCCGAGTGCAGCGTGGTGGTCTTGCCGGAGCCGGTGGGGCCTACGCACAGCACCATGCCGTAAGGCCGCTCCATGGCCTGCTTGAGCTGTGCGAAGTTGTAGGGCGACAGGCCCAGCTTGTCCATCGGCAGTGGCTTGGCCGAGGCCAGGATGCGCATCACCACGTCTTCCAACCCGTTGGCGGTGGGAATGGTGGCCACGCGCAGCTCGAGCTTGTGGGCCGGCGATATCTTCGCGAAGTTGATCTTGCCGTCCTGCGGCTTGCGACGCTCGGAGATGTCGAGGTCGGCCATGATCTTCACGCGGGCGATGGCGGCGCTGCGGTAGTTGTGCGGCAGCTCGAGGTAGGGGCGCAGGATGCCGTCCTTGCGGAAGCGGATCTTCATCTTGTCGCGGCCCGGGTAGCTCTCGATGTGGATGTCCGAGACACCCTGCGTGTGCGCCTCGATGACCATCTGGTTGATCAGCCGCACCAGCGAGTTGTCGCTCTGCTCGATCTGCCGGTCTTCTTCGAGGAACAACGCGTTGGCCTCGTTCTCCTTCTCGAGCGAGGCCACCAGCTCGTTGCTGTCCACCGGCGTGAACTCGATGGGCGCGGCGATGTTGATGTTGAAGCGGCCCGACACGTCGGCGCCGATCTTTTCGTAGGCGCCTCGCAGCGCCTGGTCGATGGCGCCGTGCTGCGCCAGCACCGGCACCACCTTGAGCTGCGACGCGAACTCCAGCTCGTCGATGGTGACGCGCGCCCCCGGGTCTTCCATCGCCACCACCAGCGAGCTGTCGCGCAGCAGCAGCGGCAGCACCTTCAGCCGCGCGGCCATCGCGTAGACCACCTTGCGCAGTGCCTCCGGCTCGATGGGGAAGTGCTTGAGGTCCACCACCGGGTAGCCCATCTTGCGCGCCAGGGCGCCTTGCAAGTCCTGGCGCGACACCAGCTTCAACTGCACCAGCAGCTCGCCCAGCGGCACGCTGCGGTCGCGTTGCTGCTGCTGCAGGGCCTCGTCGAGCTGGGCCTGGGTGATGAGGCCCATGGCGATGAGCGCCTCGCCGATGCGCACCATCGGCATCTTGCTCTGCGCCTCGATGGCGGCGAGCAACTGCTCAGGCGACACCACCTGCTGCGTGACGAGGATGTCGCCCAGCTTCTGGCTGCGCAGCTGCTGCTGCATGTCGACAGCCTGTTCCACCTGCTCGGACGTGGCGGCCTGGGCTTGCACCAGCACCTCGCCGATGCGTGGGCCCAGCTCGAACGATGTGTAGTTCTCGCGCGGCACGAACACGCGCTTCACGCGGCCGCTTTGCCCTTCGTCATCGAACGGCGGAAACAGGAACAGGCCGAAGTCCGTTTCGACATGGCCGATGGTCTGCCCCGTCAGCTCGCCACCGGAGCCCAGCAGCACGCGGAAGTTCGAAACGGGCCGGTGGCCGAGCATGTCGGCATGCGGGTCGCTGCCACTGGGGCTGCTGCCCGGCTCCAGCGGCTCGGTGATGGTGATCTGTCTGAACTGCGAAAAGCGCAGTGGCAACGTGGTGCGTGCCGGCGGCACCTGAACGTGGGCCACGCTTTCGTCGGGCACGAAAAAGATGAGCCGCCCACGCGTGACCTTGCCGTTCTGGCCTTCGATCTCGCAGGCCTCAGCCATGCGCTGCTCTTGCGCCGCGGGGTAGGTGGCAAATGGCGGCGTGGGCCAGCGGTAACCCGCGTGCCGGGCCTTTTCGGCCTCGGCGGCCTCCTGCTTGCGGAAGGTCCACATCACGGGGGGCGAGGCAAGATCGGGCATGGGGCCTGTTTTATCCGGCGAAGCGGCGGTTGTCCACCTCCGTGGCTTGTGGGCACATCGATCGCAGGGGCGCCTTGCGGGGCCGATTTGCAGGGGCGCTTGCAGGTGTGGCGCCTCAGCGTTCCTTGCCCATCACCAGGTCGGGCAGCCAGGTCACGATGCCGGGGAAGGCCGTGATGATCGCGATGCAAACCACCAGGCACAGGAAGAACGGGATCGCGGCTCGTGCGATGGTGTTGCTGTCCTTGCCCGTCATGTTCTGCAGCACGAAGAGATTGAAGCCTACCGGCGGCGTGACTTCGGCGATCTCCACCAGCAGCACGATGAAGATGCCGAACCACACGAGGTCGAAGCCGGCCTTCTGGATCATGGGCAGCACCACGGCCGAGGTGAGCACGATCATGCTGATGCCGTCGAGCGCGGTGCCCAGCACCAGGTACACGAGCACCAGCGCTGCGATCAAGGCATAGGGGCTCAGCTGCATGCTGTTCACCCATTCGGCCAGCTCGCGCGGGATGCCGGTGAACGCCATGGTCTTGGTGAGAAAGGCCGCACCGGCGAGGATGAACATGATCATGCAGCTCACCCGCGTGGCGCTTTGCAGGCCTTCCCAGAAGTTGCGCCAGGTGAGCGTGCGGCTGAAGGCTGCGATGAGCAGCGAGCCCAGCACGCCATAGGCCGCGCATTCGGTGGCGGTGGCCCAGCCGGCCACGAGCACCCACACGATGAACACGATCAAGAGGCCACACGGGATGAGGCTGCCCGAGCGGCGCAGCTTCTCGGCCAGGCTCGTCGGTGCATCGGCAGCCGGTACTCGCCCAGGGTTCGCGAGGCTCCACCAGGCGATGTAGCCGGAGAACAGCAGCATGAGCAGGAAGCCGGGCAAGAAGCCGGCGAGGAAGATGCGGATGATCGACGCGTCGGCCGCCACCGCGTACACCACCATCGTGATGGAAGGCGGAATGAGGATGCCCAGCGTGCCGGCCGTGGCCAGCGAGCCGAGCGCGAGCCTCTCGTCGTAGCCGCGCTTCTTGAGCTCGGGCAGCGCCACCTTGGCGATGGTGGCGCAGGTGGCCGCCGAAGAGCCCGACACCGAGCCGAAGATGCCGCAGCCCAGGATGGTCGTGTGCATCAGGCGCCCTGGTACTTTCGAAAGCCATGGTGACAGGCCCTCGAACATCTGCTCCGAAAGCCGTGTGCGGAACAGGATCTCGCCCATCCAGATGAAGAGCGGCAGCGCCGCGAGCTCCCAGCTCGCGTTGCTTTCCCAGAAGGCCGAGAACAGGTTGGCACCGGGCTGCGTGCTGGTGAAGAACGCCTGCCCCACCCAGCCCACGATGGCCAGCGTCATCGCGATCCACACGCCGCCCGAGAGCAGCAGCAACATCACCAGCAGTAGCAAGCCGCCGATCGAGAGCACGCTCATCTACAGGTCTTCCGAAAAATCGCCGCGGGCGTGGCGTTCCTCAACCCGCCGCACGTAGGTGGGCTTGCTGCCGGTGAGCACGAGCCACAGCTCGTCGAGCACCGCCAGCAGCAGCAGCGCGGCGCCGATCACGAAGCTCAGCTGCGGGATCCAGATCGGGATCACCACCAGCCCGCCTGCCATCTCCTTGAAGGCGTAGCTGTCCCAGGCGAAGCTCGCGGCCCACCAGGCGAGGTAGGCGGTGGAGGCTGCGGCAATGAGCAGCGCGACCGTCTCGAGCACACGGCGCGGGCCTTCGCCCAGCTTCTCGAGCAGCAGCGTCACACGTACGAAGTCACCATGTTTGAAGGCATGCGCCATGGCCAGGAAGGCAGCCGCCGCGCACAGCCACGACACGATGTCGTTGATGCCGCCCACGCGCCAGCCCGCACCTCGGCCGATGGACTGCACGATCATCAGCACGAAGATCAGCAGCACGCAGGCCGCCGCGGCATGGCCGGCTGCGTTGAACAGCCGGTCGAGCGCTCGGCGCAGCATCAGGGCTTCTTGGCCGCGGCAGCGCCTGCCTTGGCCGACTGGCGGTAGGCCGCGACGATGGCCTGCCCTTCAGGGCCGGCCTGCTTCTCCCAGTCGGCCAGCATGATGTTGCCCACCTGCTGCAGGTCGGCCACCAGCTTGGGCGGCGGCGCCGCGATCTTCATGCCCTTCTCGGTCAGCGCCTTCTTGTACCACTCGTTCTTTTCCTGGCTCACCTTCCAGCCGCGTGCTTCGGCATCGGCCGCGGCCTTGAGCACGGCATCCTGCGTGGGTTTGTCGAGCGCGGCGAAGGCCTTCTCGTTCACGATCACCGCGTTCTTGGGCAGCCAGGCCTGCGTGTCGTACCAGTACTTGATGTGCTCGTAGGTCTTGGAGTCGTAGCCGGTGGAGCCCGACGACATGTAGCTTTCCACCACGCCGGTGGCCAGCGCCTGCGTCAGCTCGGCGGCCTGGATCTGCACCGGCTGCGCGCCGATGAGTTCGGCGATCTTCGCGGTGGCCGGGCTGTAGGCGCGCCACTTGATGCCCCGCATGTCGGCCACCGAGCTGATCTCCTTCTTCGTGTAGATGCCCTGCGGCGGCCACGGCACGGTGAAGAGCAGGCGCATGCCTTGCGCGCCGAGCAGCTTTTGCAGCGCAGGCCGTTGTGCATCGGTCAGCCGCTTCGCGTCGGCATAGCTTGCGGCAAGGAAGGGCAGGCCGTCGAGCGCGTAGACAGGGTTCTCGTTCGCGAAGTTGGCCAGCAGCACCTCGCCGATCTGTGCCTGGCCGCCTTGCACCGCACGCTTGATCTCGGGCGCCTTGAAGAGCGAGGCGTTGGCATGCACGGTGATCTTGAGCTTGCCACCCGTGGCCTTGTCGACGTCGGCCGCGAACTGCGTGAGGTTCTCGGTGTGGAAGTTGTTGGCGGGGTAGGCCGCGGGCAGGTCCCATTTGGTCTGGGCATTCGCGCCGGCCGCCAGGGTGGCAGCAGCCAGCGTGAAGGTGAGCCTCTTGTGCATAGGGTTCTCCATGAGAAGGCGAGCGTCGAGAATAAGGCTGAGCGGTGCTGCAAACGATGAGGGCTTTTCCTGCAATGAACGAAGCACGAACGCTGGGCGTGTTGCTGCTGGATACGCACTTTCCCAGGCCGCCCGGCGACATCGGCTGCGCCGACACCTTTACCGCACCCGTGCATCTGCACGTCGTGCGAGGTGCCTTCGCGAACGACGTCGTGTCGTCGGTTAGCAGCCTGCGTGCCAGCGGGCTGGCAGGGCAGTTCGTGCAGGCAGCGCGTGAGTTGCATGCCGAGCACGGCGTGGCGGCCATCACCACCAGTTGCGGCTTTCTCGTGGCCCTGCAGGCCGAGTTGCAGGCAGCCGTGCCGGTGCCCGTGGTGAGCTCGGCGCTGCTGTGGTTGCCGCAGCTGCTGAAGCACGAGAAGCAGGTGGGCGTGCTGACCTTCGATGCCAGCTCGTTGGGCAGCGAGCACCTGCGTTGTGCCGGCGTGCCCGAGGAGCGGCTGGCCGACGTGCTGGTCGAAGGCATGCCGCCCGGCAGCGAGTTCGTGCGCGGCATACGCGGCGACGACCCGGCGATGAACCTGTCGCGCGCGGGTGCCAACGTGGTGGCCGCCGCGGCAGCGCTCAAGGCCCGTGCGCCGCAGTTGCGCACGCTGGTGTTCGAATGCACCAACATGCCGCCCTATGCGCAAGACGTGGCGCAGGCCACGGGCTTGCGTGCGCTGTCGCTGCTGCAGCACCCGGCACTGCGCTGGGCGGTCAACGAATCCCGGCATCCATGATGTCTGCGCTTCGTCGCAGCCTGCTACCGGGGCGTGCCACGTGCGGCAGAGTTGTGCCGCCGTGAGCCGATGAATTCTTCGTTCCCCATTACCCACAACAGTGAATTCCTCGTGTGGGCCACGCCTACAGTCGTGGCAGCGTACCAATCGTGAGTGACCCGATGAGCAAGCAAGCAACGCACAAGACCTCGCTTTGGCAGTTCTGGATCGACCGCGGCGGCACCTTCACCGACATCGTCGCCAAGAAGCCCGACGGCTCGCTGGTCACGCACAAGCTCTTGAGTGAGAACCCCGAGCAGTATCGCGATGCGGCGGTGGCCGGCATCCGCCACCTGCTGGGCCTCACGGCCGGCGAACCCATCACGCCCGATCGCGTGGCCTGCGTGAAGATGGGCACCACGGTGGCCACCAACGCGCTGCTCGAACGCAAGGGCGAGCCCACGCTGCTGGTCACCACGCGCGGCTTCCGCGATGCGTTGCGCATCGCCTACCAGGACCGCCCGCGCATCTTCGACCGCCACATCGTGCTGCCCGAGCTGCTGTATTCGCGCGTCATCGAAGCGCGCGAAAGGGTGGGGGCTCAGGGCGAAGTCCTCACGCCGCTCGACGAAACGCACTTGCGTAGCGAGCTGCAGGTCGCCTACGACGCAGGCTTGCGAAGCCTCGCCATCGTCTTCATGCACGGCTACCGGTTTACCGCGCACGAGGCCGCGGCAGCGCGCATCGCGCGTGCCATCGGCTTCACGCAGGTGAGCGTGTCGCACGAGGTGAGCCCGCTCATGAAGCTGGTGAGCCGCGGCGACACCACGGTGGTCGATGCCTATCTCTCGCCCATCCTGCGCCGCTACGTCGAGCAGGTGGCGGGCGAGATGCCGGGCGTGAAGCTGTTCTTCATGCAGTCGTCCGGCGGCCTCACCGACGCGCATGCCTTCCAGGGCAAGGACGCCATCCTCTCCGGGCCGGCCGGCGGCATCGTCGGCATGGTGCGCACGGCCGAGCTGGCCGAGTTCGACAAGGTGATCGGCTTCGACATGGGCGGCACCTCCACCGACGTGTCGCACTACGCCGGTGAATTCGAGCGGGCCTTCGAGACCCAGGTGGCCGGCGTGCGAATGCGCGCGCCGATGATGAGCATCCACACCGTGGCGGCCGGTGGCGGCTCCATCCTGAGCTTCGACGGTGCGCGCTTCCGCGCGGGGCCTGAAAGCGCCGGCGCCAACCCCGGCCCGGCCTGCTACCGCCGCGGCGGCCCGCTGGCGGTGACCGATGCGAACGTGATGCTGGGCAAGATCCAGCCCGACTACTTCCCCAAGGTGTTCGGGCGCGGGGCCGACGAATCGCTGGACCGCGACGTGGTGGTGCAGAAGTTCACCGCGCTGGCCCGCGAGATCGAAGCGTCCACCGGCCGCAAACGCACCCCAGAAGAGGTGGCCGAGGGCTTCATCGACATCGCCGTGGGCAGCATGGCCAACGCCATCAAGAAGATCTCGGTGGCCCGCGGCTATGACGTCACGCGCTATACGCTGCAGTGCTTCGGCGGCGCGGGCGGGCAGCACGCCTGCCTGGTGGCCGATGCCCTGGGCATGAACCGCGTGTTCGTGCACCCGCTGGCCGGCGTGCTGTCGGCCTACGGCATGGGCCTGGCCGACCAGAGCGTGATGCGCGAGACCGCCGTCGAGCAGCCGCTGTCCGACGAGGCGCTGCCTGCCGTCACGGCGCGGTTGCAGGCGCTGGCTGACGAAGCGCAGGCTGAGATCCGCCGCCAGGGCGTGAGCTCGGGCGACACGCGCATGATCCGCCGCGCGCACCTGCGCTACGAAGGCACCGACTCCGCGCTGGTGGTGCCGTTCGGCACCGGCACGGTGAGCGAGCTGCGCGCGGGCTTCGAAGCCGCATACCGGCAGCGTTTCGCCTTCCTGATGGAAGGCCGGCGGCTCGTGGTGGAGGCCGTGTCGGTGGAAGCCGTGGTGGCTGGCGATGCCCCCGCCGAGCCGCGCTACGCCGCGGTGCCCGATGTGGCCGCCCCCACGGCCGCGGTGGTCAAGCTCTTCAGCGGCGGACGCTGGTGGGACGCCGGCCTCGTGGTGCGCGAGCAGACGAAGCCCGGCCACGTGATCGCCGGCCCGGCCATCATTGCCGAGAAGAACGCCACCACCGTGGTGGAGCCCGGCTGGCAGGCGAGGGTGACCGAGCTCGACCACATCGTGCTGCAGCGCGTGCAGGCGCGCCCCGCCCGCAAGGCTGTGGGCACCACGGTGGACCCGGTGATGCTGGAGGTCTTCAACAACCTCTTCATGAACATCGCCGAGCAGATGGGCCTGCAGCTGCAGAACACGGCCTACTCGGTCAACATCAAGGAGCGGCTCGACTTCTCGTGCGCGCTGTTCGACGCCGACGGCAACCTCATTGCCAACGCGCCGCACATGCCGGTGCACCTGGGCTCGATGAGCGAGTCGATCAAGACGGTGA